>JAJPKJ010000008.1 GCA_021323755.1 Chitinophagales bacterium | reverse complement strand
AGAACGAAACTGTTGCCTGAAATATTTCCGCGAAAGGCATTTGCAGTAAGGGCGAGAAAAACGATCATGCCTACGGAACCGATCACCAATAATGTTTTTCTTCCAAAGCGATCAATGAACGACATGGCAAGCAGGGTGAAGAACAGATTTGCCGCCCCAACATAGATGGGTTGAAGATACGCGTGCGCTTTATCAAATCCCGCCATTTCAAAGATGCGCGGGGCATAATATAAAATGGCATTAATGCCCGAAAGCTGATTGAACATAGCAAGAACAACAGCAAAAAAAATCGGTTTTTTATATTTTCCATTGAACAAGCTCTCTTTTGTTCCGTGTTTTGAAAGTTCATGTTCTTCCCGAATCAATTTTGCGGCGTTGGGCTCCCCCGTTCTTGCGAAAATTTTTTCTGCCTCGTCGTCCCTGTTATTAAGCACGAGCCAGCGCGGGCTTTCCGGAATGGTGCGCAGTAAAATCGCAAATAATCCTGCAGGGATCACCATCACCCCAAGCATCCATCGCCATGAGTTTTCCCCTGTGCCAACGAAAAAAAAGTTGGTGACGTAAGCAATAAAAATTCCGGCCACAATATTTAGTTGAAAAGAGCCGGCAAGCCTTCCTCTTTGTTTTGCCGGGGCGATCTCGGAGATATACATCGGGCCGACCACAGAAGACGCGCCCACGGCGATGCCGCCGATGAAACGAAAAGAAACAAACAAAACCCAGATCGATGACAGGGTGCAACCAACGGCAGAAACCAAATATAAAATGGCGATCCATTTTAGTGTCGCTCTCCTCCCGAATTTTTGTGCGGGTATTCCGGCAATAATAGAGCCGGCGACTGTTCCGATCAGGCTTGCCGCAACGGTAAATCCATGCCAGAAGGAATCCAATTGCCATAATTGCTGAATGGTCTTCTCTGCGCCGGAAATAACTGCCGTTTCAAATCCAAATAAAAATCCGCCCAGGGCGGCGATGAGTGCAACGCGAACCGGATAGGAAAGCATATCGTTTTGGTTTATTAATTAAATTTATTGGTAAGTTTTGTCATAAAAAATTTTATATTCCATTTCTAAAATTGCTTGTCATGAATCAGCCTATATGGGGAATTGATCTGGGTGGAACTAAAATCGAAGGAGTTATTCTCAAATCAATAAGCGATCCTACGCCAATTATCCGCACGCGTGTTGATACCGAAGCGCTTAACGGATATGAACATATCGTTAAGCAAATAAAGAAGTTGGTCGATGAGATGCAAATGCAGTCTGGATTGACGGCACAAACAATTGGTTTCGGGACGCCGGGCGTTTTGGATCCGATCCTGCAAACCATGAAGAACTGCAACTCCACGGCCCTTAACGGAGAGGCATTGAAAAAAGATATTGAAGCTATTTTAAAAATTCCGGTAGTTCTTGCCAACGATGCAAACTGTTTTGCCTTGGCGGAAACGCATTGGGGCGTTGTAAAGGAAAAAGCGCCAAACGCAAAAATGGTTTTTGGAATCATCATGGGAACCGGCGTTGGTGGCGGGATTGTAATGAATGGAAAAATTTGGACCGGTTGCCATGGCATTGCCGGAGAATGGGGACACAATTTTTTAGATGAATCCGGCGGACCCTGTTACTGCGGAAAAGTCGGCTGTGTAGAGACGATCATTTCCGGGCCTTCTTTGGAAAGATACTATACACTTCTTGCCGGCAAAAGATCGAGATTAAAAGAGATTGTGGGGAACTACCGGCAAGGGATAGACGAAAATGCGGCAAAAACAATGTATCGTCTTTTTCATTTTTTTGGCAAAGGCGTTTCTGTAATTACCAATTTACTGGATCCTGATGTAATTGTTGTCGGCGGCGGCGTTGGTAATATTGAGGGCATTTATACCGAGGGGAAAGAATATCTAAGTAAATACATTTTTAAAAATCGCGTTGATGTTCCTATTTTAAAACCAAGCCTGGGAGATAGCGCCGGTGTATTTGGCGCCGCTGCCTTGGTCGCCTGAAAAACCCACCAATGAAAAATTTTCTTTTCTTTTTTACCGTGTTATTTTCCTTTTCTGTTGCTGCGCAGAAAAAAAATGATGGTTTATACAAGGAAAAATACCGCCCGCAATTCCATTTTACCCCGGCGATAAACTGGACAAACGATCCCAATGGGCTGGTTTATTATAAAGGAAATTATCATCTTTTTTATCAGCACAATCCATTCGGAAACGTGTGGGGGCATATGAGCTGGGGACATGCTGTGAGTAAGGACCTTGTTCATTGGAAACATTTACCCATCGCCATCCGGGAAGAAAACGAGGTAATGATATTTTCCGGGAGTTGCGTCGTTGATGAAAAAAATTCAAGCGGATTTGCAAAAAAGAGCGGGCAGATTCCGATGATTGCCATATATACCGGGCATTATATACCAGACAGTTCAAAACCCGATGACTACCGGCAGGCGCAATACATCGCTTATAGCCTGGACGATGGGATCACCTGGAAAAAATATGCTCAAAATCCTGTTCTCGATCTACACAAGAAAGACTTTCGAGATCCTTGTGTGTTTTGGTATGAACCAGATAAAAAATGGATAATGGCGCTTGTGTTGCCGCAGGAGCATATCGTACAATTTTATTCATCATTGAATTTGAAAAATTGGAAACATGAAAGCGACTTCGGTCCTGCCGGCGATACCACAGATATTTGGGAATGTCCTGCTCTTACTAAAATTGCTATTGAGAATGATCCGGGCAGATCAAAATGGGTATTGTTTAATTCTGTTCAATCCACCATGCAATATTTTGTTGGAGAATTTGACGGAACAAAATTTATCAACGAAGATCCTGCGCAAAAAATATATCGGCCGGATTATGGTCCGGACTATTATGCAGGAATTGTGTACACGCATCTGCCCGCAAATCAAAAGCCTGTTCTATTGGGCTGGGCAAATAACTGGGGTTATGCAAACAGCATTCCTGTTTCTCCATGGAAAAGCGCAATGGCTTTGCCACGAACATTATCACTTCTTAAAAATGACAATGAATGGATCTTAAAAGAAAGTCCTGTTTCTGACTTATCATTATTGAGAAAGTCCGTATGGCAGGAAAATGTTATTTTGGTAAAAGAAAGAAAATTATTACCCGTAAAGGGTCAGCAACTGGAAATTGAATTAAGCTGGAAACCATCCCCGGCAAGCGTTTCCGGCCTTCGCCTGGCTGTGGGAAAATCTAATCCCTTCATTATCGGATATAATGAATCTAAACAAACAATATTTATTGATCGCCGGGGAGCCGGTGATACTTCTTTTAATAAAAGATATGCAGCTCTTCATTATTATGAACAATCACTTTCAAAAGACAATGGAAAAATAAATTTGCATATTTTCTTCGATAACAGCATCATTGAGGTTTTTGCCAATGATGGAATTTGTGTAATGACGGCACAAATATTTCCAGAAAAGCAAAATGATGGTATTGAATTATTCAGCAATGGCGCAACCAATTCTTTTGATAAAATAAAAGTTTGGCAATTAAAATCGACCTGGTAAATTTTTCTTGGTTTTTCCTTTATTATTTAACTGCTTTATTTTTACGGGTGATTATTTTTCAACCTTACTAATCTTACTGTATGCTTAGCTTTAACGACATCAAAAACCTGTTACAACACAACAAGATCACGGAGTTTGTAAAACTAAAAAAATTGTCTTCAAAAGACATTGTTGAATTTACAAACCGCAATACGCAATGGGCAGTAAAATTATTCCAACATCTCGATCCCACACAAGCTGCGCGTGCATTTAAGTTCTTAAGAAAAAAGAAGCAGGAGATCATTATTAAATCTTTGCCGGAGCAAAAAGCAGCGGAGTTGCTCAACAATTTACGCCCCGATGATCGTACCGCTTTTCTTTCTTTGCTGCCAGGAAATGCAGTAAAAGAATTACTAAAGATCCTTGATCCGCAAGTGCGCGCAGAAACACTGGAACTACTTGGATATCCTGCCGGATCTGTGGGAAGATTAATGACCCCCGATTATGTGGCAATAAAAAGAACAGACTCTGTGCAGGATGTGCTGGATATTATCAAACATCGCGGCAAAGCAACAGAAACCCTGAATTTTTTATTTGTTGTTGATGATGCAGGCGTACTGATCGATGACATCAACATAAAAGAATTCTTGGTCGTTGAAAATAATATTTTGGTTGAACAAATAATGGATCATCAATTTATAGCGCTTAAGGTTAATCATGCACAAAAAGAAGCAATTGGCATATTCCGCAATAATAGCCGCTTTGCCCTTCCCGTGACGGACGACAACGGCGTGTTGCTTGGAATTGTCACCCTGGATGACGTATTAAGATTGTCAGAAAAGGAAGACACGCGGGAGATACAAAAGATTGGCGGATCGGAAGCGCTTGATGAACCCTATACGACGATCTCTTTTGTAAATCTTATTCGTAAAAGAGCCGGATGGCTGATCATTTTATTTTTGGGAGAGATGCTTACGGCGACGGCGATGGGACATTTTGAAGGAGAGATAGAAAGGGCTGCTGTTCTTGCTATGTTTATCCCGCTTATTATTTCAAGCGGCGGCAATTCCGGGTCGCAGGCTTCCTCAATCATTATTCGCGCGATGGCCCTGGGAGAAATTGGTTTCCGCGACTGGTGGCGGGTGATGCGGAGGGAAATAATCTCCGGATTTATCCTGGGGGCAATCCTGGGATCTGTTGGTTTTGTCAGAATCGTTTTATGGCAGAAACTCCACTGGTTCGATTATGGCGAATATTGGATGCTTCTTGCCATCACGGTTTTTATTGCCTTAATAGGTGTAGTGATGTGGGGAACCTTTTCCGGCTCAATGCTGCCGCTGGTATTAAAAAAGTTTGGCGCGGACCCCGCTGCCTCTTCCGCTCCATTTGTGGCAACACTTGTTGATGTGACCGGGTTGATCATTTATTTTACCGCTGCTTTTGTAATATTAAAAGGGACTTTGTTGAAGAGCTGAGTGTGGAATCGGTTTAGGAATTGTCCCACCAGTAAAAATTATTCTTTTCGTATAAGGCAAATCCAACGGCAGGATACAACTTGTTTCCAACGATGTTTGTCTTTTCTGTTTCCAGCAAGATTCCTGCAGCATTTGTCTCTTTGGCTAAGTCCTTTGCCGCGTCTATCAATTGTTTTGATACCCCTTTTCCACGATACTGTTCCAAAACATACAAATCGTTCAATATCCATGACCGCTTCATGCCAAGACTCGAAAACAATGGATAGAGCTGGGTAAATCCAATTATTTTATTTTCGCTTTTTGCGATAAAAATTATCGATTCTTTTTTCTGAATTTTTTCCAGCAGGTATTTTTTTGCTCCGGGGATATCTGAATTCTTCTTGTAATAAATTCTGTATTGGTCAAACAACAAAGAAAGCTCAGGAACATCTGCTTCTTCCGCATTTTTTATTATTGACTGCATTAATAAAAATTATTTCTTTTTATATACCGGAACGGTGCTGCATGGCTCGCCGTACATGATGCTTTTTACAACCGGCACTAATATTTTCGTTATCTCTGCATAAGCCGAAGAATCTATTTGCAGGTCGCCACATCCTTTTATTACAATGCGCTTGTCGAGATAATCATCTGGGTTCAGCTCGTTTATTCTCTTTAAGACAATTTGCGATGCTGCGGATTTTTCATCGCCGACGATAATATCTGTTGCAATAGGCTGAAGATAACTCGTTACCAACATATATGCCCATACCGGAATAATGGCATCCGCACTGCAAGTAAGTACAACTATTTTGTCTTGATATTTTGACCAATCGATTTGTTGCAAGGCGGCGCGAAATTCTTTTTCTTTCAAGATCAATTCCATAAAAAGAAGTGGCTTCAGGTCGAAAAGAACAATTTCCCCTTTCGGATAATACTCTTCCAGATCAATGCTTATCAATGAACTTGAAGCAACTTTATTTAGGATTTCCTCACTCATACTTTAGATTACAAAATTACTGCATGATTGTTTTATCTTCAATTATTAATGACAATAAAAAGCCCCGCTTCTGCGGGGCTTGGATTATGTTGATCTTCCAGGATCCTCTTATAAAAGCTTTCCCCGATTATCTTTGATAGACGCATTCTTTTTCAACACTTCCACTGCACGATAATTGACCATTTGCTTTTGTATCTGCTCCTGATTGAGTTTAACTTGCTCTATATCCGCGCTATTGGGTTTTGCGCTCACACTTTCAACCTTAATATAAAAGACGCCCTGATTTCCGGTAATTGGCGCTGAAACAGCCTTCCCCGAAAGTTGTTTATCAAAAGCCGCACCGATCACTTTTGGTTCTCTGCCGGCATTCGCAATATAGGGCGAAGAAAAATTAATGCTGTCTGCTTTTCTGATCTGCTGATTTGTAGCTGAAGCTGCTGCATCGAGGGAAGCGATGTTGCCGAGCTTCTTAACTATCGCGTCTGCCTTTTTTTGATTGCGTAAAATGGGTTCTATTATCGGTCTCGCTTTAGCGACATTCATCGTTCCTTCATGATTGATCTCCGTTACCATGGCGACCACATATTTATTCCCAACACCGAATGGCTCAGAAACATCTCCCAGTGCGGTTTTATCATCAAAGATCCATTTAACCAATTCGCGTTTTGTGCCTAATCCGACAATTGAACTTGCCGTTGGGGTGATGTCGGGAGCCAATAATTTTTGAAGATTTTGTTTTTTTACATTATCGTCAAATGCTTTACTGGTTCGGCTTTGCCCGGCAAACTGATTGGCCAATCCGGAAGCATTTTGATCTGTCTCAGAGCTGGCAACAATTTTCTTGGTCAGGTATGCGATCTTATATGCCGGTTCAAAATCTTTCTGGCTTAATACTTCAATATAATGGTAGCCGATATAGTCATTGCTTTCCGCTTTTACCACCTTTTTTGTTCCGACCGGTTCATAGAATACGGTCTCATAAAACGGTTTCACCAGGTTGCTTGCAGAAGAGAAACTGTATTCCCCTTTATTGTTCTTACTTCCATCGTCATCACTGTATTTAAGAACAAGCTGATTAAAATCCGCTCCGTTTTTTACAGCATTGGCAATACTGTCAATGAGTTTTTTTGCTGTACTGTCATCTCTGATCTGACCTTTTTCTCTGTCTGCTATCTTTACTAAGATATGTCTGCATTTAATGCTGTCGGGCACGCTTTTTTCATCAATTTTTTTTGCCAGAAAATATTCACCGCTTTCTAAATATGGTCCATACACTGACCCTTTGGGCAAACCAATAAGAGAATCTTTGTGTATGCCCTGCAGTTTTGATTTCTGTATGTAGGAATCATCATAGTCTCCGGACTCCGATTCGTTTCTCGCCAGAAACGCGGTAACGTCTGATGCAGAAGAAAAATCAGATTTTAAATTCTGCAATTGATTGCGCAATGCTGTGCTGTCGCCAACAGTGGGCGCCGCATTAAACGCTACATAAGCGATGCTTCTTGATTCTTCCTGCTTGTATTGTTCTTTATGTTTGTTTAGATAATCATTGATCTCATCGTCGCTAACCTTGATGGTGCTGTCAGAAATGGTGGAATAAGGATCGAGCACATATGAAATTGAAGCCATCTGGTTCATATCGGACATGCTTTTTTCTGCCATCCATTTCGGAACATAAACACTGGAAGCAAGCAGGGAAAGATATTTCTCTTTTAATCTCGCTCTTATGATTTGCGGAATCGATTCTTCAAAAAACCTTTTTGCTTCATCATAACCCTTATCCGTTTTTTTGTTGCTTTTGTAAATCGCCCGTAGTTGATTGATCGCTGATGCCGCCGCTTGTGCATCAAAAATGCCCGTCTTTGGATCGGTGAACGATCTTTTGATATCAGGAATGGCGTTGGGTCCAACCAACAGATCGTTTAATTCCTTGTCGCTGACCTGCAGCCCCAGTTTTTTATAAAGGTCCCCCATCGTAGCATCCTCCACGAATTGGTTCCAAACACCCTCTTTAATATTTTCCTGCTGCATTTCATTCAAAGGCTGTCCCTGCATTTGCTGCTGCTGTTGTTGTTCTATCAACTGCACCTGGCCTTCGAACTTTGCATATTCCAAATTCTCTCCATCAACTGTGCCCACAACATCGGAGTTCCCTCCGCCAAACAACCTCGATTTTCCAACGAAGGCATCCATTAAAAGAAAACCCATTAGACTTATTGCGATCAATCCAAAAACCAACCAGGCGGCTTTATCGCGAATTTTCTGAATAATTGACATAATTTCTGCTTGCCGTTTTTTTAACGGATGGCAAAAATAGGTTAAAAAAAATTATGAACAAACTGTTGAAACTGTCCCAAAATCTGCTTCTATAAAGGATTCTGATTGTTATTAACTTTATTTTTTTTTAAATCCCCCGGTTAAAGATTCCCCTTCGTGAAACAAAAGTTAAGACCCCTATTTAATATCTCCGCTTTTATGTAGATAACCGGCATTTTTCGACCAGCTTTTTGGTTGATAATTAGCCCATAAGTTTTTTCTTTTTTCCCAATACAGATTCCTGCTTAATAATCTTGTTTTTATGCTCAGTTTGTTCCTTCGGATTATTTCCTTTTTTGTCCACTTTATCAGAACTAACACTTATTGTTTTTTGTTGACTTCTTTTTATTTCTTCGATTCTATTGCGTTTCAGCCGGTCTTTTTGTTGAATAGTCGTTCCGAATATGTTAATAAACTCGATTTGATATTAAGAACTAATTTTGTGAAGTATTTCTTTACACAGAAATTCATTATAGTAGTAATAGATTTATATATAAATAATAAGTATTAATATACATTATAGGAGATATGCACAATTTTAAAAACGATCCTTTGGGTGATTCGGGTTTTTTAGAAATCGAAGTTGATCCCAAGCTGGATTTGTTCAAAGAGATTGGACGCTTGAAGAAAGAAAAAAATGCCGTCGTTCTTGCGCATTATTACCAGGAGCCCGATATCCAGGATGTTGCTGATTTTGTTGGTGATAGTTTAGGTTTGGCACAGCAGGCTGCAAAAACAAATGCTGATCTTATTTGCTTCGCTGGCGTGCATTTCATGGCAGAAACAGCAAAGATCTTAAATCCACAAAAGAAAGTTGTTCTGCCTGATTTAAACGCGGGCTGCTCTTTGGCCGATTCTGCTCCCGCAGCGCTTTTCAGAAAGTTCATGCAAAAATATCCGGATCATCTTGTTATTTCCTACATCAATTGTTCTGCGGAAATTAAAGCCCTGAGTGATATAATATGTACTTCGAGCAATGCCCAGAAAATAATTGAAAGCTTACCCGAAGAACAAAAAATCATTTTTGCTCCCGACAAGAATCTGGGAGCCTATTTAAATAAAAGAACGGGCAGAGATATGGTCTTATGGAATGGTGCGTGTATGGTCCATGAAATTTTCAGTTTGGAAAAAATCCTGAAATTGAAGACAAGGAATCCAAATGCGAAAATTATCGTTCATCCTGAATGTGAGGATCATGTTCTTCGTGTTGCTGATTATATTGGCTCAACGACGGGGTTATTAAAATTCACTGAGAAAGATGAGGCTTTGGAATATATTGTGGTTACCGAGGCTGGAATTCTCCATCAAATGCAGCTCAATTCTCCGCATAAGACCTTTATTCCGGCACCTCCTACCAATAATTGTGCTTGTAATGACTGTCCTCATATGAAACTTAATACCCTGGAGAAATTGTATTTATGCATGCAGTACGAGCAACCGGAGATCATCATGGAGGAGGCGCTGTTGAATGCCGCAAGAAGACCAATTGAGCGAATGCTTGAGATAAGCGCAAGATTTGGACTATAATAGCCCTTAGCGTCCCATATATACCAAAAGGATTTGGACGTCGCTTGGGTTGACACCACTTATTCTGCTTGCCTGCCCAAGTGTTTCCGGTTTTATTTTCTTGAATTTTTGCATGGCTTCTGCGGAAAGGGAGGAAATTCTATCGTAATTGAAATTAACCGGAATGGGGAGATTGTCTAATTGGCTTATTCTTTCGGCGAGTTGTTTTTCTTTTTCAATGTACGCTTCATATTTTATTTGTATTTCCGCCTGCTCCAGGGATTCTTTATCAAAATCTTTAAGTGATTCAAATAAGCGGGGTATGGAATTCATTATAGAATTTATATCCACCGCGGGTCTGAGTAATATTTGCGAAGCTTTTTGTTTTGAAGTCAGGACCGAAGAGTTTTTGCCTGTTAAATAGGCTGCAGATTCATCCGACTCAATGATTGAGCTTTGTAAGATCGATTTGATTTTTTCCACAGAATCCATTTTGCGGGACAGGTTTTGCATTCTTTGTGCTGAGGCAAGGCCAAGATGATAGCTTAATTCCGTGAGACGCATGTCCGCATTATCCTGTCTTAACAGGGTCCTGAATTCCGCCCTGGAGGTAAACATTCTATAAGGCTCTTCGGTACCTTTGTTGATGAGATCATCAATCAAAACGCCAATATAGGCTTGGTCTCTCTTTAATATGAACGGCTCTTTGTTATTGATTGATTGATGGGCATTTATGCCAGCCATAATACCCTGGCAGGCCGCTTCTTCATAACCGGTGGTTCCGTTAATTTGCCCCGCAAAGTACAGATTGTCAATTAGTTTTGTTTCTAATGAATGTTTTAATTGAGTCGGGGGGAAATAATCATATTCGATCGCGTAGCCGGGCCTGAAGAAACGGGCTTTTTCAAGACCCGCAATATTACGAATAGCTTCGTATTGAATCTCTTCCGGCAAGGAGGTAGAAAACCCATTGAGATAGATCTCAACGGTATTCCAGCCTTCCGGCTCAACAAACAATTGATGCCGTTCTCTTTGTGAGAAGCGATTTATCTTATCCTCAACGCTTGGGCAATATCTTGGACCAACGCCGTCTATCCTGCCGGTGAACATCGGGCTTCTATCAAAGCCTTTCTTAAGAATTTCGTGAACCCTTGTGTTCGTGTATGTTATCCAACAACTTAACTGTTTTTTTGGCTTTTCTGTCTGGGTGAAAGAAAACCCTGAAATCTCTTCATCACCCTTTTGCTCTTCCATTTTTGTGTAGTCCAGGCTTCTTCCATCAATTCGGGGCGGTGTGCCTGTTTTGAGCCTATCACTTTCAAAACCAAGAGAGACGAGTTGCTCGGTAATACCTGTTGCTGCTTTTTCGGCTAGCCTTCCCCCACCCAATTGTTTTTCGCCGATATGGATTATGCCATTCAAAAATGTTCCGCTGGTAAGGATTACAGATTTGCTATAAATTTCATTCCCCAAACCGGTAATGATGCCGGCAACCTTATTGTTCTTGGTAATTATTGCCTTTGCTGTGTCCTGGTAGAAATCAACATTCGGGGTATTTTCAAGAAGTTGGCGCCATTTAAGGCTGAATAAGACCCGATCGTTTTGCGTCCTGGGGCTCCACATTGCCGGACCCTTGGATTTATTGAGCATTCTGAATTGGATCATGCTATGATCTGAAACCAACCCGGAATAGCCGCCGAGGGCATCTATTTCACGAACAATCTGACCTTTTGCAATGCCGCCCATCGCCGGATTGCAGCTCATCTGGGCTATGGTCTGCATATTCATGGTTACCAATAGTACTTTTGAGCCCAGGTTCGCCGCCGCTGCGGCCGCCTCACATCCTGCGTGGCCCGCTCCTACAACAATAACATCATATTGGGGAAACATTTTGCAAAGGTAAATCTAAGACGGGATTTATCGAGACTGATATTTGTTCCACGTGGAACCCTCCGGATTCCCGTTTCACGTGGAACACTCATTTCAGATAAAGAGACAAATAGTGGTCTTCCTTTTTTCTCATGAGCCGTTTTTCTTTGTCGGTCTTGTCCTTGTACCCACACAAATGCAAGGCTCCATGGAAAATCACGCGGTGAATCTCCTCTCTGAGCGAATTGCCATATTCTTTTGCGTTTTTTCTGACCTCATCGATGTTGATAAAAATGTCCGCCGAGATTGCGCCGTTACACTCTTCCAGGGGAAAAGTCAAGATATCGGTAAAATAATTATGATTGAGATACTGCAGATTCAATTTTAGCATGTAATTGTTATCGCAGAAAATGTAATTTATCTGCCGGGGTTTTTTGTTTTCATCAATAAAAAGCTGTTCAATAAAGGATTTTAGGAGGGACCGATGCGACAAGGCAAGTCCCCGGTCTTGAAAAAAAAAGAAAATTTTTGAACTGCGATAGATTTTTTTCATTTTTCTAAAATCGTAAAGTTGGTAATTTTTACAAAACTACCTTTGTTTATCAATTTAATAATGAAACGATTGTCTGATTTACATGCCGGCTCCGTTGCGAGGATTCATTCTTTTGAAAAAGATGAGATCTTTTTAAAGTTAATGGAAATGGGCTGTGTGCCTGGTGAAATAATAAAGGTGGAAAAAATCGCGCCCCTGGGAGATCCAATCTCCGTTGCGATTGCTGGCTATAGCTTAAGTTTGCGGCTGGATGAAGCGAGGAATATTTTCGTAGAAGAAGAAGTATAAAGATTTGATTATCAATATAATAAATGAAAATCGGGTTATATTTTGGATCTTTTAATCCCATTCACCACGGGCATTTGATCATTGCCAATTTCATTTTTCAAAATACCGATATTGACCAGCTTTGGTTTATCGTTTCTCCCCAGAACCCGTTAAAACAATCGGCAGGTCTTTTGAATGAATACCACCGGCTCTACCTTATACAAATTGCCATCGAAGGAGAAAAAGACCTTCGCGCCAGCGACATTGAATTTGGATTGCCCAAGCCCTCTTATACCGCAAACACGCTTGCTTACCTGAAAGAAAAATATCCTGACCATGAGTTTGCTGTCATCATGGGAAGCGACAGTTTTCAAAATATCAAGCGATGGAAAAACTACCTCTATATTCTCGAGAATTATTCAATTTTCATTTATAAAAGACCCGGCTTTGACATTGACAAAGAAGATCTCAGCGCAAACATAATGGTACTGCAGGCGCCGCTGCTTCAAATTTCGGCTACGCATATCCGTGAGAACATCAAAAAAGGGATGTCTGTCAGGTATCTTGTTCCGGATGTTGTCAAAGAAGAGATAGAAAGGAATGCGTATTACAAAAAATAATGGCTCGCCGAACGGAAAGACCAGTTGCCCGAATAATTTTTTATTTTCTTTTCAACAAGTGATAAATTGTAGAATTATTAACTGCATTTTATTTCCTCATGGTTTTGCTTCGCCATATTCCTTTTCTTAAAGCTGTTTTCTTACACAGCATTACTGCATTTGGCGGACCGCAGGGGCATTTGGGAATGATGATGAAAACCTTTGTGCATCGCCGCAGGGACGTCACCGAAGAGGAACTGATGGATTACAATGCCATTTGCCAGATGCTTCCCGGGGCATCATCTACGCAGACGCTGACGCTCATTGGCTATAAACGGGGCGGAATCCCCCTTGCTGCATTAACCCTGATCATCTGGATCTTACCGGCCTGTTGCATAATGGGGGGATTTTCCTTTTTGATTGACGATATCCAAAGCCAATCCATCAAAGCAAATATGTTTCAGTTCATACAACCCATGACGGTTGGATTCCTGGCTTATGCTGCATTTCAGGCATTTAAGATTTCTATACATAATACCATAACGCGCGTGATCATGGTTATCGGTGCGATTGCCACTTATTTTTTATTTACGACGCCATGGATATTTCCGATTCTGCTCATTCTTGGCGGCTTTGTGACCAATCTTAGCAGCAAAAGAATTCCTCAGAAAGAAGAACCACCGCAAAAGATAAAATGGTGGAATCTCTGGCTGTTCGCCGCAATTTTTTTACTGGCGGGGGCAAGCAGTGAATTGGCGAGAAAAAATAATCTGCCCAATCGTAAGCCCTTGAATCTATTTGAGAACACGTATCGTTTTGGCAGTCTGGTTTTTGGCGGAGGAAATGTTTTGATCCCCATGATGTATGAGCAGTTTGTTGTACGTCCCGAATCGCCGGCGCGGGCAAAGCAAACAAATATCATCAGGATCGATAAGGATGATTTTTATACAGGCGCCGGAATTGCCCGCGCGATCCCCGGTCCTGTTTTTTCGGTTGCCTCTTTTATGGGCGGTATCGCATTAAAAGACAAGGGATCGACCATGCAACTCTTTGGTTGTATCATCGGTTCGGTAGCTATTTTTCTTCCCAGTGCATTATTGGTGCTTTTCTTTTTCCCGATATGGCATAATTTGAAAAAGTATGTGATTGTCTATCGCGCGCTCGAAGGAATAAATGCCGTGGTCGTGGGAATTATCATTGCTTCTTGTTTTTACATGATGAAGGACGTTTCCTTAATTGATGTCAAAACAAGTATTTTGAATTTTGGAGTCATTATCGGCGTTTGGGCATTCCTCACTTTTTCAAGACTTCCCTCTCCGGTCATTGTTTTTATTTGTATGCTGCTCGGCTGGATCTTTTAAATGTCAATTCAACATTTATTTCTTAAACGGTGATTTTCAAAAAACAAATCGCCAAGTTCCCAACAAATGTTATTTTTATAAGAGCAATTATTCTTTGTTATCCATGATCACCAGGAAAATTAACGATGCTTCTGTATGTCAATCTCTGGGGTAAGCTATTATTCGGTAAAGAAGTTTAATAAAGAACTTTTCAGATTATGAGCATTATCATGACCGCAGAACATCAACGTCTTGCTGTGAATTCAGCAAAAAAAATTCCACTGGAACAATGGGGTCCCTATCTGAGCGAAAGACAGTGGGGAACGGTAAGAGAAGATTATAGCAGCAATGGCGATGCCTGGAATTATTTTCCATTTGAACATGCACATAGCCGCGCTTATCAGTGGGGAGAAGATGGGCTGGCCGGGATCTCCGATTTTTTTCAAAATCTATGTTTTGCGATTGCCTTATGGAATGGCAAAGATTCCATATTGAAGGAGAGATTATTCGGATTGGGAAATACGCTTGGGAATCATGGCGAAGATGTGAAGGAACTGTATTATTATCTGGATAATGTTCCTACGCATTATTACATGGAGTATTTGTATAAATATCCCCAGCAGGCATTTCCTTACGAAAAACTTATCGCAGAAAACAGGAAATTATCAAAACTGCACACCGAATATGAGATCCTTGACACCGGGATATTTGATAATAATGAATATTTTGATGTCTTTGTAACATATGCAAAACAAAACTCCAAAGACATCTTTATCAAAATAGACATTCAAAACCGATTTAATAAAGCAGCCGATATAACGGTGATGCCTACACTTTGGTTTTATAATCGCTGGCAGAGTGAAAGGCTTGAAAAAAAACCAGCTATTACCCTTCGTGACAAAACATCCGTGCGCGCAACCCACAGCAGGCTTGAATCCTACTATCTCTATTTTCAACAGCCCAACGATCATTTATTTACGGAGAATGAGACAAATTTTTTAAAAGTAACGGGAACACCCAATAAAACGCCATTCGTAAAGGATGCTTTTCATGATGCCATTATAAAAAATAACAATACGGACCTATTTCGGCAAAAAAAATCCGGAACAAAATTTTCCGCAGTTTATAAATATAGAATTGAGCCAGGTGCAAAAAAAACAATCTATTTACGCCTTAGCAATAAGATAATGGACAATGCTTTTGTCCCCGGGTTCACCAATATTTTTTCAAGCAGAAAGGAAGAGGCGGATGCCTTTTATTCATCGGTACTTCCTTCAAATATTAATGCCGATCTGCGCAATATTCAAAAGCAGGCTTTAACCGGATTGTTATGGAGCAAGCAGTATTATCATTTTGATATTGAACGATGGTTAAATTCAAGCGATGGCGTGACACCGGTTAATTCTTCAAAGCAAAATGGCCGCAATCACGAATGGAAACATTTGAAAAATCAGGATATCATTGCGATGCCTGATAAATGGGAATACCCCTGGTATGCCGCATGGGACCTGGGTTTTCAATCCGTGGCAATGACCCTGGTCGATCCTGTTTTTGCAAAGCATCAGTTATTGCTCATCATGCGCGAATGGTACATGAAGCCCGACGGACAAATTCCGGCATACGAATGGAATTTCAGTGATGTAAATCCACCTGTACAAGCCTGGGCTGCATGGCAGGTGTATCAATTAGAAAAGAAAATCACGGGCAAAGGGGATATTGTATTTCTAAAAAAAATTTTTCAAAAACTCCTGATCAATTTTACCTGGTGGGTCAATCGAAAAGACGCGAATGGCAATAATATGTTTGAAGGAGGCTTTCTTGGTCTGGATAATATCGGTGTTTTTAACAGAAGCCATCGTATCTCCAGTGACATGCAATTAGAGCAGGCTGATGGAACGAGTTGGATGGGCATGTACGCCCTGAACATGATGGACATTGCCTTGGAGATCGCCGTGAAAGATGATTCATTCGAAGATACGGCGACAAAATTTTTTGAACAGTTTGTAATGATTTCTGAAGCGCTGAATGAACAAGGCATGTGGAATGACGAAGACAAATTCTTTTACGATACATTATCCATTGGAAATGCTGAGCCCTTGCAGCTAAAGATTTTTTCTATCGTTGGCCTCACTTCTTTATTTGCGGTATCAACCATTGATAAAAAAGCACTGAACAAACTTTCAGATTTTAAAAAGCGCATCAACTGGTTTGAAAACTACCGGAAGAAAAATGATCTCTATTGGCCCAATGAAGAAAAAGACGACGGCGAGCAAATTCTTTTGTCATTGGTTCCGCAACAAAAAGTGATCTTTTTGTTGCAACGACTATTGAATGAATCCGAATTTCTTTCGCAAGGAGGCATAAGGGCATTGTCCAAATACCACGAAACCCATCCATACACCATAAATATTCACGGGGTGGATTATACCATTCAATACGATCCCGGAGATTCAACATCAGATTTTTTCGGGGGTAATTCAAATTGGCGGGGGCCGATCTGGATGCCGATGAACTATACCATCATCCAGGCAATAAGAAAATACGGAGATTTTTATGGAGATGATCTGTTGATCGAATGTCCGACTGGTTCAGGAAACAAAATGAACCTGACCCAGGTTGCAGATGAATTGACCCGTCGTCTCGTTTCTTTGTTTGAAAAGAATAAAAAAGGAGAACGGTTGATTTACGGAAAATACAATTGGTTTTATCGGCAACCGGAAAATGAAAATTTATTATTGTTTCATGAATTTTTTCATGGGGATGATTGTAATGGTTTAGGGGCAAGTCATCAGACAGGATGGACCTCTTTAATCGCACAACTTATTAATGAAATGTCAGAAAAGCTTCCGCAGGTTGAACGAAAAATAAAAATTGAAGCAGAGGAGGAATAAATTTTTTTACTGAAACGTTTTCGGATGTCGCTTATGGAATGTGGTAACATCCTGAAAAATTTTTGCCAAAGCAATCAATCTTGCTTCATCGAATAATTTTCCGACAAAAGAAATACAAACGGGCATTTCATCTTTGGTAAATCCGATTGGTAACGTGATTGAAGGGTTCCCACTCAGATTGGTCGCTGCCAATTGTTCCCCCACTTCCGGCGGAGCAATGATGATGTCATACTGGGAAAAAACAGAGTCCATTTTTTGCATGATCAAATAGCGCATGCGACAGGCATTGATATATTCGACCGCCGGAATGAAACGGGAAGTGCGAAATGAATTGGGCCACCTGTCTTTATTTTGCTGAACCATTTCATCATCTTTATTTGTTCGGGTAAGTTCATCAAAGGCGGCAGCAGACTCAGCATTTATGATCATGGATAATAAAGCAGCTGCGTGTAAGGCATGGGGGAATTCAAATGCAAAAACAGTCACGCCTATTTTTTTCAATGTTTGAATTGCCTGTTTCTCCGGGCTATTTTCCGGTAGTGTATCAATATAATTTTTTACATAAGCCACTTTTAGTTTCTTCAGGTCAATTTTTTCATTGTAATTGAAAGGCATATTTCGGGAGGATCTGTCTCCATCGTCAGCGCCATGAATATATGCGAATACGATCGCGGCGTCATCAGCGCTTCTGCATATCGGACCAATTTTGTCCGAGCTCCATGCAAGCGCCATCGCTCCTGATCTTGAAATGCTTCCGTAGCTTGGTCTTAATCCTGTCGCCCCGCAACGCATGGATGGATCAACGATGGAACCGAAGGTTTCTGTACCGATCGCAAAAGGAACAAGACCTGCGACCGTCGCAGCCGTTGAGCCGGCAGAGGAGCCACCAGAACCGGAATTCAGGTTCCACGGATTTCTGGTTAACCCGCCGAACCAGACATCGTCCATTGCCAACTCTCCCAAGGATAATTTGGCGATCAGGACTCCGCCGGCTTTTTCTAATTGTTTTTCAACAAAACAACTTTCATCGATGATCTGATCCTTATATGGCGGCGTTCCCCAGGTGGTATGCGTTCCTTTCACGGCAAACAAATCCTTTAATCCATAAGGGATTCCCTGCAGCGGGCTTTTATAGATTCCTCTTGCTAGATCTGCATCTGCTTTGGCAGCCTGGCGCATCGCAATAATTTCTGTTAGTTCAACAACACAATGCAATGTCGATCCGTATTTTTTTAACCGGTCAAGAAAAAACCGGGTTAGTTCAACAGAAGATATCTTTTTATTTTTTATTAATGAGGCCAGCTGCAGGATGGAATAAAAAGCCAATTCATTCTTGTTTTTAGGAAGAGAAACATTCCCGGGTATATTCCAATTGATCGGCAGTTGCTGATGATTAAAATGTTTGCCGGGCAGAACCGGATCAAACCATAATGGCAGTGGAATATCATTGGACAAATTATGCTGGTGCAGGTAACGATAGAGCCGAAAATTATCTGCCGCCCCGCTCAATATGGAATCTCGTTTAGCAGGAGTAAAATCAAGATCAAACATTTTCTCGGCTGCCATAATTTGTGATAATGTTACGCTATCCTGCGCCGAAGCAAAGGCGGATAGCATTACCAATGCAAAAGCAAGAAATCTTTTTGCCGTTAATGTATTCATTTTTGAAAATTGATAATTGAATGAACCAATCTCTAAGCAAGCACTTCGTAAACAGACACAGGGTTGCTCTTATTTTTTAATTGCACATCCCGTATTTTGTTGCAACTAAAGGACTCTTTTATTTTGTGGAAGGAGGATTCGGTGATCAAAATTTGGCCGGCTTCTGCTACCCCCTGTAATCGTTGAGCAGTATTTACAACATCGCCAATAACAGTATAATCCAATCGTCTCAGATTTGCAGAGCCGATATTCCCACAGATCATTTCTCCGGAATGAATACCGATAGAAACTTTTGGGTGAAAGAAAATATTTTCAGATTCATTGGGTAATTTTTCAATTTGCCCGCGAACAGCAAGACAGGCATCAATTGCCCTGTCCAGATGAAATTCGCCTTTGAATACAGCCAGAATTGCATCGCCTATGAATTTATCAACGTATCCGTTTTGTGCAATGATCTCTTTGACCATCACATCAAAATACTGGTTCAATAGTTTTACGACAGTGTCCGGAGGAGAGGTTTCGGTGATTGCCGTGAATCCGCACACATCAACAAAAACAACGGTGGCATCAATCGTTTCATTCGCCATTAAGGAAGTTTCAAATTCACGGCGATTCATAAAACTGAGTACGTTCTTATCCACATACATCCTCAAAATATTATTTTCCTTGATCGCCTGTAAAGTTTCGCGGGTTTGCATTACATAACGTATCGTTTTGGTGATCGTCAATTCAAGATCATCAAAGTTTACCGGTTTTGTAATAAAATCGAAAGCGCCTTTATTCATGGCAATGCGGATATTATCCATATCTCCATACGCGGAAACGATCACCGCCTTTATTATCGGACTCACATCATTTAATTTCCCCAGCAAGGTGAGCCCATCCATTTCAGGCATATTAATATCGCTCAACACAATATCAATCTCGGTATCCAGCCTTAGTTTTTCCAGTGCATCAACCCCATTGATCGCAAATACAAATTCATATTGTTGCTCGCGAATTTGCCTGCGAAACTTTTGTTTAATGAGCATTTCCAGATCGGTTTCATCATCTGCTACTAATATCTTTGTCATCAGGACAGCGATTTAAGTTTTTCTTTTAATAAATTAAAATCGAGCGGTTTTGTCAGAAAGTCATCAGCGCCAAGGTCCATCGCTTGTTTATAATTTTCCGAATCGCCATAAGCCGTTATCATCATTACTACCGGAGGAGGATTTTCAAATTTCTGTTTTATTTTTTTTAATAATTCAAGACCGCTCATTCCAGGCATATTAATGTCTGAAAGAATAAGCACGGCTTCGTGCATGAGTTTGCCCAAGTAACCTAATGCATCGTCTCCTGAATAAGCAAAGGCAAATTCTATTTCGCCACTTTTTATTTCTTTGCGAAAACGTTGCTCAAATAGAACCCTGATGTCTGTTTCGTCGTCAACAACTAATATTTTCATTCGTGTTGTTTAATGGTATAAGATAAAATATTTTAAGACAAATGCACCGTTACCAATTTATTATTTGTACACAATTTTAATAATACAATTTATTACGCCGGTAGCAAAATAACAAATTCAGTTCCTTCGGTTTCTTTTGTTTCTGGATTCGATCCGCCCTTATGTGCTTCTGCAGTGTCATGACCAGAACTCAAACCCAGCCCTGTTCGCTTTCCTGCGGGTATTGTTATAAAAAACGACTGAAATATTTTTGCCATAATGACCAAGGGGATGCCATTGCCATTATCTTTTCCCGAATTCATGCCTTATTGGTCGTTTTTTTTGTTTGAACCGAAACATTTGGATGATAATTTTCACCGGTATATTTTCTTTTTTGATAAATCCTATTTGTGCTGCCTGAATAGCCATTCCATCATTAATGCATCGCTATATGCAGCAAGCCATGAAAAATGACCCGTTTCCGGTAACTGCGTAAATCCAGGATGAGCTCCGGCCCTGGTCAGGGCTTCTAACATTTGAAGGGAGTATTTCGGATTAACAGCAGGATCTTCTGCTCCGTGATAGATCCAAATGGGCAAGTGTTTTATTGATGTTGCTTTTGAAGTATCACCTGCGCCACAAACAGGAACTGCGGCGGCAAACAAATTTGGATAACGTTCGATGGCATCATAAGTTCCATAACCACCCATGGAAAGCCCCGTGATATAGATCCGGTCAGAGTCAACAGGCATTGTTTTTACGAGTTTATGTATAAGCTCGATCAAAAGCTCCATGGGTTTGCTGGGTATGGATTGCAACTTCATATCGTTTCGTGAAAAATTTGACCAGCTCATCCTGTCAGGACATTGCGGTGCAATAACCAGCGCCGGATGGAGTACCATATTTTGATCGGTCGCAAAATTCATCACCCCCCATTTCAATTGCGCTTCGTTATCATGCCCGCGTTCACCGGAACCATGTAAAAAAATGACGAGCGGATATTTTCTCATCGTATCGGCATCTGGAAAAAGCTGACGATAATACAAAGTGTCATTGCCATTAATATATTTTTCCACGCTGAATCGGGATACCTGCGCGAGTGAAGAATTAATATTTAAGCAAAATAGAATTGTTGAAAAAACAACAAGGGGTTTAAGTATTTTCATTTTTATATTTTTTATTAAGTTGTTGGAATTTGAATGATAAATGTTGTTCCTTCCGCCTCTTTTGTTTCCACATTGATCTCTCCGCCATGCGCCTTAATGATATCATAACTCAAACTCAGTCCCAATCCGGTTCCCTGCCCTGTCGGTTTTGTGGTGAAAAAAGGCTGAAAGATTTTTTCCAACACAGTCTGTGGAATACCATTGCCATTATCCTTTACCGAAATTAAAACAGCGCCATTGATTTTTTTTGTTTGAACCGAAACGATTGGCTGATAGTTTTCATCAGCAGTTTTCTTTTTTTCCGTTACCGCATAAAAGGCATTATTGAAAATATTCAGGAATACACGACCAACGTCCTGGTGAACGATATTTACCTTGGGGAGTGAGTGTTCAAAATCTGTTTTTAATGTTGCATTAAAAGATTTGTCTTTTGCCCGAAGCCCGTGAAAGCTCAGTCTTAAATATTCGTCAGCCAATGCATTGATATCTGTGAGTTCTTTTTGTCCGGTATTTTTTCTTGAATGCAGCAACATGCCTTTTACTATTGCATCGGCGCGTTTACCATGAAAACTTATTTTTTGCTCATTGTCTTTTATATCGTCGGCAATTTCTTTTGCTTCCTGGAAATTTCCATTGGCGATTTCCATTTGCATTTCAGCGATCAACTCTGTATTTACTTCCGCAAAATTATTTACAAAATTCAACGGGTTTTGAATTTCATGAGCAATACCTGCCGTCAGTTCTCCAAGAGATGCCATTTTTTCTGCATGTATCAACTGTGTCTGGGTTGCTTTTAGCTCGGTGAGCGTTTCCTCTAATTCTTCTTTTTGTTTGGTGAGTTCTGCCGTTCGTTCTGCAACCTGTATTTCCAATTGATCTTTTAATGAAATGACTTGTTTTTTCTTTTCTTCTTCTTCGTGCGCTTTAATTTTTTCTTTATTTAAAGCCTTTCTTTGTTTGTTGATTATTACCCACATGGTAACCATCCAGACTACAGAAAAACCGGTTGCCAATTCTAAAAAGCTTTTCCACGCGGAATATTGGCTTTTATAAGTCAGCTTCGTTATATCAGAGAATAAGGATAATAAGACAAAAGGCGCAATAGCCAGTAAAACCTGGCGGGCATCCGCAAATTCTTTTTCTTTATAAAGAATGTAAACGAGATATAACATTAATAAATGCGAAAGCGCTGTGGTAACAATTCTTGCGGGCGCGATCGTGGCGTCAATTACCAATAATGCAATAGCCGCATAAAAAATGTAATTGAAAATCTTATCCCACTTTGGCAATTTGGTTGCCATTTGCATGGACTTTCGCAAATAGCGCGTAATGACAATTGCTATTATCAATTCAAAAATCATAGATATCCGATTTGTGCAAGAAATTTATTTTGACAACCGCTGTTTCGTAAGGTAAAAAATTCTTTACTGCTAAATAAAATTCGGTAAATAAATTATTAATGAATATGTCTGCGCTTTATGATTCCGCCGGAAGCTTCTTTGATAGTACTAGCAAAAACGAATGCATTGGGATCTACATCATTCACAAGGTTCTTCAACTTGCGCAATTCTAACCGGGTTATTACCGTGAAGATGATATCTACTTCGCTGTGTATTTCAAATTTGCCGGGTAAGAATCCGCGTTCTCCTTTATAAACAGTAATACCGCGTCCCAATTCGTTTACCAGTCTTTCTTTAATGATCTCACTTTTTCCGGAGATGATCGTTACGCCGGTATATGCTTCAATTCCTTCAACTACATAGTCAACCGTTTTTGTTGCCGTGAAATAAGTAAGCATGGAATATAATGCAACCGGAAGCCCGAAATGGGAGGCTGCGATCGCAAAAATGATGATGTTTAAGGCAAGAATTATTTCGCTGATCGTAAAACTTGTTCTGCGCCAGGTGTATAAGGCCAGCACTTCAATGCCGTCAACAGCGCAACCGGCGCGCATGGTTAATCCGATTCCTACTCCCAAAAAAAATCCGCCGAAGATGGAAACCAATAATTTGTCTGAGGTGATTACCGGATACGGAACGTATAGCAGGCAGAGCCCCAGCATGACAATGCAAAAAAAGGTCTTGGCGGCGAATCTCTTATTGATGGAATAGATCCCCATAATGATGAAAGGGAGATTTGCAATCACAATAATATACGCCAGGTTAATTTTATAGGAAGTATGCATTAATATTTCATGGATGAGCAGAGAAATACCGGTTACGCCACCATCAAAAAAATCGTTTGGAACCAAAAAGCCCTTGAGCGAGAAACCGGCGGTCATAACGCCGATGATAATTAATATCAGATCGCTGAAATAAAAATCCTTGTGCCCGGTTACCGATTTGTGAGAAAGTGTTTGATCCTGCAATGCCATCAGGTTTTGATGCTGATTGGCAGAAAGCCTTTGTTGTGCGGTTGGTGTGAAATAGTGGTGGGCGTGCAAAAATTTTATTTGATGATGAACCCACTCTTCACGGCTTTTCATTAGGCCTGCGATATACATTTCCTGGTATAAACCTTCGGCACCCGTAGTGTAATTATTTGTGCCCAGGTAATACAAATCCGCATCGCACAAAATCTCCGATATTTTATTTATTGGTTCCTGTGGAATGCGGGTGGCCATTATGGCATCGCAAACCTTTTTAACTTCCTCATCCGTATAGCCAAACTCAGGTAGAAAAGTTTCGGCGACACCGCATGAAATTTCTTCATGTCCTTCATATGTTTCTAAAAATCCGGCATCATGATATGCTGCGGCGGTAAGCAAAATGGTCATATCATCCCCGGTGATTTTTTCGGACTCGGCGAGGTCTTTGGCATATTGTAAAACGTCCTTGGTATGTTTAACGCTATGGTAGGTCAGGTAGGCGGGCAATTCTGCAGCCATCTTGTCCAAAATAAATTGCTTCGCTTTCTCAAATTGCATAATCAGTTACTCTGTAGATGATGCATAAATATAATAAGCTTTTGCAAGTTTGCCGCATTAAATTACTGCGTAACCTGGTTAAATCAATTTTTAAAATTCGCGGCAGAAATTTTTAGGACAATGTCATTTTCTATGAAACCTTTATGGTAACTCGATCATTTGACACCGCTTCTAAAGAATATATTCACATGATAAAGGGGTCTTCGGTTGTATGTTACTGTTAGGTCTGTTATCTCTGAATAATAACTCAGGGGAAAGCCGGTTGTCTAAGACCTTAGAAAAGCCTCAAATTGCATAAAAAAATAACTTTTTTCTAATTCAAGGTTTCAACAGTTGCAAGATGATCTTAGGAAAAATCGAAAGCAATGTTGATGAAAATGGAGGACTTACGTGCATTCCAGACTTATTTTGTGGTAAACACAAAAACACCATTTCTTGCTTTTTCCCCATATTTTATAACAGCATCCTCTTTGGTATAATGGTTTAGGGTTTTAATTTTTTGCAGGTCAAGTTTTTTGACACTTTCTCTGGACCATTCTGCGCCGTCAACAATAAATATCTCGTCCGAAGGAGGATCCTGAATGATTTGTTTTACAAATTCCCGGACCTGAGCGTGACTGATTTCTTTTGTCTCTCCAGTTTCATCATCGTGTATAAATGCCTTATTTGCACTATCACTCTTGAGAGAATCAGTTTCCGAGTATTTTGCGGCTAGATTCAGGACTGCAGCCTTGCCGCTTGCATCAAGGTAATTGATTTTGACGTCGGCAACAGAATCATTTCTTTTTTTCAGTGATATATATTTAAGTTTAAGGGTATCATTCGGATTTAAGCGCAGATCTTCCTGGGCTCTCACAATGGAAACTGAAGTAAACATTACCACTGCCATAAGCAAGGGCAGAACAAGTACCCTCCTAAAATAAGAAGCTTGTACATTTTTTGATGAACTGATCATAACTAATCTTCGTTTTATTGATGAATTAAAAAATAAATGAGAAGGGTTAAGGTAACTGCCACCATTATAGGACTGCAATAAGATCCTGGCTAAAGATTCTGCATCTCCCTGTTCAATGGAACCGGCATCTGCAATGAATTCATGTATCAGGTTCAGTTCTCTCTGGATCAGCCAATAGAATGGATTTATCCAGAAAATGCAGACGATGACCTGTGAAAATAATTTATCATAAGTGTGTCTCTGTTTAATATGCACAAGTTCATGTTTGAGAATTTTTCCTCCGACCACGGTATTCAATTCAATGGATTTTTTCCAGAAAAGATTATTTAAGAAAGAAAAAGGCGCTTGGCTCAAATCAGTTTCAATAAAAGTAAAATCATGCATTTTTGTACAATTATGCGTTGACTTGATTTTGTATATCCAGCGTATTTTTGAAAGCAGGATTCCGCAAAATATTGTGCTTATCAATATACTTATGTAGAAAAGCAACATGCCCGCATCAGGATGAAAAGGTTGTTCTTTCGCATGCTCAGGGTTGATCATGCTAATTATATCATGAAGTGAACTATGTTGGCTGTCTTTGATTTGGTACCATTTGAAATTGATCAAGGGCGAAATTAGGCTTACACAAATGGTGATAAGCAGATAATATCTGTTGTATGTATGGAATCTCTTATTACGTAACGCAATTATATAATAACCATACAAAATACCACTAATAAGTGCAGACTTGCCCAGGTTGAAAACAAGGGTATGCATAGATTATTTTTTTTTCAATTGTTGTAGCAAAAGTTCCAGTTCTTTAACGGAAAGTTTATCCTCATCGATTAAAAAGGAAACAACATTACTAAAAGAGCCCTCAAAATATCCTTTTGCAACCTTGGTTAATGTCTCTCTTGAATACTTGTCTTTTGAAACAGCAGGATAGTACCGGTGATGTCTGCCCACGTTTTCAATTTCCACAAATCCTTTATCGACCAAAGTTTTTAGAATAGTGGCGACAGTATTTTTGTGGGGTTTTGGAGCGGGCATATTTCCCACAATTTCCATTAGCATGCCATTTTCCATTTTCCATAAAACTTTCATGACCTGTTCTTCTGCTTTAGTAAGTGATTTCATTCAAAACTATATTTATAGTTCAAATATAAAACTATATTTTTAGTTCAGACAAATTTATTTTTCTGAACATTTTATTAAAAGAAAAGAGATTCATCCTATCCATGATTCCTTATTCGACTTCGATATGTATGAAAAAAAACCATCCGGAGATGCTTGTTTTATTAAAAATTCATCTTCGCACCTTGCAAAATGGAGATATCGGCCGACCTACCATTTCAGAGAAAATGAACGTGATCTTCTGCACCATCAGCCAAGAATTTAAAATGAGGACGCAGGTTCTTTGTCATGAGCCGAATAATCCCTTGATTCGGCTCATCACCTAACGGAATTTTCTGGGGCTGAATTTCAGGCAATGCAGGTTGGGATCAAAAAGATGATAATATATCAGGTGATGGTCAATGTCTGGTTTTGATTTACCTGATGATCAGCGAGCCGTTCTTTCTCACTGTGCCATTTCTTACAAAATTAAAAATGAATAGGCAAACTAACGTTGATGGCTATCTTAAAATATCTGATACCTAAACCAGGCAAAATAATAAAGAGATATCCTTACGAACCATTTCGTATTTAGTAGCCTTGTCCTTATCTTTGCGAAAATCATTCAGGATGAAAGGGGTATTCACTTTTCTGATATTCGTCGTTATTGGTCACTGGGTTTATGCCCAGGACCAGTCCACGCAAGAAGCAAACGATGGCGTTGTCGTCCTCACCGATACCGGGAGATTGATCGACCGTTATCTGACATCTCTTGAGAGCGAAAAAAATTTTTCGGGTGGTTTGCTCATCATCAAAAATGGGAATAAAATTTTTTCCAAAGGGTATGGCTGGGCTGACCGAAAGCAGCGTATACCATTTGGAACAGGAACCCTTGCTTCAATGGGAAGCATCACCAAGGCCTTTACCGCTGCAGCGATATTAAAACTTTGTGAGCAGGGAAAGCTTGCTGTTACCGACAGCCTCAAGAAATTTTTTCCAAAAGTGCCACAGGATAAAGCGGGCATCACCATCGATCAGCTCCTCACGCATGCCTCGGGTTTTCATGAATTTCTCGAAGGAGATAAAGGGGATTTTGAACTTCTTGACCGGGAGAATTTTCTCGCCCGCGCATTTGCAGAACCACTGGCTTTCAAACCAGGCGAAAAAGCCGTGTATACCAATGTCGGGATGAGCATCCTTGCCGTGATTATCGAACAGGTATCTCATATGGATTACGAAAATTTCCTGAAGCAATATTTATTTGATCCAATTGGTGTCGGGGGTATTGGTTATCATTTTCCTGTTGGGGCTCGCGATACAATCGCCCATGGCTACCAGAATGGGAATGATTGGGGCACGCATCAGATTCATTTTCAGGAGGCTGGCGGGGGACCGTACTGGAACCTGAAAGGCAATGGGGGGCTCGAAGCTTCACTCGACGATATGTATCGCTGGGCCAATGCATTTTCCAACCACCAGCTGCTTAGCGAAAAAACAATCAATGATATGTTTCGGCCTCATATCACCGAAGCGGGAACAAACGGCCATTTCTCTTTTGGTTATGGATGCAATATTTCCGAGAGCCGGCGTCATACGGTCATGATCGACAACGGGGGAAGCAACGGTATTTATTTTGCCCGCCTGGTCAGGCTCCCGCAGGAAGGGCTGGTTTTTTATATAGTGACTACGGAAAGCGCCATCAATGCCAATATGGTCCTCCCCAATATCACCCAACTGTATTTTGATGGTCACATATCGCAAGATATCGTCGCAATGCCTAAACAATTTGACAATCCCCAGGCAAAGACAATATTCCAGCTAATTATTCAAGACAAGCCGACGGATCTTTCGACCGAGCTAAAACAAAACAATATCAGCGTCGATGATGACATGGTCCTGCTTGAAGTAGGCCGACGTTTAGTGGAAGAAGCCAGATGGGACGCCGCACTTGTTCTCTATCACTTTTACACCAAAGCATTTCCGAAAATAATCGTTGCCTGGAATGATATGGGGGATGTTTATCAGTCACTGCATCAAATACCAGAAGCCGTCGCCTGTTACCGGGAAGCTTTAAAACTCAGGCCGGATAATCCCCGCGCGAAGGAAAACCTGGATAAACTCAGTAAATAACCAATTTAAATATAACGGTGATGTGTATGTAAAAGATTGACCGCGAACATTGAATTGGCCTATGTTCAAATTGAACCATAACGGGCACAAAAAATAATTGAATGCAATGACATTTATAAATGAACGAACCAAAATGAAATTGTATTGGCAAATTTCTCTGTCAAATAATTTTTAATTTTCATTCTTTTATTCCATTCGCAATAGTTTGACCGGATTTGTTCTTATTGCCTGGGCGATTTTAATCCCGGTTGTCAGCAGTGCAATAGCAAGCATCACGGAAACGGAAATAATTAATGTCGATGCTCCAATACCTGCATTGATCTTAAAAATCTGGTCCAGCAGGGATTTGTTGACCGACCAGCCGGCATATCCCCCCAGTGCGATCCCTGAAAGCAGGATCCAAAAATATCCTTTATTTACGAGCAGGTAAATGTCCAGGGGTCTAGCACCAACTACTTTTCTTAAAGCGATCTCCCGCATGCGTTTCAGCAATGTCAGGCTGATCAGTGCAAATAAACCGGCGGCAGTGAGGAGCGCGGTCACAACCGCCAGTCCCGTAAATATTTTGGCGATCGCCGCACTGGTACTGTAAGAATTTTGAATGATCTCATCCTGGTAAAAACCGTTGAAGGGTTCCATAGGAAATATTTTTTTCCAGGTGCTTTCAGCAAGAGTATAAATTGTTTTTAAATCCTTATTTTTTGCCTGAACGATCAGCGAACCATAATTTTCTTCCCTCGTTAGTTTGATCAGAACCGGTTCTGCAGGTTCAAATAAAGTTACCGCGTGGAAATCTTTCAGTACACCGACAATAGTGTAGCGGGAAGTGTCCATACGCACCTGCCTGCCCAGGGCATCAGCGGGTTTCAATCCAAAAAGAGCAGCAAATTTTTCAGTCACCAGAACTGAAGCTGTGTAATCACTCTGGAGTGAATCATTGAATCCTCTTCCTGCTGCCAGCCTCATTTTCATTAAGGGAAGGTAATCGGCGCCGACCTCGAGTAACATGGTTTCTTTTTTTGCACCTTCCAATTCGGTGACCTCATGCCGGCGTGAAAAGCCAATATTGTCTTTTGTTCCTGCAAATCCAGTTATTTCGGGCAATTTTGATATTTCATTTTTGATCGCTGTGAAGTGGTTTTTATCTTTCACCGAAATACCGATATTGTTATGCACATTATAACCAAAATCGAAAGTTTTCTGGAATTCTGCATTTTGAGCAAAAGCAATGCCCCCGATAACTGCGATAAGGGAAATGGATATTTGCAAACCCAACATAATGCGCGAAAATAAATTGGTGCCTCCGAATTTTATACTCCCCCGGAAAATGGTAGATGGATTAAAGCGGCTGATATAAAAGGCCGGGTAAGAACCGGCAAGCAACACTGTAAAAACTAAGGTCGATGCCAGGAATGCAAGCAGGGGTATATCGTGAAGATAATTTGCCTGAACATCCACATATACGAACATTTTATTAAATGCCGGCAGCCACCAATTATTGATGAGCACAGAGAGGAGGATGGCGAAAAATACGATGATAGAACAATCCAGCAACATTTGCTGGATAAGCTGGCCGTATGTGCTGCCCATGACCTTACGCATTCCAATTTCTTTGAGCCGGCTATTTGCCCGCGCGACCGTTGTATTGGAGAAGTTCAGACAGGTGCATAATAAAATAAGCAGAGAGGTTACTATTGGGCCATAGACCGCTGCATCCGAAGGGCGTTCAAACAATAGTGTTGACCGCACCCCAAGACTCAGGGATGCATTCTCGCGCAAGGTGATCAATTTAAATCCCGATACTTTCCAATCTTCCCTCGCTTTATTTTGCAAAGCCTTGTAACGGACAAAACCCTGTTCAATTTTTGGAACATCTGAAGGATTTGGAATTTTGAAATAGGCAGCACAATTAAGCAGAAGACTCCAGTCATCATCATTTACTTTTTTGCCGTTATCCAAAACCAGGTTATCAAAGTTTGTAAGAAAATTGAATTGTATGGTGGAATTCATTGGCGGATCTTTCAATACCCCTCGAACCGTTAGCGGAAAAGAATAATTTTCACCTGCATAAATAAGCAATGTTTTTCCAATGGGGTCATTGTTACCGAAATATTTTTTTGCCATTCGCTCGGTGATCAGCACACTGCTTGGGTCTTTCAAATCATTTTTCCCCAAGAGCAAGGGAAAATTAAATAGTCGGAAAAAAGAAGGATCCGTAAAATTGACCGCTTCGGTGAATGTCTCTTCTTTACCTGATTTTATGTTGACCAAATTCTTGCTGAGTCTCGCCACCTCTGAAATACCGGCGAATTCACTTTTTGCCAGATTCACCGCAGGCATCGGAAACAGACCTTGTTGTCCGTCGGCACCCTGACGGAAAGTGAGGCCGCGGTAAACATGATCAATATCGGGATGAAATTTGTCGAAACTGAAACCGTAACGGTAATTCTGAAAGCCCCAAACCATTGCTGCTATACCGATTCCTAGACCAACAACATTGATGAAAGTGTAGAATCTGTACCTAGATAGATTTCTAAAAGCAGTCTTGAAATAATTCTTAAGCATAAAAGATAGTTAAGTACTGTGATGAATGTTTTTTAATTGAAAGCTCATCTGCAGCCTTTCCGTGCCAAAGAAGTTTTCTAATAATAAGCAGCTATCGCTGTGCCGGAAATTTATCGGGTGATTTACAAAGTTGTAGCAAAAAGCAATATGCCCTTCAGTCCGTTATTGATACAGTTCCTGTGCGGTTTCGATACAAATTGACTCGTCCAAAAAATATACAGATGGAAGAATAATGATAAATACTACAATACTTATTGGTCAATGAGCTCGTTAATTTCCCTCTCTTGATGCTGAATCTAATAGGGCAACAAATTTATCCAATCTCGCAAATGGTTAGCCTAGTTACTTGCGGCATTTCTATTAATGCAAGCCTAAAAGGGTTGTGCCGGGAGTTTTGATGCAATAGTCCTTTTCTCCAATCGTATCTACTAAATTTAACGCCGAATACTTTTCAGGCTACGTGAATAAAATTTTCGATCGTAGATCTAATGTCCCCTTAAAATTTTTTTCATCCAAAACCTCTCCGTTTTCTAACACCAAAAAATATTTTAAAAAATTGTTTCAAAATATTTGGCATCATCAAAAAATTATTATGATCTTTGCACACGAAAAAATTATTTATAACGTGTTACGCATACAATTACATATTGAAACTGTGAATTGGTATAGTCAGAAAAACGACTATCAATATAGCGGGGCATGTTGTGCTGTTGAATAAAAGTTTAAAAACGAATTCGATAAGATACAGACCCCGCAAGAGATTGCGGGGTTTTTTATTTTTCAATTTTAATTAAAATTTAAATGCATAATCAATTTCAATATAAACGATTTATAACAATGAAGAATGATTCATCATTACTCAATTGCGAGGAGCATCTGCAGAGGCAAAGAAATAATGAACTTATTGGAGATGTGAGCAAAGATAAGAACGAAGGACCGCGATGTGTTCATGTGTAACTAACGTACACGTATAAACGAATATATCCCGGTTGCTCAACGACCGGGTTTTTTATTTTGGAAATAGTCTGTTCGTCTAAGGGCAAGGACTCAGGGTTTTCAGCCCTGCGATATGGGTTCGACCCCCATACAGATTACAAGGTTCATTAGTATAGTGGCTAACATTGCAGATTGTCTATCTGTAGTCATGAGTTCGATTCTCATACGAACCGCCCTTTTTGCCGGGTGATGTAACGGTTAAGCATATCTGTCTTTGACACAGGTTGTTTTGGTTCAAATCCAAATCCGGTAACAAATGTTGGCTTTAGCTTAACTGGTAAAGCGCCAGACTGTGAATGTGGAGAACAGGGTTCAAGTCCCGGAGTCAACCGGTAAACAGAATGCGGCTTGGTGTAATTGGCAACACAATCATCTTCCTTTCTTTCTGAGAGGCAAACAGAAGATGGCTGCTTTCAGTTCAAATCTGAAAGTCGCACAAAATGGCTTATAGTTCAATGGAAGAAGGTTGCGAAGCGAACGCAGAGACAGAGGTTCGAATCTTCTTAAGCCAGCAAAAAGATTGTTTAATTCAATAGAAGAAGACTATTGATATAAGAAGTAGGTGTTGGGTTGATTCCAACAAGATTGGTTCGTAGCTCAACGGCATAGTTGCCTGCCTTTGACCGGAATATGTAAGTTCGATTCTCACCGGACCAACCAGGAAATATAGTTCAAAGGCAGAACAGTTGGTTGTTAACCATCAGGTGAATGTTCGAATCATTCTGTTTCCGCAATGCGCACGCGAATGCTAAGATTGTGCATGAAAGTTCGAATCTTTCAATCCGTGCAAAAATTATTAACAGCTAAAAGTAAAAGTTATGCTGAAGACTCTTGTAATGAAATAGTATAAAAAGCAGATCGGAAAGAAAATATTTATGACTATTTCAAAAAAAAATTATGGACAATCTATATAATCAGAAGGTGCTTAATGCAAACAATGTATTTGATAAAAGCTTTCTTGACATCAAATCTTTATACCTGCATTGCTTTAACAGCTTGCCCAGTATGAGTTTTATTAACCATGTTGATGGTGAAAAAGCTTTTGCTGCGTTCAAAGAAAAATTTAACGAGCGAATTGAAAATATTCATCAGTCGCATTGGTATAAAAGAAAAAAGAAAAAATACCAATTCGATAAAACCGTGATCATTCTAAAAAATAATTGTGTTGTTGAATTTGATGATGGGTATTGTGAAATATTGCATGACGGAAAACAGTATGAATTCATAAGCGAGGTAACAGCATTGATTGATCAGTTCAAAGAAAGACGAAGAAGACAGCCTTTGGAAATCAATTTGATTGTGCAAACGAGTAGCAGCATGGAATTAAAATCAATGGAAATAAAGAGGACAAATTTGAATTTGGATCTTTTTTATGAAAATGATTTTTTACAAGCTGACGAAACGATCAGAAAACGGTTGAATAAAAAAGAGGATAAAGGAATTGTATTGTTGCACGGGTTGCCTGGTTCCGGAAAAACATCTTATCTCCGTTTTTTAATTGGCAAAATTAAAAAAAGAGTAATGTTTCTATCGCCATCAGTTGCAGGGAATTTAACAAACCCGGATTTCATTGAATTGTTGATCGATAACCCGAACAGTGTGCTGATCATTGAAGATGCAGAAAATATCATCATGGATAGAAAGCACAGTTCAAGTTCGGCAGTATCAAATCTGTTGAATATCTCTGATGGTTTGTTATCAGATTTTTTAAATGTTCAACTCATTTGCACTTTCAACAGTTCACTCACCTTAATCGACAGTGCATTGATGCGAAAAGGAAGGCTGATAGCAAAATATGAATTCGGAAAACTAAGTATCGCAAAAGCGCAAAAACTTAGTGATCATTTTGGTTTTGATTCGCACATTACCAGGCCGATGACGATTGCTGAAATAGCAAATCAGCATGAAAAGGAATATGCCGAAAACAGGATAGAAGTTATTGGGTTTAGGAGAAGCGTGATAGAAAATTAAAACAAAAGAGTTCTTTAAGTTATTACTCGTCGTTTGATAAGTGAAAAAGTTTGCTTAGCGGCAAGACGGGCATTTTCATGTTGACAGCAAACCTGGTGCATGTTTCAATAAAACATCATAGTGCAGCAGTAATAACTCGCTGTATGCTGTTGCGAAAAGGCGTGGTGCCCGATTTGGACTGCGTGTCAAGGGTTCGACTCCCTTTCACATTTCGGTGTGATAGCTCAGTGGTAGAGTAGCAGCACAGTGTGGGTTCGAATCCCACTCCAATGTAAAAATTGGATAGCTCAGATGGTTAGAGCGCCATACTTGTAATATGGGATGCAAAAGAAGTATACCGCTTCTTAAAAAATGGTGAACAGATAATTAAAGCCGGTGAATTTTGTCTGCTTAAGTAATTAAAACTAAAATGTTTTGAGAAAAAGCAATAGAATAGCCGCCTGAAAGCAGATGTAGATATAATGGGTCTTGTATCACTTCGGGAAATTTTTTTTACTGATGATGCCTCAGTAAAAAAATAAACTTCGAACTGGTTCAACCAACATTATTGAAAAATGCTTCCGCAGTCTTTCAATGACGATCCGCCGGCCTTATTAAAAACAAATTGATAACTTTTAAAACAGTGCATCATGAATATGGTAAAAGTAAATGCCTACCAAGTTGGTTTGGTATTTAAAAATGGAGAGTACAAAAAGATACTGATGGCAGGTACTTACTGGTTTTGGAATGAGGTGGTGTATTTGTACGACATCACAAAACCATTTGTCGCGCCAATTGAATTGAACATCCTTTTACAGGATAAAGCGCTTGCTGGCATCTTGCATGTTGTTGAAGTGAAAGACAATGAAATCGTGTTGCAATTCGAAAATGGCTTATTGAAACAGGTATTAAGTGCAGGTCGTTACACCTATTGGAAAAGCGTTATCGAATATGAGTTTGTTCGCGCCGATACCAGCAAGATCGAGATCACTGAAAATATTGTTCGTGCGATCTTGATGAATAAATTAGTTGCGCCTTTTGTACGTATCGTAAATGTTGAAAGCAATGAGAAAGCTTTATTGTTTGTAGATGGAAAATATGCAGGTACACTGCAAAGCGGCGTGTACAACTGGTGGAAGAATAATATCGCGATCAGCGTTGCGCGCGTTGACGTGCGTCAGCAACAATTGGAAATAAATGGTCAGGAAATTTTGACAAAAGACAAGGCGGCTTTGCGGATCAACGCATGGGCGCAATACAAAGTTACCGATATTGAAAAAGCAGTGTTACAAAACAAAGAATACGATAAGCAATTGTATGTCGCTTTTCAATTAGCGCTTCGTGAATTTGTTGCCGGCTACAGCTTTGATGAGTTGCTGGAAAAAAAAGAGAGCATTGTTCTTTTTGTTCTACAACAGGTAAAAGTAAAAGCAATGGATATTGGCGTTGAAGTAAATGGTTTTGGTATCCGCGACATCATCCTGCCAGGTGATGTGAAAGAGATCATGAACCAGGTTTTGATCGCAGAAAAAAAAGCGCAGGCAAACACTATCATGCGTCGTGAAGAAACAGCGAGCACCCGCAGTTTGCTTAACACTGCAAAATTGATGGATGAAAATGCGATGTTGTGGAAACTAAAGGAAATGGAATATGTGGAAAAGATCGCAGACAAGATAAATAATATCAGTGTAAATGGTAATGGCGTGTTAATCGATCAGTTGAAACAGATCTTTGTGCCGCAGAAATAAAAGCGACAAACAATAACATCCGGCATCATACCGGTGCTGGATGTTATTTTATGAACTTAGTGGTAGAATTATTAAGGTTAATGCCCGATTCAAGAAATGCGATGTATTTATGAGGTTACAAAATTCAAAATAGCCTCAGATAATTCAAGCCATCAAAATAATAGAATATCCGTGGTGATAAAAGTTGATTGTCAATAATTATGTCCAAGCTAAAATTATCTGGAAAAGAATTACGAGCGATCGGTTATCCGGAAGGTCCGGTAATTAGTGTTGCCATGAATGTGATGCAAAAAAATTATAAGCATCGCACAAAGGAGGAGGTTATGGAAATTTTAAAAAGCGTGTTGGTATCACCGTTAGAATATAAAAACGATGCAGTGCTGGCATTGATTGCAGAACAATTGTTACCAAGGGCTATTATTGAAAGGACTGAAATATCATTGAACAATTCAGGAATTCAATTTAATATCTTCGGACAAGAACATATTGAAGAAGGAGCGATGCATCAAATGTATACTGCAACAAAATTACCAATTGCTGTTGCTGGCGCATTAATGCCGGATGCACACAACGGTTATGGATTACCGATCGGGGGCGTGCTTGCAACAAAGAATGCGGTAATTCCCTATGGCGTTGGTGTGGATATTGGTTGCAGGATGTGTCTGAGTATTTTCGATATCGACCCAAAAGAACTTGTTCAGAAAGAGAATTATTTTGCAAGAGAATTAAATGAAGCGACATTATTCGGCAGCGGTGCACAATTTGATATTGCTTCGGATAATGAAGTAATGGAAAATGAATTGTTTTATGAATTGCCGCTGCTAAAAAGTTTACATGGTCGTGCATGGAAGCAATTGGGTTCATCAGGTTCCGGAAATCATTTTGTTGAATTTGGCGCAGTAGAAATTTCCGGAAGAGACGAGATCCTTTGCATTGATGCAGGAAATTATTTGGGATTATTGTCTCATTCCGGTTCGAGAGGACTAGGAGCAAACATCGCAAACCACTATACAAAAATCGCAATAAGCAAAAGACGTTTGCCAAAAGATGCACAAAATCTCGCTTGGTTAACACTCGATGAAGAAGAAGGAATGGAATATTGGTTGGCAATGAATCTAGCGGGCGAGTATGCATCTGCATGTCATCATATCATTCATAAAAAAATTGCAAAACAATTAGGAAGAAGGCCAATGAAGATGGTCGAAAATCATCACAACTTTGCTTGGAAAGAAAAATGGAATGGTATGGAAGTAATTGTTCATCGTAAAGGGGCAACACCTGCAGGGAAAAATATTCTTGGCATTATTCCAGGTTCAATGACAGCTGATGGATTTATTGTAAAGGGCAAAGGAGAACAGGCTTCCATTAATTCTGCGGCGCACGGCGCCGGGAGAAAAATGAGTAGAAGTAAAGCGATACAGTCAGTAACAGATAAAGAATTTAAGGACGAATTGAAAAAATTTGGAGTAAAACTTTTAGGTGGCGGAATCGATGAATCTCCTTTTGCTTACAAAGATATCGAGGCAGTAATGCAAAGTCAAAAAGCATTAGTTGAAACTATTGGAAAATTCACTCCCAAAATTGTAAAGATGGATGGGGCAAAACACAAAAGCTGGAAAAATGGAAAAAATAATACAGTGGAGGGCGAATAAATAATTTGAAATTATTTTTGAATTATACTATACAAGAGTTAGGGGAATCTTTGTAGCGACTAGATTATCCAAGTCTTTCAAACAAACGCCAATTTTAAATTCGGTTATGGATTGAATTTAGCGCATGAGCCGGTTGAATTTACTTTTTCCATTATTAAATTCATTTCCAAAATGATATTCTTCCTGTATCAGTTTCGTAACATTCGCCGGGTAGAAACGTCCGGTTCTGATACAGCGGATGGATCTTTTGGATTCACTTTCCATTGAAAATTATTCATGTACATTTTTGGCATTCCTTTGGCGATTAAAAAGCATAACCATACAAAATATTTTGTCATGAACAGAAAACTAATGCTGGCTGCTGTGCTCAGTCTCAGCCTCGCAATCGGCGGCTACTCTCAGGGAAATCATGGGAGCTATTCGGTATCCAACAACAACGGTCACTCCTCGGTCTCTGTTAATGATGATGATCTCAACATCAAGCTTTCTTATTCCGGGGAGATCTCTTTTACCAGTGATGAGAAGTCTTTCCAATCCTTTCCCAGTGATGGGTTTCTTCGCTATCAGAAAAACGGGACAACGCTCATTGTCACGCTGGACGCTTCCGGCAGGATAGCCTATGAGATCAATGGGGGAGACAAAAAAACGACGCTGACAGAAGAAGAAAAAGCGATCCTGGCTTCGGCAATCCGGGTCATGATCGATTATGGAATTGGGGCAAAAGACCGGGTTGCACACCTCTATCAACAAGGGGGCACAAGAGCGGTAATAGCAGAAGTCAAAAATATGAAAACCGATTATGTACGTGGACAATACCTGCAATTCCTGCTGGGGACATCCTCTCTGACCGCGGCAGATATGACCGATATTGCCGGAGAAGTTGAATCGCTCATCAGTTCAGACTATGAGAAAGGCCGGCTCCTGGAAGCATTTTCGTCCAAATACCTCGGAAATGCTGCTACGGCCAAAGCGTTTCTGGAGGCGGTGAAAACCATTCATTCAGACTATGAAAAAGCAAAAGCCCTCAAGGCTATTTTGCACCAGGAACTGACCGACGAAGAATTCACAGCAGTGATAGATATCATCAATACCATCGGCTCGGATTATGAAAAGGCGGGTGTGCTTAAAGAGGTGATCGAGGGGAACAAGATCTCGGAATCCCGTTTTGCACAATTGATCCATGCCTCCTCAAAAATCTCCAGTGATTATGAAAAAAGCGAGGTCTTAAAAAAGGTCTTTTCCAGGGATATCAAAATTCCGCCTGCCGCTTTTGGAGAGACCCTCGAGGCCGCTGCTACCATCAATAGTGATTATGAAAAGGCCGGTGTCCTGAAAAAAATTGCCGGATCAGAAATTACCACAGATGCAGCCTGGATAAGTTTAATCGAAGCAACGGGCAAGCTGGGTGCAGACTTTGAAAAAGGAGAGACCCTAAGGTTTATTGCAGCAAAAATGCCTGCATCCACAAGTGTCAAAGAAGCTTTTAATAAAGCGGCAAGGACGATCAGCAGTGATTTTGAATATGGAAAGACCATCCGGGCGCTGAGGTAATGCTGAACATTTAATAATTACCTATAAGTTTATTTTTTGATCTATGTCTGGCGTTCACGATGGCGTGGACGCTGGTAATTTTAATAAAGACGGAATTCCTGATATTACTGCTCTCCGCGATGGAGCTACGAATATTTTATACATTGGCAATATCAAAGCAAAGAAACAGCAAATGAAATGTAGGGAGGAACTCTTAGCTGAAATCAATAAAACATTTTGATCCTCCAAATTAGCACCGGGGCTGTTTCACAAAAAAACCTTGATTCGCTCAGGTCAATATATGATCCTGATTCAATACCATTTTTTTGCCTACAACAAGGATAGATTCGGCTACAATTGTTTTTTGAATGCTGCAGACATTTGTGTCATCAAAAAACAAAGAAATGAAAATAGTAATAACAGGTTCCTTAGGCAATATCAGCAGACCACTCACAGAATCATCGGTGAAAAAAGGGCATGAAGTAACTGTCATCAGCAGCAATGCCGGTCGCAAAAATGAAATCGAATCCCTCGGTGCAAAAGCAGCTATCGGCACCATGCAGGATGTGGATTTTCTCACAAAAACATTCAACGGGGCGGACATCGTGTATTGCATGGAAACACTGGGTCAAGGATTTTTCTTCAACCCGCAGCTTGACTACATGAGGGCCATTCTCAGGATCGCGGATAATTATAAACAGGCGGTCCAAGGATCGGGGGTAAAAAAACTAATTCATCTCAGTAGTATCGGGGCACACACCGATAAGGGAAACGGCATGCTCGCTTTTCATTACAGGGCGGAAGAAATTCTAAACGGGCTTCCCGGCGATGTCGCGATCAAGATCATGCGACCCGTTGGATTTTATAATAACATGCTTTCATTTATTCCGGTCATAAGATCTGCTGGATCCATTGTTCAGAATTATGGCGGCGATGAAAAGGAGCCCTGGGTTTCGCCTGCGGATATTGCAACGGTTATCGCCGCAGAAATAGAGAAGCCGTTCCAGGGCAGGACGGTGCGCTATATCGCCAGCGATGAACTTTCACCAAATGAAGTGGCAAAAATATTAGGTAAGGCGATCAGTAAACCGGACCTGAAATGGATTGTTATTCCGGATGAACAGATGCTCGGTAATATGATCGCGGCAGGCATGAACTCCGGCATTGCAAAGGGTCTGGTGGAAATGAATGCAGGGAGAAGAAACGGGATCCTGTATGAAGATTATTTCCGAAACCGGCCTACATTAAGCAACACAAAGCTCAGGGATTTCGCAAAAGAATTTGCCGCAGTTTATAACGGGCAATAAAATTCTTTTTTAAAAATAAACATCATTAAAAAAAATACTAAAAAAAACAAAAGATGAGCGCAAAAAACAGGATCGCATTCATTACCGGGGGGAGCCGCGGCTTAGGAAAGAATATGGCGATAGCGATCGCCAAAAAAGGAATAGATATAGCGTTTACATACCATACCAATAAGGAAGCTGCCGATCAGGTGGTCGCTGAAATCGAAGGCCTTGGTCAAAAAGCAATAGCCCTTCAACTGGACACCAGCAAGGTAAAAACGTTTGATCCTTTTATTAAAACATTAATAGAAACGTTAAAGGGAAAAACAGGAAGCGATAAGATCGATTTTTTAATAAATAATGCAGGGACCGCCTTGTATAAACCAATCGTAGATACAACGGAAGAAGAAATGGATACCATATTTAATATTCATTACAAAGGGGTTTTTTTTCTCACACAGAAATTATTGCCTTTTATAAATGACGGAGGGGGCATCATCAATATTTCTTCGGGTCTGGCACGAATCATCATGCCCGGATCATCTGTATATGGCTCTTTAAAAGCTGCGATAGAAACGCTTACCCGTTATATGGCAAAAGAATTAGGCCCAAGAAAGATAAGAGTGAATGTGGTGGCACCAGGGGCCATTGAAACAGATTTTGGTGGTGGGCGCACCAGAGATAATAAAGAAATAAATGCTCATATTGCAAGCCTTACTGCTTTGGGCCGCGTGGGTCTGCCCGATGATATACGGCGGTGTGGTAGCATTTTTATGTACAAACGATGCATTTTGGATCAACGGGCAGCGTATTGAAGTCTCAGGTGGACAAGCCCTGTAAAAAAACTAAATTTGCAGCATGGCACAAAAAGCACCATACAAAATAAGATCCATCAGCGAATTTCACCGGCTCAACCATCTGCCCCCTCCTGAACATCCGCTCATCAGCATTGTGGATTATGCAAGGGTTGCCGCAGCTAAAAGAGAAAATGAACAAACAGCGATAACATTCGATTATTATTCCATTTCCATCAAACGTGGGCTGGATGGCAAGATGCGCTATGGGCAACAGGAATATGATTTTGATGAAGGGGTCATGTATTTTTTGGCCCCCGGGCAGGTATTACAATCTCCTCCCCGGAGCTCGGCTGAAACAAATCCTGCAGGATGGATCTTGCTTATCCATCCGGATTTTTTATGGAATACGCCGCTGGCAAAAAAAATAAAGCAGTACGAATATTTTGACTATTCGGTTCACGAAGCTTTATTTTTATCCGAAAAAGAAGAGGCGATCATTAACGGCATCATACAAAACATTCGGCAGGAGTATCATTCCAATATCGATAAGTTCAGCCAGAATATTATCATCGCGCAACTGGAAGTTTTATTGAACTATGCAGAACGTTTTTATCAAAGACAATTCATAACAAGAAAGATCACCAATCATAAAATTCTAGAGCGACTCGAAGAAACCCTTACCCATTATTTCAACAATGATGATCTTATCGGTGAAGGACTGCCTACCGTTCAATATGTTGCTGAATCCCTGAATGTTTCTCCCAATTATTTAAGTAGCCTGTTAAAAGTATTGACAGGACAGAGCACGCAGCAACATATCCACGACAGGATCATCCAAAAAGCGAAAGAAAAATTATCTACCACCGATCTTTCTGTCAGCGAGATAGCTTATGAATTAGGATTTGAGCATCCCCAATCCTTCTCTAAATTGTTCAAAACAAAAACAAAACTTTCACCGCTAGAATTCCGGCATTCTTTTAATTAATCGCTGACAAGAAATATTAACAAGTCGTTGAAGGCAATTATGATTTCTTATTTGATCTCTTGAGTGTTAATGGTATAGTGGATGAGCCGGTGATATTGGCTGCGCTTCCATATTATGTATGAAACAAATTGAGAGGGAATATATTTGCTACCCGTTGCCTACCCTTTCCATCTCGTCAGTGGCACCATTATCGGTATGTTTGCTGGCCTTGTACGCTTTGCCAAAGCGATAGGTGAAGGCTATGTTGAAAACACGCGTGTCACGCAATTCTTTGAAATACTCTGTCGCGTTCGGGAATTGCGTTAGCCCTTGCATCCAATTGGTATGAAAGATGTCCCGATAGCTAAGTTTTAAGGTAGCTTTCTTTTTTAAAATAGGCTTGGATAAGCCGAGGGACACCTGACCGGTGGGATACAAAAGCTCTTGAATGTCGTTTCGGGCGCGGGTAGTGTAACTGCCGGCAATTTCAACTGAATAAATTGCGGCGATGATAAATTGGTTTGTAAGGTTCATGCTCAGCTGATTGATGGAACTGGAAAAATCATTGCCATTAAAACCTTCGAAATGTTTATGATTAAAGACCGCCGCTGCCGTGAAGGACCACCATCTCCATGGGGATGCTGATACGGTTTCAGCAAGACCAAGGTTATTCATATGACCCACGTTCCCCTGTGAATATAGCAGAACCTGTTTTGTCGTATCCGCCAAAAAGATCTGAGAAAAATAATTGTCGATTACGCTATAGGACAGTGCGGTCGTCAGAAGCCCCTTGAATTGATGATTAATTGTGATATTCCAGCTGTACTGGGGCAGTATGTAGGGATTCCCCGTTTGATAGGTATATTTATTGATGATAAAGATGAATGGATTAAGCACCTGAAAAACGGGACGGTCGATGCGCCGCCCGAATGTAAGACCAAATGTGTTGTCGGAATCTGCCTGATAACTGATGAAGCCGCTTGGAAATAAGCTGCCGTAATCTCGTGAAAAAGATGAATCTTTTTGAACCGCGTTACCCGATTGGTTCGCATGGTAAACCGTAAGTTCGTAACGAAGACCCGCCTGGATCGTCAGCCGGTTGAACTTTTGTTCCACATCACCATAAAGGGCATGGATTGATTCATTATATATAAAATGATTACTCCTCGTATCATCTTGCACATATTGTGTGCCATCAAAGTTCTGGTAGACCGCTGAATTGTCCGTCCCCGTGTGGGACAACTTATATCCTGCTTCCCATCTGCCATTTTTGTCTGTCTTTTGAGTATAATCAAGCTTACCGGTGAGAATGCTGATGGTGGTAGGAATATCTGCCCTGGACAACTGATCATACCCTCCGGGGGCATCCTGCTGATAGTTAAAATGCTGATCACTAGATATGCCATAATGCAGCAGGTTGAAGTCTGCGCTGAAGTCCGATGCAGGGGTTAGGCTGCGTCGGAAGTTCAGGTTAATTCCACCATTCTTAAATCGATTATTGTTTTTATTGTCTGTTGAGATCACAGAGTCCACTGCCCCTGATGAGTCAAGCCAGCTTGTGGGGTCCGTGTTGTTACCATGGCGGGTGATCGCTGTCGCGGTTAGCACCACTCCAACGGTGGTCTTTTCATCAATGGAATAATCGACACCGGCTTTAATGGTATTATTTAAGAATGTCCCCTTGAAGTATGAGGGTTGAATCAATTCCGACAACAGGGTATTATTATTGTCGTAATATTTACGCAAGGCATACAGGTCCAGGTAATATTGCACATAGTTCAGCCCATAGGTAAAAAAAGTATTGAATTTACCGCTACGGTAATTTAGTGTAAGATTATCGCTGTTTTTAGAATAGACCCCCTGACCTGCTGAGGCTGTGAAGGAGCCATTCAACCCCCGCTGTTTATTCTTTTTCGTTCTTATATTGATGATGCCCCCGTTGCCGTTTGCGTCATATTTTGCCGTCGGGTTCGCAATGAGCTCTATTTGGTCAACTTGTGAGGAACTCATGCTGCTGAGTAAATTATTTAAGTCCTCCCCGCTGAGATAGGTAGGCTTGTCATCGATCGTTACCAGCACCCCGGTCTTACCTTGTAATGATATGGTCCCAGCACGGTCGACCGTTACGCCCGGAGATTTTTCCAGCACTTCCAGCACGGTCGTGCCCGCATTGGTCGGGGATGCATCTACATTCAACACCACCTTCCCCTGCTTTTGTTCGATCAAAGGTCGCTGGGAAGTAATGGTCACCTCCTGCAAAGAACTGATCGCAGGCTTTAGAGTGATCGTGATTGCCTGTATGTTGCCGGGAAAATGATACACAGCTGTGGTTTGCGGCTGGCAGCCCACCACGCTTGCTGAAAAGCTGTAATCGCCATCCGTCAATTCTCCAAAAGTTGCAACCCCATTTGTGTCGGTGATCTCCGCTTTTATCAGCATTCCGCTTTTTAACAATTGTACAGTTGCGCCGGCGATGGGCAGCGATCTTTCATTCAAGACAGTAACAGAAAAAATCCCATATTTTATTGTGGGCAGACCAACTGCATACCTGGTGAAAATTGATACAAGTACAGTTAGGAGAAATATTTTTTTGAATGACCCTGATTTTTGCAAAAAGCATATCATTCATCCAAAATAGCTTTTTATATAAATGCAGCTTCTCCGCTTATATAATTCTATGATTAATTCTACATGTTAAGATTGGTTGCAAGCTTATGATTTTATTAGATGATATAATTTCATTTTGGCTTAGCTAAAACCAGAGTCTCTATTCTTTAAATATTTACCTGATAGTTTGTGTTAAGTCCCCATTTTTTTCCAGAAAGTACGAAAGCGCCATCTCCCATAACTGCTGCCTAAAGGATGAGCCTGGGGATTGAATCCAAGCGCCGGAGTGCATTGACCACCTTTTGCGGATTTGCTCAACCATGGTCTGCCAGAAGTATTTGCCCATAATAAAAAATTGGGCTCAATAGATTCATCTTTTTTCGCAAAAAAACTTGCTGATCAATCCGCTGCTCCTTTTGGTGGTCAATATCACCGGCTCATCCAAGCTTGACTTTAAAAGGCGTTGGCAAGGAAAATTTTTGCAACCGATTGGTTGCGCATATATTTGTAGCTAAATTAAACCAACTGCAACATGAAAAAATTGCTCCTTGCCGGATTATACCTGCTCATTGCTCTTCAAGCCTTTACCCAAAACTCCTTTTCTTCCGCGGTAAGAAAATTCATAGATTACGATTCAGCTTTCATCACTTTCACCCACTGCAAGCTTGCCGATGTGAAAAACCTGAAAGTACTAGATGACCAGACGGTGATTGTCCGCAACGGGGTCATAACTGCGGTTGCAGATAGCAAAAAACTTCCGCCCCCTTCAGGCAGCATCGTCATCGACCTGACTGGAAAATCCCTTTTGCCTGGATTCGTCTTACTGCACGAACACATGTTTTATGCAGCATACACAGCCGACTTTAGCTACCTGCACGTTAAGCAACTGCCTTTCACTTTCCCAAAGCTTTACCTTGCATGCGGTGCCACGACCATTCGTACAGCCGGGAGCGTGGAGCCCTACTCCGACCTGAATCTCAAAAGGGACATCGATCAGGGGAAGATCCTTGGGCCAACAATGGATGTGACTGCACCGTATCTGGAAGGGAAAGGCAGCATCTTTCCAGGCATGCATGAACTCAGCGGACCCGCAGAGGCGAAAGCCTTTGTCGACTTCTGGTCTAGCCAAGGCTGCACCTCGTTCAAGGGATATATGTTCGTGGATAAGGCTACGCTTAAGGCAGCAATAGAAGAGGCCCATGCCAAAGGACTGAAAGTGACAGGTCATTTATGTGCCGTCACCTACCGGGAGGCGGCGGAAATGGCTATCGACCAATTAGAGCATGGCTTTTCCGTGTCCACGGATTTTGTTCCCAATAAAAAGGAGAATGCGTGTCCATTGTATGCTCCACCCATTGCATCCGCGGATTCTCCGCAAGTAAAAGCGCTGATCCGATTCCTCGCCAATAAGAAAGTGATCTTAACCTCTACATTGGCCGTTCTCTATAATATGACCACCCTGGATACAGCGATCCGTCCCGAAGTCCTGGAGGCGATGGCGCCCGATACCCGAAATATGTT
>JAJPKJ010000017.1 GCA_021323755.1 Chitinophagales bacterium | reverse complement strand
TATGGTGTAACGCTGAACAGACCCGTCTGAAAGTTTATGATGATAGAATATAGACCTGATGTTGTGGGTCCTGTGAAATTGCTGTTGTAGGTAGCATCATTTCCATTGTATCCAAAAGGGCCTCCTGTTGCCGGCACATTACCGTCCGTAACAGCATATTTGTTCGTCCAGTCTCCGTTGACCGGTAAGAGTAGATATTGCTGTCCCCCGATTAAATTGAATACACCGCCGTAGTCAACGGAGTCGATTTTTTCAAATTGCTGTGTTGGTACAGGAACCGGATTGCTCCAGCCACCCTGTGTTGCGGAACCGACCAGGAACAATACCCCCGAAGCAGGTGGTGTCACTTTCGGCGGTACAACATATGGCGTTACACTAAGCGTCAGCACATTTGAAGTGAGCTGCTGATTATTATTGGCATAAGAGGAGATCAGTCTGACATCCATTGGATAGGCTACATTATAGGAGAAACCAAAACCAAGCGCAATGTTGTTGATCTGTTTTGCCGTAAATGAATCAACAAGGGCACCAGAGACCGTAATGCTTACCGCCTTGCTAAAATTGCGACCAGATGAATCGATCTGAATAACATATTTCTCAGAAGCAGAATCGGTTTCATATTTCGGATTGGTCCATTTCAAAACAAGCGCATTATTCAACGAATCGGCAGGCGCAGCAGCAATGGTCGTCGTTGAACTGGTTAACACCGGAGCATGCTGATCATTGGAATAATAAGTGACAGCATTCTTTTTATCGCAAGCAAAAAATATTGCTGAAGATAGCATTATCGCAACAGCGATAGATTTTAAATGGTGTGTCATGATAATTTATTTATTCAAAAAACTTTTTTCATTATTGGGCGATCGTGTACGTTCCTGTTTGAAAATTAAAGGTTACGGTATAGGTTCCTGAAGAAGCCGGTCCCGTAAAATTGTTTGATGCATTATAACCAAAAGTGCCCCCGCTGGTGGTTCCGCCCGTTCCATCCGCAGTTGCGTATTTATTACTCCAATCGCCGGCTGCCGGAACCAACAAAAATTGTTGTCCGCCAATCATGGGCATGGTAATTGTCCAAATCAGACCGTTGCTTCCGGGAACTACTGTCAGTTCCTGGTTGACCGGGGTGGTAACAGAAGTGGCATCTCCACCAACCATCCAACTATCCGGCGTCGCACTGCCAGTGATAAATAAAGTCCCAGTAGATGGCGGATTTACCTGCGGAGGGATTGCATAAGGCGTCACAATATAGTTTAGCTTATTGGAGTACAACGGAGTGCTCCCTTCATTTAAAAAGCTTTCAACTCTTACTTCGATATTATGCTGAACGCCCGTCTGCAATTGCATAGAGCCAAACAAAATAAAATTCAGTGCACTGATCGTAAAAGTTTTTGACAGGTCAGATGATATGCCGATCTGCACTTTGTTGGGACTGGTAAAATTAGCGCCCACGGTATCGATCTGAAGACTGTAGTTGACATTCAATGAACTGATCCCATTGCTGAATGCGTAATTGGGATTGGTCCACGAAAAGGTGATCGCGGTGTTCGTTGAATCTGCAGCGCTTAATGGAATAGAATCAGCGCTGGCAACAGTTGCCGATAACACCGGCGGCGTAGCATCGCCGGAATAAGTTATCTCTGCCACATTCTTTTTGCAGGATGCAAAAACAAGAAGCACACATATGGCAACTATGATTTTATTGAAATGCTTTTTCATAATGAGTTTTTTTCACGTTTTTAATATCCTGAATTTTGAATAAGATTATGGTTAGCAGAAATATCAAATGCCGGTATTGGAAATAAATTCAGATTACTACTTACTGCCGTTCCATTGGCTACCCCTCCTTTCCATGCCCACAAATAATCACTGGTCGTGAACTGACTAAATCTTACCAGGTCGGTTCTCCTGAACCCTTCCCACATCAATTCGCGACCTCTTTCATTCAGGATATCCTGCAAAGTGATGCTTGAAACAACCCCGCTGCTGTCACCATAAGCTCTTACCCGAAGCGCATTGAAATAGTTCAGTGCCTGCGTTTGTGAGCCCGTGCTCGCGCCACGCAATACCGATTCGGCATAGATCAAATACGTTTCTGCAAGTCTGAACAGGGGAAGATCAATACTCGAAAAAGTGGTCGTTGGATCAGTATCCGGATCCTCTGCCCCGGTTCTGGTGACATTCCTGAACTTAAATGATGAGAACCCATCAGTTGGGGCATCTAGCAACTGGGTCATATCCAAAGTCTGACCCGTCGTCCAGAATTGTCCCCGCGAATCATGCGCAGTATCAAAAAGCCCGACAAACTGCTGGGTGATGCGAATACAATTCCATGAACCTGTTTGCGCGCCACCAGAAACGGTGTGAGGAACGCCGGCAGGGCCATTTACCAGAACAGTCGTTCCACCATAAGTCTGTGTGTGCGTTCCATCATAAGGAATGGTGAATATGAATTCATCGGTATTCAAATTATTATCAGCAAGCATCAATTCTGAAAATTTCGGATGCAGTGTGTAACCCACACCGATCACCTTATTGCAATAGGCAACAGCGCTATCGTATTGAGGGGTCCCGGTATAAACCTGAGCGTTTAAATATACACGGGATAACAAAGCCCAGGCTGCTGCCTGGTCTGCACGACCATATTGATTTTGTTTTGGCGGAACAAGGTCCGAATTGATTGCCTTTAGCTCAGAGGTCACATAATTAAACAGATCCGCGCGCTTTATTTGTTTGGGAAGCGTGCTTCCGATCACCGTATTCTCGTCAACAAAGGGAGGATTGCCATAGAGATCCATCAACACCCAATATTGATATGCCCTGATAAATCTCGCTTCAGCCCTGTACTGCCGGATCGTATCGGCACTGGCACCACCAATACCTCTTGAACTTAAATTAGCATCGGATGATTGTTTTATAAAATCATTGCATAAAGTGATCTGGAAAAATGAACGGTAATATAAACCACCAACAACTTCGTTGTTTGCATCCCACTGCATTTCATGGATCAGCAATGGATCCGTAGAACTATGGTAATTCCAGCCAGCTTCATCGGTCGTCAAACACTGCAGATACCAGAAATCACGATAAAAATCGGAGTTACCTTCATCTGCGATGATCTGTGTCGGAAGATCCGCCTGTCCCGCCCCACCCTGATTCCCGGTAAGTGCCCAGGCACTGTAAACCTTCGCCATTGCCTGTTGATAACCGGCAGGAGTACTATATAATTGAACCGGAGTCAAATTATTAGTGGGTGACAGATCAAGCTTCTTAAGACAGCCTGAGATCGTCGCTCCGACAAAGACAAGAAATATTATTATTTTGAAAGCTCTCATATACTTTGATTGTATTGTTATCAGTTATTTTGTTGATCGAAATCTTGCTTTAATTTATATACGATGAAAATCATAAACAGCGCTATAATAAATTAAGATTTAAGCCCAGAGAAAAAATTCTCGGTCTTGGATAATTGTTATTATCAATGCCGCTGCTCACCTCAGGATCTATACCCGTATATTTTGTGATCACAAAAACATTTTGAATATTAAATGTGGCTCTCAGTGAACCGATGTTCTTGATTACCTTACCGAAATCATATCCTATATTGAAATTGTCCATCTTGAGGAAGGATGCATTCTGTAAAAAATAATTACTGAGGAATTGCGTCGTGGTATTTCCCTGGAACTTGGTGGTAAGATAACTCGTAGACACATTACTTATCACTGAGCCGCCGATGATATTGGACAAGCTACCATCCGTTGCCAGGAACTGATCGTATACATAATTATTGAAGCTTGCGCGCAATACAAATCCTGCACTCCATCTTTTGTAAGAGACATTTGTGCTGAATCCGAGAAATAAATTCGGGTCAGCTCTCTTGTCTTTCACTGCATCGCTGCTGTTAATGATGCCGTCTCTGTTCACGTCATTGAATAATCCTTCAATGGGCAAACCAGTCTTGGAATCATAGATCTGTTGATATAGGTTGAAGGTATTCTTGCTGTAGCCAACGGCATTTAAAAATGCAAAACCCTGTGCACCTGTTCCGGTGATTTGTCCGCTGGGGAAACCCTGGTATGTCGGGTCATCAGGTATCACGGTCAGGTTGGTGATATTATTCTTGTTGTATGCTATGTTGAAATTGAAATCCCAATTGATGTCCCTGCTTCTGACCGCCTGCACATTGGTGTTGAATTCTATCCCTTTATTTTCCATATTACCCACATTGGAAAAAATGAATGCAGAGAAATTGGTTCCTGCAGGTTCAGGGATACTTTCCAATAGTCTGGATGTTTTCTTATCGTAGAGATCAATGCTTCCCGTAATGCGATTATTTAATATGCCAAAATCCAATCCAAGATTTGCAGTGGCTGTTTGTTCCCAGGTTAATCCGGCATCATAACCACCAGGCCGGTAACCTTGGATGAACAGGTTGCCGAATTGATAAGCTGCCGTTGACGTAGCCAAAGCATAGCTCGGCAAATAAGCATAATCACCAATTCCATCCTGCTGGCCGGTAATGCCATAACCGACACGAAGACCCAGATCAGAAATAATATTATTGCCTTTCAAAAATTGCTCCTGACTTATTTTCCATTTGAATGCCCCCGAAGGAAATATTCCCCATTTGTTTCCTTTATTGATCGTACCGATGGTCGTGCCCAAACCGTATGGACCAAATCGTGAAGAGCCATCATCGCGAATCGTACCTGTCAAATAAAAACGATCATCATAAGAGTAGGCAGCCCTTCCAAAAAAAGAAATAATGGTATTCTCGGGCTTATCAAAAGGAGCAGTGGAGTCCCCATCATTTATTTTAAAACGGGTGGCGCTGTAATTGGCATATTCATAATTTGTAGTCAGATAATTGTTGTAAGAATATCCGATAACAGCATCTATTTTACTTTTGATTGACTTGATGTCTTTGACGTAATTCAAATAATATTCAAGAACGGTATTTTGCGTTGTCGATTTGTACTGATTGTTTGATCCGCCATGCGCCGGAGTGGCAACATTATAATTGGAGGCAGCGCTGTCTGGTATGAACGTAGTCCCTTTCCCCGTTGAAATATCATAACCCGCATTGACCTTGACATGGAGCTCAGGGAAGAAAGGGAAATTATAATCCAGCTGAATATTGCCAATGCTTCTGTATGGATTTGAAACGTTTTTGTTTTCGTAAAGTAACCCGAGTGGGTTATAGGGAATATTGGAAAGAAGATTGCCGCTGGTGTCCACCCACTCAAAATAACCACCGAATCTTTTGCTTTTCCTGGTCGAATACACCGGCTGAGTAGGATCAAATCCTATTGCTGCGCCGATGGCTCCCTGGTTTGCAAATCTTGTATTCTCAAAACTGCCTTTTACATTCAGATCGACCTTTAAGTGATTATCAAAAAAAGTAGGATTGAGCGCGAGTGAGACGCTGGTCTTTTTCAGATCATCTGTTTTCAAAATACCATTCTGATCCTGGTATCCGATCGATAGTCTGTATGGAACATGGGGAATGCCCCCGCTAATGCTGATATCATTGGTTGTACCGAATGCAGGATGAAAGATCTGACTTTGCCAGTCCGTATTTGCATCACCAAGCAAGGCGATCTTTTTTGCTCCTCCGTCTGCATTTACCACAGAACGCATCTGAGGACCATTTAAAACACTCACTTTTTTTGCAATGGTGGATAATGAATTCACCGTATTGAAATTAATGCGCAATCCACCGCTCTTTCCTTTTTTGGTGGTGATGATTATTACCCCGTTCGATGCACGCGAACCATAAATGGCCGTTGCAGATGCATCTTTGAGGACGGTGAAAGATTCGATATCATCCGAATTGATCATGCTCATCGGGTTTGCAGCGCCTGCTATAGAAGAGCCCGATAAAGGAACTCCGTCGATGACATATAAAGGATCATTGCTGGCATTCAAAGATGACCCGCCGCGAATCCTGATGGTGCTGCCTGCACCGGGAGCGCCCCCATTTGAAATGACGGATACACCGGCCACTTTTCCTGCGATCATTTGATCGGGGGTGGTAATAACACCCTTTTGAAAATCTTTTTCTGATATAACTGAAATGGATCCTGTCAGGTCTTTTTTCCTTGTCGTTCCATAACCAATGACCACTACTTCATTCAAGGAAGAATTCGAGGCGACCAGTGACAAGGATAAATTATCTCCGGTTATCGGCACTTCCTGGGAAAGAAAACCCACGGAGGAAAAAATAAGAACAGCAGCGTTATTACCTACGCTGATGCGATAAGTCCCGTCCGCGCCCGTTGTTGTTCCCTTGGTAGAACCCTTTGGCACAACAGACACCCCTTGCAAAGGAGAACCATCTTTTGCATCGGTGATCTTACCGGTAACGATTTTGTTTTGTGCTGTGGTGACAAGACTGGCGAATAACAGGAAGATAGAGAAATAGATTATTCTCTGAAGCAGTCGTTTTTTTCTCATACTAATGGCAGTTAATAAAATTTAAAAAGAATATATCCCTGATTCAAAAATTTTAGCGCAATCGTTTGCATAAAGTTCATAAAATCATTTCAAATACACCAAATTTATTTTCCGGTCTTTTTGAAAAATGAACCGCTACGCAACCCTGAAAATCTATAATCGTGTAAAATTTACACAATATCAGAAAAAAAAGAATTCCTAACCAAATTTTTTTAAGACTTTTTTTTAAACGGTAACCCCTCCCCTCTCAAAATCAATCACAGCTTAACAATCCCGATAAAATCAGATTTCAAAAGCCCATCGCAATTATCAAAGACCCGCAGAATAATAAAAAAGCTGCACCTGAAATAATCTTACCGACCCTTAATATCGGACCATGGATCGAAGTCTCGAAAAATCTATTTTTTTTTACGGATTGATATTTTTTGGCTAGTCTTGCAAAACAAACGATTACACCAATTGTCTAACCAGATCACTATTTCTACTATTGCCACTGAGTTGAATATTACGCCTGCTACCGTATCCAGAGCGTTGCGTGACCATCCAAAGATCAGCGCCAAGACCAAGAAATCTGTATTGAGAGTGGCAGACCGCCTGAATTATAAAAGAAATAAAATTGCATCATCACTTCGGTCAGGGAAAACACACACCATCGGTGTGATCATTCCCAGCGCAGAAATTAATTTCTTTGGCTCGGTAGTCCATGGAATTGAAAGTTTGGCTAATGCGCATGGTTATAATGTGCTGATCTATCAATCCAATGAAACTCATCAGCAGGAAGTGAAAGGAATGGAAACTTTAATCGCCGCAAGGGTTGACGGAATTCTGGTTTCCATTGCAAAAGACACCACCGATAATTCTCATTTTGTAGAAGCCAAAGAAAAAAATATTCCTCTTGTCTTTTTTGACAGGGCCAATGATGATATTGGTATACCATCGGTAGTGATCGATGATTACCGGGGCGCTTTTTTAGCAACAGATCATCTCATCAAGCAAGGATACAAACGCATTGCTCATGTTGCAGGTCCGCAGAATATCAAGGTCTTCAGGGATCGGTTAGAAGGCTATTCAAATGCATTGCAGGCGAACAATATGCAAAAAAACACCAGGTACATCTATCAGGGAAATATCTCCATCGAGTCGGGCAGAAAAGCGGCAAGTTATTTTCTCTCCCAAAAGATCAAACCCGATGCCGTTTTTGCCGCAGAAGATTTTACTGCCCTGGGTGTAATAAAAGAAATAAAAAATAATAAAATAAAAATACCCGGAGAATTTGGCGTTTTTGGATTTGCCAATGAATTATTCGGCGAACATATTTCACCCACTCTTTCAACCATTGACCAGCAAACCGTTTTAATGGGCAAGGAAGCATTTAAACTCTTATTGCAGTTTATTGAAGAAAAAGAGGTATCGGTCATCACGCAAAAAAAAATCGTACTTGAACCATTGCTGATTTTTCGGGAGTCGTCTTCCAGAAAAAAAATCAAATAAATTTCAATTAATAAGATTAAAAAATTATTTTGCAATGCAAACGATTGCATCGTTCAATGGCAATACCGCCATCATTAAATGAATACGGTTATGAAAGGAATTTATCTGGCAGCATTTCTTATTTTTTGCCTGAATGTGAACTGCAAAAAATCCGATTCCCCTACTTCCACCATTCCCAATGACAGTACCAATAATAATTCATCCATTATTAAAGGGGCGGACATAAGCTGGCTCACCCAAATGGAAGCAAGTGGATACAAATTTTATACGAGCGCTGGCGCGCAGGAAGATTGCATGCAAATATTAAAAGACCTCGGCATGAATGCCATCAGGCTCCGCGCCTGGGTGAATCCCGCCGACGGATGGTGCAATACCCATGATCTGGTCATTAAAGCAGTTCGAGCAAAGAACCTGGGATTCAAGATCATGATCGATTTCCACTACAGCGATGTCTGGGCTGACCCCGGACATCAAACCAAACCAGTTGCATGGACCAATTACAATATCGACAGTCTACAAACTGCAGTTTATAATTATACGACCCAGGTCATGGATACACTAAAAACGAATGGCATTATTCCGGAGTGGGCACAGGTCGGCAACGAGACCAATGACGGCATGCTATGGGAAGATGGACGCGCATCGACCAATATGCAAAACTTTGCATTATTGATAAACGCTGGATATAACGCCGTAAAAGCAGTGAGTGATTCCACAAAAGTGATCGTGCACATATCCAATGGATATGACAACAGTTTGTTTCGATGGGTCTTCGACGGACTCAGCTCCAACAATGCGAAATGGGATATTATCGGTATGTCATTATATCCTTCCACCACCAACTGGCAAACGCTGGATGCACAATGTCTAACCAATATGAATGATATGGTGTCGCGCTATCATAAACAGGTCATGATCTGTGAAGTAGGGATGCCTGTAACGGCAATGGATACCTGTAAATCATTTTTGCTGGATATCATCAGTAAAACAAAATCCCTTGCGGGAAATAATGGACTGGGTGTTTTTTATTGGGAACCGGAATCATATAATTGGCAGGGTTATACATTGGGAGCATTCGATAATACCGGCAAACCAACCGTCGCATTAAATGCATTTGCAAACTGAAGACCTTTTTTATCTTTTTTGCAAATATTTTTTACTGATCTCATCATATAATCTGATAAAATGATTTGCCTTTCCATCCTTATCAAAGATAGATTCCCAGGTACTCAAAGGTTCCCAAATGCAAGTGCCCATTCCCTTCCCACCGGGCAAACCAAATGCGATATTATTCACTTCTTCTTTTAAAGCAGAATATTCAACAACGATGATATCTTTATTGTATCGCCTGATCAGATCATTCATATTATCACGAAGATCATCAAGGGTTCCATGCCATTTTGGATAATAAGAAAGACCGATCACATCAAAATGGATTCTTCTTTCAAGCACCTGGTGGATGAAAAATACAGATTCATCATTTTGTCCACCCAATGCGATATGCAACATGATGACGATCGATGGATCCACGGCTTTCACGCCGGCAATCCCAGCCGAGATAAGCTGAGCCATGCTATCCACATTATTTATTCTGCCTTCAGGCCAAACAAGTCCATGATTGATCTCATTACCCACCTGCACCATATCGGGAACCGTACCCTGATCTTTCAATTCCTGAATGACTTTTCGTGTATAATCATACAATGCTTTCTTAAGTTCATTAAAAGATAAATTACACCAGGCCGCCGGCTTATATTGTTTTCCCGGATCCGCCCAATAATCACTGTAATGCAAATCGAGAAGGAATTTCATCCCGGCCGCTTTTATTCTTTTTGCCATTTGCTTTGTATGTTCCAGATCACAGAAACCTTTTTTGGGAGAGTATCCACTATCGGTTGCGGGATTAAGGAATGTTCTTAATCTTATATAATTGAATCCATGATCTTTCATGATAGCGATCGCATCTTTTTGTACGCCATTATCTGAAAATTTTATTCCTCTTTCTTCCAGCTGTGGTAAAAAAGAAATATCGGCACCCAACATTTTGGTTGTTTGGCGCGGCTGAAGGGCTTCCCCTTTCAACGCATAATTTTCATCAACATCGATAGTGGAGACGCTGCCGGGTGAAACAGTAATGATATCTGTCGAGCCGCTGTACAGGTTCGATGCTTTTGCTTCAAAGTGAATTGCCCCAACTTCACTGGTCGATTGAACAAGCACCTGGCATCTGCCATTGAACAAACTGCGTTGCCAGGCTCCATCCATGCATTTATCCGGTTCATGACTGCTTGGATCTCCATTTCCAACGCCAATTATTTTTCCGGGTCCTGAGATCTCAAAGCGGACCATATTATCTGCATCAGGAACTTCAAGTCCTTCACGATCGACCACACTCAAATTAATTACACATACATCTTTCCCGTCCGCAAGCATGGTCGTTTTATAGGGAGTCATTACCACTTCAACGGGCACTCCCGTTGTCTCCACTTTTGCATTTAATTGTCGTCCATTTTTAAAACCAACCGCTTCTAATTTCCCGGGTTGATAATTCACTGTCCACTGCAAATGACTGTTGCGGGGCATATCTTTCTTACCCAAACTTTTTCCATTCAAAAATAATTCTATATTATCAGCATTGGAATTTACCCAAACATCAACGGGCTGATTGATCTTATTCCTCCAATTCCAATGCGGCGAGATATGCAGCACATCCTTGTCGGTCCACCAACTCTGATAATAGTAATAAATATTTTTTGGGAAACCGCAGATATCCATTATACCAAAATGCGAATTGATATTTGGCCAACTAAAAGGAGTTGGTTCACCACGGTAATCAAAACCTGTCCATACAAATCCGCCCATCCAGTAAGCATTATTTGCAGCGAGCTTCCACCATTCCTCTGCCGTGCTCGCCCACCAGGGAGCCGTGATATCCTCATCCGGCAAATACGCCCTGATACTGTCTTTTTCATAAATCCCTCTGGTGGTAACCGTGCTGCCCATCTCCGTTCCAACAATGGGTTGGTCCGGATGATCGCGATGATAATCTGCTACTCCATACTGGCGGTAGTTGAACCCGCGAACCGGAATCACTTCATTCACGCCATGATACACATTCGCTACATCGGCAGCATATGTACTGGTCCGACTTGGATCCAATTGTTTTTGTTTTTGTAATAATGTTTGAGCGATCCGTTTTCCATTACTATTGGTTTGGATCCATCCTTCTTCATTTCCTATTGACCACAAAAAAATGGAGGGATGATTTCTATCACGCATGATCATTCTTTCAAACTGGCTCAGGTATTCAGGGCTGCTATTCAATAACCTGTTTTCATCCAACACCAACATGCCCAGACTATCGCAGGCATCGAGCAATTCAGGAGTCGGCGGATTATGACTGGTGCGATAGGCATTCACACCCATATTTTTTAAGAGTCTTATCCTGTAATATTGAAGATAGTCCGGCAATCCGCTACCCACGCCCGCATGATCCTGGTGATTATTTGTTCCAAAAATCTTTATGTGTTTGCCATTTAGAAAAAATCCTTCAGCTCCATCGAACCGAAGCGTTCGTATTCCGAATCTGCTTTTAACAATATCCACAATCTTATTTTGGGATCTTACAACCGATACTATTCTGTACAAATAAGGATCCTCAAGCGACCATAGATTTGGATCCTTTATGGCAACTTTTTGTTTCAGTTTTAATTTTCCATTCGCCTCCACGGAAATGGATTGCTCCTTGGTCTGAACAATCTGCTTTCCTTCGCGGTCAGTGACATAAACATAAACAGTACAATTTTCTATTGCATTATTTTCATTGGCAACAGTTGTTTCAATATTGATACTTGCATTTTTATTTTGTAGGTCGGTATAAACAAAAAGCCCCCCGTCCGCGATATGCAGGTTGTTGTATTCATTCAACCAGACATGGCGATAGATTCCTGCTCCTTCATAGAACCATCCTTCATATTGCGTGGCATCAACGCGCACGACTAAAATATTATCCCGGTCAAATCTTATATAATCAGTGATATCGTATGCCGCTCCGATATATCCACTCAGATTATTACCAACATAAAAACCATTTATCCAGATACTGGCGTTGCGAAAAATTCCGTCAAACTGAATTTGAAAGCGCGATCCTGAATCTTTTTCCGCAACAGTAAAATGTTTTCGATACCAACCGATACTGGTTTCAGGAAAAAGGCCGCCCACCGGTTTATATCCATGCGACATCACCTCTGCATCCGGCACATTGATAAAGGGCAACTCGACCGCCCAATCGTGAGGCAGACTCAAGGTTCTCCAGCCGCTGTCATTGAACCGCGCACCGACCGGAGTCCCCAGTCCACTTCCCGATTTTGAAAAAATAGTTGCCACGCTGTAGTTGAAATCTTTTTCAGGGTCCGCAGCATTGCCAAAATGAAATTTCCAGTTGTCATCCAAATTTATTGTTTTGCGAAAAGTGGTCTGGGCCTTACTAAAGAAACCCGCACAAAAAAGGGTGATAATAAGAAGAGGAATTCTGAAAGTTTGCATAAAAAAAATATTACGCGGTAGAATTGAGAATTATTGAAGATAATGATTTTAGAAAAATCAGCCAGTCTAACTGAAAATTCATTAACTTACAGCAGGATCACGTTCATGAGAAAAATGTTCAGCCCTTTATAGCAAAAAATAAGATTTTCATCCCTAACTCTAACAGCCCACTCCAATAACTTTATTGGGTGGGTTTTTGTTTTAAAATAATCAACTGCGATCCAAATATTCATTCAACGCACAGAGCTTTTCGGGTCTTGCAATTGCGCTATAAGAATGCTAATGCGCAAAATAAAACCAATAGCAAAATCAGGATACATTAATTTTGACATTCAACAAAAGATCCATCTCATGTCATATACAGTAGGATTACTGGAGATCATCAACCGAACGCATAATGTCAATTCATATAGAGTAGAAAAACCAAAAGGCTTCATTTTCACTCCCGGACAGGCAACAGATTTTTCAATATTAAAAACAGGATGGGAAAATGAAAAAAGACCTTTCACTTTCACCGGGCTTCCCTCAGATGATTATCTTGAGTTCACCATTAAAAGTTACGACGATCATCCCGGAGTAACACATTATTTACGTTCCGCAAGAAAAGGAGATAAATTTGAGATAAGCGATGCCTGGGGAGCGATCTCCTACAAAGGGGAAGGCGTTTTTATTGCAGGAGGAGCGGGCGTGACCCCATTCATTGCCATTCTGCGTTTTTTAAAACAGCAGAACAAGATCGAGAACAACAAATTATTCTTTTCAAACAAAACCGAAGATGATATTATCCTTCACGAAGAATTCACTGAAATGCTCGGAAATAATTTCATCAATATCATCACCCGACAACCAGGCACGAAATATCTGACATCAAAAATCGATAAGACCTTTTTGAAAAAAAATATTACTGATTTTAGCCAGTCATTTTATGTTTGCGGACCAGATGCCTTTAACACAGCTATCTTAAAAGACCTGGAAGAATTGGGCGCGCATCCCGATACGCTGGTATTTGAAAAATAAATTTAATCCCTGCTAATCAACCAGATATTTTTGCATTTTCAGCAAATGATATTTTCTGTAAAATGCTTGCATTTGTCATAAAAAATCTCAATCTTTATCTCACCATTCTCTGTTTCGCGTACCCAATCTCCTATTCATTTAATCACTAAGACTTCAGATTCAACGCTGCTTTCATCGTTTTATAACGATTGCACTTTCACATGCGATACAGACCTTAAAATCCTGCACTATCCTGTATCAATAAAAGTAAAAATAGATCATTATGCTTCCTCATCTTTTAATTTGTACCTCCTTTATCGGGTTATGGATCTTATATGCAGCCCTGATAGAGAAAAAAGAAAACAACAATGAAATTGCACAATAAACATAAAATTTTAATTGTGGCAATCATCTCATTGTATTGGTTGTTTTGGTTGTTCACGGTGCGGACAACAGGCTAAGTACTTGATGAAGGTTCGGCAGAATAAATGTTTGTTGCCATTACATTATCAAATTTTTTATTCCCCCACTTTCTATTGATGAACTTCCTACTGGGATTTTCAATAAAATAATAAGTGATCGAAGAAACGGCGATCAACAAAAGCAAATAAATTATGCAATACATCAATCCATTCCAGAATTCAATATTTTGTTTTCCTCTTCCCAGACCGGTAACACCGGGCAATCTCAATCCTTTTGAAAAAGGATCCTGAAAAAAGATCTGCATTAAATAAATGGAATAAGAGATCAGTCCGAGATATTGCAAAACACGATTGTTGCAGATTTTATGTACATACCCGCTATTGCATCCGAAACAAAGAACGATCCCCGCAAATAAAATCACACAGAAGCCGTCATTGATGGCAAAATGCATTGCAGCGATCAATAGCAAAATGGCAATGAATGTGAAAATATCCCTGCTGAAGATATTCTTTATTTTATTTGACTGATAAAGCAAATACATCATCATGCCGGTTATAAAACCAGCAATGCCGCGCAGAAAACCATAGTCATACGTTGTATTGATATTATGAGGAACAGGAATTGATGGATACAATGGGTTTTTCCGCGGTAATAGATACATGATGGATAGATAGGAAGCAACAATAAATATGATCATCACAACTATAGATAGTTTTCTTTTTCTGGAAATGAATAATGCCAGCAATGGAAAGATGATGTATGCGGCCCACTCCGAACTTATACTCCAGGATGGGATATTCCAGGTGTATATTTTATGAATGTAAAATGATTGAAGCAAAAATATATTTGTTGGAATGGCTGCAGGAAATTGCATGGCATTGGGATACATGCCCACGGGAGAAAAAACGATCACCAGGATGATCAGCAGCGTTGTTGAAAAAAAATGCAAGGGGTAGATTCTTGCAAATCTTGCAACAAAAAAATTTCTTAATAAATGCTTTGAAATGCTTTGCGAGAAATCTTTCCCGTAAACATGCAGCATAATGAATCCGCTCATTACAAAAAAAAGATCAACCATCAAATAGCACTTCTCAAAAAACATGGTCTGTGCAGCAGGAACAAAGCGGGCAATCGCCATTTCAAAATGAAATATGGCAACCAACAGGGCGGCTATACCACGCAAGGGTGTTAGGTTTGAAAGGTATTGGGCTTTTGATGGCATTATTCGTTTTGAATGTCAATAATACCACAACTTAATAAGATTATTCTATTTTTTAAAACAGCATTGTGCTTTCGTCAGCCCAACGTCAACAGCTTTCAATGATCAGTCACCCTCACTCCGATCTCAAACTCTTCACCGGATTGGCAACTGCGGCTTTTATCGCCTGATAACTTATGGCAATGATCGCGATCAACACCGACACTATTCCTGACCATGCAAAAATCCACCAGTGGATATCCACCCGGTAGGTATAATTCTGCAACCACAAATTCATGATATACCAGGCAAGCGGCGATGCAATGAAGAATGAAATAACCACCAGCTTCAAAAAATCCTTTGATAATAAAATGGTGATGCCTGAGACACTTGCACCCAAAACCTTCCGCACACCAATTTCCTTTGTCTTGTTTTCCGCCATATAACTGGCAAGTCCGAACAATCCCAGACAGGAAATAAAAATCGTGAGTCCTGCAAATAATATTGACAGTTTCCCGGTACGGTTTATGTCACGGAAATTTCTGTCGTAAGATTCATCGGCGAAATAATATTCAAATGGATATTGCGGATTGTATTTTTTAAAAATCGCTTCTGCTTTGGCAATATCCATTGCCGTAGCGTTTGCCGGATTTAATTTTATATGTATCACATAGAAAAAATTGGAAGGACCCCTAATGATCATCGGGTTGATATTTGCTTCCATTGGCGATTCATAAATAAAATCTTTCACCACGCCAACCACATGCCACACATCATCATAACCCGTTCTCCTGATGATTTGCCCCACCGGATTTTTTAGCCGCATCGCTCTTACTGCCGATTCATTTAATAATACCGCCATCGAATCACTTGGATAATTATATACGTCAATATCTCGACCCTGCAGAATTTTTAATCCGACTGTCTTCGCCAGGTCTGCGTCAGCGCCCATGCTGACAAATTCAGTTCTGCCATCAGCAGCGTTGCTGCCCTCCCATTTATAGGCTGAGCCACTGTTCCACCTTTGCGTTATCGGATTTGCGGTTCGTGTGACAGAAATGGCAGCGCCGGTTTTTAGCAGTTCATTTTTGATAAGCTGGTAATGCCGGTCAACATCTCCCTGCGCAAATGTGAAGACGAGATTATCTTTATTAAAGCCAATATCCCTGGACCGCGTATAATCAATCTGGTTTCGCACGATCATGGTAGAAATGATCAGCACGATGGCAAAACAGAATTGAATGACCACAAGGATTTTTCTCGGCGTTACCAATGCGCCGGCTTTTTTAAAAGTTCCTTTTAAAACATTCACCGGTTTGAATGAGGATAAATAAATGGCAGGATAACTGCCGGCGACAAGACCGGTGATCAATACAAAGGGGATCGAAACAAGCCAGAATGAAGCATCAGCAAAATTGATGGTAACGGGGTTTCTTCCATCAATCAGCAGGTTAAATGCAGGTAAAAAAAGTTGGACAAGCAAGACTGCAATAACAAAAGCAATAAAAGAGAGCAAAATGCTTTCACCAATGAATTGCAAAATCAGGCTTTCCCTGTATGCTCCGGAAACTTTTCTGATGCCAACTTCCTTTGCCCGTTTTTCACTGCGTGCAGTAGAAAGATTCATGAAGTTGATACAGGCGATCAATAAGGTAAAAGCAGCGATAATGGTGAATAGCCGAACCATCTCAATTCTGCCGCCGACTAATTTTCCGTTTTCGGACCTACCATACAAATATGCCCTTTTGATGGGTTGTGTAAATAATTTTGCAGTCGATTCATATGCCGCGCCTTTGGTATGGTTGATAATAAGATCTTCTACCTTCGCATCAAATGTAGCTTGAGTGGTCCCGGGCTTGAGCAAAATATAGGTGAAGGCAAAGTTATTTGTCCAGTTTTTCTCATCTTCCCATCCGAGTCGTTTCATAAAACTCCAGGGCAGTAAATATTGAAAATCAAAACTGGTATTGCCAGGAAGATCGTCCAGCACCCCGGTCACCTTAAAATTCTCATTACTGTCAATGCGAACCGTTTTCCCGTAAGCGTCTTCATCGCCAAACAATCTTTTTGCAAGATCTTTGGTCAGTACAATGCTAGACGGATCACTCAAAGCTCTTGCCGCATCCCCTTTCACCAAAGGGAAAGTGAACATGGTAAGACAAGCACTATCGGCAAAGGCACCCCGGACATTAAAATGCTTTTCGCCGGCGCTCACTAAAAATGTAACATTATTGAATCTTGTCACAGACTCCACCTCGGGGAAATCATGCTGCAGCGTGCCCGCCAGTATAGGCGGGGTTTGACTTATCGCATACACTTCTCCGTTTACTTTATTCCGGTTATACATCCAGTAAAGTCTGTCAAGTTTCTTATGAAATCTGTCTGTACTTATTTCACTTTGTATCCAAAGCAAAATGAGCATGGCGCTTGCCATACCGATGGTGAGCCCGAGAATATTAATTGCTGATGTGCCCTTATTGCGAAGCAATTTGCGGAGGGTGATCTTTAAAAAATTTCCAGCCATAGAGGAAAATTTATGATTTTGTGATCTGTGATTCCCTTATTTTCGGTTATGCATTAAGGTTAGTTATCGTTTTTTTATGCCACGGCATCTGTAATTCTCTTCGAGATCGCTGGATCACTTGGTTGCGGACTGCGTTCTTCCTTTCATCGATCCCACTGCGATTCATAATCCGTCCCTATACCAAATCTTTTTCATGATCAATTACACTACTCCGATCTCAAACTATTCACCGGGTTTGCGATGGCTGCTTTTATCGCCTGGAAACTTACTGTCAGTAACGCAATAAATAATGCTGACAGACCAGCGACCGCGAACACCAGCCAGCTGATATTAATTCTATAGGCAAAACTCTGCAACCATTTATTCATTAAGAACCAGGCTACAGGAAATGCTATCAGCGAGGCGATGAGCACGAGTTTCAGAAACTCCTTTGAAAGCATTTGTGTTACCTGTGACACACTTGCACCCAATACCTTTCTGATGCCTATTTCCTTTGTACGTTGCTCTGCAGTATAGGTAGCTAAACCAAATAATCCAAGACAGGCAACAAAGATGGTCAATACCGAAAAGATATTGAGAATGGTTCCTGTTTTCTGCTCTGCATAATAGGTCTTGTTGTACAGATCGTCCATAAAAGCGTAGGTGAACGGCTCGTCTGTATTGAATGCATTCCATTGCTTTTTCATGGTTGCAAGTAATCCGGGAATGTCTGCTGTTTTTATCTTAAAGATCAGACCACCTTCCGGTTCCAATGCCATCAGCAGCGGAGTGATCGGTTCATGCAATGATTGAAAGTTGAAATCTTTTACAACACCTATAATATGAAAAGCAACATTATTTCCACGGACACTGTTCACGCGGATCACATTTTTTCCAACTGCATTCATGGTGTTCCAGCCAAAAGCTTTTGCAGCGGTTTCATTGACGATCAGTCCCAAAGAATCGGTGGCAAAATCTTTTGAAAAATTTCTTCCTGCCAATATCTTCATTCCAAAGGTGGGGATATATTGTTCATCCACATGGTATTCTAATGTTTTCATAGTCTGGTCATCATGCCCCTGGGGATATGCCATGGCATTATTGTTATTTGATGGACCGGCAGGTCGATAATAAGAGGAAGTGGCATTGAGGATACGCGGATCCTTTAATAGATCCTGTTTGTACACCTCTTCGTTTTTCCCCAATACATAAGAGTTCTGTATAGTTAATAATTGTTCCTTATCATATCCAAGGTCTTTGTTTTGTATGTATTTCATTTGCTGATAAACAACAATGGTACAAATGATCAATCCTACAGAAATAAAAAATTGAAAAACGACAAGACTGCTTCTCAATCCAAAATTTTTATTATTAGCGGCGATCTTTCCTTTTAAGACAGCGATCGGTTTAAATGACGAAAGATAAAAAGCAGGATAAATGCCGGCGATTATTCCCACCAATAATCCGGAAATAATAAATGCGAATATTGGTTTGGTATCGAAGACTAAATTTTTACCGGATATATTATTGAAGGCAGGTAAAGAGGTCTTCACCAACACAAATGCGATGAGCAATGCAAGCGATGCGATCAAGGTCGATTCGGACAAAAATTGTTTGATCAGTTGAAATTTATCCGAGCCGATCACTTTGCGAACACCAACTTCTTTTGCACGTTTTGATGCGCTTGCTGTAGAAAGATTAATGAAGTTGATGCATGCGACTAGCAGCATGAATACAGCGATCACACCGAAAATATAAACATAGGTCGTGCTGCCGCCTGCCTCAAATTCAGTGGTCGTAATGGGATGAAGATGAATTGCTGTCAAAGGTTGCAATGCAAATCCAAGATCATTGCCCTTGGTCCTGAATTGCGATAGGCTCAATCCCATCTCCTTTTGTATCTGCGGCCCCATATACTTCTCCACCATGTCAGGAAATTTCGATTCTGTTTTTTTATAATCAGCTCCTGGCTTTAGCAGTAAATAAGTATGGAAATTCCCGTACATCCATGAGTCTGATTTAGCATCGTCTATACTGGACAAAGAGCCGAACATATCAAAATGAAAATGCGAATTGGAGGGAACATCATCAATGACCCCTGTTATTTTATATGCATCAGTATTGTTGTTTAACCCAATTGTTTTACCCATGGCATCCTCGGCACCAAAATATCTTTCTGCCGTGCTCTTGGTGATCACCGCTGTTTTGGGTTGCAACAAGGCGGTCTTTGCATCGCCTTCAACAAAATGAAGTGTGAAGACATTAAAAAACTCGGGATCTGCAAAAGCAAACCGGTCGTCTTTGAATATTTTGTCTTTATAAAAGATCTTTGATTTGCCAATTTGTAGAAGTCTTGCTGCATCCTGCACCTCCGGAAAATCTTTTTTCATGGTTGCTGCCACCGGCGCCATGATCCCACTTTCACTGATCTTTCCCCCATTCATATTTGAATTGAAAACGACACGGACAATGTTGCCGGCATTCTTGTTAAAACGGTCATAGCTCAGCTCATCCTGAACATAGAGCATGATCATAAAACATAAGGCAATGCCAATTGACAATCCGAGTATATTGATCGCAGAAAACAATTTATTCTTCCTGATATTTCTCCATGCGGTCTTTAAATAATTTTTGAACATAAAATGAAATTTGTGATTTTTTGATCCGACTACTCCGTTCTCAAACTTTTCACCGGATTGGCAATTGCCGCTTTGATGGACTGATAGCTCACGGTCAGCAAGGCAATGAATAAAGCAATTGCACCTGCAAACAAAAATGTCAGCCAACTGATATCAATTCTGTAATTATAATTCAAGAGCCATTTGTTCATGACCCACCATGCAATGGGCGCTGCAATTAAAAATGCCAGTGCAACCAGTTTCAGGAAATCTTTTGATAATAGTGTTGTTATGCTGGTAACCGATGCGCCAAGTACTTTGCGAACGCCAATCTCCTTGATCCTGTTTTCTGCCATATAAGTGGCAAGTCCGAATAATCCGAGACAGGAAATAAAAATAGTGAGCATAGCAAATAAGGATGCAAGAGTTCCGGTCAATTGCTCGTCGCTGAATTTGCGCGCATATTCTTCATCAATAAAGTGAAACTCGAAGGGATAAGCAGGGGCATATTTTTTAAAAACCTTTTCCGCCTTTGCCAGACTTTGTGCAGTGGAATTTGCATCGCTGAACTTAATATGCATAACACCGCCGTTATATTTCGGACCTTTTACCATAAAGGGTTTTATGGTCTCATAAGGAGACTCCAAAATAAAATCTTTAATGACTCCCACAACATGCCAGTTTACGGGATCATCAAAAATCATTTTGCCGATAGGATCTTTAAAGCCCATTGCTTTTACTGCTGACTCGCTGATCAGGCATGCTGTGGAATCCGAAGGGTAATTTTTTGCATCAATATCTCTACCCTGCACCAATTTCATGCCGGCCGTTTTTACCAGGTCTGCATCTGCCGTGTAACGATTGATCTGAATCCTGGTGCCGGGATCCTTTCCTTCCCAGTTCATGCTCATGCCCGCGCTCCAGTTCTGGGTTAGTGGCGCCGATGTTTTTGTTACTGAAAAAGCAATACCGGAATTCAGCAGGTCGCTTTTGATCAGCTGATACTTATTGAAACTTTCTCCCTGCAACATCACATAGCCCAGGTTTTTTTTATTATACCCTGTCTCTCTTTGCTGTGCATATTTTATTTGTTGGGTAATGATCAGCGTGCAAATAATAAGCGAGATCGCAAAAGTAAACTGCATGATCACGAGCACTTTTCGCGGGGTGACCAAGGCATTCATTTTCTTAAAGGTTCCCTTTAAAACAGATACGGGTTTGAAGGCAGAGAGGAAAAATGCCGGATAGCTCCCCGCTACAATTCCAGTGAACAAGATAAATCCGACAGCGATCCCCCAGAAATAGATATGCTGATATTCGATGAACAACTGTTTTTGTACGAGCTGATTGAATGCAGGCAGACAGATCTGCACAACTATAATTGCAAAAAAACCGGCAATGAACGCCATCAGGATCGATTCGCCGAGAAACTGACTCACCAGCGAGCCTTTGCGCGCACCCACTACTTTTCTGATGCCGACTTCCTTTGCGCGTTTTTCACTGCGCGCCGTAGAAAGGTTCATGAAATTGATGCAGGCGATCAGTAAAATGAGTCCCGCGATAATACTGAAGATTTTTACGCGCGTGATCAGCCCCCCGACCGGAACTCCATTTTCAAAATTTGAATAGAGACGCAATTTATCTACCGGGTAAAGAAATTCAGTTGTCTTTGACCTGCCACCGGAATGCTGAACAACGACATTTTTTATTTTTTCATTGGCAGCATCAAAAGTAGTATTGGGTTTTATTTTTACAAATGTGCGGATAGAAACATCAGTCCAGTCACTATCTATATATCCTTTCATCGTCTTATAAGCGTAAGACATCAGCCATTCAAAATCAAACCCGGTATTATTGGGAAGATCTTTTAAAACACCGGTCACTTTATAATTCTCCTGGTTATCTATCCTGAGGACCTTTCCAACCGGATTCTCATTTCCAAAAATTTTCTTAGCCATTTTCTCAGTCAGCACGAGTGAATAAGGATCATTCAAAACCGTTTTTACATCTCCACTTAAGAGAGGAAAGCTGAATATGGATAAAAAATCAGGATCAACAAGATTCCCATGCGTTTTTAAACTTTTTTCTCCAAAAGCAAAAAGAAGATCATTGCCCCAATCGCAGCGCGACACCATATCAATTTGCGGAACATCATTTTTTAAAATTGGAGCCATTATTTCCGGGGTTGGTGTCCCTGACTGTATTTGCCCATTATAGTTATCATGCCCCCAGACTTCATACAAACGATCCTGGTCTTTATAAAAACGATCATAACTGACTTCATTTTGTATCCACAGCAAAATAAGAATCGCACTCGCCATCCCGATAACCAGTCCGCTGATATTAATAATCGAAAACCCCTTGTTGCGAAAGAGGTTTCTAAAAGCTACTTTGAAAAAATTTTTTATCATAAAAGGAAATTTCGATTGCTGATTTTATGACCTTACTCTCTTTATTCTCAGTTATAGATTAATATTAGTTCAATATTTGTTTTTCCTCATTATCAAATTTTTATTATTGTTTATTCTCATTCCGTTCTCAAACTCTTCGTTGGGTTTGCTATTGCCGCTTTTATTGCCTGAAAACTTACCGTTGCAAGCGCAATGACGATTACCAAAACCCCCGCTGTCGCAAAAATTTTCCATGTTAGGGTTATCCGATAGGGATAATTTTCGAGCCATTTATTGGCTGCCATCCAGGCAAGCGGAATTGACACCAGCAAGGAAATAAAAACAAGCTTCAAAAAATCTTTGGACAGAATGGTTACCACATTACTCACCGAAGCACCCAACACTTTGCGAATGCCAACTTCTTTTGTTCTTTTTTCTGCAGACAACACTGACAATCCAAATAATCCGATACAGGAAATAAAAATGGTCAGAATGGCGCTGTATAACATGATCTGTTTCCATTTTTGTTCTGCTTCATAATTTTTCAGATTTTCTTCATTCTTAAACTGATAACTATAGGGGTTAAATGGAAATAAATTCTTGGTTACTTTTTCTATATATTTCAGGCTGGCTGTTTCGCTCTTGGGTTTGATTTTAACGTAAGCCACACCAATACCATTATCCTGCATCGTGAACAATTGCGGGTCGATAGTTTGTCCCAAGGACTGGTAATGATAATCCTTTACCACACCGATAACCTTATATTTCTTATTGTTTCTGTACCAAAAATTCACTTCCTGCCCGATCGGGTTTTTCCATCCGGCTTTTCTCACAAATGCTTCATTGACCAAGATTGACTGGGACGAATCGGAAGGATAAGCTGCAGAGAAATTCCTTCCCTGCACAATGGGGATCTTTAGTAAAGGAATATAGGTTTCATCAACAGTTTCATAAGCAAACTGTATTGTGGAATCGCCGTTTACTTTTGCAATGGTGCCCCACATACCCCCATTTTTTGGAGAAACAGCAACAATGGACGGGCTTTTCATCAATTCATTTTTAAATACCGCAAACTGGCTTTGCTTCATTTGATCGCTCACGATGACCAGGTTGCTGTCATCATATCCTAATTTCTCTGTAGTGAGATAATTGAATTGCGAAAAAATAGTGAAGGTGGCGATAATCAAAAACGATGCGAGCGTGAATTGCAAAACGACCAGTGATTTTTGCAAATAATTTTTCCCGGCATAACGAAAACGACTATATAAAGTTTGCACCGGGTTATATTTTGACAATACCAGCGCCGGATAAAACCCTGCAAGCAGCCCGGTGACCAGGAACAAAGCGATATATCCGGCAATTAATTTTGCATCGAAGAGATAAGAAATTTCAAGGGCTTTGTTGGAAAGCTCATTGAAGACCGGCAACACCAGTTTCACCAGTAATAACCCGAATAAAAATGCGATAAGACAAAGAATAAAAGATTCTCCTAAAAACTGGATAATAAGTTGTTTTCTTTCTCCGCCAACAACTTTGCGGATACCGATCTCCTTTGCCCTTTTTAGGGAACGCGCAATGGTGAGATTAACAAAATTGATGCAGGCAATAAGCAAAATAAAGATCGCGATGCCGCTGAGTATATATGAATAGACCGGGTTGCTGGCGCCGGTAAGTCCGTTGCTTGCGCTAAGATCCTTATTTAAATGCATGTCGGTAAATGGCTGCAGCAGGAATTCCTGTTTGCTTTTGATGTCATATTTCTCTGCCATTTCTTTAATGGTCGTTGCAGCCTCCGACTCATAGACCTTTTTCATTTGCGCCTCTACCGTTTTAATATTGGCTTTCGCATCAACCACGACAAAACTGTTTAAAAAGAAATTGAACCAATTTTCGTTATTGGCAGCATCTTGTTTTGAAACCTGCATGGGCAACAGCATGTCAAACTTGATAGAAGAATTTTGTGGACATCTTTTTGCAACTGCGGTGACCGTGTATGGAACGAACTGATCATTATCTTTCACCATCACCGTTTTGTTTAATGCGGATGCATTACCAAATAATTTTTTTGCCAGGTCTTCTGAAACGACAACAGACCTTGGTTGCAATAATGCTGTTTTGGGATTCCCGCTGATCAGGGGAAAAGAGAATATATTGAAGAAAGAAGAATCCACATAAAATGCCGGTTGTGACTGTACATCCCCACCATTTTTGATATCGACCCGATTATCTTGATAGCGCACAAAGGATTTTATCCCCGGTACACTTGCCGCAAAATGCGGTCCCTGGAAATAACCGGTGTTGCCATCTACACGCCCTACGCTCCCATCGGGGTTGATTTCTCTTGTGACAATGCGATAAATATTGTGCGCGTTCGCATGGAAACGATCATAACTGGTTTCATCTTTCACATACAAAATGATCAGCATCGCGCAGGCTAGGCCAAGGCTGAGCCCCAAAATATTGATAAAGGAATAAACTTTGTTTCGCCTTAGATTTCTGAGCGCTGTGGTCAAATAATTTCTGAACATAATGTGCTATTAATGATGTTGATAATGCCTTGCCCCACTTATCACTACTGCAAACTCACAATACATGCCATATTATAAAATAATGAGACACAAACCCTTTGAATAATAAAATATACGAAGCTGTTCGTTTTCGGACATTTGTTGTTTGCTTTTGATACAGGAATCTGCCCTTATTTTTTAAAGAAAGGTGTTGATTTTCAGATTATATTTGCAAACTCAAAAATGACGAATGAATATTGCCCGATAGTATAATGGTAGTACGACAGATTCTGGCTCTGTATGTTGGGGTTCGAGCCCTCATCGGGCAACAGTATATAATAATTAAGACATTGTAAAATAATAAATTATAATGTCT
>JAJPKJ010000027.1 GCA_021323755.1 Chitinophagales bacterium | reverse complement strand
CAATAACCCAGACAATATGTTTTATATTATCATCAGCAACAAAATCATATTCCGGATGATGGCTGGCTTTCCAATCTTCAATTTCTTTATTTAATCTTTCATTGGTTTTATAAGTGAGAAAAACATTCCCGGTTTGTGCACAGATCGCTTTCATATGATTAATGCGATCGAGTTCTTTATCCGGTCTTGTCAACTCGTGTTTCTTGATGATGTCATTATCATAATCATCCAAGGAACTCACACATACCAAACCCGTCTGGCTTTTATCATTCATTATTAACTGATAGATATAATAACAGGGTTTACCTTCCGTAAATAATATTTTTTTCTGCTGAAAAGAATCCAGGTTTTCTTTTGCTTTGATATAAACCTGTTGCGAATGTGTGTCAATATCCTCCGGGAGATCAATTTCAGATTTTGTGATATGCAAAAACGAGTATGCATTTCCGCTCGCTTCAATTCTTGCTTCTTCTGAATTCAAAACATCGTAAGGCCGAGAAGCCACTTTTGCAGAAAGTTCTTTTGTTGGTCGTAGCGCTTTAAAAGGTTTGATAACAGCCATTAATTCCCGGTTTTATTTTTTCAATTATCCTTTGCGACTCGCAAAATCCTTCATCAGATCAGTTAATGACTGAACACTTTCCAGTGGCAATGCATTATACAGGCTTGCTCTGAAACCGCCTACCGTCCTGTGTCCTTTGATGCCAACCATTCCATTTGCTTTACATTCGGCCAAAAATTCTTTTTCCAGCACCTCACTATCTATCACAAACACTACATTCATTTTACTGCGATCTTCTTTGGCGACTTTTGGTCGGAAAACAGGCAATGAATCCAATGTATTATACAAAAGATTTGCTTTAACATCATTTATCTTTTCAATTGCGGATATTCCTCCCCGTTGTTTTAACCAGCGAAGGGTGAGCATGCAAACATAAACGGCGAAAACCGGCGGCGTATTCAGCATGGAACCATTCTCAATATGAATGCGGTAATCCATCATGCTTGGTAATTTGCGGGTTACTTTTCCCAGAATATCTTTTTTGATTATTACCAGATTGACCCCCGCAGCTCCAATATTTTTTTGTGCCCCTGCGTAAATAAGACTGAATTTATTGAAGTCGATCGTAGTACTCAGGATATCACTACTCATGTCCGCAACCAACGGAACATTGGTTTCGGGAATAGCGTGCATCTGCGTCCCTTCGATGGTATTATTGGTTGTGTAATGAAAATATTTAGCAGTTGAAGGAATTGTGTAATTTTTTGGAATGTATGTATAGTTCTTATCTTTTGAAGAAGCTATCACATCCACATTACCGAAAATTTTTGCCTCTTTGATTGCTTTTGTTCCCCATGTTCCGCAATCCAGATAAGCTGCGGTTTCGTTTTCATTCAACAAATTCATCGGCACCTGGAAGAATTGTGTTGATGCTCCACCGTGCAAAAACAGGACTTCATGTTCATCATCTAAGCGCATCAATTCTTTGGCAGAAGCAATTGCTTCATCCAGCACCTCCTGGAACAATGACGTGCGATGCCCGATCTCAAGAATGGAGAGTCCGGAATTATTGAAATCAATGATTGCATTGCTTGCCTGTTCAAAAACTTCTTTGGGCAGAACACTCGGACCAGAATTAAAATTGTGCACCACGGTTATGTCAGTTTTTATCATTGAACAAAAGTAAAACAATTAATAATTGATAATTGCCAATCGATAATGAAAGTTCAGACCGCTCAGTTACAAACCGCAAAAAAATCCCGGGGAATAAACTTGTTGAATCAACAATAATGCAGTTGCTGACAAAAAATTATGATGATATGGTTTTATTGAGTACCCGATTGAACCCTTCTCCTATTTGCTAATCTGCTTCTTCTACAATTTCGGTTACACCGCCGGAAATGGCAAATTTCATGGCATCTGCAGAGCTGATATCATTGACGATCCTCACACGCTCTTTTTTTACAAAAAATAAGTTACCGGCAAAACCATATGATTGCGGAACATAAACAGCAACATATTCCTGCAAACCAAACTCATGCAGGTCTTCCTGCGTAATGAACCCAATGCGCCAGATATCTATTGCATCAATGCTCACCAAAACAGATTTATCGAATTTTCTCTTATTGCCGGCAAATGCTTCAAAAAAATCTTTTACTGTAGAATAAATAAACTTTATCCCGGGAGTCTTTTCCAAAACACTGTCAAACAGATCAACCAATTTTCCAACTACGAACGAAGAGGAAATATAACCAACAAGCAGCACCAGAATAATAACCACGATAAAACCAAGACCCGGAATGTGTTTGAGCTCGCCGTTTGCATCAACACCTAATAAGTTCGGGAATAGTTTGTGAACCAAATTCGGCAAAATGCCATCTACCCAGGAAAATAATGAGGCCACAGCAAATACAGTGATGGCGATGGGAGCAAGAATGATTAATCCCTGTAAAAAGTATTGAAAGAGTTTGCGCAACAGTAATCTGAATTTCATAATCGATTGTTTGATTCACAAAATTAGTTAATCGTTCATTGTTGCCACTCATCAAAATAAATTGCCGGAAGTAAAGAAATTGTGAATTTTTCAAAGGAAACTTTGGTGACAAAAAAAGTTTCCGTAGTTTTGCCCTCCGATTATGGAGAGAAATATGGAAAATAAAGAAAGAATTCTGCAAAAAGCCACTGACCTGTTCATGCGCTATGGCATTCGTTCCATAACAATGGATGAAATAGCCGCCCAGCTTGGCATCAGTAAGAAAACCATTTATCAGTTTTTTACTGATAAAGATGAAATAGTAGAAGCTGTAGTGAACCAGCAATGCAAAAAAAACGAACTCGAATGCCTTGAATTCCGCACTAAGTCCGAAAATGCCGTACATGCGGTTTTCATTGCCGTAAAAGAAACGGAAGAAATGTTAAGCGGCATGAACCCGCTGATCATGTATGACCTGGAGAAACATCATCCCAAATCCTTTAAAAGATTTAAAGATTTTAAATACCAGTTTTTTTTCAAAGAAATAAAGGAAAACCTGCAGCGTGGAATTGATGAAGAGTTGTACAGGCCAGAAATTAACATTGACATCGTGGCCAAACACCGCATTGAATCGGCGTTCATGGGTTTTAACCAGGACCTGTTCCCGCATAGCAAATATAAGATGAGTGATGTGCTGTTGGAAACCGCTTATTTGTTCTTATACAGTGTTACCACTTTGAAAGGAAGAAAGATGATTGAAAAATATATGCAAAAAAATGTCCAAAAAAATAAACATGGATTGTATGAATAGTATGGCAAAAATTATATTGACTTTTTTGATAGCGAACATTTTTGTTGCCGCTGACGCACAGACACCAATACATGAATTCTCCATCCAGCAATGCCTGGATTATGCAAAAAAGAACAGCATGCAGGTGAAAAATGCTTTGCTCGATCTGCAGATTCAACAACAAAGTAATAAAGCAACAACAGCAGGGGCATTGCCGACGATCAGCGCAACAGGAACAACAACTGATTATTTTATAATACCGCAACAACCTGTTTCATTTACAGTAAATGGTGTAACAACCACAACGCTTTTTTCATTATATCAAAAATATAGCGCTAATGGCACTGTACAATTAACACAAACGCTTTTTGATGGTCAGGTTTTCATTGGATTGCAGGCAAGAAAAGCATCAATAGATTATTATCAAAAAGCAATTGATATCACTGAAGAAAATATCGCTGTGAATATTTACAAAGTATATTATCAACTTGTAGTAAGCAAAACGCAGATGCAACAATTGGATGCTAACATTGCCCGCGCGGAAAAATTATTTCACGATACAAAAGCAATGTTTGATAACGGTTTCCAGGAAAAATTAGATGTTGATAAAGCAACAGTGCAACTTGCTAATCTCCAAACTCAAAAACAATCAACGCAGACAACAATTGATAACGGTTATTTTGGTTTAAAATATTTAATGGGAATGCCTGTAAAAGATTCATTGGTGCTGACTGATAATTTTAATGAAGAAGATCTGAAAACTGGTGTATTGGACAACACAGGTTATAAATATGATGACAGAAATGATTATCAGGGTTTGTTGCTGAATCAAAAACTGAATGAGTATAATGTGAAACGATATAAATATAGTTACTATCCTACCGTAAACTTAAATTCTTCTTACCAAAAGAACGCCTTTAATAATAGTTATAATTTTTTCAGCAAAGATGGTTCATGGTTTACAACTTTGTATGCTGGATTAACAATCAACGTTCCTATTTTCAGCGGTTTTGCAAAAGATGCAAACCTGCAAAAAGCAAAACTGCAATTGATGCAAACACAGAACCAGATCGATAACCTGAAAAATTCAATCGATAATGATGTTGTGCAGGCGCAGTATAAATTCCGTTCAGACATTTCAACTGTTGATTTTCAAAAACAAAATATGAAACTGGCTGAATCGGTTTACGATCAAACAAAGAAAAAATATGAATCCGGATTGGCATCGAACACAGATATAACCAATGCGCAAACGGACCTGATCACAGCGCAGACAAATTATATCAACGCGCTTTATGATGCAGTGATCGCAAAAGTGGACTATCAAAAAGCAATTGGCAAACTAAAATATTAAATTAACTGACAAAGCATCTTTATATGAAAAGAACAATAAACATCGGAATAGCTGTAGCAATCATCTTTCTTTCTTCGTGTGGGGCCGGCACAGATAACTCTGCCTTAAGCACAAAGAAAGCGGAACTGGCGAAATTAAAAGATCAGCAGTCAAAGTTGAATGGCGATATTCAGAAACTCGAAGATGATATTGCCAAGATTGATACCGCTGCAGCAAAACAAGAGAAAACGAAATTGGTATCACTTGATACTATCTCTTCAAAAACCTTCACGCACTATATAGATCTGCAGGGAAGGATTGACGCACTGAACATTTCTTATGTTGCGCCAAGGAACGGAACAGGCGGATTAGTGACCGCTATTTATGTAAAGAATGGCGATATCGTAAAAAAAGGACAACTCCTGTTAAAATTAGATGATGCTATTTTGAAAAAACAATTGGATCAATCAGAAACCCAGTTGGCATACGCACAGGATCTGTATGACAGGAGAGAAAATTTGTGGAAACAAAATATCGGCACACAGGTGGATGTGATCAATGCAAAAAATAGTGTTGATCAGGCGCAGAAGCAAATCAATATTATTAAACAGCAAATTGACCAAACCAATGTTATCGCAGATATTGACGGAGTCGCCGATCAGGTAAATGTGAGAGTGGGCGAAGGTTTTACAGGTGTTGTCCCCGGCACCACCACTCCGCAAATCCGAATCGTGAATACCCAAAATTTAAAAGCTGTTGCAAATGTCCCTGAAAATTATTTAGGCACTGTCCATGTAGGCAGTAATGTACAGGTCATTTTACCGGAACTGAATAACAAAACACTTAACGTAAAAGTTACCGTTGCGGGAAAACTCATAGACCCCAATTCGCGCAGTTATACCGTAGAAGCAAAAATTCCTTACGACAAAGATTTTCATCCAAACCAAATTGCGCTTATAAAAATCCAGGATTATACTGTTCCTAATGCAATTGTAGTACCTGTGAGTTCAGTGCAAAACGATCAGAAAGGAAAATATGTTCTGGTTGCGTCGAAAGAAAATGGCAAGTTGATTGCGCACAAAAGAATTGTAGAAATCGGACAGTTATATGCAGACAAAATTGAGGTAAAAACCGGTTTACAGGCAGGAGATGTTGTTATTGTTGATGGTGTCCAGGGATTGTATGACGGGCTTCCAATAACGACTGTGCAGTAAAGCTGCCGGCCTGTGGTTACCAGTTGTTGATGACTGATCAATGAGGTGTGCGAAGTAACGATGGTTAATAGAATTAGAACAGACGACTACAAAATAATAATTAGTTTATGAGCGTATTAGAAAATTTTAAAGAAAAATTCAAAGAGTTTGGTCCAACCAGCTGGGCAATAAAAAATAAGACCTCCATTTATCTTTTAATGCTGATCGTTTCCGGCTGGGGAGTTTTTACATTCATGACCACTCCGAAAGAACAGTTTCCGGATATTGTTATTCCTACAATTTATGTATCCACGACTTACGTCGGCAATTCTCCAAAAGATGTTGAGAATTTAATTACACGCCCGATAGAAAAACAAATTAAGAGTATAACCGGAGCTAAAATAAATAAACTCACCAGCACTTCTGTGCAGGATTATTCAGCAATAATAGTGGAATTTGAAACCGATGTGCAAACAGATGTCGCTTTACAAAAAGTAAAAGATGCTGTGGATAAATCTAAGATAGATCTGCCAACCGATCTTACCACGCAACCCGATGTTCAGGAAGTTAGTTTTTCAGATCAGCCGATAATGTACGTGAATGTAAGCGGCGATTATGATATGCAACGTTTAAAAAAATATGCAGATGATATCAAAGATAAATTGGAAGATCTTTCTCAAATCAATCGTGTCGATGAAGTTGGTGCGCCGGAAAGAGAATTTCAGATAAATGTTGACAATTATAAAATGCAAAGCGCCAATATCACTTTCAATGATATTGCCAATGCTGTTTCCGGAGAAAACATGGACATTACCGGTGGTTTAATTGAAGTCGGAAATATGAAACGCACCATGCAGCTGAAAGGCCAGTTTCATACAGCAGATGATATAGCACAGGTTGTTTTACGCAATACCTCAGGAGCTCCAATCTATTTGAAAGATATTGCGCAGATCAAAGATACAGTTAAGCAAAGTGAAAGTTATGCGCGGTTAATGGGAAAGAATGTGATCACCCTGAACATCATCAAACGCAGTGGCGAAAATCTCATAGAAACAACTGATGGAGTTAAAGAAGTGATCAATGAAATGAAAGATCAATTGCCTAGAGATTTGCATTTGGTCATCACCGGAGATACAAGCACTGACACAAGAAATTCGTTTAAAGATTTGGTGAACTCGATTGTTATTGGTTTCGTTCTTGTGTTGCTCATTTTAATGTTCTTCATGGGTGTTACCAATGCATTCTTTGTCGCGTTGTCGGTTCCATTGAGCATGTTTGTGGCGTTTGTTTTTTTGCCGGCCGCCAATCTCATCATTGGGGCAAATGTCACACTGAATTTCATGGTATTGTTCGCATTGCTTTTTGGATTGGGTATCATTGTTGATGATGCCATTGTCGTAATTGAAAATACACATCGCATATTCTCACAGTCGAAGGGAAAAATAAATTCTACCATGGCTGCGAGGATTGCAGCTGGCGAAGTGTTTATTCCGGTGTTATCAGGAACGCTCACCACACTGGCTCCGTTTTTCCCATTATTATTTTGGCCGGGCATCATCGGCAAGTTCATGATCTATCTTCCGGCAATGCTGATCTTCACTTTATCAGCTTCGTTGATCGTGGCATTTATTATGAACCCGGTGTTTGCTGTAGATTTCATGAACCATGAGGAACATGGAAAATCAAAAAAATCAGACGTCTTTAAAAAGCCGTTATTCTGGATCTTTTTAGGAGTTGGAATAGTTTCGGATCTCAGTCATCAGCCATTTGTAGGAAACCTACTGATACTTTTTGCCATATTAATGGTGTTAAATAAATATATTTTCGACGGGTTGATCCATTCCTTTCAAAATAAGACATTGCCATGGATAATGAGTCATTACGAGACTTTATTAAGATGGGCATTGAAAGGTTGGAGACCGGCCTGGCTTTTATTCAGCACTTTTTTGTTGCTCGTATTTTCTATTATTTTTATTGGCTTAAGAAAAGTTCCTGTTGTGTTCTTTCCCAAAGGAGATCCTAATTTTATTTACGTTTATTTAAAATTACCCATCGGTACCAATGTTGATTATACCGACTCCATAACACATGATCTCGAAAACCGTGTGTACAAGGTACTCAATATGGATCCTGTGCATGGAAAAGAAAACCCGCTGGTAGCCAGTGTGATCTCTAATGTAGCGATTGGCGCGAACGATCCCAACAGTGGCGACAGAAGTACGCATCCGGAGTTGGGCCGCGTGCAAGTTTCGTTTGTTGAATATGAGAAACGCGAGGGTAAATCTACAAGACCTTACCTCGATGCCGTTCGTGCTGCTATGAAAGGAATTCCCGGCGCAACCATAAGTGTTGACCAGGAACAGAATGGTCCGCCAACTGATCCGCCAATCAATATTGAAGTGGCCAGCGATAACTTTGACAACCTGACAAAAACAGGTGTCGCTTTAAAAAATTATCTTGATTCATTACAGATTCCGGGAATAGAAGAATTAAAAATGGATGTTGATCTCACCAATCCCGAGATAACGTTAAAGGTTAACCGGGAAAGGGCGATGATCGAAGGGATCTCCACGCAACAGATCGGTATGCAAATCAGGACCGCATTGTTTGGAAGAGAGTTATCGAAAATAAAAGAAAATAAAGACGAATATAAAATTCAGTTGCGCAATAATGTATTACAGAGAAATAATCTTACCGATCTGCTGAATACCAAAATATATTTTAGAGACCTGGCAACCGGCGGATTTAAAAATATTCCCATCAGCAATTTGGTAACAGTTGATTTAACTACTACTTACGGAAGTATAAAAAGAAAATCCGAAAAGCGCATGATCACTTTATTCTCCAATGTGCTCAACGGATTTACGCCAACTGCCGTAAATGCCGATATCAAAAAAGCCATCGATGCTTTCCAGTTAAAAGCAGACGGTGTGACCATTACGCAGACCGGTGAAGGAAAACAACAGGCGGAAACGGGAGCGTTCCTTTTCAAAGCGTTGGTGATCGCATTAATGCTGATATTATTTATTCTGGTTCTTCAATTCAACTCGATCAGTAAATCAGTTATTATCCTTACAGAAATTATTTTCAGCGTTATTGGCGTGCTGTTTGGTTTCGGGATTTCAAAAATGGAGATATCGGTGGTGATGACAGGATTGGGAATTGTAGGGTTGGCGGGTATTGTTGTAAAAAATGGGATCCTGGTAATTGAGTTTGCCGACGAATTGCACAGTCGCGGATTACGCATACGCGAGGCCGTTATACAAGCGGGTAAAACACGTATCATTCCCGTATTGCTTACTGCATTAGCCGCAATACTGGCATTGATACCACTTGCAATAGGGCTCAACCTGAATTTTGTAACGCTCATCTCTCAATTCAATCCGCATATTTTCTTTGGTGGATTCAGTGCCGTTTTCTGGAAGCCATTGTCATGGACCATCATTTTCGGTCTTGCCTTTGCATTTTTTATGACATTGGTTATTGTACCAAGTATGTATTTAATCGCATTGCGATTAAAACGACCGATGAGGAGAATGTTTGGTGGAAAATGGATCTCGATGCTCGGAATTCCACCGTTTACCATAATTTTTATTCTGTTGATGTTTATCACAGTGATTGTTCACCGTGCAAAAGTTGCAAAAAGAAGAAGAAGACTTGGTCCCGATGCGCCAAAAGCCCTGGTCGGAAGCTGGTTTTAGTTCTTAAAAGATATCGATCAACCCTTGATAATTGAAAAAGTTATCAGGGGTTTTGTTTTTTGAAAATTTTAGCAACCATTTATCATTTCTCATTTTGCCGAATTAGGCAACTCAATAATTTCACACAAAAATCAAATCATGAGAAACAATCACGAAATAGACTACAAAATTTATGGTGAGGAATTACAGTTTGTAGAAATTGAATTGGATCCGAATGAAACCGTTGTTGGAGAGCCCGGCGGTTTTATGATGATGGACGATGGAATAGAAATGCAAACCATTTTCGGTGATGGCTCCCAGCAATCCCAGCAAGGAGGGTTATTGGGAAGGTTGATCAATGCAGGCAAACGCGTGCTTGTTGGCGAAAATTTATTTATGACAGCGTTCACCAATGTGGGTCAGGGGAAAAAAAGAGTGAGCTTTGCAGCGCCTTATACCGGGAAAATTGTACCGCTGGATCTTCAACAACTCGGGGGAACAATTCTTGCACAAAAGGATGCATTTCTATGTGCAGCAAAAGGTGTCAGCATTGGTATTGCTTTTCAACAAAGATTAGGGACTGGAATTTTTGGTGGCGAAGGATTTATTATGGAGAAATTAGACGGGGACGGATTGGCATTCGTTCACGCAGGTGGATATATCATTGAGAAAGAATTACAAGCCGGGGAAATTTTAAAGGTTGATACGGGTTGCGTGGTGGCTTATCAGCCAACAGTTGATTTTGATATTCAGTTTATACGAGGAATCAAAAACTGGATGTTTGGCGGAGAGGGTTTATTTTTTGCCTTAATGCGCGGACCCGGAAAAATTTGGTTGCAGTCATTGCCCATCAGTCGCCTCGCGAGCCGGATTATTCAATACAGTCCGCAGTTTGGCCACCGCAAAGAAGAAGGAAGTATTTTAGGGGGATTGGGAAATTTAATTGACGGAGATGGATTTTAGAAAGGCTTTCAGTGGCTTGCCCCGGAAGCCGCGCAAAATAAAAAAGGCTGAATTGAATTTCAGCCTTTTCCATTTTATGATTCCGGTTCATTAATTTCTATTACTTGCAAAACGAGTCAACAATTTTAGTATTTCAATATAAAGCCATATAAGGGTAACCATCAAACCAAAAGCGCCATACCATTCCATATATTTTGGAGCACCCATTGCTTCGCCAGTTTCAATTCTTTCGAAATCCAAAATCAAATTAAGGGCAGCAATGATTATCACAAATATACTGAAACCAATTCCTATCAAGCTCCCATCACCCCAACTCATGAATGAAATGTTCACATGAAAAAAACTCAATACCATTGTGATCATATAAAATACGAAAATGCCAAGGGTTGCAGAAACAATAACCGCCTTCAGTTTTTGAGTTGGCTTAATGATCCTGAAATTATAAAGCAGAAACATAACCAACGCTACGGCGAAAGTGAGGCCCACAGCCTGTGTTACAATGCCCGGATATTTCTTCCCTACCATTGCATTAACCAAAACAGAAAATGCGCCTAATAAAAATCCTTCAAGAAGCGCATAGGGCGGCGCTAAATATCTAGCCATCGCTGGTTTAAATGAGATGATGATTGCCAGGATAAGTCCACCGAACAAACCAACCCACATCAATGTCATCATCGTTTCCTGGTTACCGAGTGTAAACATGCGCCAGGTATAAATGGCTCCGGCGATGACCAGCAGCATCAAAAAACCAAATTTGTTGATCGATCCTCTCACGGTCATGGTGCCATCATGGACATCAGAAAGCGAGCGGTTAAAAATTTTTTCACTGAGGGTGGGATTACCAGATTCAAATAGTGCCATAGTTTTAAAAATTTTGAAGGTCTAAGTTACAAAATAGCATTATCAATTACAATCGAAGAAGGTTCCCGGATCATTGATGATTGAAATTTAACAAAGAAAATAAACTATTTGCTGATCGCTAAACAATTATTTATTTCTGTT
>JAJPKJ010000057.1 GCA_021323755.1 Chitinophagales bacterium | reverse complement strand
TATTTGCTGATAGGCGTCATCAAATAAGATGATAATGGTTTCGTCTCAACTACGGTCAAAAATCAATGTGAAAGCTGAAGTAAATTATTTTTATAACTTAGTATTGCTTATTTTACTACTGATTGACCTTGGAAACTGCCCCTGTATTTAGGATCATAAGAATTTTTAAGTAGTTCTTACTGAGATAACAAATACCATGACCCAGGTTCTATAATTCAAATTGGACGTAAATCCTCGGGCACAACATCCTTGAACAATGATCTTTTTAAAGCCGATTTATGGAAAAAATCCTAATAATCGAAGATAATCTGGAGATAAGAGAAAATTTTGCAGAAATTCTCGAGTTGGAAGGTTACACAGTATTTACGGCTTCCAACGGCCGGCTCGGAGCCGAAAAAGCTTTCGCTGAAAAACCCGATCTTATTTTTTGCGACATCATGATGCCCGAACTGGATGGCTACGGTGTTTTATATCTACTGGCAAAAAACAAGGAAACCATGAACATTCCTTTTATTTACCTTAGTTCCAGGTCGGAAAAAGATGATATTCAAAAAGGATTCGGACTTGGTGCAACAGGATATATTATCAAGCCATTTAGCGGGAACGAAGTCTTGGCTGCGGTAGATAAAGCATTGGCAAAAAGGAATATTACTTCTACATTCTCGAAAAAAAATATTTACGAACAGATCATTGAGTTGATTGGATATGTCAATTCAAATTTCAGTGCCTCTTTAACACTGGAAAACATCGCTAAAAAAAAATTACAGCGGGGAGAAATATTGTTTTCGGAAATGGATATACCGCAAGCAGCATATTTTATTATCAAAGGGAAAATAAAATCTTATCTTATTAATAATTCAGGGAATGAATTTATCACCAATAGACACGAAACAGATGAGTTTTTAGGATATAATGCAATTCTTGAAAACACAAAACATAAAGACAATGCCGTTGCGGAAGAAGAAACAGAATTATTGGTGATCCCACAGGAAATATTTTTACAGTTGATTCACTCGGCGCAGGAGATATCCAGGCAATTCATTAAACTTCTCTCGGGAAATAACCATAATAAAGAAGAAAAGATAACTTCTCTTGTCTATTTTTCATTGAAAAGGATGCTTATTGAAAGTCTGCTTGAAGAACAAATTGAAACAGAAGTTTCAGACGACGAAAATAGCGGGGTTGACTTAATGAAGAGAAAAAATTATCATAAACTGAATTATTCCTCAGAAAATGTTTTTAATATTTTAAATGATTTGCAAAAAGAAAAAATGATCAATATTAAAAACGGAAAAATAATTATTTTAGAAGAAAGGCAATTAAAAAGATTGTCGAAAGTTGATATCTAATTTTCTGCGAGAGAGACCTTTTTGTAAACATCAGGATAAAATCTTACAGTGGCTGCTGAATCTGCCCATGCAGTATGATATAAAACAAATACAGGGATTATTTCAGAGGCCCGGATGACGACAGGGCTTTGATTTTTGAGACAGCCTTTTTGAACCAACGTGTCAATTGCAACGCTATGGTTTTTCAAGACATATCGGGCAACCTCAAATGCTCTTTCCACACGCATGCATCCGTGAGAGTAAAAACGATACTTGGCTTTAAAAAAGCCTTTGAAAGGAGTATCATGCAGATAGACAGTATAAGGATTGTAGAAATTTAATTTAATCAACCCCAAAGAATTATCGCAACCGGTCGATTGCCGGATCGTATACGGGAAATTATTCTTATTCAGCTTCTGCCAGTTTACTTTTGCCGGATCTATTATTTTAGCCTGTTTATCTAAAACCTCGTAATTATTGTCTGCAAGAAATTCTGGATTTTTTTTAATGGCAGGCAACAATTCCGATACGGCAATTTTATTTGGTACGTTCCAGTAAGGATATAGAATCACTTCATTTATTACACTGCATAAGGTTGGTGTCGGAGTACTTTTTTTGCCTGCAACAATTTTTGATTCTAAGACTATTTTGTCCTGTTCGTATAATTGTAATGTAGTTGATGGTATATTCACTACAATAATATGCCTTTCAGTCTTTTTTATGCAACCAATCCATCGAAGTGCGTTTAAAGCACTTTTCAATTCTATAATCCTAGTTGATATCGGAACATTAAGCATTTGAATGGTTGAATAATGAAGTTCACCATCTTCTGCCTGGTTCAAAGTGTTTTGAACTTCCTTTATTTTGTCTTTTATTTGAGTGAGATCCAATTTCTCTGTATCCGACGCGAGTAAACCTAACTGGTATAAACGCGTGATCAGTAGTCGCCGGTTGGCGTCCGTGCTTTCCGATTTCACCTGTGCATCTTTAAAATTTTCAATTGAAATAATTTGCTGAAAGAATTGCAATTTTTCTTTCATTGATTCATATATTTTTTCGTGTGGCTCCAAATCGGATAATAAAAAAGAAAACTTGCCCGTATTTAAATAAACAAAGAGAATGGAATCAATATTAATGCAGCCCGGAAAATAATTCAATCCATTATATAATAAATCCTCAGTCTGATTTCCTTCAGCAACATCATGGAAAAAATGAATTGCTGCATCTGTTATAGCAATATCTGCGTTTATGGAATCATCTTCACTCGAAGCAGTAAGTATTTTATATTTCAATTGGCTACAATATGAATTGACGTGATCATCTTGCTCTAAACCTAAGTTTGCGCTTTGTTTAAAATAAACTAAGAGTATTTGAAAATCGGCGATATTTTGTTTTGAGAGCCACGCATATGCAAACCCATTTCGGACATAAAATCTTTTGGTTTCGGTTGCATAAAATAATTTTTGCTCTATGGCAGAAACGCCCGTAAAGTACCCGTGAATTTTTTGTGACGGTGATTGTGCGATGGCTTGTCCGGCAGAAAAGAATGAACAGAATAAAGTAGCAATTAAGGCATTAAGGATCACATTGATTTTGCAACATTTTTCTAACATGAAGTAAGATTTATCCGTAGTCTCCTATCAATTCTCATAAGTTGAAGTAGTGACGTTTATCTTCTCGTTTTCTCCAGCCATTTTTTTATGTTTCCGGAGATGCTGCCAAGAAATCTCTTATAACCATATGGGCTCTCGCTTCTGGTTTCATTTTTTTCAAATACTTTCGACAAAACCTGCATCGCTACATGAGATGGCTTGAGACTGTCAGTTAAATCCCGCCAGTCATATTTAATGGCTTTTGCCAGTTCGTTACGTCTTTTATGCAACTGGTCTTTTTCTGCCTCTAATTGATTAATACTTTTAATTTTTTTCATGGTCATTGGTTTTAAATAGTTGCTCTAACATAAAATTCATGAGAGGCAACCTTAAAATTTTTTCCTGCAGGCTCCACACCATAAATGCAAGAAATAAATAGATACCTGCCACAATTAGGAACCCCCAATAAAGAGCACCGGTTATTTTCGCAAGCACACAAGCAAGTGCGACACTTGCAAACAAAAAGGCAAATACAAAAACCAGCATTACTATAATCCTCGCCATTATTCCTGCAAAAAGAGCGGAGCTTTTTTCTGCTGTCTTGAGTTTTGCAGTATCGATATTGTTATTTACATATTCCTTTAAGTGGCCAGCCAGTTCTTCTAGCTTAAGAAATGTATTTTCCATAAAAATATAAGTGAATAAATTATGTGGTGCAAGGTAGTTTTCAGTTCAAGTGAAATTGATGACTCCACTCAATAAGCTTACTGATTGTTATCATTTTATTCCATCGACATCAGTGATAAGCTTGAAGAAAGTGGGGGAGCGGATGGACTCAAATAATTGGAGCTGGTGAACTCAGCTTAGCAGAGCGTGCGAAATGTAATGCTTATATGAAAAAATTCAAAGATTGCATAATGTGCAATGCAGATCAAGATGAATAGTTCTAATGATCCATTGATCATTTTCTTTCTGTAGGTAGATTATGCATAAACCGAATCCGTGTGATTTCTCAATGAATTTGGTTTGCTTTTCATCAATGAAAGTAAAAGCAGTATTGATGCTTGCAGCAGTATGATCATTCGAATAGCGCAGGATTGCTTTCTCGTTATATTCCACTCTATGCTCCATCGCTTCATGGGTAGATTGGTTAGCCATTGCATTTAGTAACTCTTTTTTCCCAATAAAATTTTCATGCATCCATTGCAACATAAAATCATTTGGAAGTAATCTGTCCATGGCAGCAGTATCCGCATCATGGAAAATGGTACTAAAACTGAGAGCAATACGCCAAACCAAAGAATCTTCGTTCAATTCCTTTTTTGATTCCGTTACGTTAATTGTCGATTGAGATACAACCGGGATTGTGGATACAAGAAATAAAAATAAAATGATCGATTTTATCATACAATAAAAATACTTGCTTAGCTTTCAAAAAAGCTGATGGGATTCATTATTATAATTGATTTTCATCATTTAAAAATGATCATCCTATCAACCTACAAAACAAATTTCCAGACCGATGTATTGATAATGCTCAGTATAAGATATGACGGTCGTTATCAAAATGCTTCTCACAATCAAATAGTATTGAAATGAAATTGTTACTGTATTCAGGCAACTCAAATAATTCTTGCTCATGAATCAAATTCGGGCTAGAAAATTCATTCTATTGGTATTATTTATTGCATCGGTTCTTCTTAATAGGACAGCATATGCGCAAGGCATTGTTTTTGATAAGAAAATTGTTGCAAAGGATTCTGCAAGATTTCTGTTGGATTCTGGTCACGTCAAAAAGAAATTTTGGCTTGGCGCCGGAGAATTATTAATCTCGGAGACTACGCCATGGCTTGTCGACAATTATATCCGGAAAGTAGATTACACACACATAACATGGCAGACCGTAAAATATAATTTAAGTCCTGCCAGTTGGACCTGGGACAATGATGCTTTTACCACCAACCAGTTTGGCCATCCTTATCACGGAAGTTTATTCTATAATTCATTAAGATCTAATGGTTATAGCTTTTGGCAAGCCGTGCCGGCTTCATTTGCCGGAAGTTATTTATGGGAAACTTTTGCAGAAAACCAGCCGCCTGCTCCTAATGATTTTATCAATACTGGTTTTGGAGGAATTACTCTTGGCGAAATGACGTACAGACTGGCAAATAAAATGGTCAACAATCGAAGTCGGGGCTTGAAAAGACAATTAAGTGAAGTGATTGCACTTCTTATTAATCCGGTAAATGGGTTGACAAGAATTATAGATGGGAGGTGGGGAAGGTTATGGGCAATACTATGGAGCATGATTCATCCAACGTGTATACCGAGTTTGACGTAGGCGTTAGAAAATTTAAAGTTAACAGTAGCGATGGGAATTTTGGTTTTTACGCACACGCTCGGTTTATATATGGAACGCCATTTGAAAAATACGAAATACCATTCAGCAATATTTCAGTTAATGCAGAACTGGGGAAAGATGATAGCTCCAAGCTTAATATCATCAGTGTATATGGATCAATAAGAGGATGGCGGATCAATGAAAAAGAAGATGTGCAACATCTGCTTATGATTTCCATGAATTACGATTATATAAATAATGAGGCTTTCTTTTACAGTGCTCAAAGTATAAAGCTTAATCTGTTCTCATCTTTTAAAATGGCTCATGGTTTTATTATCAATACCATTGTTGGCGCAGGTCCGGTTATTTTAGCGGCTGTGCCCGATAGCATTCTGTACGAAGGAAGAAATTATGATTTCTGCACAGGGCTTGGTTTTCACGCTAATTTTTCATTGAACGTTGCAAATCACCTTTTCTATACAATAAATTACCGGGGTGGATGGCTGAAAACAATCAATGGTAATTCTACCGATTATTTCTTACACACAATAACCAGTGAACTGAGGTACATGTTGGTAGATGGAATTTCAATATGTGTAGAACCAGGTTATTTTAACTTACATGCTAATTACAGAAATTATCCTGATGTCAATAAATCATACCCTTATTTGAGAGTCTCATGCAGGTATAGTTTGAATTTGAATTAGTGTTGCATTACCCAAGACTCTTTATAATGTTGCGGTCAGTTTTATAAGGGTTACAGGCAAGTATTTATCTTCAAAATAAAAAATGGCAAGAGTATCTCGCTTATGTCCTCAAACTTAAGTTATGATCGGACTCATTTTTTTATGTCGTTACAGCCAATTTTTTTTCTGCTTTGATTATGTTGTCGATTCCTTTTAGCAATGCATCCGGGTTGAAGGAAATACTGTCGATGCCCTGCTCAACTAGGAAACTGGCAAATTCCGGAAAATCACTGGGTGCCTGGCCGCACAAACCGGTTTTTCTTCCTGCGTGTTTTGCTCTTTTAATCATCATCGCAATTATTTCTTTGGCAGATTTATTTTGTTCACTGAATAAATCGGCTACAAGCGCTGAATCTCGGTCAATGCCTAATGTTAACTGAGTAAGATCATTTGAACCAATAGAAAACCCGTCGAATATTTCCGCGAATTCACTTGCCTGAAGTACGTTACTGGGAATCTCGGCCATCACGAATATATCAAGATCGAATTCACCCTGGGTAAGTCCGAACTGGTGCATAATATGAATAACTTTTTTTCCTTCTTCAACAGTTCTGCAAAAAGGGATCATCAATTTTACATTGGTCAATCCCATTTCTTCACGCACTACTTTCATAGCTTTGCACTCCAATCGAAAACCATCTTTATACAAATCATTATAGTAGCGTGATGCTCCCCGGAATCCAAGCATTGGATTTTCTTCGACCGGTTCAAATTCTTTGCCGCCCAACAGGCTTGCATATTCATTTGTTTTAAAGTCGCTCATGCGGACGATCACATCTTTCGGATAAAAGGCAGCAGCAATAGTGGCGACACCTTCGGCCAACTTTTCTATGAAATATTGTTCTTTATCAGCATAATGATGCGTTAGTTCCTCGATTTTTTGTTTTGCTTCCTGGTCTTTCAGTTCATTAAATTTCACCAAAGCCATCGGATGAATTCTTACAGAATCATTAATGATGAATTCAAGCCGCATCAATCCGACGCCATCGTTTGGATAGAATGAAAGTTTGAAAGCTTTTTCCGGATCACCAATGATCATCATCACTTCTGTACTTTCCGGCATTGCCATTTGTGAAAAATCGAGTTGTGTTTCCTTGTAGGGCAATTTGCCTTCGTACACAAAACCTTTTTCACCTTCGCAACATGAAACCGTTATCAATTGTCCATCTGTTATAACGCTGGTTGCATTGCTACTGCCAACTATTGCCGGAACACCTATCTCTCTTGCGATGATCGAAGCATGACTAGTTCTGCCGCCTTTATTGGTAATAATAGCAGCCGCTTTCTTTAATATTGGATCCCAGTCGGGGCTTGTAAGATCTGTTACAACTATTTCTCCCTGCTTTAATTTATCGGCATCTCTAGGAGAATCAAGTATTCTGGCAAATCCAGATGCTATTTTGGTCCCTATCGCTTCTCCGCTTACCAAGACTTTTCCTTTTGCTAATAGTTTGTATTCTTTTATTTGCAAAGGATTTTTGCGTGAGTGTACTGTTTCAGGTCTTGCCTGAATAATAAACAATTCATTTGTAATTCCATCTTTGGCCCATTCAATATCCATCGGCTTTTTATAATGTTGTTCAATTTGCAAAGCCCAGGCTGCTAATTTTGCAATCTCATTTTCATTCAAAACAAATTGCTCTTTTTTTTCTTTCGGAGTTTCAATATTGATGACGGTGTCTTTCCCATTGTCGCCATAGATCATGGTTAATGATTTATCCCCTAATTTTTTTTGAACGACTGATTTTTTTCCCTGAAGCAGAGATGGTTTGAAAACCAGAAATTCATCTGGTGTAACTGTTCCCTGCACAATGTTTTCTCCCAAGCCCCAAACACCCGCCAGGTGAATAATATTTCTGAAACCTGATTCCGGCTCAAGGGTAAAACCTACACCGGAACAGGCCTTATCCGAGCGAATCATCTTCTGAACACCTACCGATAATGCAACTCTTTCATGAGCAAAACCATTGTCTTCGCGGTATTTAATTGCCCTGTCGGTAAATAATGAAGCAAAGCATTTTTGGACGGCCTCCAGCAAAGCTTTTTCTCCTTTGATATTGAGAAAGGATTCATGCTGGCCGGCAAAACTCGCTTCAGGAAGATCCTCAGCTGTAGCGCTGCTTCTGACCGCTACTTCTAAATAATCTTTTCCAGATAATTCTTTATATGCACCAATTATTTCATCGGATAATTTTTTTGGCATTTTTGCATTCAATATTAATACTCTTGCCTGCTTACCGATTTCTTTGAGGTTGGAAAAGTTTTTGTTGTCTAACTGCTTTATAATATCCCGCAACGCATATCGCGCTTCATTATAATCTATAAAATCCCAAAACGAAGTTGCAGTTGTGGCAAACCCGTCCGGTACTTTAATTCCTTTTGAAGACAGCTGAGTAAACATTTCTCCCAACGAGGCATTTTTTCCGCCAACAGCAGGTACATCGGTTATACCGATTTCACTAAATTTTTTTATATATACTGACATAATATATCTTTTCTCAAATTTTCTTTTTATTGCTTCTTAATTATATGACGGTCATCAAAAGCATTTATGATTGGTATCATGATGGAAAATGCAGGAAATAAAAAGAGCGTTTTTGATAAAGATCAATTGCTGCCATGACCTGCATCATTCTTTTCTATGCATCGGATCGATAAGTTCACAAAAGGAAGATCACTGATTTGTTTAGATAAGATGGAGTGTGCTCACTTCAATCCTGAAATCAGATTTTTAACTATAATTCAAAAGAAAATTTATGAAGTCAGAAACAATAAATCGCCCATCTTCAGCTCAGGCGATTATCGATGTTATTTATAGAAGAAGAGCTGTTCGCAGCTATACGGACCAGCCTGTAGCAAGAAATATTGTTGAGGAAATAATAGATGCAGGAAGAATGGCGCCGTCGGCTATAAATAAACAACCATGGAAGTTTTATGTGCTGATGGATAAGGCAACAATTAAATCTTTTTCAAAAGAAATTGCTCATGTTGCATTAAAAGATTTCGCGCAATCCGGTATAAAGAAGATAACACAAACAACAAATCATCTTTTACACTTTATGCACGATTTTAATTTTGGAGCATTATCGGATCCGATCTTTCATGGGGCGCCCGTAGTCATTTTCATTACAGCTCCGCGAGATAACGAATGGGCTCCACTCGATATCGGGATGTGCTCTCAGAATATGATGCTCGCAGCAAAAGCATTTGGTTTAGACAGCTGCCCGGTTGGATTTGGCAAATTTGTACAGCATACAAAAATATTTTCGAGATTAAATGTTCCACCTTCTGAAGAAGTTCAAATTTCAATTATTCTTGGATATGGAGATGAGAAGCCCGAATTGCATACGAGAAAGAATGATAATATCATTTTTATCGATTAATAAATATTACAATCATTAAAAAAAATGAACAATGAAAAATTCATCAAAATTGCTCGCTCTTGCCAGCATATCAACAGGCGTTGCACTCGGCGTAATGTTTGCTCCTGCTAAAGGGTCAGAAACCCGCAAAAAATTGGATAAAAGATTAAGGAAACTTTCCACATCAATGAACGGGGAATGCAGCAAAGAAAAACTGATTACGATAAGACAAAAACTTGAAGAGCATAAACATAGATTGGAAAAACATTTGGAAAAAATTAATTTAAAGATCGATTCTTATGATGCTGCAGATACTAATGAAGGGAATTGAAAATTGAAAACTTTTACGGTTGTAACTTTATGGCAAGAACAAGACGAAAATTTACTTGCTCAGGCGGCTTGACAAGCCAAATTCGTTTTTCATCAATATCGGACTATATCTGGCGAAAATGTCTTATCGGGGAGGGTGGGCGTTTTCCAGGCCGGAATCGGGAAGCTGTCCATTCGCTTTTAAAAAGAACCAGGGAAAAGATGAATTTATTTTAGAAAAAATATATCAATCCTGATGTCTGAAATAAAAAGTAAACAAATAAAAAACAGTGTTGATGATTTCGTAAGATAACCAATGAAGAAACTGACTAAAAATGTTCGTGGACCTGCGAAGCGTTGTCGTCGTAATTTTTACACAATCAGAATTTATAATATCACGCAATATTTTTTCTGTATCTCCGCCTAATTTTTTATCACGCACATCCAGATTCAATTCGATGCTTGCATAGGTGCTTATATTATTAACATTGAAGGATCCGATTGTAAGCCATTCTCCGTCGCAGACAGCCATCTTCCCATGCAAAATATTTTTTCCATATTCATACACTTCAATATTATTCCGCAAGAGCCAGGCATACCAAAAACGTTCTGCGTTTTTTGCAAGAGCAATATCAGAACGTCCGGCAGTAATAACGGTTATAAGAACGCCTCGTTGGACTGCTTTTTTCAAATGATGCCTGAATAATTTGCCCGGTATCAAATAGCTGGATAAGATGATGATGTGCGATTCTGCGTTATCAAACATTTCAACATAACTTTTTGAAATTTCAGTTTTTCTTCGCACCCAATCATTACGGCGCATACGCACCAAAGCTTTTTCCTCCGGAGAAAAATTATAAGAAAGCGACTTTTGCTCACAAGGGGTAACGCCCATTTTCGACGGGAAATCTCTCCAGGCTTTCCAGCACAGAACGCATAATTGTTGTGCTATTTCTCCTTCAGCATATAAAGCAAAGTCAAGCCATGCGGAATGTTCATTCCACTCGTTATAATTGTCAGAAATATTTAAACCTCCAACTAATGTATAACGGGTGTCAATTACAACCACTTTATGATGCAATCGTCTTCCCAAATAAAAATGCTTGGTCTTAAAGAAAGTTTCAAAAAAGCGAAAGTGGACACCTGCATCTGTTAATTCCTTTATGAATGTCTTTGATAAAGATTGCGATGCGTAAGCATCAACCAACAGAAAGACATTTATTTTTTTCGTGGCTGCCTGGATTAGCGCATTTCCGATTAGCCTGCCTGTCGCGTCGCTTTCAAAAATATACGTTTGAAGATGAATACTGTCAGTAGCCTGATTGATGAGCTGAATTAATAAATCAAAATAATCTTTCCCTCCACGAATCAATTTTACTTTGTTATTACCGGTATAATTTCCATGGATCATAATATTTGGAATTGCCAAAATTAGTTTTGGTTATTCATGAATGGCAAGAAGGGGCAAATGGGTATGAATTGCCATTTGTTTACTATGACTATGCTGAAATATTTTACTGATGAGGTTGTGGTGCTTTGGAATAATGATCAGCATATCAAGGTTATTATTTATTGCAAAACTACTGATTCCTTCTTCAATACTTGTGCTTTGAACAAATTCATATTTTGGTTCGAGTCCATAGAGCATTTCCTGAAGCCATACGGATTCTTGTCCTATTTGTGAATTTGATGAACCTTCCAGGCTTACATGCAGCACAAATAATTCAGGGTGAAACCTATTCATGAGCTCCTTTATCTTTTCTATCGGGAGAGTGTTAATCACATTTCTAAAATCGCATGCCAAACCAATTTTCTTTATTCCAATAAATTTTCCTTCTGGTGGCACAATGATTAAGGGCCAGGAAACGCGACTTAACGCTGCAATCGTATTATTGCCTGATAGTATTCTTTCTAATCCATTGATACTTTCACTGCCCATTACAACGGCGTAGGGATCTACTGAAGCGCAATAATTGTCAATTTGTGAAATAACTGTTCCCATTTTTGCGACTAAATTGATTTTTATTCTTCCTGCGGTTCTTTCAAGAATTTTCATTTTCATTCTCTCCAGTTCTGTTTTTGCTTCATCGAGCATCTGCTCCAGAGTAAAACCCGGAAAAGGCATCTCGAAGCTTATAGGAACCGGACAAACGTTTAGTATCGTTAGATCAGCATTCATGGAAGAAGCCAAATCAGCCGCATAATCAACGGCATTTCGTGAAGTGCTGGAAAAATCCGTAGGGACAACTATAGTCTTCATAAACTTCTTTTTAAAATTATCTATTGAGGTTACAGTCAGATTTTAACTCTTTCAAAGTTATTCCTGTTGATGATTGTCCCTGATGATTCACATCAGCTTGAGAAATGATCCTGCTCAAAAAAATTTTCTTAATTACATTTTTGAAATCAGTAAATGCCATAAAATCAGTAGTATAAAAATTCGTAAGATTCAAATTGGGATATACCAAAGCCAATTATGATCTTTGATATGGGTTACATTAATTTTGTCCGGTAAAGACGAACTCGGTTTTTAATTCTGGCGATTGCTATTGATGCGGTATTTTGCACAGCCACCGCTTTTATTTAGCAATTCAACCACTCGTTTGAAAATAATTACTTTTCAGAAAAGAACTCTCATTCAGCAGACCTGATTGATTTTCGGAGAAATTCCTGAAAAAATAATTGGAGAATAAATATATATTGGGTGTTCAAAGGAATCCTTCCTAAAATTCCATCAGAACCACAAATCGATCAATTTGTCGACGGAATCAAACTTCTTTGGGGGATCTTGATCATCTCAAAATCTTAACGTGGCAAATACAGGGTAATGGTCGCTTGACTTTGAGCTGCGAACTACATAGGCGCCCACGGCCTTGAATCCCCTGGAAAACAAGTAATCATTTGTTGGTTTTACGATTCCCAACATTGCTTTAGCGGTGCTCCCCACACTCGATGTTGACCAGTCAAATCCGTTGTCTTTGAATCTTGTTACCACGGACTGGGCATAATTTGGAAATACCGTATTAAAATCCCCGCCTATTAAAACATAATCGTAATGCGCCGACTCCTGCTTAGCAAAATGAACAATGGAATCAACCTGGTCCATTCTCATCTTCCTGCTCATCGCTACAGTTTCCGTATGAACACTGAACACCATTATTTTCCTTTGGTGGATATCTACTTCCCCAATGCTAACCGCACGACGCTGTTGATTCTGCCATTTGGCATGAGGGAGTATCAATTTTTCTGGATGTACTATTGTCCCACTTGTTAAAATAGCATTACCAATATTTTTTTCATCCGACTTATCATAGGCAATGGGAATGTATAAGTAATTTAAATTCAGATTTGCTGCAATGGTCTGAACGCCTTTTTCATCCATTTCCTGAAGCAGATAAATATCAACCGGCGATTTTTTCTTTAACTCTTTGAGCTCGGATATCGCCATTTCAATTTTTCTGGCTTTCTTGATGTTAAATGTTACCACGGTAAGCGAGTCAGATGTTTCCTGGCTAGGTATCACTTTATTGCCGGAATAAAAAAAGGGTTTGTCCGCATCGCCGTAAAAAGACAGGGCGCGGCATGAAAACAAAAATGCAAAAAATACAATTTTAGAAAAGATTTTCGTTAGACGACAGAGCATATAGTTGAATAATTTTACTAAAATACCTAACAGAGTGCTGCATTTTAACTTACTGGATGATCGGGCTATATGGGCGACCGATATCATTTCATGAATTTAACAAATAGATTATGTTATGGTTCAGCGTTGCCAAATTAATCCGGGAATGATGTTCCAAGCGGATCGATGCTAAATGGCCCAGCTGATCCCGTCGATTCCAATATTAGTAATTGAGCTGTTTTCAAACAAATTAGATCTATTCCTTAAGATTTTTATTGAAAATCCGGGGTTATAGAATCGTAATATTTTACAACACAGTCCGTTGGAATGAAACAACAACTTTAAGATAATCCTTGAACAGATAGTGGTTTCTTAATTTCTTTTCCCCTGCTTTGCTACTAAAGTCAGTTGGGGCGTGAAACCCAACTTCAGGTCATGCTAACATAAGCCATATGTTTTCAATATATAATCCAGGTTTAAAATAACTGTCTATTGTAGGCTGGTAAATATTTTTGATTTTTATTTAGGCATGCTCGCTTTTTTTGGCAGTGATCGCCGGTTGCGGAATTTGAAAAACTAAGTGACAGGTATCTTCGAGTAAGGAGGACAATATGGGTGATCTGTTTTTGGGAAGTGAACAATCAACATCTCGCCATTACATTTTGCTTTCGCCATTTTGAGATCTGCATCGGATGGTAAAGCAAAAGAAAGATTCAGCTGATGCATGTCGTAGGAAGTACGTCCATTTTCGCAAACAATCTTATCTAAATGTCGTGTATCTGCATTTGAAAAGATGCGTAACATTTTTTTTGCAGTAGTTATTTCAATATTAGTTTTCTTTAAGCCTGTTATAAGCATTGATAAAATATATTCTTCCTTTAAATTTTCAAAGAATATTTCTTCATTGCGATTGTTGCTTTTAAATATAATTTTTTCTGACGACCCCGGCTTGACTTGCATATACACGTTTATTATGATCACTAAAATCAATTCCATTTTAGTAATTGCTCTGTAAGAATAAGATCTTAATTATCTCTTCACAATGATCATCTTCAACTGATGTACTGATTATGATCAATAATGTTTCCCATTACTGATATGTTCTTTGCAGGTCGACATTTAGTGAGCTCCGGAAAAAAATCATTTTATGGCTAATAAGAAGAAAAGAAAAGAAATTCCCGAAATCCCTTCACCTGAAAAAAGACCGCAAGAGGACCCTAAAATTGTTCCCGATAACCCTGCGATACCCAATGAAGACCCCGATACATTCCCCGATGAACCAGGGATAAGCCCGTCACCGTTTGAAATTCCGGAGCCTGGAAAGAATTGAATTATTGAAAATTCCGGGAATATCCAGCCAAGCCTCTCCGGGGGAGGAACGTGGTTTTCATTTTTAATATGCCACAGTAATTATTTGAAAAATAAGCGAGCCAAAATTCAGGAATCACTGAATTTTCTTTGATGACAATTATCATAAGATGTAATAATATTCATCATAAAAATAAATGGAGGTAGGAAATACGTTTGACTAAATTCCAAAAGATGTTACCAAATATAATTGCCAAAAATGAATTTGCTGCTATTAAGCAAATGTCAACGCCATTGGCTAAAGAAAAAGGTTCAGCAAATGAGGAAGAAGACCAGATCTATAGCAAGCAATGTTTGCCACCGCTTCTGGCGCCTTCAGATGCTGCATCGCTCATTTGGGAACAATGGATGCTTTGTAAAATCTTGAAAGATAAAATTGGTAGACATTGAATTCAGTAGTAAGAGTTTCTTTAATTAATCAATCATCATAAATTCTGATTTCGCATTGCTTCTTTAATCCATAGTACAATATGATTTACATTTTATTTTAAAAAGTTCAACGTGGTTTATCCCATAAAACTCCAATAGCTATACGCTTCATCAAAATGAATGTTTGTATCAGGCCAATGTTCCATATCAAAACCCGGTGCTTTTTCAAGCTCCTCTTTTTTTCGATTAAATACAAAAATGCGTTTGTCTTTATCAACACGAAATAGATCAAAAGGAATAGCGAAATATTTTATTCCGATGCCAAGAAAACCTCCAAACTCAACAACAAAGTATTCAATTTTGCCTGTAATAATATTTATCATGATGTCTTTTATTTCACCGAGATGTTCATCATTGTCATTTTGAATTTTTTCTCCGATCATGGAAGATGCAGTCAAATATTTTAATGGAGTGTTAGAGAAAAGTTCTCCATGATTAACTCCTGTCAGGTTGTCTTTTGTAAGTGTATCCATTTCATTTTTATTTAAAATTTTTCTTTAGAGTAAGCCATTGATTTATTTTTTGCCCACTTCGTGAAATATTGATGTTTTAGAAATAAGATTCAATCTGTAAGCAGAAGATTATTCGGTAGAATAAATCTGCTTTTTTTCATCTTTAAGCCTTTTATTTTTTGGACTACCAAGATGTCCACCTTTTACTGCTTTCATGATTCTGATTTTAAGACTGTACTGTTTTCTTTATTCGCTTTTTCCTGGCCTATACCCATCGTCAAGGCCGTTAAGCCTGCCATACTGCCTAATTGCATTGTATCCACAGCAGAGCTCGGTACAATTACGATTGTTGAGTTTTGCTTCAGCCCTTCGTAAAGCATATTCATTGCTCTTAAATGCAAAGCGACCGGGTTGTTGGCATATGTTTTGGCTGCTTCACCAAATTTTTCGGCGACTTGTCGTTCAGAATCTCCCAGAATTACTCTTGCCTGCCTTTCTCGTTCTGCCTGCGCCTGCATCGACATTGCATCTTCTAATGATGAAGGTATCAGAACATCTTTAACTTCTACGGAATTAACCGTAATACCCCATGGTTCCGTGCGTTCATCAATAATTTCTTGCAGCACCCCACTTATTTTATCTCTTCCTTCAAGCATATCAGATAACATTGTTTTCCCTATAACATCCCTTAAGGCGGTTTGAGCAGCCCAACTGATGGCGCTGATATAGTCCGCGACTTCCAGGGCCGCCTTTTTCGGGTCCAGTACTTTCCAGAATAACACGGCATCTACGTCCACCGGTACAGTATCTTTTGTAAGCGTTTTTTCCGCTTTAAAAGAGGTGGTGATTACACGGGTATCAATGCAGTAAGGTATTGTGTCAAGAATGGGAATGATCAAAAATAATCCCGGTCCTCTGAGTGATTTAAATTGACCTAGTCGTAAAACCACAGCTCTGTCCCATGGATCTGCAATTTTGATGGACGAAGAAATTATTAAGGCCGCTACGAATGCCGCTACCGAAATGACTACGCTTTCTGTATAATCTGACGCGTTATAAACAAAATATGCCCCTGCGAGCCCAGCGCCAAAAATTATTACGAAAATAAATCCGCCAAATAAACTTCTGCTTTTCATTGTAAACCTCCTGACTTGTTTATGTAATAATTTGAATTTTGACTTACTATTATGTTGCAAAGGTATTCAGATGGCTTTGCTGGTAAGTTATACAACTTTAGAAATTATTTATACTATTCACACATTCAGCCAGATTCCATATCCTTATTATTTAATCTGTGTGAAAGATGTAGAGTCTTAGATGATATTTATTGATCGTGTTTTTATGCACGGATTAACCGATAATGTTTGAGATTTACCATGAATGCCATCTCATTGAAACATTTTTTGGGTTTGTTGAAACATGGTAAAAACAATTTACGAAAAGACGCGAAGATCAATTCAGGCTAAAAAAAGAAAAGCCTTTAGAATCAATGATTTTAAAGGCTTTCGAAGATTTAAAAAAGAACCAAGCGGACCGGACGGGACTCGAACCCGCGACCTCTGCCGTGACAGGGCAGCATTCTAACCAACTGAACTACCGATCCTTATTTTGCTTGAAATAAAAATAATTCATTTCAAACGCCATTTTTGGGACGGCAAAGATAGCAGAATTTTAATTTTTGCCAACAAAACTTTGCAATAAAAAATATCGTTCCCTTAATTTTACATTTCATCCATCAACATTATGCCCATTAACAAAAACCGGCAGTTTCTCGATTTTGAAAAACCGATTAAGGAACTCTATGATGAAATTGAGAAATTAAAACAAACTTCAGAAAAAACAAAAGTAGATCTCAGCGATTCAATAAAAAAACTCGAAGAACAAGTTATTGAAAGACGGAGAGATATTACAAGCCATTTAACAAGCTGGCAAAAAGTGCAGTTGAGCCGTCATCCGGATCGTCCCTATACCATGAAGTATATTGATAAAATGTGCACCAACTTTGTTGAGCTTTTTGGTGACAGAAATGTGCGTGATGATAAGGCGATGATTGGTGGTTTTGCTCAACTTGGCGGGGAAACAGTAATGATTGTTGGCCAGCAAAAAGGAACAAATACAAAAATGCGACAGATGCGCAATTTTGGAATGGCAAACCCCGAGGGTTACCGAAAAGCTTTACGATTGATGAAGCTTGCAGAAAAATTTGATAAGCCTGTCATCACATTTATAGACACGCCTGGCGCTTACCCTGGCATGGAAGCCGAAGAGCGCGGGCAAGGCGAAGCCATTGCCAGAAATATTTATGAAATGATCCGCCTGCGTGTTCCCATAATCTGCGTAATAATCGGCGAAGGTGCTTCTGGCGGTGCTTTGGGCATTGGCGTAGGCGACAGGGTTTTCATGTTAGAGAACTCATGGTATTCGGTGATCTCTCCGGAAAATTGCAGCTCCATTTTGTGGCGCAGTTGGGATCAAAAAGAAAAAGCTGCAGAAGAATTAAAACTAACTTCAGATTATATGTCTGAATTTGGGTTGGTTGACGGCGTAATTGCCGAACCACTGGGCGGCGCACATTGGGATTACGATGAAGCAGCTGCATTACTAAAGCCAAAGCTCATCGAAACACTTCACGAGCTTCGGCAATTTTCTCCCGAATACAGAATTGATGAAAAAATAAAAAAATTCGGCAAAATGGGTTTTTGGAATGAGGTCAGCGCCTGATATTTTGATAATGATGATGAACCCAGGCTCAAGATTTCTATTGTACTTTTGTCGAATCAAACAATTCTGCTGTTATCATAAAACCAACGAATTACTAACAGTAACGAACAACTGAAAATAAAAAAGAATGGATTTAAGAACCCAACTTCGCGGAACTGGTGTTGCATTGGTTACGCCTTTTAAAGCTGATACGAGCATTGACTACGAAGCGCTCAATCGTGTAATTGATTTGGTTATTAATGATGGTGTGGAATATTTGGTAACCCTTGGTACTACTGGCGAAACGCCAACATTATCAAAAGATGAAAAAATTGCATTGGTAAATTTTACTTACGAAAAAGTTGACAGTCGCGTCCCTGTTGTTGTTGGCATTGGCGGGAATAATACAAAGGAATTGATTGAGGACCTTGAAAAATTTCCTTTACACAATGCCGCCGCAATATTAAGCGCTAGTCCTTACTATAGCAAGCCTTCGCAACAAGGATTATTTGAACATTACAAAGCATTGGCCGCCGCGACTGCTAAACCGATAATATTATATAACGTGCCATCCAGGACCGGGCGCAACATTAATGCATCTACCGTGCTGCGCTTAGCCAATGAAGTGGATAATATTGCCGGTATTAAAGAGGCGAGTGGTGATATGGCGCAATGCATGCAAATCCTGCGGGACAGACCTGCGGATTTTTTGGTTGTAAGCGGTGATGATGCTTTGGCATTTCCCCAGATCGCCTGCGGAATGGATGGTGTGATCAGCGTTGCTGCAAATAGCTTCGCAAAAAAATTTTCTGAAATGGTCCGCTCCGCACTGAGATCAGAAAATAGATCTGCAAAAATGTTAAATGATGAATTGATTGAGGGTTATGAGTTATTATTCGCCGAAAATAATCCTGCAGGCGTCAAAGCTGCACTCGCAGAATTAGGCGTAATTGAAAACTATCTGCGTCTTCCATTAACTCCGCTGAGCAAGGAACTGCACTCGAGGTTAAAAACCTATATCGCTAAACGCTGATTTTTAATGACAAAGCTGTATGAAAAAAACGGCAATTATAGTTTGCTGCATTTTATTTTGCATTGAAAGCATTGGTCAATACAAGATCCGGATAAATATTATCTCGCTTCCAAAAAATTTTAAAACGGATTCAGTATTTATCGCAGGATCATTCAACAATTGGAATCCACATCATGATGATGACAGATTAAGCCAAGACAGCAATGGGAATTTCTTTTTGTATTATCCGGATACATCTCCAGGTTTTTACGAATTTAAATTCACACGCGGTAGCTGGCAAAAAGTAGAATGCAAAAAAGATGGAATGGATATTGAAAACAGAACAGTGAATATTCAATCGGATACGGTATTAAATTTTTCAATCGCAGCATGGAAAGACATGTTTATGGAAAAACCCAGGCAACACACGGCAAGTAAGAATGTGCATATTCTCGATACTGCCTTTTATATGCCGCAATTAAACCGCCATCGGCGTATCTGGATTTATCTTCCCCCGGCATATTCCTCCTCTCATAAAAAATATCCTGTCTTGTATATGCAGGACGGACAGAATTTATTTGATGAGTACACGGCTCCATTTGGCGAATGGGGAGTTGACAAAGCATTGGATACATTATCAAAAAGAATTTTAAACTGCATTGTTGTGGGCATTGATAATGGGGAATCAAAACGCATGAACGAATATAATCCCTATGATTATGAGCGTGCAGGCAAAGGCGAAGGAAAGGAATACATCGATTTTCTAGTTAAAACACTAAAACCATTTATTGATAAAAAATATAGAACATTCAGCGATGCGCCCCATACATTTATTGCCGGAAGTAGCATGGGTGGACTGATCTCTTTATATGCAATCGCTGCACATCCCGATATATTTGGCGGCGCAGGCGTTTTTTCTCCCGCATTATGGACTGCTCCGCAAATGAAAGAAGAACTGAACCATAATGCCGCATTAATAAAAGGTAAAATTTATTTTTATGCAGGTGGCGCCGAAAGTAAAAATATGGTAAGCGATATGCAAAATATCATTGATTTGCTTCGTCATAAATCGAAAGCAAAAATTAAAGTAGATATTCATAAAGAGGGCAAACATAACGAAGCCAATTGGCGCCGGCAGTTCCCGGAATTTTATAAATGGATGGTGCGGGGCTTGTAGATTAAATTCTGTAAGTAACCCCTTCCAGAGCAAGATCAGTATTAGAAAAGATCTCCCTTGCTTCTTGCTCAAATCCTTCCAATGTTTCATACTTCGAGCTGAAATGCCCGATCAATAATCTTGTAACGGATGCTTTTTGAGCAATCCTTGCTGCCTGGGCAGCAGTGCAATGAAAACGTTTGGTGGCGCGTTCTTCAAGGTCTTTCAAATAAGTTGCTTCATGATATAAAACATCTGTGCCAAAAACCTTTTCTGCAATGCGTTCATCATAAATGGTATCGGCAGAATAGGCGTATGATTTTGCTTTAGGGAGAGGATCGGTTACCCATTCATTTTCTATTATCGCACCCTCTTTGGTTACATAATGTTCTCCCCATTTTAACTTGTCAAAATAGGAAGACGGCACTGCATGTAGTTTGGCTTTTTCCGGATTTATTCTGCGAAATGGTTTTACCTGTTTGAAAAGAAATCCCCAACATTCTATGCGATGAAAAACTTTGAAACAACTTACCTCAACTTTATTATCTCTGAAAATAACCCCATCATCGCCCAAACAATGAAAATAAAATGGGAAGGGCAATTGTGTATCCGCTGCTTTTAATTGCAGATCTATCATTTCCTTTAGGGCAGCCGGAGCATGTAAATGCAATTCCTGTAAACGCCCGAGCAAACCCATACTGGTGATCAGGCCTATCAATCCGAAATAATGATCTCCGTGAAGATGTGAGATAAATATATGATTGATCTTGCTTCTCCTGATCTTATATTTGGTCATTTGCGATTGCGTTCCTTCCCCACAATCAACCAAGAAGATATGTTCATCAACCGTAATGATCTGTGCCGTTGGATGACGATCAAATGCAGGTAAAGCAGAATTATTTCCTAAAATGGTAACGGCGAACATTTAGCGGTTTTAAGTTTACGATTCGTGTTAAGACTTCCATCCAATCCATTTAGCTGCTTAACGATACAAAATAGGAAATTAATCCGTTAATATTAAAAACCCTTAATGGTTTGAAGAATATCTAAGCGATAAGTTTCGCCAAAAAGATTGAGATGAATTAATAATGGATACAAGTTGCAAATTTTCCATTGTTCCCGGTGATTTTGCGGGAAAGGAAAATGATGGTTGTAGGTTTCATAAAATTTCTTGTCAAAACCACCGAAAAGCGTTGTCATGGCCAGATCAACACTACGATGACCAAAATAAACTGCAGGATCTATTAAAACAGGTTCATTATTATGGTTGCACAAAAAATTCCCGCTCCATAGATCCCCATGTAATAATGATGGAGATTCTAAGGGAAAGATCTCGGGCAATTTTTTGTATAGATTATTAAAGTGCGAAAGTGATTTGTTATCGAGTAAACGATTGTCCAAGGCCAATCTGATTTGTGGTTCAAGGCGTTGATGAATAAAAAAATCTGTCCAGGTCTTTGAAGGATTATTGCATTGTGTCAATGCGCCCATATAATTGTCTTCATCCAAACCAAAATGATTGTCTGAGATCCTGTGCAGCATTGAAAGCTGCTCACCAAAATTTTCCCAGAATTTCTCAGTTCCAGGTCCATGGTCGATCCATTCGAGAATTAAAATTTGTTTGTCATCAAATTCTTCGCAAGCAATTACGGAAGGTATTTTGATTATATCTTGTTTAGCTAAAAATTCAAGGCCGTTTTTTTCTTTGATAAAAAGAGAGGGGAATTTCTTGGCTGAATTCAGTTTGCAAAAAAACCTTTCTTTTTTGTTAATGATGATCTGATAGCTATCATTGATTGAACCGCCACCGATCGAATTAAATTCCACAGAGATAATGGTGAGATCAATGGAATGAGAAAGAATTTTTTCAACAGATTTTTGTATAATGTCTGAGGTCATTTACACTTAAATTGGTGAACAGCATGATGACTGATCCACGAAACTGGTACCATAAACCACAAGGCTGACTAAAATTATTCCTCGTCCAACAATTCGCGTTCAATTTCCTCCATCATGATTATGTCGCTTGCTTCGCTTTCAGTGGGAATTATGTTCATCATTTCAAGCAGATCAGATTCTTCCAGAAAATCCTCCACCTCGGGCTGAAGCTCGCAAACAACGAATGATGCATTTTGTTCGTAAAAATTTTGTTGCAGTTTTACCAGTTGTTCAGCAGCAGCAATGTCTATGTTTTTAATGTCTTTTAAATTCAATACAAGGTTTTTTACGTCATTTTGCAGTAACGGAATTAAGCAATTACTCAGATCTGCTGTCATATTAGCAGCAAGAAATGGCTGATTGATAGTAATGACATGGAATTTCTCTCTGGTATCAATTTTGACTTGCATAGTTGTAAATGATGAATATCAACACACCGTTGATAAGATTCAGGAAATAGAAATCAAAATTATTCGTTATTATTGTATAAAGCTCAATTACTTAAAAATGGATCATAATTTTTCGGCACAAGTAAAGGAAATTATATCGTTCAGCAGGGAAGAAGCTTTGCGGTTGGGGAATGATTTTATTGGCACCGAACATTTATTGCTGGGTTTGATCCGCGAGGGCGACAACACAGCGGTACGCATTCTTAAAAGCTTCAATGTTGATCTGTATGAACTGCGCAAAGAAGTAGAGATCGCAGTAAAAGATAAAACAGGAAAAAATATTGCAAACATCAACAGCCTTCCGCTGACCAAGCAGGCTGAAAAAGTAATTCGGGTAACTGTGCTCGAAGCAAAAGCATTAAAAAGCCCAACTGTTGAAACAGAACATTTGATGCTTTCGATATTAAAAAACAAGGAAAACATTGCAACACAAATCTTAAATCAATTTGACGTGGATTACGATTTATTCAGAAACGAATTAGGCGTGGTAAAAAGCAACGAAGTTCGCGGTGAATATACCGAAGACAATGATGATGACTTTGATGAAGAGAAAAAATATTCTCAGCAAAAAGCACGCGCCGCAGGAAATGCCAAAAGCAAGACGCCGGTACTCGATAATTTTGGAAGAGACATTACACGACTTGCAGAAACAGGGGCATTGGATCCGATAGTCGGTCGCGAAGAAGAAATTGAAAGAGTATCGCAAATACTTTCCCGCCGCAAAAAAAATAACCCGATATTAATTGGCGAACCAGGTGTTGGCAAAACGGCCATTGTGGAAGGATTGGCATTGCGCATTGTACAAAGAAAGGTTTCGCGCGTATTATTCGATAAGCGCGTTATTTCTCTTGATCTTGCCGCATTGGTTGCCGGAACAAAATATAGAGGACAGTTTGAAGAAAGAATGAAAGCGATAATGAATGAACTTGAAAAAAATCGCGATGTAATTCTTTTTATTGATGAGATACATACCATTGTAGGCGCAGGTGGCGCAAGTGGTTCCCTTGATGCCTCAAATATTTTCAAACCGGCGTTAGCAAGGGGAGAACTACAGTGCATCGGCGCTTCCACCCTGGACGAATACAGAATGTATATTGAAAAAGATGGTGCACTCGATCGTCGTTTTCAAAAAGTGATGGTTGACCCTCCAACTGTTGAAGAAACAATTCAGATCCTGAATAACATCAAGTCAAAATACGAAGATTATCATAATGTCATTTATTCTGATGACGCAATCGATGCATGTGTAAAATTGAGTGACCGTTATATGACGGATCGTTTATTACCGGATAAAGCGATTGATGTACTGGATGAAGTTGGGGCTCGTGTTCACTTAAAAAATATCAATGTTCCGGAAAACATTGTTGAATTGGAGAAGAAGATCGAAGATGTGAAGAATGAAAAAAATAAAGTGGTAAAAAGTCAGAAGTTTGAAGAAGCCGCTTCTTTGCGCGACACAGAAAAACGGTTGCAGGAAGAATTAGAAAAAGCAAAGAACGAATGGGAAGAAGAGAGCAAACACAAACGATATCCGATCGATGAAGAAAATATTGCCGAAGTGGTAAGCATGATGACGGGCATTCCTGTAAAGCGCATGGTTCAAGCCGAAAGCGAGAAACTCCGTAATATGGGTGTTGATATGACTGAAATGGTAGTGGGACAAGATGAAGCTATCCAGAAAATTGTAAAAGCCATTCAACGTAACCGGGTTGGCTTGAAAGATCCGAAAAAGCCAATTGGGACATTTATATTTTTGGGACCCACAGGAGTTGGAAAAACAGAATTGGCGCGCGCATTGGCAAGATATATGTTCGACTCAGAAGATTCTTTGATTCGCATAGATATGAGTGAGTATATGGAAAAATTCACCGTGAGCAGATTGATCGGTGCGCCTCCGGGATATGTTGGCTATGAAGAAGGCGAACAGCTTACAGAAAAAGTTCGTCGCAAGCCCTATTCAGTTATCCTTCTCGACGAAATCGAAAAGGCTCATCCTGATATTTACAATATTTTGTTGCAGGTGCTTGACGATGGTCAATTAACCGACGGATTGGGTAGAAAAGTTAATTTCAAAAATACTTTGATTATCATGACATCCAATATCGGTGTTCGTCAGTTGAAAGATTTTGGTGATGGTGTAGGATTTGCAACTGCCGCAAGAACGCTGAATGCAGAAGAAAATACAAAGGCAGTTATAGAAAAGGCTTTAAAACGCACATTTAGTCCCGAATTTTTGAATCGTATTGATGATGTAGTCATTTTCAATTCTTTGACGAAAGATCATATTTTCCAGATAATTGATATTTTAATGAAAGGGGTGATGAAACGCCTGAGCAATCTTGGATTTTCTCTGGAACTGACTGAATTGGCAAAAAATTTCATAGCAGATAAAGGATATGATCAGCAGTTTGGCGCGCGTCCTTTGCACCGGGCAATTCAAAAATACCTGGAAGATCCGTTAGCTGAAGAAATTTTGAATATGAGCATCAAGAATGGAGATGTGCTGATCGCCGATCTTGATAAGGAAAATTCGAAAATCAAATTTTCTTTACAGGAAAAGACAAAGCAAAAATCAGAAGCATAGATTTTTAATGATATTGTATGAATAAAATGCCAATCTCGTGTTGGCATTTTTTATTTTTGTGAAACAACAGCACTATGCAATCGCCAAAAAAAATCATTATTACTATCGACGGATGGTCTTCTTGCGGTAAAAGTACGCTGGCAAAACAATTGGCCAAGGCATTGGATTACGTTTATATTGACAGCGGTGCTATGTATCGGGCGATCACTTTATATTTTTTGCGTAATCATGTTGACTGGACAAAACAAAAAAAAGTAGAAGAAGCCCTGAGCGAAATTGTGCTTGAATTTATTTACAATCCCCAAAGCAAGCAAAGCGAAATTCATTTGAATGGAGAAAATGTCGAGTACGTTATCCGCGATCTGGTGATCGCAGAAAAGGTAAGTGACATAGCTGCAATAAAATCTGTCCGGGAAACTGCCGTTGCGCAACAACATAAAATCGGTCGCAGGAAAGGGATCGTAATGGATGGAAGAGATATCGGTACGGTTGTCTTTCCCAAAGCAGAATTAAAAATTTTTATGACTGCCGATAATGCGATCAGGGTCGAAAGAAGATTTAAAGAATTGTTCGAAAAAAACCCGAACATTACTTTGGAAGAAGTGAAAGCAAATCTTGAAATGCGCGACTATATTGATTCACATCGTGAAGTAAGTCCTTTGCGAAAAGCAGATGATGCCATCGTCCTTGATAATTCTCATCTTTCCATAAAGCAACAACTGGATATTGCCCTGAAATGGGCAAAAGATAAGATCAATAATCAAAAATAAAAAAGGGCATCACTTATTATAGGGATGCCCTTTGATTAAAAACAATTGGGATTATCTTAAGAATAACATTTCACGATATTTTGGAAGAAGCCACTCTTAATCATCTACCAGTAATTCCAATTTATCAACATGATAACGGATCTCATCAAAGAACGCTTCTTTGACCTGGCTGCAATAAGCAATTGCTTTTGTTCTTGTATCAGTCATGGCATTGGCAATCTTTCTTGCCTCGATCATTTTGGCAACCAATTCACTTACTTTACCGATGTGCTCTGATATTTTTTCCAGTATTTGTTTTTGATTGGAATAAGTGCTCTCTTTCAACCCAATTTCCTTCAGACCTTTAATATTCTCTATCAGCGTATTTTGATATTTAATGGCAGGAGGAAGAATATGGCTTGTTGCCAATTCACCCATTATGCGCGCTTCGATCTGCACTTTCTTGATATATTTTTCCAATTCAATTTCGTGACGGGCTTCCAACTCAGCATGATTGTAAACATTATTGTCTTCAAATAGATGTTTTGCCTTTTCGGTTACCATCGCATCCAAGGCCAATGGGGTGGTGCGTACATTTGGCAATCCGCGTCTTTCTGCTTCATGATGCCACTCGTCGCTGTAGCCATCTCCTTCAAATAGAACCTTTTCACTGCTTACCACATATTCCCTGATCACATGCATCAAGGCAATTTCCTTTTTCTCCCCTTTATCTACCAATGCATCAACCTCTTTTTTAAATGTCTTCAACGTTTCAGCAAGGATCGTATTCAAGGCAATCATGGCATTGGCGCAGTTTGCAGAAGAACCGACAGCGCGGAATTCAAACTTGTTTCCCGTAAAGGCAAAGGGAGAAGTTCTGTTTCTGTCTGTATTATCCAATAAAAGTTCAGGAATGCTTTTGTGCAGGTCCAGTTTCAGGATCGCTTCATCCTGTTCATCAAATTTGGCTCCCACTCTTTCTTTAATATCACCCAATACCTTACTGAGATATTGTCCGATGAAAACAGAAATGATTGCCGGCGGAGCTTCATTAGCGCCTAAACGGAAATCGTTTGGAGCAGAAGCGATAGCCGCTCTCAATATATCTGAATAATCATGCACGGCTTTAATGGTGTTCACAAAAAAAGTAAGGAACATCAAATTTGTTTTTGGCGTCTTGCCGGGCGCAAGAAGATTAACACCCGTGTCAGTGGCCATACTCCAGTTGTTGTGCTTTCCGTTTCCATTAATACCTGCAAAAGGTTTTTCATGCAGAAGAACGCGCAATTTATGCCTGCGGGCAACCCTGTCCATGATGTCCATCATTAACAGATTGTGATCAACACCAACACTAACTTCTTCAAATATCGGGGCACATTCAAATTGTGAAGGAGCAACTTCATTGTGACGGGTGCGTAATGGAATCCCCAATTTATAACCCTCTTCTTCAAAATCTCTCATGAAGGAATAAATGCGTTCAGGAATAGAACCGAAATAATGATCTTCCAATTGCTGTCCTTTTGCCGGAGCATGACCAAAAACCGTTCTTCCACTCATTACCAGATCAGGACGAGCATTAAACAAACCCTCGTCAATCACAAAATATTCCTGTTCCCATCCCAGTGTTGCGGTAACTTTTGTAACGTTTTTATCAAAATAATGACAAACATCAACAGCGGCTTTATCCAGGGATGCCAATGCTTTTAATAACGGAGCCTTATAGTCTAATGATTCGCCCGTATAGGAAACAAATATTGTCGGAATGCAAAGTGTTTTGCCTTGGCCGATTTCCATGATAAAAATCGGAGATGAAGGATCCCAGCCGGTGTAACCACGTGCTTCAAAAGTCGCGCGTAAACCACCACTCGGGAATGATGATGCATCGGGCTCCTGCTGAATTAAAGCAGCGCCGTCAAATTCTTCTATCGCAGTTCCATCGCTTTTTAATGTAAAAAAAGAATCATGTTTTTCAGCGGCAGTACCGGTTAAGGGTTGAAACCAGTGCGTAAAATGGGTTACCCCTTTTCCTTCTGCCCATTGGCGCAAACCAGCAGAAATTTGATTGGCAACTGCCCTGTCAATTCTCTTTCCGCCTTTGATAGAGGAAGCCAGACTCTTGTAAGCTTCGTCACTCAAATATTCGCGGGCAGTTTTTAATGTAAAAACATTCTCACCAAAAATAGCGGTGATTTTTGCCGATCCGGCTACTTTCCCTTCCGGTGTTGTACTTAAATCATTGATTGATTGAAATCGTAAGGATGACATGCTGTTTGTTTTTCGCGAAACTAACTGATTCAAATTAATAAAAAAAATTTTTCAAAAATGTGAATAAAATACGATGAAAAGTGAATATTTTATATGCTTTAAATAATATTATTATCAAAAAAAATGCTTTTTTGACTAAATTGTATAAATTATTAAAAGTTATAATTTGAACAATTTCTTGTAGTCAATGGCTATTGTGATGGCACAAAGGATCAGTAATTCTGCGATGGATTTATATCGCACGATCGCCCCGGGAAATGGCACGATATAGCCAATCAACAGCGTCAAAGTGATCCCATAAAATGAAAATAAAAGCAATAAAGGGTTTGAAAGATAAGTTCTCCAGTCCTTCTCATGAAAGATCAATAGCAATAAAATCAGTATCCAAAAGACAAAAATATCCAAAGCGGAAATGATTTGAAGGAATCCTTTTGATTCCCAGATAAATGGGCGAAAAAAGGTATTTGAAAAAGCCTGGGGTAAGATCTTTATAAAACTTTTAGGGGAAGGTTCAAGCGTATCTAATCTAAATATCGTTTTGCCGGGCAAATGGAAAAAATCCTGCTGACGACTGACAATGCTTGAGGGCAAATTATTTCTTTCAGATAATAATGAACTCCCAAAAAATAATGATGCGGATAATATATACACTAAAAAGAATACAAAAACTGGTTTTCGTTTGTATATGAACGTTAGAATCCAACTGATAAAGGCAGGAATAAAAACCAACAAGTAGACACCCCTGAAAGCAAGCATTCCTAAAATGCCAATCATGGTCAATATCAAAGAAGATATTTTGTGATTGTTAAACCATTTCGCTGAATAATGAATTGATATTGCCATAAAAAGAAACACCAATCCCTCAGCGCGGATTCCGCTTAGCCAGAATGATACCGATGGGAAAAAGAAAATAATCAATATCAAAATATTTCTCTTGGAGGGGAAATATGAAAGCAAGGATTTCAATAAAAGAAACGGTCCCCAGAAAATTACAAAATCAAAAAATAAAGCGTCAATATAATAATTTCCCCGGCTAAAGACATTGAAAAGCGCGAGCAATTTCCGCATCATCCAATATTCAAAATCATACAGATATTCTTTAATGAACTGGAAAAAATTGGACGCGTGATTAAATTCATCAGCCGGTGAAAAATCATTGAGAAATTGCCAGGGATGATGAATTAATTTTTGATATTCCGGTAATGAATCACGAAAGAAGACCCAGGTATCATCGCCACCATAATTGAGGAGAAAAATATATCCATAAGCGCAACCCATCAACACTTTAAAGGAAAACATTGCCGTTATCGTACCAAACTTGATCTCAGGTTCTGTTTTTTTAATAACCCGGCTAATAATGAGCAGCAATAAAAAAAAATAAAACGCAAAAAGGAAAATTGTCATTGATAAACTAATTTTCAAAAGCAATGTAATAATTCAAATCTATAAATTTGAATTTAATATTGTGTCATGAATAACATTGAACCAGTTGAAAAAAAGATGATCGCGTTTGTTTCCAACAGCGCCTGGTCTGTTTATAACTTCAGGCTTGATGTAATTCGCCATCTTCATAAAAAAGGCTATCATATTCTGGTGATCGCACCAGATGATGAATTTTCTGTTTTTCTAATAAAGGAAGGATGCACTTATATTTCTATTGAATTTAACAATCGTTCAGAGAATCCTTTGGACGATCTGAATTTATATCGCCAGTTAAAAGCCATCTACAAGAAGCACAGTCCTGATCTTATTTTTCATTATGTCATCAAACCAAACATCTATGGTTCTTTGGCTGCGGCAAGAACATCTATTAAGTCGATTGCCGTGATCACCGGACTGGGTTATTCTTTCGCAAAAAAAAATTGGTTGTACCAACTCACCAAAGCATTATACAAACGCGCTTTGAAAAAAACAGAAGAAGTTTGGTTTCTGAATAATGAAGACGCAAAAGTGTTTATCACTGATCATATTGTAAACATAAAAAAAATGCGGGTATTGCCCGGCGAAGGCGTGAACACGGATTTTTTTTCTCCTGATCCCAGCGCGAAATCAAGATCAACGAGTGCGTTTACTTTTATTATGAGCACAAGGCTTTTGAAAAGTAAAGGCATTGCTGTATATGCAGACGCTGCCAGGATTCTAAAAAGAAAAAATGACAAGATAAATTTTGAATTGATCGGTTTTTTTGAAAAAAATCATCCTGATTCTATCTCAGAAGCTGAACTTCAGAAATGGCAGGAGGAAGGTTTGGTCAATTATAAAGGTTTTGCAAAAGATGTGCGGCAATATTTGATTAATGCTGATTGTTTTGTTTTCCCTTCCTTTTATAATGAGGGTATTCCGCGATGTCTGATGGAAGCGGCCAGTATGGAATTGCCGATAATAACTTCCCTGAATCGGGGCTGTAAGGAAGTTGTTGTGAATAATTCAAATGGATTTACCTGCCATTTGAACGATCCTTTTGATGTTGCGGATAAAATGGAAAAGATGATCAATCTTTCTGATGAGGAGCGCTCGAAAATGGGAAAAAATGGAAGGGCCCTGGTCATAGAAAAATTCAACATTTCTCAAGTGATTGATCAATATGAAAGAACATTAGCGAAGCTGAAGATCTAATGGATTATCCTGAGCAATAGTTAAGTAAATAAAAGTTCGGGATACGTTGACTGTAAAAATTCCAAGACCCCGGATTTTCTGATTTGTTTTTCCCAGGTCCATTCGGTTAATTGTGGGAATGAATAAGGATGACAGGCAATTTCATTCCAATTAAAATTGGACAGATCATTTTTTAAATAAAAGTATTCGCCGCCATATTGTATTTGAAATTTTTTTATCCATTCATATTCTGTAGAGATGATCGGTATCTTTAACGCTGCGTATTCTAAAAATTTTGTTGATGTTTGTTGATTGAATGGTTCTTTGTCAATAATGAAATTTATTGCAAACCTGGACCGCAAAATATAGTCGCTCACTTCATTTTGGCTGACGGGGCCTTCGAAAAAAATATTTTTACACGATTTGAATTTGTTCTTCAACCATTTGTAATCCTTACTCAAAATCAACAGGGACTTCTGTCTCATCGTTCCCTCGGCAAAACATTTTATCAGTTTTAAAATTTTTCTTTCCTTATTGATGCTCCCTGTATAAATAAAATCAAAATCTTTTTCCTTTTTATTATTTGATTGGAAAAAAGAAAGATCAATTCCCATATCCCGGTAACCAAATGGAACAAGGTCTTTGAAATCGAACTGCTTCCTGACATATTCATTTAAAAACAGGCGATAATCAGGCTTTGCAGTGATTATCTTCTTTATCATGTCTTTTTTATCATTAAAAGGCGGCGCAGATGCGGAAGCATATTCATGAATTTTTACCGCAGTTTTTTTCCCGCCTTTATCAGTACCCATAAAATGCCATTCTACATCTGCCTCAACGGTTGCAATTTCTTTTGGACCTAATACGACCGTATTGATTTGATGATCCGAAAAGAATTTGCAATAGGCATCAACTTCAGGTAAAAACGCTTTATGTGGATGAATAAACGCAATTGTCATTGATATGAATTAACTGGTGATAAAATTATAAATAAGATTAACGCCGCGTTCGTACTTTTGCTTTTTAGTAAATGAAAATGGAAATTACAGTTAAAACCGCTGAGCAACTCAGACTCACTCCCGACGAATTCGAATTAATAAAACAAAAACTTGGACGCACGCCAAACTTCACGGAGTTATGCGCTTTTAGCGCAATGTGGAGCGAACATTGCAGTTATAAAAACTCGATCAAATGGCTAAAAACATTACCGCGCGAAGGTAAAAAAATGTTGGTGGCTGCGGGTGAAGAAAATGCAGGATTAATGGATATCGGCAATGGTTTTGGCGTTGTTTTTAAAATAGAATCGCACAATCACCCCTCTGCAATCGAACCATTTCAGGGCGCGGCAACGGGTGTCGGTGGGATTCATCGCGATATTTTTACCATGGGGGCAAGACCAATTGCTTCATTGAATTCTTTGCGATTTGGAAATTTGAAAGAAACAAAAACACAACGCTTACTGGCAGGAGTGGTGCATGGAATCGGCCATTATGGAAATTGTTTTGGTGTACCTACTGTCGGCGGTGAAATCTATTTTGAAGAGTGCTATCATACCAATCCATTGGTAAATGCAATGAGTGTTGGCATTGTGAAAAGCAACTCGACGATTTCTGCAACAGCAAAAGGAGCCGGCAATCCGGTAATGTTTGTGGGTAGTGCGACAGGTAAGGATGGAATCGGCGGAGCTTCATTTGCATCTGCTAATATTACTGAAGAAAGTACGGAAGAATTGCCAGCCGTTCAGGTTGGTGATCCATTCCAGGAAAAAAAATTATTGGAAGCTTGTCTTGAAGTGGTTAAGACCGGTGCCGTGGTTGGCATGCAGGATATGGGAGCAGCGGGTATTATCTGCTCAACTGCTGAAATGAGCGCCAAAGGAAATGTCGGAATGAGAATAGATCTCGATAAAGTTCCGGCGCGCCAGCAAAACATGAAAGCATGGGAATTATTATTGAGTGAAAGCCAGGAACGCATGTTGATGGTTGTAGAAAAAGGAAGAGAATATGAAGTGATCAATATTTTTGAAAAATGGGATTTACCATGCGCAAATATTGGCGAAGTTACGGATGATGGTTTGTTGAAATTTTTTATGCACGGAGAATTGGAAGCAGATATTCCTGCAGTAGAGTTGGTTCTCGGCGGAGGCGCTCCGCAATATTCGCGCGAATACAAAAAGCCAAAATATCTTGAACAGGTAAAGAGTTTTGATCAAAATGATATCGAAGTTCCCGATGATTTAAAATCAATTGCGGAGCAGATCGTTTCCATCCCGAACATTGCCTCAAAAAAATGGATTGCCGTGCAATATGATAGTACAGTTGGAACGGCAAATTCCTCTACCAACCAACCCAGTGATGCCGCTATCATTTTAGCAAAAGAAGCAAGCAAAGCATTGGCAATAACGACAGATTGTAACAGTCGCTACGTCTTTGCAGACCCTTATAAAGGCGCCATGATCGCTGTTGCCGAGGCTGCGCGTAATATTGTTTGTAGTGGAGGCGCTCCGCTTGGGGTTACCAACTGTTTGAATTTTGGTAATCCTTACGATCCCGAAGTTTATTATCAGTTTGTCGAAGCAATAAAAGGAATGGGCGACGCCTGCAGAAAATTTGATACGCCAGTTACCGGAGGTAATGTTAGTTTTTACAATCAAAACCCCGGCGGTGCCGTATATCCGACGCCCACAATTGGTATGGTTGGATTATTGGATAATGTAAGAGAAAAAATGACCTTGGATTTTAAAGAAGAAGGCGATATCATTTTTCTTATTGGTAAAAGCACAGGCGATATTAATTCGTCTGAATACCTGCATAAAGTTCAAAATGTGGAATACAGCCAGGTTCCTCATTTTGAGATTGAAGAAGAATTTCAACTCCAACAAAAAATCGCTGAACTGATAAAAAGGAAATTGATTGCCTCTGCCCATGATGTAAGCGAAGGTGGTTTATTCATTACTTTGGCAGAATCTGCATTTCCGAACAATCTTGGCTTTGACGTTGTCGCCTCCGATTTTAATATCCGCAAAGATGGTTATTGGTTCGGTGAGTCACAGAGCAGGGTAGTGGTAAGTGTTCAACCTGAAAAAATAAGTGAATTCAAAAAAACGCTTGGCGATCATCCATACGAAGAATTGGGTGTTGTAACGGAAGGTTCGGTTGAAGTTGATGGAATGAATTGGAATAATATTTTTTATTGGAAAGAAAAATATGATTCAGCCATTGAGCATTTGCTTGCAGGTTCAGAAACAGAAAGTGAATTGAGCTCGTTGTAAGATCCTGCATAATCAAACCAAATCATTATTTTTTCGGAACACTTTTATCATGCAAAAAGATTCAAAAATAGTAGTAACTGGAGCCGCTGGGTTCATTGGGAGTTGTCTTGTTGGTTATCTCAATTACAAAGGATATTCAAATATTGTTTTGGTTGATGATTTTAGCAAGAAAGACAAATTGCCCAATCTTGAAAAAAAGCGATTTTCTGACGTCATTGAACGCGATGAATTTTTTGAATGGCTTTTTGAAGAGAAACCGAAAATTGATTTCTTTTTTCATATCGGAGCGAGAACTGACACTACTGAATTCAATTACGCCATTTATCAACAGCTGAATGTCGAATATTCAAAAAAGGTTTGGGATTACTGCACGGTTCATAACATTCCCTTAGTTTACGCTTCATCGGCTGCAACTTATGGCAATGGTGAATATGACTACAACGATGATCACGACATTGTTAATGTATTGCGCCCTTTGAATCCTTATGGCAATTCAAAAAATGAATTTGACAAATGGGTTTTACACCAGCGAGGTCATCCAACATTCTGGGCAGGATTGAAATTTTTCAATGTTTACGGACCGAATGAATATCACAAAGGCAGGATGGCAAGTGTTATTTTTCATTCCTTTAATCAAATCAAAAAAAGCGGACTCGTAAAATTATTCAAGTCAGGTAATCCTCAATACAAGGATGGCCAGCAATTGCGCGATTTCATTTATGTAAAAGATATTTTAAAAGTATGTTTTTGGTTAATGGAACATCAACCAACTTCCGGGATCTATAATTTAGGAACAGGGAAAGCCAGATCATTTGAGGATCTTGCCAAATCTACTTTTAACGGAATGGATATTTCTCCAAAAATACAATTCGTTGATATGCCTGATGACATTCGTTCAACTTATCAGTATTTCACGGAAGCGAAAATGACCAAACTTCGCAGTGTTGGTTATATGGAAGAATTTTATTCCCTGGAAAAAGGGGTGGACGATTATGTTAGAAATTATTTAGCGAAAGGCAAGTTTTATTGATAATTACAAATAGAATTGAAGCCCCGCAAGAGTAATAATAACTTGTCGGGGTTTTTTATTTAATTTTAATTCAATTAATACCGAGCAACGATCATGAATAAAAAAATTGCCATTATCGGCGGCGGAAATCTGGGCACTGCAATAGCCGAAGGTCTGATACAAAGTGGATTTGTTTTGCCTAAGCATATTCTTATCACCAAAAGAAATATTCAAACCCTGCATGAACTGGAGCGAAAAGGTGTTTTGGTAAGTGATAAGAATGAAGAAGCCATTCGATATGCAGATCTGGTTATTCTTGCAGTAAAACCCTTCCAGGTTAATGACATGCTATCTTCTTTAAAAAAGGAGTTTAAAGAGGGAAAACACATCTTGGTTTCCGTTATTACAGGAATCAGTATTGAACATATCTCTGGCATCATCGGTAAGAAAATATCTATTGTGCGCGCAATGCCCAATACGGCAATTGCTATTCAGCAAAGCATGACCTGTATTGCCGCTAAAGATGTCAGCGAGGATCAGCTTCAGTATGTAATGGAAGTTTTTAACCAGCTCGGCAAGTCGGTTAAGATTGATGAGAAGTTGATGGATGCAGCAACTGTGCTGGGCGCTTGCGGAACGGCATTTGCCATGCGATATATTCGTGCCAATATACAGGGTGGGATTGAAATTGGATTTGATGCAGCTACCGCAAACCTCATTGCTGCACAAACAGTGAAAGGCGCAGCGGAACTATTGTTAACAAAAGGTGCTCATCCAGAGCAGGAAATTGACAAGGTTACCACCCCAAAAGGTTGTACAATTGCCGGGTTGAATGAAATGGAACATCGTGGCTTTAGTTCTTCCCTTATCAAAGGATTAGTAGCGAGTTATGATAAGATTGCCAAAGATTAATTATGTGCATTTCTTTTTTTAAAGGCATAAAATAATTACCTTTATTCCACGTTTTGAATACAGAGCATGGCATAAGCGTAAATACTTAGCGTCCATTTATAAGAAAATACTTAAATCCAAACCCTGAACATGAGAAAGCGAATCAGCCTTTTAGTATTAACCCTGGAGATAACCTGTATAATCGTTTTACACGTTTTCAAATTGACGGCTCACTCCGAAAAAGCCAATAATAACATTTCCGCACACTTCAGTAACCCGGTCCATTTAAGCAAAAGTTATACTGTCTCGAGTCTAAAGTAGTTTTCCAAAATTCAGTCGCTACTTTATTCTTGCCTTGAAAAACGCAATCGTGTTCTTGTATGCATCTTCTTTTGCAGCCTTATCAAAAATAGGATTGCTTGGATTGGCAAAAGCATGATCCGCATCGTATCTTTTTAAAATAAGTTTTTTTTCTGCCTTTTTCATATTCTCTGCAAACTCATCGACAACCTTTGGATTTATCCATTGATCCTTATTGGCAAAAATGCCAAGCACATCTGCGTGCAATGATCTCAATTTATCCAGATCTTTTTCCGGCATCCCATAATACATTACACAACCAGCAGCCTGTTTGCCGGCAAGTAAGGAAGCCTGCAAGCTCCATCCACCCCCGAAACACCATCCGATAGTATAAATTTTTGCATCAGGCCCAACATAATTGATAGCGGCTTTAATAATGGTCTGAATTCTTTCCGTTTTTGCAGCCTGCATATATTTTCCAGCATCTTCGCGTGTGGTAGCAACTTTTCCATCATATAAATCAACAGCGATCACATTGACATTTCCAACATCATTCCATAATGCTTCACTTTCCTTTTTCACATAGTCATTCAAACCCCACCATTCCTGGAAAACAAAAATGTAATTATTGGTAGGAGATTTTGATTTTATTTCCCATCCCGAACACACTGATCCGTCTTGGCCTTTGAATGTAATGGGTTTGCCATTATCACTCTTAAAAATAAAAGGTAAAGGCAATGGGTGGCTGGTGATGAAATCTTTATCGGATGCAAGCTGAGCAAAGGATTCAGTGGCTGACGGTGCGCAACAGCTCATTTTTTGCTGTGCTTGTATTGAAGGGTAAAAAGCAATTGCTAATAAACAAAGGAACCAATTTTTCATATAGATGTTTTTTAATGTAAAAGATTAATACGCAATATAAAGTTCCGAAGAATATTTTTTTAAACATATTTTATCCACATGCAAAAGATGAATTTTTTGCTATCAGAAAATATTGGCGTAGGTTTGTATGACCTCTCGGAATTTGTTTTACTTTAATTTTCCTCAGGTCATAATTAGCAGAATTTAAGGCAAATATTTCATAAGAAATTGTTGAGCAAGAAATTGGCGTCGAAGTGCGCAATTCTTCCAAAGGAAGGATCGAAGACGGCGATGTTGATGTCTTTTTTATTTGCCGAATTAAAATTGAAAATATCTTTTTATGGCTAAATTTATTTTTGTTACCGGTGGTGTTACCTCTTCATTGGGCAAAGGCATTATTGCTGCATCTCTGGCTAAACTCCTGCAGGCCCGCGGACTTCGCGTTACTATTCAAAAATTCGATCCGTATATCAATGTGGATCCTGGAACGCTGAATCCTTATGAGCATGGTGAATGCTATGTTACCGAAGATGGCGCAGAGACCGATCTTGACCTTGGCCATTATGAAAGATTTTTGAGCATCTACACTTCCCAGGCAAATAACGTGACCACAGGAAGAATTTATCAGACTGTTATTAATAAAGAAAGAGAAGGCGCTTACCTGGGAAAAACCGTTCAGGTTGTTCCCCATATCACCGATGAAATAAAACGAAGAATGTTATTGCTCGGACAAACCCAGGAATACGATATTATCATAACAGAGATTGGTGGTACCGTTGGTGATATTGAATCCCTGCCTTTTGTTGAGGCTGTTCGTCAACTGCAGTGGGAAATGGCAGAAGAAGATTGTGTGGTGGTACATCTTACTTTAATTCCTTATTTAAAAGCGGCAAAGGAATTAAAAACAAAACCCACCCAGCATAGCGTGAAATTATTAAGCCAGGAAGGAGTGAATCCCGATATCAT
>JAJPKJ010000072.1 GCA_021323755.1 Chitinophagales bacterium | reverse complement strand
TAAATAATAACGGTTGCTGCTACCAGCGTTAATTATTTTCAGCAATTTCTTTTGGAGCTTTGGAAATCCTAAAGATCTGGAGCTGGCATGCGAAAATAAGATCCTGCCCTGCCTCACTTAATTTTGCAGAATCCAGAATATTTATCATCCCATCTAATTTATCATGGAGTTCGAACTTGAATCTTCTCATTGCCAGTAAGGTTGATGAATCTTCGGGGGGAATGGTTCCCACATCATAGAATTCATGACTAAAGGCGCTATCCCAGTTTGCAAGCGAATCAGTGCCATAAGCACCAATGATCCTTTCAGTCAAATTGCTTAGCCTGCTATAGGTCGAACGCTTGTTCATTTCAGATAAGCGAAATTTTCTTTCGCTAATGAACCATGCTATGCACATGCTGATGGCGATCATTCCCATGACGGAAAATGCGGTTATCTTTATTATTTTTTCGTTCTTCATTCTTATGCAGGCGTTTACAATTTTGAAGGGGTAAAAAAATATTCGGTGATATTAATATTTTTTTGGATGGTGATTTCATTCCGTAATCGCATGTATCTTAAATTATTCTTTCGCAAAAAATCAATTTCATATTGCCCGATCTCTCCTAAACTAAGTATGGCATACCTTTCTTTTTTTGTCAGGTACCAGGAAATCGTATCTTTTTTTTGAGAAGCGCCATCAAATACAATTGCCTTGTTATTCAATTTGAATAACACGACCATTTCTTTTTTTAATTCGGCATAATTGCTATTCAGGGTGATGCTATCCAGCCTCCAAAGTTGTTCCCGCTCAGCTGTCAATAATTTAATATAATCTTTTGAAGTTTGTGAATGTGCGATTAGCGTAAAGGAGATAAATAAAATACAGCTTATTATTTTTAGCGAAGAATTGAAATATGATTTCCATTTAAATAATTGCATATCTTTTTTTGAATAATATTTCATTTTGATCTGCATCTCGAAACCTGATTTGATTTTGCGCCGGGAATTTTTAAGAATTTATTTTTTGAAAAAGAGCTGACGGTGTTTTTGCCATTATCCATAAATCGTAGGCAAAATTGGAATTGGATGCATAGGCAATGTCAAGCTCAATTCTTTCTTCTGCAGACATATCTTCCCTGCCTCTTTTTTTTATTTGCCATAGACCGGTTATACCGGCTGGAGCCATAAAGCGAGAAGCCCATTCGTTGGTTGTCATGGTTTCGGCCTCGTAGAGGGGCAGAGGGCGATTACCGACAAAAGACATATCACCCCGCAACACATTAACCAGCTGGGGCAATTCATCGAGGCTTGTCTTTCTTAAAAATGACCCCACCCTGGTGACTCTTGGATCATTGTTGATCTTGATGAACACAGGACCTTTTTTTTCTAGATCAGTATTGTATAAATTAAGATGAGCAAGGTCGCCTATCTTTTCGTCCGCACCAGTAAACATCGTTCGGAATTTGTAGAAATTAAAGATCTTATATCCTTTGCCTGCTCTTTTGGAAATATAGAAAACCGGATCACCGGATTCAGCCTTAACTGCCAGGGCAATCAGAAGAAATACCGGAGTTAAAAGGATCATTATGATCGCAGACATGATAATATCAAAAATTCTTTTAAGAATATCTTGAACTACTGTCGAGTAATTTGTTCTGGAATTGTCTTTTAGTTGATTTGATCTTGATTTCACTTTTTTAAGAAACAGGACTTTTGCTGTGATATTTTTTTCATCAAAATCATCCAACCAGACAATATCATCAGAAAGTTTATTTTTTCTGTAATAATTGAGTTTTTGTTCAGACAGACCGGATCCGTTTAAAATAAAAGGTATTGGTGATGACAATAAGTTGTTAGCCAGAAATTGGCGAAAGCCTTTTATGGGAATAATCTCCTGTGCACTGTCAAAAAAAATAACTGCGGGAATATTAAAATCATCGTGGCTGAAGCAATGCATTAATGCAGATTTTGCACTTGCGAGGCTATCGAATGTGGATCCCGTCGTAAATGTCTTTGTCAAATGTTCGACAATTCGTTCGTTTTTCCCGATATAATAGAACCCGCCATTTTGTTCTATTTTATTTTCTTTGATCGTGAATTCAGGTGCGGTGTCATCGCAAACAAATACTTTATTTGAAGAAGACTTTTCTGGTATAGAGGTTAGTTCCATCTGAAAGTGGGGATTATTAAGAAAATGATAAGTTGATATAACAGATTTTGCATAAATGATTTGGACAAATATTAGCTAATACAAATCTCCCGCCCTGTCCCGCATTATTTGAAATAACTATTTCAAATGCACTGATTTCGGTTTTTACTAAAGGCTTTATTGGAGCTGATCGGCATAAATTATTGCAAGCGAAAGTTCTTAGTCAAAGACTTGTAAACTGATTTTAGAAAGCATCTCGTGGAATTATTTATCAAAGTTAAGTTCCTTTTTGCCCAAACTGTTATACAACATTGTAAAAGAATTACATAATTCACATATATAATGAAAGCCGATCTCAGCATTATCAAAATCGCGAAGGTCTTATTCTTTAATAATGCATATTTGAGATTATGCGATACTTATTTTTGGTGTGTGCTATAAAATATTTCCTTTTTTCAACCGGGAATTTGACCAACTCAATATAAATTTCACATGTAAATCGTGATCAGAACTTCCCTTGCACCTAAAGACCTCAGGCATTTATTGATTCGAGAAGCTAAAAGTGTGAATAATGTAAATTGAATTTGAAATTTTGTAGTTCAGAAACTGCAATAGCCATTTAACTTTATCATACATAGATGTTAGGGTTCATGAATTTCAAACGGGCTGGATTTTCATCCTGGCCCTTTTTTATTTATTTCAGTTTGATCCACTACATCCAGAAATGGTTTTTTTATTTCTGTCATCTAATGAGTATCTTGAATATAATATTCAATCACCCTTCAATTGGGTTTTTTAATGACAAATAAATATCCCTTTTACATAAGAAGTACTATAACTCTTTTGGGGTTGGTGGTGGTAACATTTATTTTAGTTGAGCTTCGCGATATTTTAGTTCCATTATCACTGTCATCCATGATTGCCATTTTACTCAATCCGCTTGTGAATAAATTCCAACGGTGGGGCATGACGCAAATACTCGCCATTGTTTGTGCCATATTGATAGCTACCATCATTTTTTTAGGGCTGGGTTATTTTTTAGCATCCCAGATAGTCAATTTCGGATCGGATCTTCCTGTATTAAAGGAGAAATTTTCTGCATTGTTCACCAGTATGCAGACAGGATTGCAAGACCATCTAGGCATTTCGCTCAAACAACAAAATAAATGGTTAAGTGAAACACAATCGGATATTACTCCGGTAATCGGCAAACTGATGGGAAATTTTTTCGGGATCTTAAGCGTTGGTATTTTGTTGCCCATATTTACTATCCTTCTTCTCTATTATAAAAAACTCATTCTTAATTTTCTATTTGAAATTTTTTCGGAGTCCAACGCAAATAATATCAATGAGATGCTTTTGAAAACGAAGGGTGCTATACAAAATTATATGGTTGGTTTATTACTGGAAGGAATTATTGTGGCCACGTTGAACAGCGTGGCTTTATTAATATTGGGAGTAAAATACGCCATATTGCTGGGCGTAATCGGAGCAATCGTTAATGTGCTGCCTTTTATCGGTGGAATACTTGCCCTTATTTTTCCGATCATCATTGCTACTATCACGAAAGATGGAATTCAGACTCAGATATTGATTATAGCGGCATATATCCTGATACAGTTTACCGATAACCATGTCTTAATTCCCTTTATCGTTTCTTCCAAAGTAAAAATTAATGCATTGATTTCTATCATTGTGGTTTTATTAGGTGGAGTTTTATGGGGAATTGCCGGAATGTTCTTGGCAATCCCTTTTGTTGGGGTATTAAAAATTATATTTGACCGGATAGAAGAATTAAAACCATGGGGCAAGTTGCTGGGAAATGAAATACCCGTTTATCATAAAAGAGAGATGTTGAAAAAAAGGCTTAAAAAAACAACCGGTCTTTGATCTAAAAGGATTCCGGTAAGCTCTTAATTGTTTCTTTTTTGCGATATCAATGTTTACAACATTTGCATCGTTCATACTTGCTTAAGCTGAAAATATTATTTTCATTTTTATCTAAGTGTCAGTTATTTTCAAATGGATTCTTCGGGGTAGTTTGGATCTTGCCCATATCCTTTTAATGCTGGCGAAGCTTCGTGCTTAACAAAATGATGCCATAGATATTTAATAATACAAAAATGAGTTATCGCTGATACAAAAAGATAAGTCATTGGGGGTGCCGTGTAAATGACCAAATGCTTGTCAAAAACGAGTGCCAATATTGGTAAGATGATCATGATACCAAAGCGGATCAGCGCATCTTTAATACTTACGTTTAAAATAATATCATTACTGGCGAATCTTCCTTGTAGATCCGCAGAACTATTTTTTGTTTCTCTTAAATGATCATGCTTTCTAAGAATTACCGGAGCAGCCGGTTCGATTATATTCATTGTATTGCGGAATTGATAAAAGGATAATTAATCTGCAAAGTTCATTTTATTCAGATTGGGGATCTTATATAATTCCGAAAATAACTTACAAGATTCTTGATGATGTCGAAAGAAACCCCAAGGTGCGAATTGTTGATGATATATAAAATCCGGCATCATGGACAGGAGTAAATTATATGTATCTGTTCATTAAAAAGTAGCTCAATAAAAAAGCCCCTTAATAAAAGAGGCTTAACCAAAACCTACTATTCCTGTGACGATTATTTCGAATCAGTTTCTGTTTCAAAATTAAAAACATGGTCTTTGTAATTCTTACAAAATGTCAGAAGAAATTACATAATTAACACATTTTCTTATTTGCAATTGCTAATGCAGGCTGCAATCTTTATGATGGATTTTACAGGTTCTGCACATGTCTTTCGTTTCGCAGATAATTGCAAATCTTATCATTTACACGGCCCGAGAGCAGGCTTAAGCTGACCATAATTTCCAGTCGGGGATGATATTTTTACGCACATTAAAAGCAAAAGCTAAACATTAACAGCGGCAGCTTTTAATTAGGTCTACCTTACATCCGTTGCTGGTTATTCTACCGGTAAATAAATTTCAAAAAATGTCAAATATTACACAGGTTGTCAACGTCGACAAAAACATGACAACATTAAAGAAAGGTGTTATCGCTTCAGGTTTGGACCAGACGCTGAGCGGTACAGGCCCTTTCACCATTTTCGCACCCTCTGATCTTGCTTTTAGTAAACTCGAAAAAGGCGTGTTGGATGATTTGCTGAAACCGGAAAATAAAGTCAAACTTGCGGATTTATTAAATTATCACATTGTTTCCGGGAAAATAAATTTCAAAGATTTGAAAGATGGCGAAAAATTGAAAACAGTTAGTGGTAAAGAGTTACATGTACATGAAAAAAATGGCACAGTAACCATTGAAGGCGCTAAAATTCAAAATAGTGATGTGCAGGCATCCAATGGGGTGATTCATTCGCTTGAAGAAGTAATGATAAAAAAATAATTGGATCGTAAGATCATTATTCAACCATTCCGGATATTTCCGGGATGGTTTTTTATTTGCCGTATCAGTAAAGAAAACCGGGATTAATTCTTCGTCTAGTCATTACTGTTAGATTTATTAATATTTATGTTTATAATAAATGCCATTTTTATTCAGGTTTTTTTCGATACGATTTTAATATTATCATTTCTTTATTCTTTGTTTACCTTTAACCATATTAATGTTATGACCTCGTTTTGTGGTTATTAGTCAGCACCATCGTTTACTCAGCATATGAATCCAGTGATTCTATATTTTAATTTGACAATGGAAGTGGATTTAATTAAGGCGTAATTTCTTGAAAAAACTTCGGTTTGAATCTTGCATTAATCACAGTATTTAAAATAAACGCTCCGGAAAATAATTTTTGGGGAAAAAATTACACGTGAAAAATAACCCGATACAAGATATATTGAAGAATAACCCGATACAGGAAATGCTGTCTCATTTGCGGGTATCTTTTCCCGGACAAAACCTGGTAAAAAAATATGCGGGCGAAAAACCGCCCATCCGGGCTGAGCTTTTCAGTGCAGAGCAGATGGATCAATATGCAAAAACGGTTGCGAAAAGTCACAGTTTATTTTCAGGGCAGAAAACAGAGCAACTCTTAAAAAGACTTGCTGACAATGAGGAATTGCTCATTGAAGTGCACAACCTGCTGACAGAATCAGTGAAAGAAACAAGCAGGATATCACCGGCCGGCGAGTGGCTGTTGGATAATTTTTATTTGATTGAAGAACAGATACGAACTGGTAAACGGCATTTACCAAAAGGCTACAGCTCAGATCTGCCGCAGCTTTCGGAAGGACCATCCATGGGATTGCCACGCGTTTATGACATTGCGCTTGAAATTATTTCCCACAGTGATGGGCGGGTTGACATAAAAGGACTGAGTAATTTTATCACCTCTTACCAGACAGTCAATGATCTTAAACTGGGCGAGCTGTGGGCAATTCCGATCATGCTTCGCCTGGCATTGATAGAAAATCTCCGTCGGCTTGCAGCGCAGATCGCGATCAGTCGCATTAATAAGAATATGGCAGATTACTGGGCGGATGAAATGACGGAGACTGCGGAAAAGGATCCCAAAAGTCTAATACTGGTGATCGCAGATATGGCGCGTTCGGGGCCTCCTCTGGAAAGTTCATTTGTTGCGGAGTTAACACGTCGCTTGCAGGGCAAAGGTTCTACACTTTCCTTACCGCTCAACTGGATAGAGCAGCGTCTTTCTGAAAATGGGGTGACCACGGATGAATTGGTTCATCTCGAAAATCAGAAACAGGCTGCAGAGCAGGTTTCCATGAGTAACAGTATCGGAAGTCTCCGTTTCTTGGGTACAACAGACTGGCGCGAATTTGTTGAAGCGACAAGTGTTGTTGAGCAAACACTTCGCCTGGATGCTGCAGAAGTTTATGCGAAAATGGATTTTTTTACACGCGATCACTACCGGCACGTGGTTGAAAAGCTGGCGACAAGAACCGAAATATCAGAAAAAGAAGTTGCTCAGATTGCACTTGATCTAACAATCAAAAATCATGCATCTGAGGGTGAGGACTACCGTAAATCTCATGTGGGGTATTTTCTTATTAACAAAAGGCTGCCCCTATTAGAAAGATCAATAGGATTAAAATTTTCTGTCGCAGATATCATTCAAAAAATTTTCAGCCGGTTCTCGTTTGCTTTTTATTTCATATCAATGGGACTGATCACATTTGTATTTGCAGGATTCATCATTGCTAAAGCACATGCAGACGGATTGCGCGACTGGCTTTTACTATCCCTGATATTTCTTTCTCTTATATGTTCAAGTCAGCTGGCTGTAACGATTGTCAATTGGTTCTCTGCATTAATTGTTAAACCGGACGCACTGCCACGCATGGATTTTTCAAAAGGGATACCTGGTAATTGCCGCACATTGATAGTGATTCCAACATTGCTGACAAGTTTTGAAGAATTAGATAAATTGGTTGAAGGCATTGAAGTGCGTTTTCTTGCCAATAAAGATGATAACCTGCACTTTGGATTGCTGACTGATTTCGCAGATGCGGCCGAAGAAGTCTTGCCACAGGATGAAGGGCTTCTTGAAATGGCTACAACGAAAATCGAAGACCTCAATAAAAAATACAGGAGGGAGGGAAATGACAAGTTTTTTCTTTTCCATCGTCCGCGAAAATGGAATGGGTTGGAAAAAAGGTGGATGGGGTATGAGCGCAAGCGCGGGAAACTTGGTGACCTGAATGCATTGTTGAAAAATAAAGAGGGAGCAAAGTTTTTTTTCAGTGCGATCATTGGCGAGGAAAATATTCTTCACCAGGTAAAATATGTGATCACGCTGGATACCGATACGCAATTGCCGCGTGATGCTGCACGGAAATTGATTGCTTCTATGGCGCATCCCTTAAATAGCGCTTTGTACAACGAAAAAAAGAAACGTGTAACAGAGGGTTACACTATTCTTCAACCACGCGTTTCCGTTAGTTTGCCCGATGAAGATGGCTCTATGTTTGCGCAGATGCATGGCAATGAACCGGGGATAGATCCTTACACACGCACCACTTCCGATGTATATCAGGATCTTTTTCAGGAAGGCTCATTTATCGGCAAAGGAATTTATGAAATTGATATGTTTGAAAAAGTGCTTGGCGGTCGTTTCCCTGAAAACCGGATACTGAGCCACGATCTGCTTGAAGGTTGTTATGCACGATCAGGTTTAGTAAGTGATGTGCAGCTATATGAAAAATATCCGACACGTTATATCGCTGATATGAAACGCCGCCACCGCTGGATTCGCGGTGATTGGCAAATCGCAACCTGGATATTGCCTTTTGTTCCAGGTGGAAATAAGAAACTACAGCGCAATTCTTTATCATTATTGTCGAAATGGAAAATATTTGACAACCTCCGCAGAAGCCTCGTGCCGCCGGCAATGGTTGCACTACTGATTTTTGGATGGACGATATTACAATCATCATGGCTGTGGTCGTTAATCATTACGGCAATCATTATTCTGCCTTCATTAATCAATTTCAGCTGGGAAATTATTTGGAAAAGACCCGAGGAAGCGCAATTCCGGCAGCATCTGTTTATTTCCATCCGCTCCGTGGCAAACCAGTTCATTCAGAATATTTTTATCTTAATATGCCTTCCTTACGAGGCATATGTCAATTGTGATGCTATCATTCGTACCGGCTGGCGTATATTATTCTCGCACAAGAAATTGCTCGAGTGGGATCATTCACTGGCAAGATCTAACCATAAAAATAAAAGCTTGGTGGCGACTTATTTTTCCATGTGGTTTCCGATCCTGTTATCATTGATCACTCTGTTTTACCTCGTCACCCATTCCTCCATCACTCTAATTGTGGCTTTGCCATTTTTAATTTCATGGATACTATCGCCTGGGATTTCGTGGTGGCTTAGTTTACCACTGACCAAGCAGGAAGCGAAAATATCGGAGAAGCAAAATATCTTTTTGCGCAGGATCGCCAGGAAAACATGGGCTTATTTTGAAAATTTTGTTTCACTGGAAGATAACTGGTTGCCGCCGGACAATTACCAGGAACATCCTGTTGAAAGAATTGCTCACCGTACTTCCCCTACCAATATGGGGCTTGCTCTGCTTGCCAATCTTACGGCATTCGATTTTGGATATATTACAAACGGACAACTGGTGGAGCGAACAGCAAACACCATCAGCACAATGACTGCTCTTGAAAAATACAATGGTCATTTTTTAAACTGGTACGATACACATTCTTTGAGACCGCTGACCCCCAGATATGTTTCAACTGTTGACAGTGGCAATCTTGCAGGGCATTTGCTCACCTTAAGACAGGGTTTAGTTGCAATACCCAATCAAAAAATCATCAGCCCGGAATTTTTGCATGGATTAACGGATACCATAAGAATTCTGGCAGACAAGACCAGCGACCATAAAACAATAAAACAATTTGAAAAGGATGTTGAATCTGCAAACGAACTTCAGATCATAACGCTCGAAACGCACTATCTGTATGTTGTACGCTTTTTATCGCATGCAGAAAATATTTTGAGAGAATTCAAAGATCATGACTTGCCAATTGAGACATACAAATGGGCGCTGGCGCTTGTTACCCAATGCCGCAATGTGCATGATGAACTGATTCTTTTTGCTCCCTGGCTGGTATTAAAAAACCTTCTCTCATCAAAATTTCATGATCTGCCGGGAATACTGGGGATCCCGACTATAGAAGATATTGCAAGTCTGGAAATGAATTTATTGCCGGTGATCAAACAACATTATTCCGATGACAACAGCAAAGAAGAAAATGAATGGCTCGGCACCCTCATAACGCAAATTGCTGAAGCGGGTAAGAATGCAAGAAATCGTATTGAAATAGCAAAGCGCCTGGCGGAGCAGTGTGCAGAATTAGTAAACATGGATTATGATTTCCTTTTTGATAAATCACAGAATCTGTTATCTATCGGATATAATGTAGATGAGAATCGCCGTGATGCAAGTTTTTACGATCTGTTGGCATCCGAAGAGCGGCTTGGTGTTTTTGTTGCCATAGCGCAGGGAAAGATCCCGCAGGAAAGCTGGTTCGCATTAGGAAGACAACTCACCAACACAGCCGGCGCACCCATTCTTCTTTCGTGGAGCGGATCTATGTTTGAATACCTCATGCCCCTGCTGGTGATGCCTACTTACAGAAATACTTTACTTGATCAAACCTATAAATCAACTGTACAAAAGCAAATTGAATATGGAAGACAACATGATGTTGCATGGGGTGTTTCTGAGTCGGGATACAATATGTTCGATTCGCTTCTTAATTATCAGTATCGTGCGTTCGGCGTGCCGGGACTTGGACTGAAACGTGGACTGGGAGAGGATTTGGTAGTAGCACCGTATGCGTCAGCCATGGCACTCATGATTGCCCCGGAAGAGGCATGCAGAAATCTGGAGAAACTTTCGGCAGACGGTTATGAAGGAAGGTATGGATTTTTTGAAGCAATAGATTATTCACCTTCACGATTGCCTCGCGGACAATCTGAAGCGGTTGTGAGATCATTCATGATACATCATCAGGGAATGAGTTTTCTTGCAATAAGTTATTTACTGCTGGATCAGCCGATGCAAAAAAGATTTGAAGCAGAAGCACAGTTTCAGGCCACTATATTATTACTTCAGGAAAGGATACCGCTGGCTATTCCTTCTTATACCATATACACACATGCTGCTGACGCGAGCGTTGCTCCGGGTAATCCTGAAATGCGCATTATTACTACGCCGAACACGCCAATACCAGAGGTGCAGCTATTGTCAAACGGAAGATACCATGTGATGATAACCAATGCCGGCGGAGGCTACAGTAAATGGAATAATATAGCGATAACCAGATGGCGGGAAGATCCCACTTGCGATAACTGGGGAAATTTTTGTTTCATACGGGATCTTGATAACGATGCATTGTGGTCATCGGCATTTCAGCCAACTTTAAAACAAAGCAAAAATTATGAAGTTGTTTTTTCGCAAGGGCGAGCAGAATTCCGGCGACGTGATCACGATATAGAAACACATACGGAAATAGTGGTGTCACCCGAAGATGATATTGAGATAAGACGTGTGCATCTCACCAACCGCTCGCGAAAACCGCGACAGCTGGAGATTACAAGCTATGCGGAAGTAGTGCTCGCTTCTGCTATTTCCGATGATCTGCACCCGGTATTCAGCGAACTTTTTGTTGAAACGGAAATCGTGAAACAACGCAATGCGATCATTTGCACGCGAAGACCAAGATCAATAGATGAGCAGCCACCGTGGATGTTTCATTTGATGAAAGCGCACGGTGCAGAAATAAAACATATTTCTTATGAAACAGACCGCATGCAATTTATCGGCAGAGGAAATACCATTGCAAATCCCCATGCCATTAATAACAACACGGTATTATCAGATACGGAAGGGGCTGTACTTTACCCGATCGTTGCTATGAAATATAAAATAATAATTGAGCCGCAACACTCGGCAATCGTTGACATGGTCTTCGGCATCAGTGAAACAAAAGAAATTTGTAGCGGGCTTATTGAAAAGTTCCAGGACCGCGCGCTCACCGATCGTGTTTTTGAATTATCATGGACACACGGGCAAGTGATGCTCCGGCAAATTAATGCTGCAGAATCCGATGCTCAACTTTACGGAAAGCTTGCCAGCTCGGTAATATATGCTAATCCTTTATTACGCGCAGATCCATCCATAATAATAAAAAATCATCGCGGGCAGTCAGCATTATGGAGCTACTCCATATCGGGAGACCTGCCGATCGTATTATTGCGCATTGAAGACCCTTCAAATATTGAACTCGTAAAACAACTGGTACAGGCCCACGCTTACTGGCGTTTAAAAGGATTAATGGTTGATCTTGTCATATGGAATGAGGATCACGGAGGCTATAGGCAAATCTTACAAAACCAGATACTTGCATTGTTATCTCCCGGCATTGCTGCCGACCTCAGAGACAGGCCGGGTGGCATTTTTATTAGAAATTCTGATCAGATATCAAACGAAGACAGAATTTTGTTCCAGGCAGTTTCACGTATGATCATTACCGATAGTTGGGGCACACTGGAAGAACAGGTTAACAAAAGAGGCAAGGTAAAAACGCTGATGCCCGCCTTCACTCCGCAAAAATTTTATGCATCTGTATCAACATCTGTACAACTCCGTAATGATCTTATTTTTTTAAATGGTTTCGGGGGATTCACCAATGATGGCAGGGAATATGTTATCACTACTGACAATAAAAAGAGCACCCCTTTGCCCTGGGTGAATGTTATTGCCAACCCGAATTTCGGAACGGTTATCTCAGAAAGCGGGCAAGCATATACATGGCTGGAAAATGCGCACGAATTCAGATTGACGCCATGGAGCAATGATCCCGTTAGCGATTGCAGCGGTGAAGTTTTTTATTTGCGCGACGAAGAGAGCGGTCATTTTTGGACACCGATGCCCTCGTATGCAAAAGGGAGAAACGCTTACATCACAAGGCATGGCTTCGGCTACAGTGTGTTTGAATATAGTGAAGACAATATTGAATCTGAAGTAAAAGTATTTGTTGATATGGAAGCATCCGTGAAATTTGTTGTGTTGAAAATCAAAAATCAGTCGGAGAGAGCCAGAAAATTATCTTTTACCGGGTACATGGAATGGGTGCTTGGTGATCTGCGTTCAAAATCTGCAATGCATCTTATTTCAGATTTAGATGCTGAAAGTGGCGCCGTCTTCACAACCAATCCTTACAGCGCTGAATTCTCCGAATATGTTTCATTTTTTGATACCGATGATGTTTCACGAACCTTCACCACGGACCGCACCGAATTTATCGGTCGAAACGGGACGCTTGCAAATCCGGATGCAATGAGCCGTGCAAGACTCTCTGGTAGAATCGGCGCAGGTTTAGATGCATGTACGGCATTGCAGGTTTCCTTTAACATTGCGGGAAGGCAGGAACATGAAATTGTTTTTCGTGTTGGTGCTGCAAAAGATCATCATGAAGCGGTTGAAATTGTGCGAAAATTTCGTGGCAGCAGTGCAGCTTACGAGGCGCTTCAGAAGGTATATGCTTATTGGAACAAAGTGTTGGGAGCGGTGCACATACAAACCCCGGACAGTGCATTGAATTTCATTGCGAATGGATGGTTGAATTACCAGGCGCTTGCATGCCGCATCTGGGCGAGGAGTGGTTACTATCAGTCCGGCGGTGCATTTGGGTTTCGCGATCAGCTGCAGGATGTGCTTTCGCTTATTCATACCCAACCCGAACTTGTGCGTTCGCAGATTCTTCTTCATGCATCGAGGCAATTTAAAGAGGGGGATGTGCAGCATTGGTGGCATCCTCCATTGGGAAGGGGTGTACGTACAAAGTGCTCCGATGATTTTTTGTGGCTGCCCTTTGTGACTAACCGCTATATCGATCACACAGGAGATATTTTAATTTTAAAAGAGCAGGTAAGTTTTTTGGAGGGGCGATTATTAAATGCCGATGAAGAATCTTGTTATGATCTGCCCTCAAACTCCGGACTATCCGATACATTATATAATCACTGCGTTCGTGCCATTGATAATTGTTTGCGTTTTGGTATTCATGGTCTGCCATTGATGGGCTCGGGAGATTGGAATGACGGAATGGATAAAGTCGGCGTTCATGGCAAAGGAGAAAGTGTCTGGCTTGCATTTTTCTTGTATGATGTGTTAGTGAAATTTTCAAAAATTTCAGCGACACAAAATGATCCCGGCTTTTCAGAAAAATGTAAAGCCGAAGCGGAGAAACTGCGAATTAATATCGAAGAAAATGGATGGGATGGCGAATGGTACAGGCGCGCTTATTTTGATGACGGTAGCCCGCTTGGTTCGCATGTTAATGAAGAATGCCGGATAGATTCTATTTCGCAAAGCTGGTCGGTGCTTTCGGGTGCAGGCAATAATACGCGGTCTGAAATCGCGATGGAGTCTGCTTATAAAAACCTGGTGAGAAAAGACATTTCATTAATTCAATTATTAAATCCTGCTTTTGATAAATCAGATTTGAATCCGGGATACATAAAAGGGTATGTTGCCGGCGTGCGCGAAAATGGTGGACAATATACGCACGCAGCAGTTTGGTTGACCATGGCATTTGCTGCTATGGGCAAGAATGATCGCACATGGGAATTAGTGTCAATGATCAACCCGGTTAATCATTCCAAATCCATTAATGAAGCTGTTGTTTACAAGGCGGAGCCTTATGTTATTGCAGCAGATGTATATGCCGCTGAAAAGCATGCTGGTCGCGGTGGCTGGACCTGGTACACCGGATCAGCCGGATGGATGTATCAGCTGATCATTGAGTCTTTTTTGGGATTGAAACGGGAAGAAAAGATTTTGCGTATTGAACCCTGTGTGCCTGCACAATGGAGATCTTTTAATGTTGATTATCGTTACGAACAAACGATATATCACATTACGATTTTAAATGCGGATGAAAATAAAGGCTCAAAAATGAGTGTTGATGGTAATGACCAACCCGATAATGTGATTCATCTTGTAAATGATAATAGGGAACATTTTGTTCAGGCAATTATTTCGTTTTGATAGGGAGTTTTGAAATTTGACCATTGCCTTAAAATAATTTCGCAGGACTTCAGCTACCCGAATTTTCCTGATATGCAACAAGTCATAAATAAGAAAAAGATTCAAGGATATTGTCTGCGAAAATTATTCAATTGCAGATGCAATGCAGTTGGGTTGGAATATCCATCGGATCAGTAAATCAGCAGGGAACTATTGATTAACCTTGTAAATGGTTTTATGGTGCTGGTATTTGCGTAGGAATTCTTTTTTCGAATCGTGGTAGGAGGATACTACCCCTATCTTATACATGCAGTAAATGAAGATCCAGGCCAGATCGAGCTGATAGGGTAAGAATCCCGCCCGCGCACTTACCGGAAAAAGATGATGATTATTATGCCACTCACCTGAAAATAAACCTGGGCGCGTTTGATTGATGGATAAATTGCTGCGATCAAAGTCTATACCATCAACATGTTTTTTTTTGCCGCTGCCATGCCCGGTATAATTGAAAGCCCGCACAAAAACGGTCCAGAAAAGCGTTGCGCTAAAGAATGTACAGGCGAGGGCATTACCCCCGATTAAATAAAAGATGCCATACCAAAAAATCCAGTTGGTAAGCCATAACATTATTGTATAAGCCGGAGAAGCAATCGATCCCCATTTGAGATATTGAGTGTAGGAATTGATATGCACACCCGAGTGGCGAATAAAATGAGCTGCTTTATTATAATCCTTTTCTGAAAGATCTCTTGCGATACTCTGGTGATTCACTTCTGCCAGCATACAATACATAAGACCAGCTTGTGAATTATAAGGATCGCCGGGCTGATCGGATTTAACGTGATGAACATGGTGGGATACGACGTAAAGCTCTTCGGGGAATGTCTTGATTACAAGATTCTGAACTAAGAAACGCCAGATCCTGTGACTGAAAGTGTAAGCCTTATGCGTGCAATACCGGTGGAACCAAATTGTACCATGAGTACTCATAATGATCATACTGTAGATAATAAAGACAATGAGTAATTTAATAGAAAAAAAATAGAAGATAAAAAGAATAAAAAATGGAAGCAAACATACAGACATCAGCAGGCTCATTACTGAGATCCAGTTTTTTCGTGTGGAGAAAATATTAATTCGGGAAAACATTTCACTGAATAATTCCCTCAGAGTCGGCTTCACGAGTTCGCCTTTTTCATTTTTCCAGCCATATGCAGGTTGTTGGAGCACCTCATCAATAAAGGACATTCTTATTTATAACATTTAGGATTTTTACGAATACACAAGTTCGCTTAAAAATAAGAGAACCTGTGATTTGGATAAAAATAAACATAAGAAAACCTTTTGAACAGGAGCCGACAAACCTGGTCGTCAACCAGCCCCCTGGTATTATGTTTAAGATCTGTAATTTGAAGCTTGGTTTTGTGAACCGCTTCGCCTGTTCAGGAATTCTGGGACATGAGTTGACCCGATTCATAAAAATAAATGAGAACCCCGGATTAACCATTACACAATTAAACTGTTTTCTTACATAATTCACACTTTTGGCTTTACCATCTTGTTACGCGTTGATTTGCTCATTTATCGCTTATGCTGCAATTACGAATGATGTGCAATGAACACAGGCAGTTGGTGACCATGGATTATCTCTGCACTAAAACTAGATTTAAAAAGCTCTGAAACAACCGAACGGCTAAATGATCCTGCAACCAGCAAGATGTTTTTCTTGTCGTTTGTCCAGGAGGCAAAATATTTTTTTGGATCAATGTGCAATTTTGTAATGCTAATACTATTAAAATGAAGCCGGGCATATTCTTTTAAAAGATCGGCATCAGGTATTTCATCATTTTCCTCATTTTTTAAGAAAACAAATTCACTGGGAATATCCGTAAATTGAGATAATAGGTGTGAAAACTGTCTTAAGGCAAACATGGATTCTTTTTTACCATCGTATGCAACCACGATGCGATCAATTGATTTGAAATTTTCCGGCACTAATATCACCGCGCATTCTGCATGACGTAAAGCTTCCTGCATAAAAATATTCGGTTGATGCTGGGATAGATCGGCGCAGAAAAGTTCTTCGCTAATAATCGCTAAATCAGCAAATCGCGTTTCCTTTGCAAAAGACTCAACAGTCCATTCTTCATTCTCATCATGGATGTCAAAACTGATGTTTAATGAGTCGCAGTTCTTAATAAAGCTTTCTTTACTTTTTTTAACGATCATTCTTTCTTTACTCTTCAATTTAACATAGGGTTCGGCTGTTGGTATATAACTTATTGGAATGAGTTCCTGAAAATCAACAGGGGTAAAGAAGATTCCCTTAACGGATATCGGCTCTTTTTCCTGGAGTAATTTTATTAATGCAAATGCACCGATTGAGAAGTTGTCGCCATCGCAGACAAAAAGTATCTTTTTCATAATTTTTTTTTAGCTAATTCTAAATTGAAATCTGTGTTTAATGATGAGCAATAAAAATGGGGAAATCAGTTGTTTTTACAATTAAACTCGCCCGGCTCGGTTTGATCAGGGAAGAAAACGCATTTCTGCCATAAGCTCCCATTACCAGGAAAAGGTTTTTTTTGTTTAAAAGATATTTGAAAAGCTCTTCTTCACAATCTCCAGTAAGCAATTTGAAATCAACTTCGTCATAATAGGTTTTTAACCATTCGGATATTCTTGGTTTTGCTCTGACACCAATTTCATTTTCTTTATTTACTTCAAGCAGGGTTATTTTCTTATTTTGAAATTCAGGAAATAGATAAACGAATTGTTTGATCGCTAAAACTGAGGATCGGCTCTTGTTATAGGAGAATATGATTTCGTCAATACCGTCAAAGCTTCCGGGAGCAATAATGACCGGGCATTCTGCCTTTTCCAGTATTTCTTTCACAAATTCAGAAGGCGTGTTTTCCATTTTTTTCTTGAAAGATGTTTCTGCATTTGTAATGATCAGGTCTGCGAACCTGCTTTCTTCAATCATTTCTTGAGCAGGTGCTCCTCTTTTGCGGTGGATATTTGTATTCACTCCCCTTTTTTCGCATGCTTCCCGAAAGGACCGGATATTCTCATCTGTTATTTTATTTCTTTCGTATGAAAGTGGGACATCATTATTGTAGGATGAAGCCTGCGCCAACTCACTCATTTCTTCGATTAATAAGTTTTCGAGAAATATTCCGGTGAGTTTTGATTTTGTTAATGCGGCAACATAGCATGCAAAATCTATTGTTTTATTGCTGAGATGCTGGGCATCGATTGCCAATAATATTTTTCGCATAAGAATAATTTAGCCAAATGTATTTCATGAATTCAGCTTTATCAATGATCAACGTTTGATTCAGTGATGATTATTATCATTTATTGCGGTGACTGCCATCATAGAATTTTTTTTGCCTGAACACAATCTTTGTATCCTAAAATAAATTTTATGGAATATATAACCCGGAATCCGGAATCAGCTTATGTGTATCACATGGCTGCCAGAAGGAAATCAGCTATTTCCCGCTTTTTTCAATGGGCTGCCAAAGAAGATGCGGAACATCATATCGGATGGGTGGGAGCCACTGTAACATCGATGACTGCCGTTTTTTTCCCATTAACGATGGCTGCTATCTTAATAAATGGCGGAGCATTTGGTCTCATCATTGTTGCTATGGCATCTCTGGCACTGGTGGTTATTACTAATCTTGCTGCATTATCTACAAAATATACTATCCCGTTTTTCTTTCTGGGCGTCTTAACAAATATTGCAGTTGTTGTTGCGAGTTTTATTATCAAATAAAATAGCGATTGCTGTTCAATTGCCGGGAGTGATATCACTTCCGGCTTTTTTAAATTCAACTATTCTGGTGGTTGATCAGCGATTGATCAGAAAAATTACTTTGCGGTGTTATAAATTCAGCAATGAAATACGGATGGAATTTCTGCCTCAGATCAATGGAGCATTCTTTTTGAAAAGAGAAAATGCGTCTTCTTCCAATTTTTCCCTGTGAATGGGGTGAGCTATTTTAATTAGCGATTCTGCACGTTCTTTCAAATTCTTTCCATATAAATAAGCGATACCATATTCCGTTACGATATAATGAACATGAGCTCTTGTTGTAGTGACGCCGGCGCCGGGCTTTAAAAAACTCACGATTTTGCTTAATCCTTTTGCAGTTATTGAAGGCATCGCAATGATTGGTTTGCCACCTTCTGATAATGAAGCGCCGCGCATGAAATCCATTTGGCCGCCGACTCCTGAATACATTTTATTACCAATCGAATCTGCGCATATCTGACCTGTTATATCCACTTCAATAGCGCTATTGATCGCGGTCACTTTTGGATTTTGCCTGATCACATGGGTATCATTCACATACCCGATATCAAGCATTTCGATCAACGGATTATCATTTACAAAATCATACAATCGTTTTGTGCCAAGCATGAAGCTGGAAACAATTTTATGAGGATGTTTCTTTTTCAATTCACCGGTAATCACGCCGCGTTCTATCAGATTGATCACGCCGTCGGAAAACATCTCTGTATGGACCCCTAATTTTCTGTGTCCTCCAAGCATGCTTAGCACTGCATTTGGAATATTGCCGATTCCCATTTGAAGCGTTGCTCCATCCTCAATCAGTGAGGCAACATATTCTGCGATCTTGATGGTAACTTCATCGGCTGACCCGATTTCCACTTGGGGAATCGGATCATTCACTTCTACCAGTCTATCTATCTTACTTACATGAATAAATCCGTTTCCATGGGTTCTGGGCATATTGGGGTTGACTTGTGCAATAATGTGCTTTGCTGTTTCCAAAACAGCAGGCGCTATATCAACAGATACCCCAAGTGAACAATATCCATGTGCATCCGGAGGGGAAACATGTATCAGCGCGTAATCAATCTCAATAACTTTTTTTCTGAACAGCGAAGGTATCTCACTTAGAAAAACAGGAATGTATTGTGCTCTTCCTTCTTGCACTGCATTACGGAGATTGGCGCCTATAAAAAAACAATTGACATTAAATATACCTTCAAATTCCCGGGCAGCATAAGGCGCATCGCCTTCTGTATGCATCTCATAGATGGTAACATTATTCAATTCACGGGCCCTTTTGGTCATTGCATTAATGAGGCGCTGTGGTGCTGCAGCAGCGGTTTGTATAAAAATATTGCTATTTGATCCGATGATGCCTACTGCATCGCCAATAGTTGAATACATAGTTTTCTTTTTATGAAAGGGGAAAAGAGTCACGCAATCTAATGGAGATTCTTTTCAGCAAATGCTAAATTAAATTTCTCTTCTATCAATTCTATTCATTGGTCAGGATAACTTTCAACGCTCTTTCTCTTGCAGCATTACCGAAAGTTTCATACGCATTGATGATGTCTGATAATTTGAAATTATGTGTAATGAGTTTTTTTGAATCCAATTTCTTGGATTGAATTGTTTTGAGCAACATCGGGGTCGTAACGGTGTCGACCAATCTTGTAGTGATGGTAATATTTTGGGCCCAGAGTGTTTCCAAATGAAGTACAGCGCTTTTTCCATGCACACCAATATTGGCAATAACTCCGCCTGGTGCAACAATGAATTCACACAATTCAAATGTTGCAGGAATCCCCACCGCTTCAATGGCGGTGTCCACCCCTTTCCCACTGGTGAGTTGTTTCACTTTTTCTATTGCATTTTGTTTACTGTTATTAATGGTTTGTGTTGCGCCAAATTTTTTTGCAACTTCCAGGCGATTATCATCCGGATCGATCATGATTATCTCAGCAGGTGCATAAAATTGTGCTGTCAGTAAGGATGCCAACCCTATGGGTCCGGAACCAACGATGGCAACTGTGTTCCCCGGTTGAACTTTCCCGTTAAGCACTCCGCATTCAAAACCCGTAGGCAAAATATCGCTCAGCATTACGAGTGCCTCTTCATCACTTCCTGGGGGAATGTGATACAAACTATTATCTGCATGAGGAATCCTGACATATTCTGCCTGTGTTCCATCGATCAAATGACCTAATATCCATCCGCCATTTTCACAATGAGAGTACATCCCTTTCTTGCAGTAATCACACTTGCCACAAGAAGTGATACAGGAAATGATCACCCGGTCACCTTTCTTAAAACTGGTCACCGCGTTTCCCGTTTCTTCGATCACGCCAACTCCCTCATGTCCAAGAATTCTCCCATCGATTACTTCTGGCACATCTCCTTTTAGAATATGCAGGTCGGTCCCGCAAATAGTGGTCTTGGTAATGCGGACCAATGCATCTGTCGGTTGCTGAATGGTCGGTTTCGGTTTCTCTTCCCATGATTTCTTGCCCGGACCGTGATATACTAATGCTTTCATATTGTTTTAATTTGAGCGCAAAATATCTGCTTGTGAAATCATTTTCATTGACAGAGATTACTGTAAGGTATGATTAATATCACGCCATTAATTAAAACAAAAGCAGCCATTTTAGATTTTGAAATTTCATCTGCGGGGTTGATTAATGCAGTTCAATGGTTTCTACATCCGGAATATCTTTTAGTATCAGTTGAATGTGTTTTCGTTTTGCTTTTGATTTATAATCGTGAAATATTTCCAGGATATCCCGGTCAATGTAAACACTATCTGCGCCATTGATCTCAACAACAGAATATTCGGGTAGATTGTCAAGCATTTCAATAAATCGTTTCTTGTTCAAAAAACTTACGTTGAGTGCAAGTTCAATCCAAACATATTTTACTTCTCTGATCTCTTTTTCCTTGATGGTAAAACCTGCGCGGTAGGTATGTTTTATCAAAAAATAGATAGCATATCCAATGCCAATGAGCACACCAATAAGCAGGTCTGTAAACAAAATAGCTACAACCGTTACAATAAAGGGAAGAAATTGCTCTCTGCCTTGTTTGTACACGGCAAAGATCATTTTTGGTTTCGCAAGATTATAACCTGTACGGATAAGGACAACAGCAAGAACGCAATAGGGAATATGGTTGATTAAGGGAACAGCAAACAGAATAGAAAGCAAAAGCCAAAGCCCGTGAGTAAAAGTTGAAAGTTTTGTTTTTGCTCCTGCCTCCGCATTGGCAGAGCTCCGAACAATAACTGCAGTGATCGGAAGCCCACCTAATAAGCCGCTCAAGAAATTTCCAGTCCCCTGGGCAACCAGCTCACGGTTTTGTGGCGATATGCGATTATATGGATCGAGCTTGTCAATGGCAGTAATACTTAATAATGTTTCGAGTGTTGCTACAAAGCAAATAACAACTCCATTTCTCCATATTTCAGTGGTGCTGAACAGCGATTTAAAATCAGGGGATTTCAACTGTGAAAAAACATGCGCCGGAATATTCACAAATTGTGTGGGTCTTAAAGCAAGAACCGGAAAATAAGCATTGAACAATATAGCGAGGGCGGCTCCAAACAACACTACAATAAAGGATGTAGGAAGAAAATTAAATTTGAGGGCAAAAAATCTTTTCCATAACATTAAAACAAAAACAGAAAGCAAAGCGATAATTATAGTACCATAGCTGAGGTGATCAGATAAGCTGTGCACATTGCTGAAGACATGATTTAAGGTAATGATGTTGAATAATTCATTTGACCAGAACTCAGGCTTATCGTAGCCAATTAAGGGCGGAATCTGTTTTGAGATCAGGATTATACCAATTGCCACGAGCATCCCTTTAATAACAGATGATGGTATGAAATGCGTGAAGCTGCCGAGGCGAAAAGCGCCTAAAATTATTTGCAGCAGACCAGCGACGGATACGGATAAAAAAAATACTTCCAGGGAACCAAGATGCGCAATGGCAGCCGCGCATATTGCCGTAAGACCTGCAGCCGGTCCACTAACACTCAATTCTGATTTGCTTATTATTGAAACAAGGAGTCCACCGATAATACCGGCGATTAGTCCGGAATAAACGGGGGCATTGGAAGCCAGGGCGACGCCCAGGCAAAGTGGCAAGGCAACAAAGAAAACCGTGATACTGGCTCTGAAATCATATTTAATAAAAGATAAAAAGAAATATCGTGCTTTTCTTTTTGATAGGATCATATTTGAATAAGCTTATTTAAGAATCATCCTTTAATATTATTATAGTACCAGGGTTCATCGTTCACTTCGTATCGTCCTGTTTTTTCTGTCAACTTGATCTTAAACACAATTCCTTTAATAGAATTCAGATCATCCGGCACAAATGGCCATTGTTCTCCCAGGTGCATCTTTTTAGAACTAATAAAAGGATATACCCGACTTAATAAGACTCTTAATGCCTTTGCGCGTTCGGCTTCCTCTGTCACTTCCTCAAATTTTCCCCAGGCGATGACACTTTTCCATGTTGCCATATTTTCCAGCGAATCTACCTCAAAACACAGGTTGGGGTTTTTCCTCATCATTTTTGTCTTCATCCCTTCGTGCGTATGGCAATAGATATTTTCACCGTCATAAGCATAGCTGATAGGCACTACATATGTCAGATCATCTGTATGACAACCGATGCGTCCAAGGAATTGTCTTTTTAGCAATTCCTCAATTTCTTTATTGGTTAAGCTTCCAAACATAATTTTTTGTTTCGTGTAAATCTATAGGTCAGTGAATCTGCTTTTACTGACAATGCTCATTTATAGTTATGACTTTTATCATCGCTCAAATTAACTGATGATTATCATGAGTGAGGTTGACCGGCATCATCATTATCTCTATTTGGAGCATATAATTTCAATAGATCAAAATATTTTTATGAAACCGATAATTGTCGCCACAGATTTTTCACCAGCCTCTCAGAATGCAGCAAATTATGCCGCAGACATTGCCATGTTCTTAAGAACAGATCTTATTTTGGTTCATGTTATTGAGATCCCGGCAACCCCATTTCAGGTGCCAATGACGGAATTTGAATATAATGAAATTGAAAGCATCGAACGATCAAATATGGATGATTTGCAGAAAAAACTGATAGCCAGAACAAAAAATAAAATAAATATACATTCAGAGATTCAATACGGGACAGTTGAATTTGAAATAGAAAAATTAAGTTACCGGAAAAAACCATTTGCTATTATCATGGGCTTTAAAAACAACAACGCAAAAAGATTCTTTATGGGGAGTAATATGCTAAAGCTCATTCATCATTCATTATACCCGGTTCTGATCGTTCCGGAAGATGTATCTTTTAAAAAAATAAAAAGTATTGCGATAGCTTCTGATCTGGATAGCGAAGAAAAAGATATATCCTTATTATTTACAAAAGAATGGCTCAACGCTTTTGGGGTCTCGCCGGATATCATCCATGTAAGAAAAGAGGAGAATGGTCAAAGTGAAATTGGAGGCGGTATTAAGACTTTACAGGATAACCTTGCAGAATTTTCACCTAAGTTTTATTTCAGGTATGAAAAAGGAGTGGACGAAGGCATCAACAGTTTCATTGCAGAAAATAAACCAGATTTACTGATTGTTATTCCGGAGAATCATGGTTTTCTGGAATCATTATTCAGAAAAAGTAATTCCAAACAGATCATTCTTCATTCACAAGTCCCCGTATTATCTGTTTTTGCAACTAATGCAAAGCAGAACAGCAATCACATTGAAATGGGTGATCGCCCCGATTCAACCAATAAATTCAAGGGAAACGGCGAAGACAAAAAGAAGATGAGGCATACTGATGAAACTCATCTTTCAGCATGACCGTCGTTCTTTATTTGGCGGTTCGCCCAGGATACATTTGTACCGTAAAAAACACTTAGATAATTATAAAAAACAAGGAGGTTATATGTCAACGAAATCATTGAGCAGAAAAAATGAATTCCTGCCATCTGTTTTCAATAATTTTTTCAGTCCGTGGAATGAAGTATTTGATGACAGGTTTGAAAGGACATTTTCAGTACCCGCAGTGAACGTAACAGAAAATAAGGAAGATTATAAAATCGCGCTTGCTGTCCCCGGATTAAAGAAGGATGATTTTAAGATCCATGTTGAAGGAAACCTGATGACACTTAGTGCTGAAAAAGAAGAAAGCAAGAATGAAAAGGATGAACATTACACAAGAAGAGAATATAACTATTCTTCTTTTTCCCGCACATTCACTTTGCCGGACGGAGTAAATGCAGAAAAGATTGAGGCAACCTATGATAATGGTATTTTGAAAATGACGCTGCCCAAAAAAGAAGAAACTAAAAAGGTAACTGCAAAAACCATTGCAGTAAAGTAAGGGATGTTTATCTCGTTAACGTATCCGAGGACACCCGTCGCAAATGCGGCGGGCTTTTTTGAAAACAGCTGGTAAAATTTATTTATGATATTGAAGATCGATCAGAGTAGTTCGCTAAAAAGTATTCAAAGTGATTTTAATGCTTATTATCCTTTTTTGAAGATTGAATTCTTTAAGCAAATACCATCTCATCATCTTTTGTATAAAACGGACTCATATTCCATCAGTGAGTCAAGAAAATACCTTGAAGGTTTTTATGACGGGATTGCAATGATTGATATAAGCAGGAAAAGATCAGTTACAGCAGTGGAAAAAGAACTTGAAAAAATATTGGGATTAACAGCCCGCGTGTTTAGAAAATCAGGGAATGTTTGGGTAGAAACTACCCTAACAAATGAATGGTCCCTGGATGAGGCTAATGAAGAAGGAAAGCAAATAAGCAGCCATTTCAATTAGCAAAATAATTTGAAAATTTTTTAAAAGCCATTGTATGATCATACATAAACAAATTGGCTATAGAGAAATGCCGAAATTATCGCATAGAAAAATTGATCTTCTCATAAATGATATCATGAGTAGAGAGGGAGAAAGAAAAACCAAAAGAATGGTGAACGATAAGAATGATTTTAAAAAATGGATCATGCCTGAAGAGCCTACAGGTTATTTGCGAGGAAGGAAAAACGATCCGCTATAAACCAAAATAAAATAATAATTTATGAAAAGTAATGTTGGGACCGCAGATCAATTCATTCGCTTTATGCTAACAATAGCAATTGCCGTAATGGGTATTCACTATAAAAGCTGGTGGGGCCTTTTGGCAATAGTGCCGTTTCTCACTGCATCCGTATCGTTTTGTCCGCTTTACAGTATCATAGGATTAAGCACCTGCTCAAAAAAAGTTGCCAGTAATTAATTTTAAGCAAGCGCAATGATAAAAACAAAATCCGCGAACGAAAGAATAAAGTGTTTTCATTGTGGCGAAGTTTGTAACGATGACAATATAAGCGTTGATGAGAAATATTTTTGCTGTGAAAGTTGCAAACAAGTCTACTTATTATTGAATGAAAATGATCTCTGTATCTATTATGAATTCGACAAAGCTCCTGGGATCAAAACAAAGGGCAAATTTATCAGCGCGCGTTTTGCTTATCTCGATGATGTCTCCATAATGGCAAAGTTGGTGCAATTCAATAGCGATTCGCAGGTCAACGTCACTTTTTCGCTGCCGCAGATGCATTGCTCCTCATGCGTTTACTTACTGGAGAATCTGCATCGGATTGATCCGGGTATCATTAAATCGCAAACCAATTTTCAGCGTAGAGAAGTATTTATCATTTTCGATCCGCAAAAGATTTCTTTACGTAAGGTGGTGGAGCTGCTTTCATTCATTGGCTATGAACCGAATATCAATCTGGAAAGCACTACCACTCAAAAAAAATCAAATTTCAATCATCAGCGTATTTATAAGATCGGGGTTGCGGGATTTTGTTTTGCAAATATTATGATGCTCAGTTTTCCTGAATATTTTTCTTCAGGGAAGATTGAGCAAGCAGGATTAAAAGAAACTTTTACCTGGTTAAATCTTGTTTTGTCGCTGCCTGTTCTATTTTTCAGCGCATCCGGGTTTTTTATTTCCGCATGGAAGGGTTTGCAACAAAAATATCTGAATATAGACGCACCGATTGCAATAGCCATATTGGTCACTTATGCCAGAAGTTATGTTGAGATCATTAGCGGTCATGGGGCAGGTTATTTAGATTCGGGAGCGGGCATTGTTTTTTTTATGCTGATTGGGAGATGGTTTCAGGATAAAACGTATGATTCATTTTCTTTTGATCGCAATTACCGTTCTTATTTCCCCCTTGGTGTTACAGTCACCAATAACGGGACGGAAAAAAACATTCCTGTTACCCAATTAAAAAAAGGGGATACGATAGTAATACGAAATGAGGAAATGATCCCTGCCGATGCCATTTTGATCGGTGGTAATGCAAATGTTGATTACAGTTTTGTCAGCGGTGAAAATACGCCTGTCCATAAAAAAAACGGAGATCTCATTTACGCTGGCGGCAAGCAAATGGGTAGGGCAATACAACTACAGGTTGCCGGTGAAGTTTCACAGAATTATATTACACAGCTTTGGAATAACGATATTTTTCATCAAAAAAAGAATGAAGATAAATCTTTCATTCATCCATGGAGCAGGTATTTTACTTTGGCATTATTCACTGTTGCCGCTGCAACCTTAATATTTTGGTGGATTGAGAATCCGGCAAAAATATTGCCGGCTGTCTCCTCCGTTTTAATTATTGCCTGCCCGTGCTCGCTCTTACTTTCCGCCACATTCACTTATGGGAACATGCTCCGCATTTTTGGAAAAAATAAAATGTACTTGAAAAATGCGAACGTTATTGAATCATTATCAAAAATTGACACCATTGTTTTTGATAAAACAGGAACCCTCACCCAACATAATATGTCGAATATGAGCTACGAGGGTACCCCGCTTACCGAGCGTGAATTGATCGCTGTAAAAAGTGTTGTCAAGCAATCGTCGCATCCGTTAAGTAAAATGGTCGCTTCATCCATATTGATTGATGGGCAAAATGACATTGCGGTTGAGGAATTCAAGGAATATGCCGGCAAGGGCCTGGAGGCGCGCGCAAACAATCTGAATATCAAATTGGGGTCGTCCGGTTTTATCAATCAATCGAATCCCGGCTCGGCTCCGTTCGGCAATGGCTCCCAGGTAAACGTGCTGATGAACAACGTGTACATGGGAAAATTTAATGTGACCAATCAATATCGGGACGGATTAAAGCAATTAGTAAAGGCGCTTCAAAAAAATAATTTCGAACTGCAGGTTCTGTCCGGAGACAATGATTCAGAAAATGGAAACCTCAGAAAAATATTTGGCGATTCTGCCAATTTAAAATTCGAACAGTCGCCACAACAAAAACTAGATTTTATTGCAAAGCTTCAACAAGATCATAAAAATGTATTGATGCTTGGTGATGGTTTGAACGATGCAGGCGCTTTGATGCAAAGTAATGTTGGTGTTGCCGTGAGTGATAATACATCGCGATTTTCCCCTGCCTGTGATGCTATATTGGATGGAAAAAATGTCCGGCTCTTAGACAAATTCCTGGCATTTGCAAAATCAGGTAAGAAAATTGTTACTGCAAGTTTTGTCTTATCGATCCTGTACAATGTGGTTGGGCTGTCATTTGCGGTGCAGGGAATTCTTTCACCCATGGTAGCCGCAATACTGATGCCTGCAAGCAGCATCAGTATTGTATTACTCGTGTCAGTATTATCATCTGCCAGTGCACGTTTCAAAGGCTTATAATTTCGGCTGATTACAATCAGCTTTTTATTTGATGCACATCATTATCAAAAAAAAATTCTTCTGCTACTTTTAAATCCGATTAAAAACAAAATTAATGAGTGTATTTTTTCTTTTGATCTGTGTTAGCATACTTGTAGCCGGCGGATTTTTAGTTGCCTTTTTAATCAGCGTAAGATCAGGTCAATTTGACGATGATTATACACCTTCCATAAGAATGTTGTTTGATGACACGGAGCCTTCAGATACTGCTTCTGCTTCTAAAACTTTAACCAAAATCAAATAATAAAAAAATGCAGGTAGAAAAATTCTATTACGACAACAGAATAGTAAAAAATTTTGCAGTGGCTACTATTGTTTGGGGAGTCGTTGGTATGCTCGCCGGATTGTTCGTGGCCTTGCAATTGGTTTTTCCTTCTCTGAACATTACCCAATATGGATCTTTTGGAAGATTACGCCCATTGCATACCAATGCCGTGATTTTTGCCTTTGTAGGCAATGGTATTTTTATGGGTGTATATTATTCTTTGCAACGTCTTTGCAAGGCAAGAATGTTCAGTGATACATTAAGTAAGATTCATTTCTGGGGTTGGCAGTTGATCATTGTTGGCGCTGCTATTACCCTTCCTCTTGGACTTTCGCAGGGAGCAGAATATGCCGAATTGATTTGGCCAATCGATATTGCAATTACCATCATTTGGGTTGTTTTTGGATGGAATATGTTCGGAACGATCATCAAGAGAAGAGAAAAACATTTGTACGTTGCCATCTGGTTCTATATAGCAACATTTGTTACCGTAGCCGTCCTGCACATCGTACGTTCTGGTGAATTGCCCTATACATGGCTAAAGAGTTACAGCATTTATTCCGGTGTTCAGGATGCATTGGTGCAATGGTGGTACGGTCATAATGCCGTAGCTTTTTTTCTGACCACACCATACTTGGGATTGATGTATTATTTTCTTCCCAAAGCTGCTAACCGCCCGATATATTCTTATCGTCTTTCTATCATTCATTTTTGGGCCCTGATCTTTTTATACATCTGGGCCGGGCCGCATCATTTGTTATATACTGCGCTGCCTAACTGGGCTCAATCATTGGGAATTGTTTTTTCATTCATGCTCATTTTTCCAAGTTGGGGGGGCATGATCAATGGATTACTGACGCTGCGTGGTGCCTGGGACAGAGTAAGAGATGATGTGATCCTAAAATTCATGGTGGTGGCCGTAACTGCTTATGGTATGGCAACATTCGAGGGACCGATGCTTTCATTAAAAAGTGTGAGCGCGATTAGTCATTACACAGATTGGATTATTGCACACGTTCATATTGGCGCTTTAGGCTGGAATGGCATGCTGACATTTGGTGTGTTATACTGGCTTATTCCCCGCATTTATAAAACGGATTTGTATTCAAAGAAATTGGCGAATGTCCATTTCTGGTTAGGAACACTGGGGATTTTGTTTTATGCGATACCGATGTACTGGGCAGGGTTTCAGGAAAGTTCCATGTGGAAACAATTTACTGAATCAGGTCAGTTGAAATATACCTTTCTTGAAACGGTCACCTACATGAAACCATTTTATGCCATGCGCTCATTGGGCGGCACATTGTATTTGGTCGGTGTAATATTCATGGTATATAATATTTACAAGACGGCGAAAGCAGGAAAATTAGTTCCCAACGAGGAAGCAGAAGCCGCACCGCTGGAAAAGAATTACGTGAAACATCCGGGAGAACACTGGCATCGCTGGATTGAAAGGCGTCCGGTAAAATTTATGATCATTAGCCTTGTGGTGATCCTGATTGGCGGCATTATTGAATTGGTGCCGACATTTTTGATCAAATCAAATATTCCAACCATCAGCAGTGTAAAACCATACACGCCACTGGAACTGGAAGGGCGCGATATTTATGTTCGCGAAGGATGTTATACCTGCCATTCTCAAATGATTCGTCCTTTCAGAAGCGAAACAGAACGTTATGGTGAATATTCCAAAGCAGGGGAATTCGTCTATGATCATCCTTTCCAATGGGGAAGCAAACGCATCGGCCCTGATTTGGCAAGAGAAGGAACCGGCAATCTTAAAAAAACCAATGGATGGCATTTCCGTCATTTTCGCGAGCCCTCTTCGATGAGTGAGGGGTCAATCATGCCTTCTTATTCTTTCATGCTTGAGCAGGATCTTGATGTTTCTACGATGGCTGCGAAAATCAATGCGATGAGAAAATTAGGCGTGCCTTATGAAAAGGGGTATGAAAACCGGGCATTGGATGATTTGAATGATCAGGCAAAACAAATTTCGGATAACCTGTTAAATGACAGCATTCGTGTGTCACCCAAAAAAGAGGTGATTGCCCTGATCGCTTACATACAACGCCTGGGAGTCGATATTGGAAAAAATAAAACCGCAACCATAAATAGATAAATCATGTTCAAATTCATAAAGCAATATGCCGAAACAATGAAGAATGCGGATATATATCCCCTTATATCGTTGTTCATTTTCTTTCTTTTTTTTGTTGTGCTCTTGGTTTTTGTAAAAAAAATGGCCAAAGAAAGGGTAGTGGAATTATCGAACATTCCCCTTCATAATGACGAACCAACTAACTCATCATTATAAATCAAATCAGTATGAATCTCATTAATTCAATAAAGAAAAAATTTATTCTTTGCTCAATTGTACTATTGATTGTATTAACGACAATGGCACAAAGCGATACAGCGTCTGCAGAGAAGACGGTTACATCAGGCAATAATCTATTAGAAATGCTGCTGCTCTTAGCAATGCTTGTTCTTGCCTTTGTAATTTGGGGGCTTGGACAGGTGTTGCTGGTGTTGAGCAGACAATTACTAAAAAAAGGAAAAGAGGCTACTAAAGTTGCGGGGACGATCATAGTAATAGCGCTGTTATTAGCATCACAAAATTCATCTGCACAAAGCAGTACTACTGCAGAAGCGACAAAAGTAATTTCAAATTATGGCGGACTGTCTCCAACCGCATTTTATTTTTTTACTGCAGTGATTTTTGTTGAAGTAATTGCCATCTTCTTTCTTTATTTCAGTATCCGAAATGTATATAAGGAACTGGAACAGGAAATAGGAGCTGCTCCCCGGGTATCGAGGTTGAAATTGTGGTGGTCGAAAATAGATAAAAAGATACTGACCAGGGCAGTTCCTCTTGAAAGAGAGTCCGATTATTTATTAGATCATAATTACGATGGTATTCAGGAATTGGATAATGCCTTACCGCCCTGGTGGAAATATGGATTTTACATCACCATTGTTGTTGCAATAATCTATCTTTTGAATTTTCATGTATTGGGAACTGGTAAGAATCCTACGCAGGAATATGCCGCTGAAATGGAAAAGGCCAGAATTGAAAAACAGATCTATGAAGCTAAAAATAAGGACCAGATTGATGAGAATAATGTCCCTGTGGCCGACGCGGCAGGGATCGCAAAAGGGAAAGAGATTTTTGGCAATGTATGTTGGGCTTGCCACGGCAAATCGGGAGAGGGGGGAGCAGGACCCAATCTTACCGACGATTACTGGTTGCATAAAGGCTCATTAAATGATATCTATCGCACCATCAAATTTGGTTACTCAGATAAAGGGATGCAGGCATGGGCGAGCGTTTATAGTCCGAAAGAAATGAGTTATCTCGCCAACTATGTAAAATCATTGCACGGAACCAATCCTCCCAATGCGAAAGCACCACAGGGAGACCTTTATAAAGATTCAACTTCAGCATCTGCAGTGGGAGATTCTTCCAAATTGGTTAAACCAGGTTCTTCAGCAAATACGAAAACGGCAATGATCGACAACAGAAAAGATCTGAACAAAGAAGATTTCAAAAATTAGTACCTCAAGAAAATTATATTATGGGAGATGTTATTGCTCTGGATAAAAAAGGGACCTACCGGGATTCTGTTGCCACCATTTCAAAGGAAGGGCGAAGGAATTATATTAATCCAAAAAAACCTCAGGGCAGGCTTTATAATCTGCGTACCTGGTTCAGTATTTTTTATCTATTCGTTTTTTTTACACTTCCCTTCATAAAAGTCAATGATGAGCCTTTGTTCATGCTGAATATACTGGATCGTAAGTTCATCATTTTTGGAATGATTTTTTGGCCGCAGGATTTCTTCATTTTTGGCATTGCCATGCTTACTTTTGTTGTATTTATTATCTTGTTCACGGTAGTGTTTGGCCGTATTTTTTGCGGATGGGCCTGTCCTCAAACTATTTTCATGGAAATGGTTTTTCGCAAAATCGAATACTGGATAGATGGTGATGCAGCTCAGCAAAAAAAACTAAGAGCACAGCCTTGGGATCGGAAAAAAATCATAAAAAGAGTTTTCAAGTTCACTATATTTTTTTTGATATCGTTCGTGATTGCCAATTTCTTTTTGGCCTATCTTATTAGCATGGATCAGGTCCTGGGATATGTCAAGAACCCAGGAGCGCATATTGCCACACTGGTTTCACTTCTCGTATTTACTTCCGTATTTTTCTTTGTGTATTGGTGGTTTAGAGAACAGGCCTGCCTGGTGGTGTGTCCATATGGAAGATTGCAGGGAGTGCTGCTCGATAAAAATTCTATCGTAGTTGCATATGATCATAAACGTGGGGAGCCAAGAGGAAAGCTTGCCAAACAATCAAAAAAAACAGCTCAAAATGATGATGATTGCAAATGCACCGATTGTAAAGGCAATGGGGGCTGTAAAGATTTAGCTGCAAAATTTGAAGCATATGCTACACAGGGTGATTGCATTGATTGCATGGCTTGTGTCAGAGTTTGCCCAACAGGAATTGATATAAGAAATGGCACACAACTGGAATGCATCAATTGTACGGCATGTATCGATGCCTGCGATGCTATCATGACGAGTATTCACAAACCTGCCGGATTAATAAGATATGCATCAGAGAACAGTATAACCAAGGGGGTGCGACTAAGACTTACAACGAGGATAAAAGGATATATTGCTGTTCTTTCATTGTTATTATCTCTTCTTGGTTTCTTATTAATAAGCCGAACTGACCTGGATGCAAGGTTGATGCGAACAGCAGGCATGACCTATACTTCTTTGTCGGATGGGAGGATCAGCAACCTATACAACCTAAAGCTGACCAATAAAACACACAAAGACATTCCATTTACTTTACGATTGGAAAATATCAAAGGCGAGATCGAATACATTGGAAACAGCAATATGATGGTAAAGAAGGAAGATTATTCTCACCTGCAATTCTTTGTAAAGCTCAACCGCAATGATATAAAAGGATGGAAGACCGAACTGAAGATCGGCATGTATGAAAAGAATAAAAAGATAAAGACATTCACTGCCAATTTTATTGGACCTGAGATTTATAACTAACAAAACATTTTTTTATGAACTGGGGATATCGGATACTGGTTGTTTACATAATTTTTGTAGCAGGAATATTGTTCCTGGTCTTTAAATCATCTTCACAAAAAATGGATCTGGTAACAACAGATTATTACGGGAAAGAATTAAAATTTCAGCAGCAGATAGATGAAACAAAACGTGCGGATGCATTGTCTGAAAATATCCGGTACGAAATAAAGAGCGACCAGATATTGATAAAATTCCCAAAAGACTTCTCAGGAAAGAAAATTACTGGCACGGCAGAACTATATTGCCCTGCTGATGAAAACAAAGACGTAAATCAAATTATCTCGCTGCAGGATACTTTATTAAAGATGCCAATTACGCCAGCCAATAGAGGACTTAATGAATTGCATATCTTCTGGAAAGTCGACGGCATCACCTATTATTTTGAAAAAAGAATAATTATTTGATATGATGCCTGTCTTATTAACCGCCATTGCTATGGGCTTCATTGGAAGCTTTCATTGCATAGGCATGTGTGGGCCATTGGCATTATCATTACCACTCAGAAAGGATAGTTATTGGGGAAAATTCTCAGGGGCATTTTTGTATAATTTAGGCAGAATTGTTACCTATTCTGCTTTCGGACTTGTATTTGGCAGTATTGGAAAAACGGTTGCTTTCTTTGGTTACCAGCAATGGCTTTCAATCATTCTTGGTATTTTAATTATCGTATTCATCACCATGCCAAAAAAGATCACCATTTTCAAAAGCAACGATTTTCTGCTGATTCAGTTGAGAAGGCTGCGTGAAAGATTGGGAAGACTTTTTTCTCAGCGGAATTATTCATCTTTATTTTCAATCGGTTTATTAAATGGATTACTGCCTTGTGGATTTGTATACATGGCAACGGCAGGCGCCACAGCTACAGGTGATGTCTTTAAAGGGGCTTTATTCATGGCGTTTTTTGGTCTGGGCACATTGCCAGTAATGTGGAGCATTGCTTTTTTTGGAAATTTCATTACCATGGACATCCGCCAAAGAGTAAGGAAGGCCTATCCGTATGTCATGATGGTAATGGCGTGTATGCTAATCGTTCGCGGTATGGGATTGGGAATACCTTATCTGAGCCCCAAAGTTGATGCAGCGAAGAAAACAGTTTATCACTGTATCGTGGACACCAAATTGAAAAAATGAATTCCGGTCTAAACAGACTTACTATATATTGGTTTTGTAAATGATCCGGTATTTCTTAACATGTGCAAGTCAAAGGCGCTGCAGATATTCCTTATAAAATGACGACCGACATCTGTTACACTCACCATTTTTTTGTTCCATTTCACCAAGCCATCGATCTCCATTTTTTTCAGTTCTTTAAAAGTGAATTGATTTAAGGCAAATACATCTTCCTCGTTGAATTTTGTATTTCCAGTGCAACTGATGTCAAGAATATAATGTTTGAAAGAAATGTCTTCTTCGCTCAAAAAAAATCCTTTGGTAACCGCAATTTCATGGTGAGCGATGCTGTCATAATAGTCATGAAGGGTCTTGTGATTTTGTGCAAATGCGGTCCCGGTATCGCTTATAGCCGATACTCCCAGGCCAAGTAACATCGAAGTTTGCTGGGTGGTGTAGCCCATAAAGTTTCGATGCAGCGATCCATTTATTTTCGCTTTGTATAGATCATCTGAAGCCAATGCAAAATGATCCATGCCAATATCAATGTAACCATTGTCTGTAAAAATCTTCTTTGCCAACAGATACAATTGCATTTTTAAATCAGCAGCAGGCAGATCCTTTTCATTGAATAATCTTTGTCCGCGACTAGTCCAGGGCACATGCGCATAACTGTAAAATGCGATGCGGTCAGGTTTTAGTTCCAGTGTTTGGTGTATGGTTTTTTCCATGCTCTGCAATGTTTGTCTTGGCAAACCATAAATCAAATCGAAATTAACAGATCTGAATCCTTTTGCTCTTGCCAACCGCGTGGCATTTTTAACATTTTCCAGTGGCTGAACCCGATTTATGATGCGCTGCACTTCAGGGTCATTATCCTGAACCCCATAACTGATCCTTTTAAAACCCAAATCCGCTAAGGTTTGCAGATGTTCGCTCGTCGTATTATTGGGATGGCCTTCCACACTAAATTCGTGTTCTGGATCTATGATCGAATCCGCATAGATTGTCTTTAATAGTCGTTCCAGATTTTTTGGAGAAAAAAAAGTTGGCGTGCCGCCACCAAGATGAAGCTCTCTTATGAGTGGTTTTTCCGGCATGAGAGCCAGATACAATTTCCATTCGCCGATCACCGCATCCAGGTACTTGTCTTCCTGACGATGGTCTTTTGTTATCTTTTTATTGCATCCGCAATAGGTGCAGAGCGATTCGCAAAAAGGAAGGTGTATATAAAGGCTAATGCCCCTATTTTTATTATTCAGGTTGAATTGTTTTTTGAAATTTTCCTTCCATTCAATTTTATCCAAATCATCTTCCCAAAACGGAACTGTTGGATAGCTGGTGTATCTCGGAACGGCAATATTGTATTTCTCAATAAGCCTTCTGGAAATGTCAGTATGCATGATACGAAAATCCGGGTTTTTCATTTCAATGGATATGATCATCCACACAGACGGATATGATTTTTATCAGCAGATTTTTTGATGTAATGCGTGAGTAAGAAAGTCAATAGGGAAGGTCTCTTAGTTTTTTTTCATTAACAATGATAATTTTCCCGGGTTCAATTTCAATTAATTTTTCTGATTTAAAGTCTGCCAGTGTTCTGATGAGTGATTCGGTGGCTACGCCTGTTATCTGGGCCAGGTTCTCTCTTGACAATTCAGGGATTATGTTTTTTGTATGCTCGATTTTATATTTGTCCAGCACTTGTACCAAACCGTAAGCTACTTTTCTGCGCAATGAATTATAGGCAAGATTTACAAGACTCTCCTCTTTTTCCAGAATGTTCTTGGTTATGATTTTAATGAACTGTTTTGAAATCTGCTGATCATTTGTTACAAGCGTTAGAAAATCTTCTCTTGGAATGAGCATCAATTGTGCATCTTCAAGTACCTGTGCAGTTTCTGCATAATTGGTTTCCTCCAATATGTAGGTATAACCGAAGAAATCTCCAGCGCTTTTAATGTCTGTGATCAGTTCTTTTCCTTCTTTGCTTGACTTGTAAATTTTTATTTTGCCGCTGATGACATGGTACACTGCTTTGGGTTTTTGTCCTTCTGTGTACACCATTTGCTTTTTCCTGAAATCGTAGACTTCTCTTTCATCCGAAACAAGTGAAATGCTTGCGGATTGTTTTGCCGAGCTGATAAACTCCTTAATCTTATCGCTTGCTTCGCCTGAAGCTTTTCTGAGCAATTCTGTTTTCTTTAATCTTATTTCCACCGCATTTAATAATTCAATTCCATCGAATGGTTTTGTGATGTAATCGTCAGCCCCGAGTTCCATCCCTTTTCTGAAATCAGACTTTTCTGATTTTGCTGTGAGAAAAATAAAAGGCACACCATAGGTTTCTTTATGTTTATTTAATAAATGAAGGACGCCATAACCATCCAAAACAGGCATCATGATGTCACAGATGATCAAATCGGGGCTTTCTTTAATTGCCAGTTCAACACCGGCTTTGCCATCGGGAGCCTGCAAAACGGTGTATTCGGAAAGCTCGAGAATTTCAACGATATTTTCTCTTACGTCTGTATTGTCTTCAATCACTAAGATTTTTTTCATTTTAATTTTTTTGAGGTATAGTAATCGTAAACAAAGAGCCTTCGTTCAATTTGCTTTCCAAGGTAATATTCCCATTCATTAGTTCTAGGTATTTTGCTACTATATGCAGTCCTAGTCCGGTTCCTTGTATATTGGTTGCGTTTTTTGCTCGAAAGAATCGTTCAAACAAATGCTGCTGATCTTCTTCGGAAATACCAATGCCATTGTCTTTCACAGTAATCATTAACCCCTCACCTGATGTTTCATATCGTACGGAGATCGTTCCATTTTCCCCGCTAAATTTTATTGCGTTATTGATAAGATTGATCAAGATATGCTTCAATAATTGCCTATCAACAAAAACTTCATCGCTGATCTTCTCTTCAAATTTTAATTTTTGGCCTTGCTTGAGCATTAACTTCAAATCAGCGATGATTTTTGAGATTTCATTTAGCAGTTCTCCGGGAGGAATAGCCTGCATATCCGCTTTCAAAATACCTTCTTCCAGCTTGCCCAGAGAAAGAAAATCTTCGAGAATTTCCTTCATATCCCCAACGGCTGCTTTGATCCGCTCAATATGCTTTTCTCTTTTGGCAGGCTCATTGATATCATTGTATTTTTCCAAAAGGAATGATGAAGAAAGAATTGTGCTGAGTGGTGTACGGAATTCATGCGAAGCAGTGGTGACGAACCTTGACTTAAGTTCGTTCAGTTCTTTTTCTTTTTCCAGCGCCTGATTTAATTCCTCTTTTGATTTTTCAAGTTCCGATAATGTTTCGCGCAACATCCTTGTACGGTAATCCACTTTTTGTTCGAGCTCGCCATTTAATTTTTTTACTTCAACAGTAACTCTTTCAAGTTCGTCTTTTTGTTCAAGTACGAGCGCTTCACTTTTCTTTCGAACAGAAATGTCTATCACAAAGGCAATGACAAATATTTCGCCATTAATATCATAATTGCTTAAACTAATTTCAACCGGAAATTCAGTTCCGTCTTTACGTTGTGCAAAAAGATCTCTGCCTTCCCCCATTCGCCGCGGCTCAGGATGTTTATAAAAATCTTCTCTATGTTTGTGATGCATTCTATAAACGTTTGATGGAACAAGTATGTCAACGGTTTTGCCCATTACTTCATCTTTTGTAAAACCGAACTGTGTTTCAGCATAATTGTTGAAATTGATAATCTTCCCTTCTT
>JAJPKJ010000016.1 GCA_021323755.1 Chitinophagales bacterium | reverse complement strand
TCCTTGATTTCATGTCAACTATCTCTGTTGTCACATCGTCTGAATTAATTTTTTTCTCCATTACCTTTTCATTATTGGTGATAAGCTCAGCCATTGCATTGTCAAACCGATCAACAGGAACTTTTATAGATAGCGCATTCTCCATTTTGTAATCAGATTCATTTTGTTCTTCCTGGGAGATGTAACCTCCGAATTCTTTAATTTTTTTATGTATCCGGTCATTAAAAGAGGCATAATTTTTAACTTCCACATTCAAATTGGCGGTCTTGATAATTTTCTTATCCCAATCCGTTTTTTGAGGGGCTTTATCTGCAGTCATTTTTTTTCCGCGTGAGGAGTTGTCTTGATCTTGTTCATCCTTTGGATTGCCTGCAACGGTTGAATCTGACAGAGCATATGATTCTTCAGATTTATTTGCCATACTATTCGGAGACTTTTCATTTTCGATATTGTTCTTAGATCCATGATTGCAGGAAAGACAAAAGCTTATCACCAACGCGGATAGCGTTATCATGTTTGAGGTTTTCATGACTATACTTTTTATTTGTTATTAACTGAGATGCAGAAAAATCAGGATTGCATATGCAGCGGTGAATTTGATATTAATGCTTCGAACATAGATAAAGTAACCCACGCAAAAAGTTAAGGAGAAGAAAAAAATAAAATTGCGTGCGCTCAACGTTGTAGCGAAAGAGGCAACCATCGGGATGAAAGTTATCGGATTTTATTTGTTCTTTAGCGGCCAGCGGCAACAGCAATTTCGCCATTATCACATTACCGCACTTATTTCTCTCCTGCCATCTTTAAGATTATTTCCCATTCTTCATCGCTCACCGGTTGAACAGATAACCTTCCGATCCTTACCAACGCCATGTTAGCAAGACGCTTATCTTTTTTTATTATTTCCAATGAAACAGGGTTTTTTAATTTTTTAAAAGGCTTTAATTCAACAGCAACCCAGGCTTCATCTTCAGTCGTTGGGTCCTGGAAAAATTCTTTGGAAACTTTTGCAATGCCAACGATACTCGTTCCTTCATTGCTGTGATAGAAAAATACTTCATCTCCTTTTTTCATAGCTTTTAAGTGTATTCGCGCTGCATAGTTGCGTACGCCGTCCCATGTTGTTTGTTTATCTTTTTGCAATTGCTCCCAACTATACGTAGCCGGTTCTGATTTAACTAGCCAATGTGACATGGATAATAATTTAGATTTAAGAAATTCGATCTTAGCCGCTGTAAATTTCTTTATCAATTCATGAACACCAAAAAAATTTTTTGTTTTAAAAATCCAACATAGAATCTGTCCTCGTATGTGTTGATGTTGATTACATGTAATAACTTCTATTTAAAACAAAAAAATCATAAAAAAGCATCATGAAACACTTAAAATCTCTTGTATTTCTAGTTGTATCAGCATTCATGCTGAACACATCATTCGCTCAAAAAATGGAAAGCACAGTTGACGTGGGCGGCGCTCCTATGTATCCATCGAAAAACATCATTGAAAATGCCGTTAATTCAAAAGATCACACAACCTTGGTTGCTGCTGTAAAAGCTGCAGGTTTGGTTGAAACATTAGAAACACCTGGTCCGTTTACCGTATTCGCACCAACAAACGAAGCATTTGATATGTTGCCAAAAGGAACAGTTGAGACTTTACTCAAACCTGAAAATAAAGCAAAACTCAGCGGTATTCTTACTTATCATGTCGTTGCCGGAAAATTGGATTCCAAAGAGCTTGCTGCATTAATAAAGGCAGGAAATGGAACGGCTGAACTAAAAACTGTTGCCGGAGGCAAATTATGGGCGATGATGAAAGGAAATAAAATTATGCTGAAAGATGAGAATGGCGGAACGGCCACTGTGACAATTAAAAATGTTTATCAAAGCAATGGGGTGATCCATGTAATTGATCATGTTTTACTTCCGAAAAGCTAAATCTTCAGATAAGAAGATTGCAAAGCCACAGCCGGTATTTATTACCGGCTTTTTTATTTCTATATTTTGTAAATTAGTGTGGCGTTATCGATGAGGCGGCATTAATATTCGGATTCATTCAAACACTTTCACATTAATCAATCATGAAAAAAATAGTGAAAAAACATTCGCTTGCGATGCGTTGGTTTCACTGGATAAATTTCCCAATTTTAATAGTGATGACCTGGAGTGGACTGCTTATTTATTGGGCAAATGATGTGTACAAACTTGGCTGGGGAAACACTACCATTTTAAAATTCTTTCCCCAATCCTTTTACGATGCACTCCATCTCAATTACAAACTCGCAGAAGGCATGTCGTTTCATTTTGTCTTTATGTGGATTTTTTTTCTAAATGGATTATTATACGTTCTGTACACCATTTTTTCCGGTGAATGGAGAGAACTGGTTCCCAATAAACATTCTTTCAAAGAAGCTTGGTTGGTTGTTTTGCACGATCTGCATCTTCGCAAAACTGCGCCGCCGCAAAAAAAATATAATGCAGCACAAAAAATCGCTTACACCTCAATAATTGTAATGGGATTGGGTTCGGTGCTTACCGGACTGGCCATTTACAAACCTGTTCAGTTTTGGTGGCTTTGTGAATTAATGGGAGGTTACGCATTTGCGCGCATTTTACATTTCGCTTTAACCATCGGCTATTCATTGTTTTTTGTGATTCATATTGTCCAGGTGATCCTTGCGGGCTGGAATAATTTCAGAAGTGTGGTTACCGGATTTGAAGTTGTAAAAGATGATAACGAAAAAATCTCTGCATGATCTTCTTAAAAACATTATTCGTAAAAAATGCAAAGCTTTCTGTTGAAGAAATAATAAGAAAGAAGACTTTCATTTCTTTTTTCTTCTTCTTTATTCTTATCGGAGTTGGGATCGAGTCGTGGAAATGGCTATGGGTCCAACCGCTCGATCATGGCATTCAGGGTGGTATACAGCAACCGCTGCGAACCATCCTTAATGCGAACGAGAAAATTTTCAATAAAACCTTAAGTTCAACTCATCTTGCAAAGACATATCCCGTTACTGAAGCTGCAAGAAAAGTGCGCGTGAATGGCAATGTCGGAATGGGAAATGATTTTGATCCGGCAAAATGGAAATTACAGGTAGTTAAAACAAATGGTGATACTCTTTTCTTCACTTTAGACGATATAAAAAAACTTCCAAAAACTGAGATCATTTTCAATTTTAAATGTATCGAGGGCTGGAATCAGATCACCTGGTGGGGAGGCGTAAAATTTGCCGATTTTATCAAGTATTACCATCTTGAAAATGAAGCGAACCTTAGGTATGTGGGCATGAGCACGCCCGATGAAGAATATTATGTTGGTATTGATATGCCCAGCGCTATTCATCCACAAACATTATTGTGCTATGAAATGAACCGCCAGCCTTTGCCAATGAACCAGGGCTATCCATTACGACTGATCATTCCAGTCAAATACGGAATAAAAAGTATTAAACGGATAGGCACCATTTTTTTTAGTAATGATCGCCCTGCCGATTATTGGTTTGAAAGAGGGTATGATTATTATTCTGGCTTGTAATAAAAAAAATTTATTAGAACCATCCCTTCACCATTTTTCACCGTATATAATGACAGGAATCTATTTCCAAACTCATTCAACTTTTGCGACAGGTTGTTTTAAGGGTTCAACCATCTGTATGCTTTTGCATTGCAGATGGTTTTTTATTTAGAAGATCTCATCAATAAAAATTGGCTAACACATCCGCAATGTGCATCGTTTGAATGGCATATTCCTTTTTACGGATGAATCCATCAATGTGCATGAGGCAGGATAAATCTGTGGAGATAATGAAATCAGCGCCGGTTTTCAAGGCATTATTTGCTTTTTGATCTGCCATCGCAATGGAAATAGATTCGAATTTTACAGCAAAAGTTCCACCAAAGCCACAACAGGTCTCCACATCATTCATTTCAATCAATTCCAGACCTTTTACATTGGATAATAGTTTTCTGGGTTCCAGTTTTATTTTGCATTCGCGCAGACCCGCGCAGGAGTCGTGATATGTTGCTTTACCATAAAGTTGCGCTCCTACATTTTCAACCTTTAACACGTTAACCAAAAATTCTGAAAACTCATAAACGCGGCCCTGTAATTCTTTCACCTCGTTATGCAAAGAAGAATTGTCAAATAATTTCTGATAATAATTTCTTACAAAGCCAACGCAGGATGCGCTTGGCGCGACAATATAATCGCTCCCGGAAAAATCCTTAATAAATTTGGTACAGACATCTTTCGCTTCTTTCCAAAAACCTGCGTTGAAAGCCGGTTGTCCGCAACAAGTTTGATCAGCATTGTACTTGACCGAACAGCCAACTTTTTCCAAAACCTTAATCATATTAAAAGCAGTTTGTGGATAAAGCTGATCAACAAAACAAGGTATGAAGAGTTGAACGTTCATTAATTTTAATTCATTTTTTTATTCTTCTATAATCAGACAGCTTTATTAAACCATCAGTTTGATAATCTTCAATCCTAATTTCAAGCGTTTCTGAATTAACACTAAAATTAAAGTAATTTTCAAATCTCAGATCACCATTATATCCGGCTCTTATCATGTATTGATCTTCTATCAGCGTATCTATTATAAATGAAATTCGATATTTATGATTAGACATTGAATCAATTCTTTTTTGCAAGATTTTAATCTCTGGTAATCCTGACAATGTGTCCAATACTTTTTCCTGAACCAACGAATCAGCTATCCGATCAGCCTGCAATACAAATGCAGAATCTCTGTCTTGTACTGAAATTGCTGTTCTATTTTGCGCTGGTTCATTACAGGATTGCAGAAAAAAATAGAAATAGAGTAAAAAGAAGGTTTTGAGAAGCATTAAATTATTTAAACGATTTTAATAATGCCACCATCTTTAAAGCAGTGACGGCTGCTTCTTCACCTTTATGTCCGTGTTTGCCGCCAATTCTTTCATCAGCCTGCTGTTGATTATCTACAGTGAGCACACCAAAAATTGAAGGAACGGGTAATAATAAATTCAATTGGACAATTCCATCTGTAACCGCCTTGCACACATAATCAAAATGCGGGGTGTCTCCGCGCAATACACAACCCAATGCAATAAATGCATCAGGGGTCTTTTTTGAGTTCTTATTGATCTCCCAATATTTTTTGATGGCAAAAGAAATTTCAAATGCACCGGGAACAGTGATGATCTTTATTTTTTTTACTCCTGATTCAGTTAATTTTTTTTTGCATCCTTTTTCCAATTCATCAACGATCGCAGCGTTCCATTCCGTTCTCACAATAACGACACAGGCATCCTTATTTTTCAGAATGCCTGTTGTATTCAATAATTTGCTGTTGCTTTGAGACATATAAAAGGAAAAATGAAAATGTAAAAGCCAGACCGATTTTCAAATTATTTTGTTACGCCCAATCTCGCTAGATATTTATCAATTTCAAGTCCTCTTTGTGAACCTGGGAATTTATCTTTCAAAGCCTGGTACATTTCAATTGCTTCTTTTGTTTTGCCCATGCTTTCATATAAGTAACCTGCGCGAAAAAGATATTCCGGTGTGAACACATCATCTTTGTCGGAAAGACCAGCTGCCTTTTTATATTGTTCGATAGCATCGTCTTTTTTATTTAATTCAGAATAAGCATCACCCAGTAATCCGTAAGCGCGCGCCTGAACCTGATAAACAGGTGTAGAAAAATCTTTAAGATTTTTCACGGCATTATTAAAATCGCCTAATTTAAGATAACAGCTGCCTGCATAAAATTTGGCCAGATTGCCTGCTTTAGTGCTCCCGTATTTTGAAACGATCTTCGCAAACCCCAAATTAATATTGTCGCCGTTCAAAGCGAGCCTAACCGAATCCATACGATAATATTGTTCTGCCTGGAACATCGCATCGGTGGCTTTTTGCTCGTTCGGCTCCTGGATCAGGTATTTGTATCCCAAGATCCCTGCAATAATGAGAACAAGAATACTGATAGCATAAGTTAGTTGCTTACTATATTTTCCCCAGTATTGCTGTGCCTGCTCCACAATATTTGTTTCTTTTTCCAAATGAGCAGGATGTTTAATTTCTGACATACTCTATTTATGATTTACAATTTCAATTAATCCACTATAAACGGATAATGCTTATCCATATAAATGTCTTTCAGCACCTCGCTATCATCTGGCCAAGGCGATTCTTCCGCGAACTTCACTGATTCGGCAACGGTCCCAGCAACACGTTTATCTATCGCTTCAATTTCTTCTTTGGTTGCGTATTTTTTTGCGAGAATGGTATCGAGTACTTGTTGAATCGGGTCTCGCTGTTTATATTCTTCCACCTCTTCTTTTGAACGGTATTTCTGTGGATCGGAAATAGAATGCCCTTTATACCGGTAAGTCTTTATTTCCAGTAAAGTCGGTCCACCTCCTTCTCTTGCCCTGGTTACAGCGCGGGAAACCCCTTCATGAACAGCTTCTGCATTCATTCCATCAACGGAATCACCGGGCATCTCATAAGAATCAGCAAGTCTGTAAATATCCACCACGTTTGATGTTCTTTCCACTGATGTTCCCATTGCATAATTATTATTTTCACAAATAAAAATTACCGGCAATTTCCACAGCATGGCAAGATTAAAAGTTTCGTGTAAAACTCCTTGTCTTGCAGCGCCATCTCCAAAAAAAGTCAACACTACATTATCAGTTCCTTTATATTTTTCTGCAAAGGCGATTCCGGCGCCAACCCCAATTTGTCCACCCACGATTCCATGACCACCAAAAAATCTTTCTTTAATTCCAAAAAAATGCATGCTTCCGCCCTTCCCTTTCGCTACGCCGGTTGCTTTACCGTACAATTCCGCCATACATGCGTTTGCGGTAACTCCTTTTGATAAAGCCAATCCATGATCTCGATAACCGGTAATAAAAGGGTCATCCTGCCTTGTGGCAGTCATACATCCGGCGGCAATTGCTTCCTGCCCGACATAGGCATGAAAAAACCCGCGGATCTTTCCTTCCATTTTATATTTTTCTTCCGCCATCAATTCAAACTGGCGGATGAGCTGCATTAGCTCATACCAATACAAATAAGTTTCTTTTGAGAATTTAGAAGCCACTTTGCTAAATTTTGAGTGTGCAAAGATAAGGGTAAGAAGGGAAAGGCACAAGAAATTAGGCCCTCCTTTAAAACGTTCGCCCATTGCAGGTTTCGGCTTGCCGGGGAAACATGTTCAACTTGTAACCAGCAAGTTGCAACTTGTTTCTTTACCTTGCGTTCTTGTTTCAAATAAAAAATATATCGTTAATCCAGTTTAAGAACTATCTGCAAAAATCCTTTAGCTTTTCTGAAAGAATAGTTTGCATCAGCGGCAATAATGGCGTTGGCAAAACCAATTTGCTTGATGCCATCTATTATCTGTGTTTTACGAAGAGCCATTTTGTAAAATCCGATCAGCAAAATGTATATCATCATGCACAGGGGTTTCGCATTGATGGAGAGTTCGAGCTTAATAATGAATCGCAAAAAGCGGTTTGTATTTTAAGAGAAACGGGCAAGAAAGAATTTTCGGTTAATGATGAAGTATATGAAAAATTTTCTTACCACATCGGAAAATTTCCTTGTATTATCATCGCGCCTGACGATGTGCAGATAATAACTGAGGGTAGTGAAGAGCGACGCCGTTTTTTAGATTCATTGATTTGCCAGCTTGACGCAAAATACCTGCAAAATCTCTTGGAATACAATCGCATTCTGCAACAGCGAAACAGTTTTCTGAAATCTCTGGCTGAAACAAGAAATTACGACAAAAACTTATTGCTGGTTTATGATGAACAATTATGCACAACCGGAAATTATATTTTTGAAAAACGAACATCATTATTACAAAGATTATTGCCATTCATTAAAGAATTTTACAGCAATATTGCATGCATTGATGAGCCGATTGGTGTTTCTTATTACAGCCAACTGTTTCAAAATTCATTGAAGGAATTGTTAATGCAATCCAGAGAAAAAGACCTCTTCTCACAAAGAACCAATGCCGGAATCCATAAAGACGACATGGAAATTTCTTTTAATGGGCAAGCATTCAAGAACATTGCTTCGCAGGGACAAAGAAAGAGCTTATTGTTCGCACTCAAACTTGCGGAGTTTGAGATTTTGAAACAGGAAAAACAATTTCCTCCAATTTTATTGCTAGATGACGTCTTTGAAAAATTAGATGAACAAAGAATGACAAACCTTTTGCATTGGGTTTGCATTAAAAATAATGGACAGGTCTTTATTACCGATACCCATGATGACCGCATTAAACAACACCTTGCTGAATTATCGGTAGTTTATCAATTGATAAAACTATGAATTGGTATATGAGTTTGAAGATGTAAATTTACTTTTGATTTTATGGGTCAATATTCATTAGCAGAGGCGGTAACACAGTTTTTAAACCAGAGCAAATTAAAAGGCTCGATCCAGGCATTTCAAATTGAAGATGCGTGGGAAAAGATAATGGGCAAAACAATCGCGCGATACACGGATAAAATTCAGATCCACGGAAGCACATTATACATCAACACTTCCGTTGCTCCCTTAAAACAGGAATTACTTTTTCAAAAAGAAAAAATCATTGAGCGTGTTAATGAGGCGCTTGGAGAAAAAGTGGTGAAAGATGTTGTCATTAAATGATTGAATCGCCGTTGGAAAATGGTTCTATTAAAATATGGGTATACAACGCAACGATACTGCACTGGTTCAATATTAAATCAATGGCAAATCCCGCTACTGAATTCTCACGCGCGGATCTACAATTCCATACAGTAAGTCGGCAATAATATTTACCAAAATAAAAAATGCGGAAGTAATTAGCACGGAGCCCATCACCACCGGAAAATCCAATTTCTCCAATGCATCAACGGTCGTTTTTCCAATTCCTTTCCAACCAAAAATATATTCCACAAAAAACGCGCCTGCGAGTAATTCAGCAAACCAGCCGGTAATGGCGGTGATAACAGGGTTCAAAGCATTACGCAGGGCATGTTTCCAAATAACGGCTCTCTTGCTTAATCCTTTTGCATAGGCTGTGCGAATATAATCCTGGTTCATTACGTCGAGCATTGCGCCACGTGTCAACTGCACAATGATCGCCAGCGGGCGAATTCCTAAAGTGAGTGCAGGTAAAATCAAATTTTGCAACTGTAATTGTCTGCCTGCAAATGGATCTGTATCGAACAAACTACCCGTCATGTGTAAGCCGGTAAAATGGCTAAAAACAAATCCAAACAAATAAGCAATCAGAATTCCCATAAAAAAAGATGGCGCGGAGATGCCCAGAACGCTGGCAAAAATGGTGGACGTATCCATCCATGTATTCTTCTTGATTGCAGCAAGCACTCCAAGAGCAATCCCCACAAGGGTAGCGAATAAAATTGCGGTAGCCGCCAGGATGATGGTTCCCGGTAATGCTTCCATTAGAACATCCCACACATTTTTTTTTGTTTGGTAAGATCGACGCAGGTATGGTAATTTAAACACCAATTTTGTTTTTTTGCCGATAAATAATCCATTGATCTTTTTTTCTTCAATTTGAGCGGAAGAATAAATGCTAACGGGAGAAACATCATCCAGATATAAGAGAAATTGTTGCCATTTCGGCTTATCAAGATAAAGTTCTTTGCGAATATTTTCCTGCGTTGCCGCATCAGCGCGCTGACCGATAATTAATCTTGATGGATCGCCAAATCCCTGAAATAAAAAAAACACCACTATGATTACGCCAAGCATGACCAACAATCCGTAAAATAATTTTTTGGCGAAATAGCTGAGCATATTGAAAACGGGTTTCTGTGAATACGATGGATTTATTGAACTGTTTTTTGACTTGGCAATGCATTAATATCTGGTAATGAATTTTCAAAATCAACATAACTCCATTTGTTCAAAACATTCGCTTGCTTCAATAAATACAGTACAGGGTTGGCTCTGGCTGCGGTTTTTATTGCCGTTGCGTCACAGGTGAGCAGGCTGATATTATTCTCAAGATCATTTTTATGCAGAAAATCTTTTCCGTCCTGATCATTCGCTGTGATTAAATAAATAGGAACATTTTTTTGTTCTGCAATAGAAATAATTACACTGAGCTCTTTATTCCATGAAGGATTTGTTTCCGGTATTTCTTTGGCAAAAAGAAAAAGTTTATACCCTTTTTGTTGCAAAATATCAAGGGTGGTGTCATTGCCCGATTGGGTAAATAATTTAAAATCTTTGATTTCTGCTTCTGCATTTCCCTTTCTTATCAATTTATCATATCGCTTGATAAATTTGTACGTGCTGTCAAAATCCGCGGGAAATTTATCAGCGCCAAATTCAGTTTGTTTCCCATTCTTTTCATAGATAAAAGAAATGGCAGTGCTGTCTGGAACCGCGCCAGGGGGAGGATTCATCTTGTCGATAATATTATTTCCGATTTTATATGGAAGGCAATCGACGATCGGCAATTGTTGCAGCACAAACCATTGAATAGAAAAAGAAAATACAATTACCAAAAACAAAACAGCAATATTAATGAGGGTGGAAAAATATGGTTTTATCTTTTTTTGATTGATGAACAAAAAAAGAATGAGTAATAATAAGACCAGATCTTTGGCAAAAGATTGTCCGGAGGTCAACGGAATGCAATTGCCGAAGCAACCGCATTCATGGATTTTGCCGGATAGATAGGCGTAGCCGGTTAAGAAAGTAAAAAAGATGATCAGCAATAATAAAAGCCAACTGAAAAGTTTCATTTGCCAGCCAAGTAAAATGGCGACGCCTGCAACAATTTCAAAAACGATCATGACCACAGCAAATAATAAGGTGAAATTATCCAGCAAATGAAAATTCCAAACATCAAAGAATTCTCCCATTTTATAACTCAGACCCAGCGGATCGTTCGCTTTTATCAACCCAGAAAAAATAAAAAGGATGCCGACTATTATCCTGCTAATGTTCACTAAAAGTTTCATATGTATTTTATTTGTTGTTTGTGATAAAAAACCACAAACCATAAACGACCAGCTAAACTGTATGTTTCCCTTCGTTAATCAATATCAATGCAAAAACGGAATAATTAATGATGTCGATAAAATTTGCGTCAATTCCTTCGCTGATAAGGGTTTTGCCATCATTGGCCAGAATTTGTTTTACGCGCAATAACTTCATCAGGATCAGATCAGCAAAACTTTCCTGGCTCATTTCGCGCCAGGCTTCGCCATAATCGTGATTTTTATCGAGCATTGTATTTCTTGCTTCATCTATCTTTTTATCAAACAAATCTTCCACTTCATCCACAGGCATGTCCTCGACCGATTCATTATTTAATGTAAGCTGAATCAAACCGATTACGCCATAATTCACGATGCCTTTGAATTCATCGGCAATATTATCGCCGACACGTTGTAAAGATTTTTGCTGAATCGTTCGAATGCGCTGCGCTTTAATGAAAATCTGGTCAACAATAGAAATATTACGCAACACACGCCATGATGTGCCGTAATCTTTTGTTTTCCTGATGAAAATTTCTTTGCATGATCGAACCGCTTCGTCGTATTGCGTGTTTGTTGTTGTCATTACCGGAATTTCTTCTACTTTCAATTTTATTTATCAATTTTATAATCAAATGTAAAGATAACGCGCAATGTTTACTTTGAATTGTAAAGGAAAACTATTGTTGATTGATCATCCGCTGGTAATGGGCATTATTAATGTAACGCCCGATTCATTTTTTGCCGGAAGTCGCTTCAACACCGAAAATGATATTTTGCATCAGGCAGAAAAAATGATAAAAGAAGGCGTCGATATTATTGATGTTGGCGGACAAAGCAGCAGACCTGGTGCACAACAGGAAGGAATAGACGAAGAACTAAAAAGAATAAGGGGTGTCATTGCTTCATTACATAAACACTTTCCGGAGCTGATAATCTCTGTAGACACTTTTTTTTCAGACGTGGCTAAACATGCTATCGATTCAGGGGCTTCAATAATAAATGATATCAGTGGTGGAAATTTTGATAAAAAAATGATACCGGTTGCCGCATCCTTGAACGTTCCATATGTGTGTACACACATTAAAGGAACTCCGCAAACCATGCAGCAAAAACCGCATTACGAAAATGTGACAAAGGAAGTGCTGGATTTTTTTATTGACAGCATTGATGTTTGCAAAAAAGCAGGCATCAATGATATCATTGTCGATCCTGGCTTTGGCTTTGGGAAAGGCATGCGCCACAATTTTACTTTGCTTAAAGATCTTTCCCTGTTCACAATGCTGAAATGCCCTATTTTACTTGGTGTTTCGAGGAAATCAACCATTTATAAAACATTGAAGATAACTGCTGAGGAAGCCCTTAACGGCACCACCGTTTTGCATACCATTGGATTAACGAATGGCGCATCCATCATTCGAACGCATGATGTTAAAGAAGCAAAAGAAGCTATTGATTTATTTATGGAATACAATAGAAGTTGATTGGTTGAAAGGTTGATTTGAAAATAGTACTCATCAACCTTTCAACTCATCGATAACATTATTTACTTTTCTGAGTTGGCAACTGGACCTGTCCCTTATTGTTCAATTTCAGTTGAGGCATCTGCCGGGCCGGTTGTTTGGGAGCCTCAGCAACATCAACCACTTCAATATCAAAAATCAAATTCTCAAAAGGTTTAATTACGCCTCCCGCACCTTGTTGTCCATAACCCATCATTCCCGGAATAAACAGTTTTCCTTTATCCCCTTTTTTAAAATTCGTAATAGCCTCAACCATTCCTGGGACCGCACCTCTTACCCCGGCGACAAAACTGAACGGCTGCAGCGGATGTCTTTGTGCTTGTTTCGTGCTGTCAACATTGGAATCGAAATATCTTCCTTGCATATCACTACCAGAATAATTGATTGAAACCTGTTTTCCTGAATCAACTTTTGGTCCACTGCCATGAGTGAGGATCTGGTAAAAATCTCCCTTGTCCGTTTTTTGTGCATCCGTGATATTATTCTGCTTAAAATAATTTTGAAGTAAAGCAATTTCTTTATCCTTTTCTGCATCAATTGATTTTTGTCTGTCTGCATTAAGCGATTCATTGGTAGTAAAAACATCCAACACGCGTAGCGTTAAGGTGAGCTTATCTCTTTTTTTAATAAAAGGCGGAAGTGGCTGATGATATTTACTTTCTATGCTATCTGCCAATTGAACAACAACTAAACTATCGCCCTTTCTAAGTAATGTGAATACCTCAAGCGGGCTATAGATCGGACCTACACTATCAACAGGAGTGTACATAGGAATCGGCGCATTTGCAGTTGTTACCAGGACAGAATCGCGTACTTTCTGTACGTAGGTGAATTTTATGAATTGTCCTTTTTTTGCAGTTGGACCTTTGCCATCGGAAATGATCTTATATAGCAAACCACTTTTGGTTTTTTTGAACCCGTTATTATTGCATGATGATAAAACCAATGCAGCGATAAAAATAAATAAATACGAAACGTTCTTTTTCATTTTATAATTGTTGTAGTTGTGACTCATTTTCCTTCATGGCACGGATGAATTGCTGAACAGTTTGTTCAAGCGTATTGCTGCTTCTGCCACCAGCAGCATTAAAATGTCCTCCCCCTTCAAAATATTTTCTTGCGAAAGTATTCACATCAAAATCATCTTTGCTGCGAAACGAACATTTTATTTCTTCATCGCGATCGATAATCAACGCTGCCAATTTTATACCCTTAATCGTTAGCGGGTAATTTACCAATCCCTCTGTGTCGCCGGTTTTAATTTCATATTTCACCAGGTCTTTCCAGGGTATAGAAATCAGCGCTGTATTGTATTCATAATAAATATCCATTCTGTTTTGCAAAACGTGCCCGATAAAACGCAAGCGGTTCTCCAAAAAATTATCGAATAGATTTTCATGAATCTTTGTGTGTTGTAATCCATGATCTTTCAATAATGCGACCATTCGATGCACCGATGCAGTTGCTGACGGAAACCTGAATGAACCGGTATCTGTCATTACTCCGGCGTATAAACATTCTGCGGTAGCGATATTGATCCTGTCCGCATGACCCGAATCAACAATGAAATCATAAACCATTTCTGCAGTTGAACTTTTTGAAGTAACGCTTATTCCATACGCAAAATCTTCAACGGAAGGTTCCTGGTGATGATCAATAAGAATTTTTAAAGCCGCCAGTTTCTTTAGTTTTGGCGCCATATGTCGTGTGCGAAAAAAAGTATTGAAGTCAAGACAAAAGACCCAATCCGCATTATCCAAGACCTTATTCGCTTTGTCCGTTGAATACTCATAATCTATTACTGAATCAGCACCCGGCATCCATTTAAGCCAGTCCGCCCAGTTGGTTGGAGAAATTACATTTACGCTATGCCCCAACTGAGAAAGAAAATGAAATAATCCAAGCGAAGAACCCATGGCGTCTGCATCTGGTTTAAGATGCATAACGATGACCATTTTCTTGGGTTGACCCAGCAGTGGAAATATTTCGCGTATATTTTTCATGAAAAACGGCTGCAAAGGTGCATAATAAATGTCAGTTTAGAAAATGTTGATAGCCCATAGTTCATAGCTAATCGTTAAAAAAAGCGGATTAGCCGCTATCAATCTTCAATGATAAACCTAATTACCTTAGCTTTGCGTGGCAAAAAAAACGGCTTTATGGACAACAGAACTTTCACGATGATTAAACCGGATGCGTTTGCAAAAGGATATTCGGGAGCTATTATTGACAAGATCATTCAGGCTGGATTTAAAATTGTTGCTTTGAAGATGACAAAATTATCGGCAGAAAAAGCGGGTGAATTTTATGCCATTCACAAAGCAAGACCTTTCTTCCAGGAGTTGGTTGATTTTATGAGCAGCGGACCCATTGTAGCCGCAATTCTTGAAAAAGATAATGCTGTTGCAGATTTCAGAACCCTGATCGGCGCGACGGATCCTGCTAAAGCGGCAGAAGGTACGATCAGAAAATTATATGCAGCATCTGTTGGTGAAAATGCAATTCATGGAAGTGATAGTGACGATAATGAAAAAATTGAAAGTGATTTTTTCTTTAGTGTGTTAGAAAGATTTTGATAGGCGATCAATTTTTGACCGGAGTGACTGTATAACCATTTTTCCGAAGTAATTCGATCACACCCTCATTCCCCGGAAGATGCGCCGCACCAACTGCAAATAAAAATGACTTTTCTGGTAGCAATGATTTCATTTGTTTGATCCAGTTTTTATTTCTCCCGTATAATAATAATTCGAGATAATTGCTGACCGTGATATCGCCTTTGCGTGTTAACTCATCGATTTTATTGAGATCTTGTTGTTTATATACTTGTACCAATGTGTCCGTCATTTTCGAATATTCCGTAGCGCTGTCAATATAGGTTACCAGATCTTTTGCTTGCTTTTGATACGGAATACTATCGAAAAGTCGCGCCTGAAACTCAACTGTTTCCAAACCATTTATTTTTTTATCAGCATAATTGCGCGACTCTTTCAGGATCTCCATTTCCATCCCGTCGGTTTTTGAACAACTTAAATCCTGTTCTTCAATCATACTGCTTATCAATAAGGGCTTGAAGCGTTCGAGCATACTAAAAGGTAAAAGCGAATTATGTTTGGCGAAATAATTTTTCACTTTGGCATAATCATCTGCATTCAGCAGGTCGGATAATTTTGTTTCATCATTCATGCGCAGATATTTCAAAGAGTTCATCATGGCTTTCATATCGCTGACATCAATCTCAAAATATATCTCATCACAGTCTTTGATCACTGTTTTTAATCCGTCACTCAACTGGGCATCATCAGCACATAAAATGTGCATCGTGCCAAATAAATAAGAAGGTTTATTCAAATTGTTCCCCGAAATTTTCCATAATAAGGTATGGAAAGGATTGGCAGGATTACTGGGTGCATTTTGCGCCGCGCAATAAAAGATCAGCGATGATAATGCAGCGGTGAATAATAATTTATTTTTCATGGAAAGAAAAAATTTAAACGTTATTCCACAACGGCTTCTTGGCCATAAAGCTGGTCCCTGTATTTTAATGATGGCGAAGAAATGAATTTACCGATATTCAAATCGCTCCATTTTTTATCAACGGCATTAATGGTTTCATCATCGGCAACGATAATATTTGGCCAATCACGATTGAAGTTATCGAACTCCTTTGTTTTGCGTGTTCCGTCAAAACCGATGCAGGAGTACCGATGACCGCCGTTTGTCGATCGATGAAAGAAAAAATGATCGCGTTTCGGATCAAGATTATTACAAAAACGCCATAATGCGACAGGGAGATCATTTGGATCAATGGTATGTTCAATGTATAAAATCATTTTGATCCCTGACAAATATCTTCCAATTTGGTCATGCAATTCGCGAATGTGGCCAATTCTATTTTTTTTGACAGAAATAATAAGACATGGAATTTCATTCTTTAATAAATCAACATTTATCTCATTGATCTCGGGAAAGGTCTCTGTTAATTTATTTTCAATTCCCACATCCGCGTTCCAACCTCCGACATCGGTTTTCTCCTCTATTTCTTCTTCAAACTTTGTTGTTCCATCAATGCACATTTTTCCGCCAAATCCCAATTTGCTGCAACTGTGATCAAGAACATCCATCGGTCCCTGTGAAAAATAAATATCTGTTGCCGGATTTAAATTTTGAAAAACATATTTAGCCAATTGCAGGTAATCGGTGATCTTTATTTTTTCATCAGTAACCACTAAAATCTTGTTGAACATCATTTGCCCTGCGCCCCACATGGCATTCATCACTTTTTGTGCCTGTCCTGCATAATCCTTTTTAATTTGAGCGATCACTAAATTGTGAAACACCCCTTCAACCGGCATTTCCATATCAATGATTTCGGGAACAAGGGTCATTTTAATGGGTGCAAGAAAAATGCGTTCTGTTGCTTTTCCAAGCCACGCATCTTCCTGCGGCGGAATACCGACAATGGTTGCAGGATAAATGGCGTTCTTGCGGTGAGTAATACATGTAATATGAAAACGGGGATACCAATCGGGTAATGAATAATAACCTGTGTGATCCCCGAAAGGTCCTTCCCAGATCAATTCATCGTTTGGATCGACATAACCTTCAATAATAAAATCAGCGTCTGCAGGGACTTCAATTTCAGGTTGGGTAATACATTTCACCAATTCCACTTTTTGTTTTCGCAAAAAACCCGCAAGCATGTATTCATCCACGTTTTCAGGCAATGGAGCCGTTGCACTATATGCATAAACCGGATCGCCACCCAAGGCAACAGCAACGGGCATACGTTTATTCAATTTCTTATATTCGGCGAAATGTTTTGCACTCACTTTATGTTTGTGCCAGTGCATCCCAGTTAATGTTGAATTAAAGACCTGCATACGATACATGCCGACGTTTCTAATTCCGTTATTGGGATCTTTGGTGTGAATGATCGGCAGGGTCACAAATGGTCCTCCATCCTTTGGCCAACATGTGATGACAGGAAGTCTGGTAATATCCGGATTTGTGAGGACAATTTCCTGGCATTCTCCTCTGCCGCTTTTTACTTTCGGCATCCAGCTTGCGAACTGACTGAGTTTGGGAAGAAGTTTCAATTTATCAACAATGCCTTCTTTCGGAGAAGATAATAATTTGAAAAGATCTTCGATTTCTTTGGCTACACCATTCAATTGATCAACGCCAAGCGCCATGCACATCCGCTTTTCACTTCCATATGCATTCATCAAAACAGGAAAATCAAAACCGGTATTTTCAAAAAGTAATGCTTTGCCTCCATTTGATGATTTGCTAATCCTGTCGGTTATTTCTGCAATTTCCAAATAAGGATCAACATATGATTTGATGCGCAATAATTCTCCTTCGCTTTCTAACCTGTTGATGAAATCCCGGAGATTACGATAGCTCATGTAATGAATTTAATATTGAACATTTAATATTGAGTAAATGTTTTTCAATATTAAATATTACGGCTACAATATTAAATAAAAGAAGATTAATAGACCTTTTTGGGGCAATCAATGCGGCTGCCGCCACCTGATCGGGAAGAACCTTCACCAAGATAACCATCTCCGAAACTGATGCTCACTTTAATGCCGGAAAAATAATACCAATCGTTATATTTTGAATTTCCGCGCAAACTATTTGCAGCAGGATAAGGAGCGCCATTTTTTATTTCATTACCACGATACGCCATTTCTACGGCTAATGGTCCTCGTTCAGCAAGCAATGTAGCCTGGTCAACATATCGTGTGCTTACGTCATCAAGATAATCTGTAAATAATTTTCTAAACCCTATTTCGTATGCTAATACTACATTACTGGTCACACGCAATTTAATGCCCACGCCAAACGGAACAGCTATCTGCGTCAAGCTATATTCTTTGCGTGTAAACCCCTCACCTTCGGTGCTCAACGGCCGCAAATAGGTCTTATTACCAAGGGTGTCGTACGCATAAGGATTAAAATGATAGACCGCTAATCCTGCAAAAACATAAGGAGTAAAACGATGCTCATTCAAGTCCAAAATATTGTATTCGCCAATGAAATTCCATTCGAATATTTTGCTTTGAAAACTCAAATTACGGGCAACTAAATCGGGCTTATTAAATTTGTCTGCAGCCCCAACCTTACCCAGATTAAAACCGGAAAGTATAGAAAAATGATTGGTGAGATCGTACTGAGCGCCTATTCCAAAAGCTCCATAAGACTGGTCAAGAGTGAATCTATTACTTTGCAGATCACCAGAATAATTTGAAAATCCACCAAATAAATTAAGATGAAATTTTTCCAGGTTAAACTGAGCCTGCAACCCAATAGGGATCAATAGGGCGAAAACAAAAAGTTTCTTCATGAGTAGTTTATGGAATAATAAATAAGAGAAGGATACGAACAACAAAAGTTTTAAAAAGGCTGAGCAAACTTTATGTACAACTAAACGCAAGGATTGCGCCAAAAGTTGTGTTGAACAGCTACAAATTTAGTTAAAACATATTAACAATCTGTGTAAAACTAAAATTCCAAACTCCTGATCTCATTCTGAATTAGTTGCAAGTAATGTTTCAATCCTGCGTCTTTATATTTTATGAATTCACTAGAAATAAAAGTCGCAATGAAGCAATGAAAATCATCTCATTTTATCTGTATTTTGCAAGAAATCGACCACCGGAACTGTTTTTCCAAATAACGATCATGTACATCCAAAAAATAATCTGCTTTTTCCTTTTTATATCCATTGTTCATTCTGCTTATTCGCAAAATCAAGATACTTTAACTGCTCATCAATATTATTTCAGCGGGAAGGGAAATGATCATAATAACGGAACCCGGCGACATCCATTGAAGACCCTTGATAAACTAAACTCATTATCGTTTCAGGCCGGGGACCGAATTTATTTTCATGGAGGTGAGGTTTTTAAAGGAAATATTTTTATTGATTCCTCAAAATCAGGCTCTCTTCATTCCGCTATCATTATTGGTTCCTATGGAATTGGAAAAGCAACTATAAATGCCGGGAATGAAACAGCGTTATCATTACACAAAACAAGATTCATTGTCATTAAAAACCTTATGCTCAAAGGTGCTGGCCGAAAAACAGGCAATACAAAAGACGGATTAAAGATTGATTCTTGCAGCGATATTTCAGTTAATGATATTGATATTTCAGGATTTCAAAAATCAGGACTATTGATCTATGCTTCATCAAACATTACTAACAGGCATGTATATGCGCATGAAAACGGATCAGCCGGAATCTCAGTAGAAGGTCCTTACGCAAAAAAAGAAAGCAACCATAAAATTTATTTTGGTTATTGCAGGGCAGAAAATAATCCTGGTGACCCCACAAATCTTACTAATCATAGTGGCAACGGCATTGTTGTTGCCAATTGCACAGCAGTGATGATCGAATATTGTACGGCAACTAACAATGGATGGGATATGCCGCGCATGGGGAATGGTCCGGTTGGCATTTGGGCTTATGAAGCAGATAGCGTAACCATTCAACATTGTCTTTCATTTAAAAACAAAACTTCCAAAGGCGGCGCTGATGGTGGTGGTTTCGATCTTGATGGAGGCGTTACCAATTCTATTGTTCAGTATAACTTTTCATACCAAAACCAAGGAGCGGGCTATTGCATTTTTCAATATTTATATGCTACTCCATGGTACAATAATATTTTCCGATTTAATATCAGCGAGAACGATGGATTGGTTTCTGATGCAAAGGCAGGCATACACATTTGGAATAGCTCGCGCGATTCAAATCAGTTTTATAATTGTCTTTTCTATAACAATACCATCTATAATGAAAAAAATGCAGCGATAAGTTACTCTGAATTGAGTGACAGGAAAAATTTCTACTTCTACAATAATATTTTTGAGGCGGGAGACAGTTTGATAAAAGGGACAAAGGGAGACGGCGACATTTATGGTGGCAACGACTGGTGGAGTATCAATGGAAATTTTAAGATTGAAAAGCGATCGAAAAAAATTGTAGGACTAAGCATTGATCCCGGCTTTCAAAAACGGGTTTCAACAAAGCATACTTCAGCAAAAGACCTGATAGGCATTACAAAATATCAGTTGCCACAAAACTCTTTATTAAGAAAAAGTGGGATTGACCTTAAAAAAAAATATGTCATTGATACAGGGAAAAAAGACTTTCTTTCCAAACCAATTTCTGAAAAAGGAATTGGCGCCTGCCTTTAAAGCATGAGCTATTCTTTATCAATGAAAGGTTACCAAAAAATAATTCAACCACTGAGAATAATCATTCATATCCACTTTTTATGATCGTGGAGATCATTTTGAACTGTTCATTGGCATTGAAACAATGCGGTGCATGCGCCGGTATTATTATTCCCATTCCCAATTCCAGCCTGTGTTTTTTTTCATCAATGATCACTTCGGCGCTTCCGTCAATGATTTGAATATAATTATCAAAGGGAGATGTTTTTTCTGCTAATTCTTCTCCCAAAGCAAATGAAGAAACCGTAATATTTCCAGTTGATTTTTTTAAGATGGTTTTGCTGAGTACGGCATGGGGAACATATTCAATGATTTCAACAACGATATGTACTTCTGATTTTTCTAATTCTCCATCAATTTTCTGATTGCCTTTAATAACCAAATTTCCCGAACTACTTTTATCATTTTTCATTAGCACGTGTATTTAAACTAATGCCAAAGGTCAGTCTCTTCTGAGTCAAAATGTTACATAAAATCAAATAGATATTACATCATTCACATATTTGGAATTCAGGCTGCGAAATGAGGAAATAATGATACATATTGGCTTAAAAACTAAAATGCCCGCAAACACTATGTTTTACAGGCATTCAATTTCAATTGATTTGCTTCTTGGTCGGGACGACAAGATTCGAACTTGCGACCCCTAGCACCCCATGCTAGTGCGCTACCGGGCTGCGCTACGTCCCGAATTTAAATCCGGTAAGGGCTGCGAATATACTACAAAGTTTCAAAGCTACTCCCTGAAATAGCCTTGGTTAAGGCAGAAAATTTCAATTGCAAGAAATCACCTAACATAATGTATCTTCGCGCAACTCTTGCTTCAATGAAGATTCTTATTCATCAGGCCCACATTATTGACCTGCAATCTCCACATCACGGAACTATAAATGATATTTTAATTGAGGATGGCATTATTAAAAAAATTCAGTCTTCGCTTAATGACAACGCCGATATTGATATCGAACATAAAAATCTCCATATTTCTATTGGCTGGCTAGATATTTTTTCCAACTTCTGTGATCCGGGTTATGAATACAAAGAGTCTTTGATAAGCGGCGCTAATGCGGCAGCGGCGGGCGGATACACAGATGTATTCGTTATTCCAAATACTAAACCGGCCATCGATACCAAATCTCAGATCGAATACATCATTCAAAAATCAAAAACGTTGCCGGCAAATATTTTCCCGATCGGCGCCATAACAAAAAATATAGACGGAAAAGAACTCGCTGAAATGTACGACATGCAAAACAGCGGAGCCATTGCATTTAGTGATGGGATGAACCCGGTACAATCTGCTGGATTATTATTGAAAGCTTTGCAATACATAAAAGCTTTTGATGGGGTGATCATTCAAATTCCTGACGACAAAAGCGTTGGCGCCAGTGGTTTGATCAATGAAGGGATCATTTCGACAAAACTTGGATTGCCTGGCAAACCCATAATCGCAGAAGAACTGATCATTGAACGGGACATTAAACTCACGGAATATACCGAATCGAAAATCCATTTTACCGGCATCACTTCTGCAAGATCGCTGGAGCACATCAAACGTGCCAAGGACAAGGGTTTGAATGTAACCTGCTCAATCACTCCTTATCATTTATTTTTTTGCGATGAAGACCTACTCGACTATGATACTAACCTAAAAGTATATCCTCCGTTGCGCACAAAAACAGGCATCAGTGAATTGAAAAATGCTGTTATTGATGGAACTATTGACTGTATCGCGTCTCATCATTTGCCGCATGAATATGACAGTAAGATATTAGAGTTCGAATATGCAAAATTTGGCATGACGGGCTTGGAAACATCGTATTCAGTGATCAAAACAATTTTTCCGCAAATGAAAGAAGAAAAGATCATTTCTTTACTGAGCAATAATCCAAGAAAGATCTTTGGACTTGATCAATTTTCGATCTCGGCAGGAAGTAAATCGCGCATCACATTGTTTGATCCTGCCGGACCTTTTATTTTAAAAGAAGAAAACATTCGTTCCAAATCAAAAAATACTCCTTTTATCAATAAACAATTACAGGGAAAAGTAATTGGTATTGTTAACGGAGAGAAAGTATTTTTGAATAATTAATTTTTAACTAAAACTACTCCATATGGAAAACAGATCGAAATATTCAACAGGAATAAAATTTGGGTTGATGATAGGATTAGTTTACATAATCCTTTTATTTCTTCGATACAATTTCTTTGGGAAAAACCCACTAATATTCGGCATTTTTGCGATTGTCTCATATTTAATTATTCTTGTATTCTATTTATTCGCTGGAATAGCAAGAAGAAAAGAACAAGGTGGCTTTGCTAAGTTTCAAGAAATATTTCAAACGATATTTATTGCAATTGTAATTACTGAGATCGTTTATGTCCTGTTTAATTTTGTTTATCTTAAATATATTGACCCGTCTTTTTTTGATAGTCTTAAGGAAGCTACAAGAAGCATGATGGAAAAGGCTGGCGCAACACAAGAACAAATCGACAAACAACTGGATAATTTTAAGGACGTAGACGCGCAACTTAAACCATTGAAATTGCTCCAGGGAATTGCTATTTGGATTGTAGTTGATAGCTTATTTGGAATGATCTACGCAGCAATTCTAAGAAAGAAAAAGGACCTTTTTGAGGAGAACCAAATTCAGTAATTATCTTAATGCAATAAGTGGATTAATATTTAACTGAATTTAGCAAAATAAAAATTAACTGAATTTAGGAAATTATACTTCATAATTCAACATGGATGTATCAATAGTAGTTCCGGTCTATAATGAAGATGAATCTCTTCCTGAATTATGTGCATGGATTCAGCGCGTAGTAAAGGAAAATAATTTTTCTTACGAGGTGATTTTTGTGGATGATGGAAGTTCGGACAATTCATGGAATGTAGTTCAATCTTTGAACGCGTTAGATAATAATATTAAAGGAATAAAGTTTCAACGCAATTACGGCAAATCGGCGGCATTGAATGAAGGTTTTAAAGTAGCAAAAGGAAATGTAGTGATAACAATGGATGCAGATATGCAGGACAGTCCAGATGAAATTCCTGAATTACGTCGAATGATCATGGTTGATGGATTTGATTTGGTTAGTGGATGGAAAAAGCAACGTCACGATCCGATTTCAAAAACAATTCCTTCTAAATTTTTTAATTGGGTTACTTCAAAGGTTTCAAAAATAAAATTGCACGATTTTAATTGCGGTCTAAAAGCCTATCGTTTAAAAGTGGTAAAGAGCATTGAAGTGTATGGCGAAATGCATCGATACATTCCGGTGATCGCAAAATGGTCGGGATTTAAAAAGATCGGCGAAAAAGTCGTTGAGCATCGCGCGCGTAAATATGGGACAACAAAATTTGGCGGCATTTCCAGATTTATCAATGGTTTTCTTGATCTCGCTTCCATAACTTTTGTTAGTAAATACGGAAAACGCCCGATGCATTTTTTTGGAACCTGGGGAACGATCTGTTTTATTGTCGGTTTTATAATGAGCATTTATCTTATTATTTCAAGATTATTACATCCAACGATCGGATTAAGTAATCGTCCGCCATTTTTTATTGCACTCACCATAATGATAATCGGAAGTCAACTTTTTTTAACCGGTTTCGTTGCAGAATTAATTTCGCGTAATGCTCCGGGCAGAAATAGTTATTTAATTGAAAAGAAAATGGGAATTGAGTAATTTGAAAAATTGAATATAACTCAATTTGAAATTGATAGAACACCCAAACAAATTTATCACATTACATTTTCAAATTTGCAAACTGGCAGAATTATCATAATCGGACCCGCATACCCGCTTCGTGGGGGATTAGCAACTTTCGATCAAAGATTATGCAAGGAATTTTTAGATGAAGGTTACGAATGTTCCATTTATTCATTCTCACTTCAATACCCATCTATATTGTTTCCGGGCAAAACTCAATATTCAACGGAAGCAGCTCCTGAATGCTTAAATATTTTTTCAAAAATAAATTCTCTAAATCCCGTCAACTGGTTCTCTGTTGGAAAAGAATTAAAAAAAATCAACCCAGACATTATTGTTGTTCGTTATTGGCTGCCATTCATGGGTCCGGCGTTGGGGACAATTCTTCGACAGGTAAAAAAGAATGATCACACCAAGATCATCGCCATTACTGATAATGTTTTACCGCACGAAAATCGCGCTGGGGATAGGGCTTTCACCAAATACTTTCTAAAGTCCTGTGATGCATTTATTACAATGAGTGAAAAAGTGATGAATGATCTGAAGCAATTCGAAAAAACAAAACCGGCACAACAGGTAATGCATCCATTGTATGATAATTTTGGTGCGATAATATCAAAAGCAGAAGCAAGAAAATATTTGCAATTACCGCCCGACGAAAAAATAATTCTATTTTTTGGTTTCATAAGAAAGTATAAAGGACTCGATATTTTATTAGAAGCAATGTCTGATGAAAGAATTCGGCTGGCAAAAATAAAATTATTAATAGCCGGGGAATTTTACGAGGACGAAAGATCGTATACTGAGTTGATCAATAAACTCAACATTAAAAACGCATTGATCTTAAAAACCAATTTCATTGCCGATAGCGAAGTAAAATATTATTTATGCGCTGCAGATGCTGTTGTGCAGCCATATCGTAATGCAACGCAAAGCGGCGTTACTCCCCTCGCCTATCACTTTGAAAAACCAATGATCGTTTCAAATGTAGGTGGGTTACCGGTTTTGGTGCCACATCAAAAAGTAGGCTTGGTTGCTGAACCTGATGCCACTTCCATCGCGAACGCTATTCTTGATTTTTATGAATTAGGAGAAAATTATTTTATTCCTCATCTTCGCACCGAAAAACAAAAATACTCCTGGGCAAACCTGGTAAAAACAATTACCCATTTAGCGAATGATATACAGAAGTAAAGCTCCATTACGCATCGGATTAGCAGGCGGCGGAACAGATGTAAGTCCTTATAGCGATCTATATGGCGGCGCCATTTTAAATGCTACCGTTTCATTATTTGCATCTGCCAACATTGAACCGATACAGGAAAATGCAATTATTTTACAGGCAATAGATAGAAAAGAAGAACAACGCTTTGAATGGAACAATCAATTACCCATTGATGGAAAGCTTGATCTGCTCAAGGGGGTTTATAACAGAATTCAAAAAGATTATTCGCTGCCCTTAACTGGTTTTAAATTATCGACTTTTGTTGATGCACCAGCAGGCTCTGGCCTGGGAACATCATCAACATTGGTAGTTGCTATCATTGGCGCGTTCGCAGAAATGTTGCGACTGCCATTGGGAGAATACGACATCGCTCATCTTGCCTATGAAATTGAGAGAAACGATTTGAAAATGGCCGGTGGGAAGCAAGATCAATATGCTGCAACTTTCGGGGGAGTGAATTATATGGAATTTTTTGGTGAGGGAAAAGTGATCGTTAACCCGCTTCGCGTCAAGCAGCAATATCTATTTGAACTCGAAAATAATTTGTTATTATATTATACGGCTACCAGTCGCGAATCCGCAAAGATCATTGAAAAGCAAAGTAAAAATGTCACTGACAAAAAAGAGAAATCTATCGAAGCGATGCATCAGTTAAAGAACCAGGCGCTAATGATGAAGGAAGCATTATTAAAAGGCAGATTGCATGAGATCGGTGATGTGCTTGACTTTGGCTTTTTGCAAAAGCGCCAGATGGCTGATGGCATTTCCAATGACATAATGGAAGAAATTTATGACGCTGCAAAAAAAGCGGGGGCGACCGGCGGAAAAATTTCGGGTGCCGGCGGCGGCGGATTTATGATTTTTTATTGCCCGGATAATTCAAAATACAGTGTGATGGAGGCAATAGAAAAATTTGGAGGTCATTGCAAACCTTACCAGTTTGTTGATCATGGATTAACAACCTGGACGATCTAGTTTGTAATTGCGAAGCGTTAGGATTATGATATCGGTAATTCACAATAGTTGTAATTTGCTAAAATGGTTTTATAAAAAATTATGAAAGAAAAAATAAAAAGCATTATCAGTGAATCGGTAGCGGTTAAAAATAAAATTCTTACCGATGAGAAATTATTGTCAACCATCGAAAAAATTACTGATGAGATTGTTCTCGCGTTAAAAAACGGGAATCGAATTTATTTTTGTGGTAATGGCGGAAGTGCTGCTGATGCGCAGCATTTGGCCGCTGAATTTTCCGGTCGTTTTTATACAGATCGTGATGCGCTGCCCGCAGAAGCGCTTCATTGCAACACGTCCTATCTCACTGCGGTTGCCAACGATTATAGCTTCGATGTAATTTATTCACGATTGATAAAAGGAATCGCAAACAGCGGGGATGTACTGCTCGGTCTATCCACTTCCGGCAATTCGAAAAATATCATCAACGCATTTGAGACCGCAAAACAAAAAGACATTATCACGGTTGGTTTTACCGGCGAAAACGGCGGTAAAATGAAACCCCTCAGCGATCATCTCATCAATATTCCTTCGACGGATACGCCGCGCATTCAGGAGTCGCACATCATGATCGGTCACATCATTTGCCAGCTGGTTGAAGAAAAATATTTTAATCCTGCATAATCATCATGTTAATAAAAGAAGCCATTATTCTCGCCGGTGGTTTAGGAACAAGATTGCGTTCAACAGTTCCCGATCTTCCAAAATGCATGGCTCCTGTTGGCGGAAAACCCTTCCTGCATTATGTTATATCATACTTTCAAAAACAAGGAATTGAAAGATTTATTTTTTCATTAGGCCATAAACACGAAATAATTGAAGCGTATCTGAATAAAGAATTCCCCGTTGCCAATTCCCCATTCACATTTCAATTATCAATCGAACAAGAGCCTTTGGGAACCGGCGGGGCTATAAAGCTTGCTTGTAAAAAAGCAACGGAGAAGTTAGCGATCATTATTAATGGCGACACATTTTTTAAAATCAATATTTCCCAACTTTCATCCTTTCGTGATCAGCATAATGCCGATTGCACATTGTGCTTGAAACCGATGATCAATTTTGATCGTTATGGAGTGGTTGAATTGGATAATGATAATCTGATCACGAATTTTCATGAAAAAAAATTTTATGCTTCAGGACTGATCAATGGTGGAGTATATGCTTTAAATACAGGGAAATTCCTTGATGAAGATTTGCCGGAAATATTTTCTTTTGAAAAAGATTATCTTGAACGATTTAGTTCGCAAAGAAAATTATTTGGTTTAATTCAAGATGAATATTTCATTGACATCGGAATTCCGGAAGATTATGAGCGCGCGCAAAGGGAAATGGGAAATTAGAAATGATAAATAAGAAAGTTGTGATATGTTAGATCTAAAATCAATAAATAAAAACTGGACCCTTTTCTTAGATCGCGATGGCGTTCTTAATTACGAAAAACCATTCGATTATATTTATTCATACGAAGAATTTACATTTTATGACGGCGTACCTGAAGCAGTTAGAATATTTACGGGAAAATTTGCCCGCATTATTCTTACCTCAAATCAACGCGGAGTAGGCAAAGGGCTGATGACCGAAGAAGATCTCTTGGACATTCATCGAAAAATGCTCCGCGACCTGGCAGCCGCTGGGGGAAAAATTGATAAAATTTATTACAGTACCTCTATTAATGATGCTGATCCTTTACGCAAGCCAAATCCCGGCATGGCCTGGCTGGCGAAGAAGGATTTCCCGGAAATTGATTTCTCGCAATCCATCATGGTTGGCAACAACATCAGCGATATGGATTTTGGACGAAATGCAGGGATGTTCACCGTATTTCTAAAGACAACCCACCCCGGGCAATTACTTCCACATCCTTCCATTGACCTTGCTTTTGATTCGTTAATAAATTTTGCAAAAGCTTTACAATGACGGCAAAATTTTACTCGGGTTCTTCCGTTAGGCTTGAAGTTGTTTCCTAACCGTACTTTTGTACGAAAAAAATCAAATTATGCTCTGTTCGGTAAGAAAATTGGCGATCACTTCACTCATCACCTCTTCTGTGATTTTATCAGCGCAACAAACATTTGCCCAAAAATTTTCTTCATCCGAAAAAAAAGAGTTCAAAAAAAGAGAAGACTCACTAAAAACCTTTGCCTACAATATCGTTTTTGCTCCGGAGACGGATCAACGTTTTCGTGCAGACAGCAATTTTGTGCGCATGCTGGTTCGGGCATTGAGACTTAGAAATTCTTTCAATTATTCTTTTGATTCCCTGCAAACCATTTCCCGGCTATACTCGCCAGACAGCGCTTTCCGCATTTTTACTTGGCAATTGAAAAAAGATGAATACACGTATTTTCATCGGGGCGCAATTCAAATGCGCACCAACGATGGTTCGCTAAAGTTGATCGCCTTGCATGATGTTGCTGATTTCAGCGACAAACTCTTGGATTCTGTAAGAACTCCAAAAAATTGGGTCGGCGTTATTTATTATCGAATCGTTCTAAAAACTTTTAACGATAAGAAATACTACACTTTGCTGGGTTATGATGATTTCAGCACTGCAAGCACAAAGAAATGGATGGAGGTAATGACATTCAACGAAAATGGTGACCCCGTTTTTGGTGGTCCGTATATATCTTTTAAAGAAGATTCGTTGAAAAAGCCTGTCCAGCTCAGGTTTAATATTGAATACAAGAAAGAAGCGGCAACTACTTTTAATTATGATCCCGATCTGGATATGATATTATTTGATGACCTGGTTTCAGAAACCAATGAACCAACACATAAAGAGACTTATATTCCTGATGGAGATTTTCAGGCTTTTAAATGGGAAAAAGGACAATGGGTCCACGTTAATAAGGTTTTCGATTTTAAGCTGAAAGATGGTGAATTTCCCCGTGAAAAAACGATCTTAAATGATGAAGGTAAACCGGATGAGCAAAAATTGCTTGAGCAATCTTTGAAGAATCAAAAGAAACAGGACAGCACCAATGCACCCAAAAAGAGTGGCGGTAATTAAAGGCCATTTGTCCGTTTCTCAGGGATATCACTTTGAGCCAATAGGCTCCTGGCTCCCTTTCCCTCACAAAATAGCAGGTCAAGAATAGAAAGATTAGGAAGAAATCCTATCCTTTCTTCAAATACCTGGCGATACTTTACCGCTTTAAAATCTGTATAATTCCTGGGCAAAATTTTATTGCGCCAATCATCGGTTGCATCATATTGCTTTGCAAAATATGAACTGACTGAATAAGAAATGGGAAGTTCAAGTTTTTTAACTATCCATTCAAAACAAGCCAGATTCCAGTCCACCAGAAAACTGAATTTCCTTAGATAAAGCTCATGCAACTCCTCTTTGTAAAATTCAAACCAGGGCGATTTATTATAGCATGAAACTATGGTTTTCCAATGCTGATCTTGCCAATGATGCGCGTTTGCAATTCTGACGTCCTTCGATATTTTTTTTTGATCCCGTCCATCTGCCAATGGAATACTCAAAGTGATGACTCCATTTGCTCCGGCAATAACGCAACGATTGCGAAAACTCATTTTTTGATAGAATTCATATTGTTCAAATATTATATGCGAAAAATAAAACGAATTTTTAAATAAGATAACCGAGGATAAATATTGATATTCAATTAATAAATTCATTAAATTAAATTTTCGTTGGCATTTTGTCAGCGGTGCAAAAAAAAGCGTTTATTGATCCCTAAATTGTCTGAATTTATAAATATTTAAATTTTCATTAAGCACCTATTAAAATTTTATAATCAATTCTTTAATTACAATCAGTTTTTACTAATAAAATTGACTTTCAAAAAAATCAAATCATGCAATTCCAAAGCTAAAAAAAATAAAATTATTAGTAAAGAAATTTGACTTGGTTTGAGGGATCATTTTATTTTCTATAAGAAAATTTCTGGGCAGTTCAGGAATTGACATTACCTCCCGCCTACCCGATCGCGTATTACGAAACGCGTTAAATATTTACGCGCAATGATCCGGCAGATTGGATCAATACGATCCTGATCGATGACTAATTCGAAAATTAAATTTTTCCGGAATGTTGAATAAAATGAGGAGAAAAGTTGATCAGTTGGATTTATATTTTTTTGCTTATTTCCCAAAGGTGACCAAATGGATCCATCACCCTTGCCTGACGGTAACCATATTCAAAATCCTGCGGCGCCTGGATCAATTTAGCTCCCGCTTTTGTTGCCTGTTCCACCATGGCATCAGGATCTGGAACAAATAAACCAATGGTGGTTGAATAACCGCCAAGCTTTTCAGGACTTAGATAATCGGTTTGGGAAGATTCTTCATGAAAATGAAATAAAGCGCCATTAATGGATAGTTCGCCTACATGAACGGTTCCGTCATCATTACTGAAACGACGCAATTCTATGGCTCCAAATGCATTCTTATAAAATTCTATCGCCGCGGCTCCGTCTTTGGCTTGAAGAGCCAGCATGGGAGCAAAAAAAGTTTGCTCATTTTTTAAAGGTTCATTTGCCATAAACTGGAGAAATTGATGAATAAATGATCAAAGCCCATAGCAAGCTAAACAGAAATTCTTATTGGGCAAAAACTTAAGGGTGCCGTGGTTTGATGCTGTTGTTGATTTATTGGGGAACAGCATGTAAACCAACACGATTGCCTTCTGAATCAATAAAAATAGCCATATAACCATACTCAGGAGAGATTTGTGTTTTAGGTACAATGATATTTCCTCCTGCAGATTCAATTCTGTCAAGAATTAGCTGCACATCCGGATTGGCGTTCAAATAAACCAACGGTCCCTCCGTGGGAGAAGGCTTATAAAAATCATTATTAAAAGTAATCGAGCCCCCGACATTTACCGGATTTTCTATGGGAAACAAGCGCATCTGTATATGTGGGTTATCCATCGGAATCATTTGGATATCAAAAATAGTTTCATAGAATTTTTGTGCGCGGTCGATGTCTGTTGTTGGGATTTCAAACCAACTAATAGCGTTTGTGAAAGTCATAAAGGTTATTTTAGTTAGCGATCTGTAGTTGAAATTAATTTTTTCTGTTTATCATTTCGAAACAATTTGATTAGTGGCAGGTAATAAACAAAAGCCCCGCAATTGCGGGGCTGATAGCTTTCACAGTAGATCTATTTGCCTGTTCTAATAAGGAAAAATATAGGTATAAACTTTGCCATTAGGCGCAACATAAACCAGCTTAGCGTAATATGAGCCGGTGCCAGGGCATGAGGTTGGAGCCCCAGTTGAATCCAAACCATAAGTTATCGTAGCGGTAGCGCCTTTGCTATTAATAATTTCATTTTCTCCGCTTGTTAATCTATAATCGCATGATTGATCAATCACTTTAGGCTCCGTAATTAAAGATTCGAAGCTGACGCCAAATCTGTTTGTGCCCCATTCAGCAACATCGGCATTTGTTCCGTCATTATGAGTTCCAGTAGTGGTTATTTCAACGCCATTATTGTAGGTGAAAACACGATGTTTTGATACGTTCCATGTAGCCGTTTTACCATTGTTATAGGTAATAGTCAAGGTACTGGAAATATCGTGGGTGATTGTGAGTAAAGAGGCAAGATTTTTAAGTAATCCCCCTGTCACATTGGTGATTGTTTTTACGCCATTAAACGTAATTGATTTATTGTCGCGTACTCTGGTAATTTTCAAATTATCGACGGTAATGGTCACAACAGCACCCTGGTCTGTCCAATGAACTGTGAGGGGAATTGATATGATGATAGAACCTGTTCGTGTGCGATTTCCCCAGCAATTGGAGCCATTGTAAGTGATCGTAACCGTACGTGTAGTGTCGGTTGTGCCGAAGGTAATGGTGGCATCGCAGACCACCGCTGCGCTATCTGTACCGTTAACGCCCATTTCGCTTATTGTGCCATTTTGAGTAGAATTTACCGAGCTGCCTGCAACATTTGCATTACTGCTTAAGGCTGCATCTGCATCATTATTCATGGCATCATCTTCGTTGCTGGCCATTGTCTGATCATCTGATTGGGCTTGTAAATCATCGACTGTTGTGGTGGTGGAATTGGTACCCGAGCTATTTTTGTTACACGCTACGAAGAGACCGAGGCATGTAATGATAACTGCGATACGGAATAAAGACATTGTTTTCATAATTGATTTTTTAGTTTCACCTAAGAATGGATACGGAGAATAAAGTTTAACAAGATGTTTTATTTTTTTTGTTAACGCCAAAGGATCGGCCTACAAGCTTTTTCTGGGGGCATAGACAATAAAGCTTCCTTATACTGCTCCAGGATGTAAGAAGCATGCATTAACCACTTAAAAACAGTTTACGCCACGCATTAATTCTTGCTAATCGACTAAGAATCAACGAGTATTATCAGCAAAAAAAAGAAAGCAATTATTTCATCAGCTCAGCGATAATGCGATGGAAATGATGGGTGCCTTGCTCGCGTGTTACTGAATATCTACCGTGGTCATAAAACCTTGATCGAATGCCCCTTTGCACATTTTCTACAACTTCTTCGTCCTCCATTTCTACTTCATCAAGTCCTGAACCCGCTCCGGTATTTAATTTATTTTCCTTCCACACATATGTATAAAAAGAAATTTTTGAAGCAGAAATACTTATCGGTTTCACCACATTAATGGATAATCCCCATGGGTAAAAATTGAACATCATGTTTGGAAAAACAAAAAAATAATAGGCGGCGACTTTCTTTCCAAAATCGATTGATGAAACGGGTAAATCAAAACAATCGTCATTATCTTTTGCGATGCCCAATTGAAGATTTGAATATTTAAAAAGTTCCGTAGTGTAATTTCCAAAATCAATTACGGCGTTCAATCCCGCGTGAACAAAAGGAATATGAAATCCTTCCAGGTAGTTCTCGCAATATAGAGCCCAGTTTGCTTTTACAACAAAATCCTTTGAAAGATCGGCCCGAAAAACAAAATCGTTGAGAGGTAGCCACCCTACTCTGTTCATCATTTCCTGAAAGAAAAACTCTTGAGACAATTTATTATTTAAAGAAGTGAAAAGCCATTTTCCCCATTGAAGTAGCGGAAGTATTTTGAGATCATCATCTGCAGATGGAAAATTTTCGACCTCTTTAAATTCCGGCATGGAAAGAAATTTTCCATTAAGCTGAAAAAGACGTCCATGATATTTGCAGCGAAGATTATTCACCTTACAAGGCTTATCGGCTATAATGTTTCCACGATGCGTGCAAACATTCGTGAGCAGGTGAATTTCCCCGTCCTTATCTTTTGTAAGAACCAAGGGTTCATCAATATAGTTTTCCAATAAAGTAATCGGGCATGCATCACCGCTATTGGTAACCGTATCAGTGTCTCCAACAAATTGCCATGATGAAGAAAATAATTTCTCCTTTATCGTTTCAAATAAATCCGGACTTGTGTAAAATTCTTTATCGATCGTTTTTGCTTTTGCAATATTTTCATCAACGTAAAAATGCTTTGACATGATCATTTTCTTTGCTGTAAGATAATAAAGACTTAGAAAGAAAAATGTAAAAGAAAAGCCTTTGCAGTCAATTGCAAAGGCTTGTGCCCAAGACCGGATTCGAACCAGCACATGGTTTCCCACGCTGCGACCTGAACACAGTGCGTCTACCAATTTCGCCACTTGGGCGGGCACGCAATTTAATAATAGATAATCAATAATTGATAATTATTGCATCCCTTCTTTTGTAAATGCTTTTAAAATGGCATCTAATTAGAATTACTGCAATGCAAGTTGTTATTTAATTTTAGATAAAAATGTCCCCAGACACTGTCAGCATTGAAACGATCATTCACGCACCGGTCGAAAAAGTATGGGATGCATGGACGCAAGCTGATCTCGTATTAAAATGGTTTGGCTCCGATCCCGATGGCAGCGGTATCAAAGCCATACTTGATATCCGACAAGGCGGCAATTTTGAAATAACATTTGCCGATGCCGATGGCACACAACATACCTGTTTCGGAGTCTACAAGGAAGTAGTGAAACCCCATAGGCTTTCTTTCACCTGGACATGGAAAAGCGAACCGGCTACGGAATCTTTTGTAAGCGTGAAACTAATGTCGGCAAATGAATTCACACGTATGATTTTTGAACACGCACGGGTCGGAACTGGTTCCGCGCATAATTATATTGCGGGGTGGAAAACTACTTTTGAAAAATTAAAGTGGCTTTTTGAGAACAGTCCATTTAATAATTGATATTTAATAAAAAAAGCTGATGAGATTTCTATTTCAAAATTTTAAACCAATATCTTTTTATGGGGTGCGCCATGTGACAGGAAGCGGTGAAAATGTTGACCCAACGGAGTTTCATCGTCATATGCTGGCGGAATCATATTTTTTTTAGGCAACAGCTTCTAAGCGCTCACATTAAAATCGCGCAACGCATCGTTCAAACTTGTTTTTAGATCCGTTGATGCTTTTCGTTGACCGATAATCAGCGCACAACTTACTCCATAATCGCCTGCAGGAAATTTTTTTACATACGTGCCGGGAATAACAACGCTACGTGCGGGTACACGCCCTTTGTATTCTTTTGGTTCATTCCCGCTCACGTCAATAATTTTTGTTGATTGAGTGAGCACGACATTGGCCCCCAATACAGCTTCCTTTTCAACGATCACGCCTTCAACCACAATGCAACGGGAACCGATAAAACAACCATCTTCAATAATCACAGGTGATGCTTGCAACGGTTCTAGCACTCCGCCAATTCCCACACCTCCGCTGAGATGCACGCCTTTACCAATTTGCGCGCAACTACCGACTGTTGCCCAGGTATCAACCATCGTTTCCTCATCAACATAAGCGCCGATGTTCACATAACTCGGCATGAGCACAACATTTTTTGCGATAAACGCTCCATAACGTGCTACGGCGTGCGGCACAGCGCGAACCCCGAGTTCCTTATAATTTTTTTTAAGCAGCATTTTATCGTAAAATTCAAAAGGCGCAAGATCCCATGTTTGCATTTGCTGAATTCCAAAATACATTAGTATCGCCTGTTTTACCCATTCATTGACCTGCCAACCATTTGGGGTATTTTCTGCCACACGCAAATTGCCTTTATCGATGGCACCAATTGCGCTGCGCACAGCATCTGCATATTTTGTATCTTTAAGCAGTTCGCGGTTACCCCAGGCCTCAGCTATTAATTGCTTTAATTCCATGAATTTTTTTTGCAAACATAATACATGCTTTGCAGATGAGATTTTTCAACAGACGATTTCCTGCCATTAAACATATTAATCCCTGTTCAGTCTATAATTTATTTTCAACGATATTCGCTACATTAATCCATTCCCAAAAAACGAATTTTAATTGCAATAAAATTAACCTGATGAGAAATGCAGCTATTCTTGTTTATCTATTTTCCGCTTGCATCGTTTTTGAAGGCAAAATATTCGCGCAGGATAGTTTAGCGCGAGCCGGTTCGATTAAGGACAGCATTGAAAGATCTGTTGATAGTGTATTGGCAGATTTTCGCTTGATGAAAGTTCGCCAATCATTTTGGCTTGCTGATGTAAATTTTTTAGACAACAACGTTTACCTCGGTCGCAAAGACTCTATTCCCTCGCCTTATCTCACCGCCTCTGTTGGGTATTTTCACAAATCCGGTTTATTCATTAATGCCTCAACTTCTTACCTTCTCGAGGCAGGACAAAACAGAATTGACTTATCAACTATTGATGGTGGCTACAGTCTCATCACCAAAAAATTCGAAGGCACCTTTACCATATCAAAATATTTTTTTAGCCCAAAAAGTTATAATGTCCGATCTGAAATTGAAGGGAGTGCGCAAATCTTTGGCGCCTATGATCTTGGCTTTATCAAACCAACACTTGAAGCAACTTTAAATTTTACTGAAAAAACAGATTATGGCGGAACAATTGGATTAGAACATACCTTCTATACATTTCAAAATGATTTTACAATCACGCCTACTATTGTTGCCAATGGAAGTACCCAAAATTATTATAACGCTTATTACAAATTCCGCCGTTATTCTTTGCTTCGGTTAAAAAAAGTGATCGGTTATGTAATCAATGCCTATGTTGAAAACGCGTCTCAATTCAAAATTTTGGATTATGAATTCAGCATGCCATTGGATTATTCAATAAAAAGATTTACCATCAGTTTTAGTCCTACCTATGCAGTGCCGGTCAATGCTGCAGTTGTGCACGCAACATTAACAACGCTTAGTGGAATTACCCGAACAAAAATTGCCAAAGAAAAACTCAAAAATAGTTTCTTCTTCACGATAGGTCTCGCATTCAGTTTTTAATAATTTTAGAAATATTTCATTATTAATAAAAGAATAATTGCGCGTATTTTTATCGTCAATTATGAATGATCCTGGTTTATTGTTTCGGCAAGATTTAAAAGAATGCCTTGAAGTATTACAAAAAGGCGGATTAATATTATATCCAACAGATACAATTTGGGGAATCGGCTGTGATGCCACTAACATAACGGCGGTAAAAAACATTTTTGAATTAAAAAGAAGGTCAGATACAAAAAGCCTGATCGTGTTAGTTGCAGAGGAGAAGGATATTTTCAAATACGTGGATCATCCGGATTTGAAAATATTTGAACATTTAAAAACAATTGTCAAGCCCACTACGGTCATTTATGATCGAGCAATGAACCTGGCAAAAAATGTTATCAGTGCTGACGGCTCAATCGCCATAAGGATTGTAAAAGAAGAATTTTGCAAACAACTTATTCAGCAATTCGGGAAACCGATCGTTTCCACTTCCGCGAATATTTCAGGAGAAGAATCACCAAACAATTTCTCAGAAATATCGCCACAAATAAAGTCTGGCGTGGATTACGTGGTTTACCACAATAGAGAAGATTCATCCCCGCGCCAGCCTTCAGCTATTGTAAGATTGAATAAGGATGGAATTGTTCAAATCATCCGCAATTAATACACCATTAATTTTTACTTAGCTTTCTGCATCTTTGCATGGTGCAAAAATTTTTAATTATACAAACAGCTTTTATTGGTGACGTTGTTTTGGCAACTTCTCTTGTTGAAAAATTACATCTCCTTCATCCGGATTCGCAGATTGATTTTTTATTAAGGAAGGGTAATGAATCTTTATTGAGCAACCATCCATTTTTGCACGAAGTATTGATCTGGACTAAAAAAGAAAACAAGTTCTCAAATCTGTGGAAGCTGCTTTTACATATACGGAAAACAAAATATGATGCAGTCATTAATGTGCAACGATATGGCGCGACCGGTTTCCTTACTGGATTTTCTTCGGCAAAACAAAAAATTGGCTTCGATAAAAATCCATTTAGTTTTTTGTTCACCAAGAAAATAAAACACGCTTTAACAGAAAGGCATGAAATAGAAAGAAATTTAGCACTCATAGAAGATATTACGGACAACGTCATCGTTCGTCCCAAATTATATCCATCAAAGGCCGACGAAGAAAAAGTGAAAACTTATCAACACCATGTATACATTACCGTTGCACCCGCTTCGGTATGGTTCACCAAACAGTATCCTGCAGAAAAATGGATTAGTTTCATAAATAAACTTCCTGGTGATTTTATCATTTATTTACTGGGTTCACAAAATGATAAAGAAATCTGCGAAAAAATTATTCATTCGACGCACAACAAAAAAGTCCTTGATCTTTCCGGTAAACTTTCCTTTCTGGAATCATGTGCATTAATGAAAAATGCAAGGATGAATTACGTAAATGATTCAGCGCCGATGCATTTTGCCTCAGCGGTCAATGCGCCGGTAACGGCCGTCTATTGCTCTACTGTGCCGGCTTTCGGTTACGGTCCATTATCCGATCAGCGTTTTGTTGTTGAAATAAAAGAAAAATTATACTGCCGTCCTTGCGGTTTGCATGGTTACCAGGCCTGTCCGGAAAAGCATTTTCAGTGTGCAAAAAAAATTGAGGACGGGCAGTTGTTAGCAACAATAACAGGAACTGAATCAAATTGATGCCAACGCCATTATTTGTAGGGAATAGCTGCTGCTTCCAACCTCTGAGTCCTTCTTCTTACATTTGCAGCCATGGACATTAAATGCACAGAAAAAGAATTATTTATTTTCAAAAAAATTGCGCATGCTGCCGAGGCGCTGACCATGCCTTGTTACATCGTTGGCGGCTTTGTGCGAGATAAAATAATCGGAAGGAATACCAAAGATGCTGACATTACCTGTGTCGGCGACGGAATTCTTCTGGCGAACAAAGTATCCGAGTATTTTGACCCAAAACCTGCCGTTAATTTTTTTAAGAATTTTGGTACAGCCCAGATCAGGATCGATGATTTTGAAATAGAATTTGTCGGGGCACGAAAAGAAAGTTATCGTTATGACTCGCGCAAACCTGCGGTAGAGATTGGAACACTCGAAGATGATCAGCTACGCAGGGATTTCACCATTAATGCATTGGGAATAAGTTTAAACAAAAAAGATTATGGAAAGCTGATCGATCCCTTTGACGGATTAAATGATCTGAAAAAAAAAATAATCCGCACTCCGCTCGACCCCTTGCAAACGTTTAGCGACGATCCTTTGAGAATGATGCGCGCGATTCGCTTCGCCTCACAATTACATTTTTCCATCCAACCAAAGGTTTTTGACGCCATAATTGCTGATGCCCATCGCATCAAAATAATCTCACAGGAACGTATCACCGAAGAATTAAACAAGATTATTCTTAGTTCAAGGCCTTCCATCGGTTTTGACCTACTTTATAAAAGCGGATTATTGCAGATCATCTTCCCGCAAATGGTGGCGCTCGCAGGCGCCGAATATATTGATGGCAAAGGTCATAAAGATAATTTCTATCATACCTTACAGGTGTTAGATAATATATCTGCAAACACCAACGATCTGTGGTTGCGTTGGGCAGCCATCTTACACGACATCGCTAAACCAGTGACAAAGAAGTTTGAGAAAGATCATGGCTGGACATTTCACGGACATGAAGTGGTTGGAGGAAGAATGGTTCCAAAAATCTTTACCAAATTAAAATTACCGCAAAATGAAAAAATGCGTTTTGTGCGCAAGATGGTTGAATTGCATTTACGACCGATAAGTCTTACCAAAGAAAATATAACGGACTCGGCTATACGAAGATTATTATTTGATGCTGGTGATGACATTGATTCATTAATGATCTTGTGCAATGCCGATATCACGTCTAAAAATCAGAAAAAGGTAAAAAAATATTTAGATAATTTTGAGCTCGTTCGCGCCAGATTACAGGATGTTGAAGAAAAAGACCGTATACGCAACTGGCAACCGCCGATTACAGGTGAAATGATCATGGAGAAATTCGGATTACCTCCATCAAAAATCGTTGGCGACCTGAAAAATGCCATCCGCGAAGCCATCTTAGATGGAGACATCGCGAATAATTATGAGGCAGCTTTTGAATTTATGATGCAAAAAGCGAAAGAATTGGAATTGAAAGTCACCGGCTAACAGCATTTCACTTTTTTGTAAATCAAATTACATGCCCGTCTTCTTTTTCAGGTTTGAATCTATTGCATCCAGAAATTCCTCGGTATATAGAAAATGTTTTCCGTGCTCCACTTTATTACCGTGGATGCAAACGGCAAGGTCCTTAGTCATTTTTCCTTCTTCAACAGTTTCGATACAAACGGCTTCGAGCGCATTCGCAAAATCAATCAGCGCCTGGTTATTATCCAGTTTGCCGCGAAACGCCAAACCGCGCGTCCAGGCAAATATGGACGCGATCGGATTGGTAGAAGTTGGCTTACCTGACTGATGATCACGAAAGTGGCGCGTTACCGTCCCGTGAGCAGCCTCAGCTTCCATAATTTTTCCATCCGGCGTAATGAGAACAGATGTCATCAGTCCCAGCGAACCAAAACCCTGTGCAACAGAATCACTTTGGACATCACCATCATAATTCTTGCAAGCCCACACAAAATTTCCATTCCATTTCAAGGCGCTTGCAACCATGTCGTCAATTAAACGATGCTCGTAAACTATTCCTGCGTCTGCAAATTTTTGTTTGAACTCGGCATCAAATATTTCTGCAAAAATATCTTTGAAGCGACCATCATATTTTTTTAGGATGGTATTTTTTGTAGAAAGATATAGGGGCCATTTTTTGTTTAGCGCCATGTTAAAACAACTTCTTGCAAAACCCTTAATGCTCTCATCCGTATTATACATACTTAATGCAACACCATCTCCTTTAAAATTAAACACTTCAAAAATTTGTGCCGCACTACCATCTTCCGGGGTGAATGTCATCGTCAGTTTTCCTTTCCCCTTGATAACGGTGTCAGTTGCCCGATATTGATCACCAAATGCATGACGACCAACAATTATCGGCGCCTTCCAGTTAGTAATTAACCGGGGAATATTTTTTATTACGATGGGTTCTCGAAATACCGTGCCATCAAGGATGTTACGAATTGTGCCATTGGGGCTTTTCCACATTTGCTTTAAATTGAATTCTTTTACACGCGCTTCATCCGGAGTAATGGTCGCACATTTTATCCCAACACCATATTGTTTAATTGCATTGGCAGCATCAATTGTAACCTGGTCGTCTGTTTCGTCACGATATTCAATACCCAGATCATAATATTTTATGTCGACATCAACATAAGGAAGAATCAATTTTTCTTTAATGAATTCCCAGATGATGCGTGTCATTTCATCACCATCTAATTCCACAACGGGATTGGTTACTTTGATTTTGCCTGCCATAATCGTTATTTTTTATTTCAAAAGTCAGCAAACCTAATGAATTGGCAGAATTTAAAAAAGTTCTGGCCAAAAACGGGTTCTTACTATAAATCCATTTAGAAAAGGATAAAAAACGGCATACTGAAAAAATAAACCGCCCGAATTCCGAAAAATTTTTATTTTTTCTTTTGAAGTTAATTACTTTGCTATTCCAAATATTGCCAATTGAATGCTCAGTACTTTAAAAAAATATGTATCGAGATATACAGAACTAGCTGAGGAAGATTTCAACGCAATCGCCAATTTAGTGGAGATAAGAACTTTTGAAAAAAAACAAAAACTCATTAGACCTGGAGAAAAAGAGATATACCTTAACCTGATAATAAAAGGTTTGGTGCGAAAATATTTTATGAAAGGGCGTGAAGAAAAAGTCACTTATATCGCCAAGGAAAATCACCTCATCAATTCCATTTCTTCTTTTTTGTCTGATTCTCCTTCTATTTATTTTGTAGAAGCGGTTGAACCCAGTACTGTCATTTCCATCTCAAAAGAAAACCTTGAAAAACTCTATCAGACAAGACCACAGATCGAAAAATTGGCCAGGCTGATCTTAACCGCTCTTTACACACAAAAAGAAAAATCAGAGTACGACCAGATGCGATTAACGGTTCGTGAGCGTTTCATTCAATTCATGAACAATAATGCTGATCTTTTACAAAGAGTGCCGCAAAAATACCTGGCTTCCTATCTCAATATCAAACCAGAGACATTTAGCAGATTGAAACACCTGATGCAAAAAAAATTCCCTACTGGTGTATAACTAAAACCGGAATGTTCAATTCATGCCGGACCGCATTAACCGTTTCCCCATATATCAAATCTTTCAAACCGGTGTGGCCGTGTGAACCGATCACAAGCATGTCAACATTTTCTTCGTGAACAATTCGTATAATTTCTTTTGCACGTTTTTGATAACCCAATCGTGCAATGGTATTAAATCCTTTTTCAGAAAGTTGATTCTTGTAGAATTCAAGCCGTTCCTGATCCTTGCGTGTTTCGTAATCATCACTTTGCCTGCCAAGTATGCGCGCCGATGCGCTTTCAACAACATGGATCAGAATATATTTCGATTCTCTATCACCTTGCTTCAATGCATAAGCGATCAGTTTTTCATCATGTACAGTAAAGTCGAGCGCAACGGCGATTGTCTTTATTCCGGGAACATCAAAATGTTGTAATGTTAAAGACTCCTGATGGATTTGTATTGGTTTTTCTGTTTTCTTCTTTGATATCCATGGATGAAAGAAGATATAAACCAGCAAGCTGACCAACGCAAGTGTTGAAACAATAATTACTGATTTTAAAAACCAGTATCCGTCACGGGAAAAATATTCTTCAATTCCCTGATAAACCAATTTTATATTCAGGTAGATAAGAATTGCAGCAACAATCCATGCAAAAGTTTTCGTAAGCGGTGTGATGGAGAATTTCCCCATCAATCTTTTTTCCCCTACAAAATGAATAAGCGGGATGATTGCAAAACCCAATTGCACACTTAATATCACCTGACTCAATATCAGCAAGCCATCCACTTTATCTTCACCAAAAAATATTATTACCACCAGCGAGGGAATGATTGCGAGCAATCGGGTGATCAATCTGCGCAACCATGGATTGATGCGTAATTGCAAATATCCTTCCATTACAATTTGACCTGCCAAGGTTCCGGTAATGGTTGAACTTTGTCCGGCAGCAATTAATGCAATGGCGAAGACCATAGATGCAATTTTTGCACCCAACTGAGCTGGTAATAAAATATAGGCCTGCTTCAATTCGGCCACATTGGTGTTTCCCGTTTTGAAAAAAACCGTTGCAGCAAGTATCAATATGGCAGCGTTGACAAGGAAAGCCAGATTAAGCGCAATGGCGCTATCAATAAAGTTCAGTTTTAAGGCCCGGCGCACGTGCTCATCGCCTTTTTGAATTTTGCGTGTTTGCACTAAAGCTGAATGCAAATAAAGATTATGCGGCATCACCGTGGCGCCGATAATACCAATGGCAATGTATAAGGCTTGTTTATTTTCCAGCCGGGGAATAAATCCTGTCGCGACTTCTGCAGCGTTAGGCTTCGCTAATATTATCTCAATCAAAAATGAACCGCCCACCACAGCGATCAATCCCAAAATAAAGACCTCCATTTTTCTCATTCCCAAACGCTGGAGAAAAAGCAGCAGGAAAGTATCGAGCACGGTTATCATTACTCCATACATCAAAGGCAAACCCGTAAGTAATTGAATGCCGATCGCCATGCCGAGCACTTCGGCAAGATCACATGCGGCAATCGCAATCTCCGCCAGTGTGTACAATGCTATATTAATAAATTTTGGATACGCCTCCCGGTTGGCTTGTGCAAGATCGCGGCCACGAACAATTCCCAGACGTGCTGATAAATTTTGTAATAGCATGGCCATCAGATTGCTCATCAACAAAACCCATAGCAATGAGTAACCAAACCGACTTCCACCCGCAAGGTCCGTTGCCCAATTCCCCGGATCCATGTATCCCACACTGACCAGATACGCCGGTCCAAAAAAAACAAAAACCTGCTTCCACCATGAGCCCTTTATATTGGTGTTAATGGTTCCGTGCACCTCACTTAATGAAACATTTTTTTGAAATCTATTGATCATCATTTACCAAAATACTTTTTGCAACTGCAGCACTTATAGTGACGGCAGTACGATTATTCACTTTTAATTCCAACGAATCATCAAAAGAAAATTTCTTCTTCACTTCTATTTTTGTGCCAATAAGAATATTTTTATGTTGTAGCAATTCCAATATTTCTTTTGTCTGTGGGCTTATTGCCAACACCTTTGCAGTTCTATGAAGAGACAAATGTGGTAATGAAATCTGCTTTTGCTGTTGATCGAATTTTCCATTACTGTCGGGTATTGGATCGCCATGTGGATCTGATTTCGGATAATTAAGAAACGTATCTAGCCGGTCTATTAGTTTTTTATGGGTGAAGTGTTCGAGCTCTTCAGCCATCTCATGCACTTCATCCCAGCCGAATTGTAATTTCTCCACCAAAAAATATTCCCAGAGCCGGTGTTTACGAATGATCTGTAACGCAACCTTTCTTCCTTCATTATTCAGTTTAAATCCTTTGTATTTCTCATAGATCAATAATCGTTGTGCTTTTAATTTCTTGAGCATATCCGTTACTGATGCAGGTTTCGTCAATAAAGCTGCAGCGAGTTCATTGGTAGTGACGACCCCGTTTTCATTTTGCAAATGAAAAATCGCTTTAAGATAATTCTCTTTACTAATTGAATATTTCAAATCGCCTAAAATTAAATTTAGACAAATCTAAAAAAAATAATTAAAAAAAAATAAATATTTATTATTATCGTTATTGTGGTCAAATAGCTATATTTAAAGCTGGAAACAATGTGTATTTTTCTATGCTCAAGAAATATTTGTTGATCTTTATTATACTTCCCGCATTTTTTTCGTGCAAAAGCAAGAAAGTTCCTCTGAATGAAAATACACATGCTGATGTTGACGATTTTCTTGAAGCATTTCCAACCGTTGCATTGCCTTTTCAAATAACTGATGATATTTTGGATCGGGATCAGAACGATTCTTTGTTCGTGAATTACAAAACCTTTACCCTTTTTTTTCCAGACAGTGTGCTCAACAGATATTTTGGGAAAACGACAAAACCGAAAATCTATCTTGTTGCAAAAACAAGAGCCGGAAAAAATGAATATTACTTGTTTTTCAATGCCATTTCCCAGGAAAAGGAGATTGCCTTTCTCAGTTGCTTCACAAAGCAAAAAAAATATTCAGCTTGCAAATATTTATTCTCTCTTAATAATGACGGATACAATGCTTCTGCAACCCTCGACACAAAATTTACTGAAACCATTACCCATCAGCACAAAAGCAGTTCAGGCGAATTACTTTACAAAAAAGATATTTACGTTTATAATGACGTTGGAAAATTCAATTTGATACTTACCGAATCAAACGAACCGAATGCAAGAAATTTACCGCTCATTAATCCGATCGATACCTTGCCGCGCAAACACACATTAAGCGGCGATTACCTGCAAGACAAAAAAAACCTGGTTTCCGTTCGCGATGCAGGAAAAGATGTTTCGCGATTTATGTTCTTTATTCATTTTGAAAAAGACAATGGCGATTGCAAAGGAGAATTGAAAGGAACGGCAAAATTCATTTCTTCTACGATAGCCCAATACCATTCTAATAATGATCCCTGCGGCATTCAGTTCTCATTTAAGGGAAATACCGTTTACATTAAGGAGATCTCTGTGTGTGGAAGTCATCGTGATATCAAGTGCTTATTTGAAGGAATGTATTACAAAAAGAAGGAGCAAAAGAAGAAATCTGTCAAAAGAATAAAATAATAATTTTCTTTTTAGAAACGGGCACCTAAAAATAAAGCTTTGCAGGCTGTTCATACAATCCAATTCAATTTTATCCGTTATATTGCGTGTTTTTTACGCATTGACAAACAACCTCGTTAAGAAACAACGATAGCTTATGAGTTTTAAAAACTTTACAGTACCCTATCCCATTGATGAACGCTATACAAAAAAGGTCGCTTATTTCTCCATGGAATTTGCGGTTCATCAACCACTTAAAATTTACAGCGGCGGATTAGGATTTCTTGCAGGATCGCATTTACGCAGCGCTTATGAATTACGCCAGAATTTGATTTCTGTTGGCATTTTATGGAAATACGGATATTATGATCAGGCTAGAAATCAGGATCAGACCTTGCAGGTTACCTGGTTAGAAAAACAATATAGTTTTTTAGAAGATACGGGATTAAAATTCCAGGTAACCATTCACGAACATCCGGTTTGGGTAAAGGTATGGTACCTGAATCCAGAAACCTTTAAAAGCGCTCCCCTATTTTTATTGAGTACCGATCTGCCGGAGAATGATTATGTTTCGCAAACCATTACACATCGTTTATATGATGCAAACGTTGCAACAAAAGTTGCGCAATTTATTTTACTGGGCGTTGGAGGTGCAAAATTAATTGATGAATTGGGATTCAATCCGGATTTGTATCATTTGAATGAAGCGCATGGGATCAGTGCTGCTTTTTATTTATATCAAAAATTCAATAAGAATTTTGATGAAGTAAGAAAGCGGATGGTTTTCACAACGCACACGCCAGAAGAAGCTGGTAATGAAAAACACGATATTTACCTCTGCCATAAAATGAGTTATTTCTGCGGATTATCCGTTGAAGAGACAAAAAAATTGATTGGCAATGAAGATGATGCTTTCAATCATTCACTAGCAGCGTTGCGATTTGCACATATTGCCAATGGCGTTTCGAAATTGCATGGAAATGTGTCCAGGGCGATGTGGAGTAAGTACAGTAAGATCTGCCCGATCATTTCCATTACTAACGCACAGAACTGGCGTTACTGGGCAGATAAACAGTTGTACAAAAAGATGGAGGAAAATGATGATTATTGGTGGGATGACAGAAAGAAATATTTAAAGAAAAGAGCTTTTGAAATTGTAGCGGACCAGACAGGAAAGATCTTTGATCCTGATGTATTCACGATTGTTTGGGCGAGACGATTTGCAGGATATAAACGTGCTGATTTTTTAACAAGAGATATCGCGCGTTTTAATAAACTCACATCTGATACAAAGTATCCTGTACAAATTATCTGGGCGGGTAAACCTTACCCGATGGATTATCCGGCGATCAATGAATTTAACAATCTTGTTCATTTAAGTAAAGGATACAAAAATGTTGCTGTGCTGATTGGTTATGAACTGGCATTATCAAAAAGATTGAAACAGGGTGCTGATTGCTGGTTGAATAATCCACGCGTTCCGCGGGAAGCATCGGGCACAAGTGGCATGACCGCTGCCATGAATGGCGCTGTTAATTTTTCAACTGACGATGGATGGATACCTGAATTCATTAATCATGGTCATAATGGATTTGTGGTGCCAAAAGCAGACTATGCAAACATGAATGTTACGCAGCAGGATGACTATGATTATCTCAAATTGTTTGAGATCCTGGAAAAAGAAATATTGCCATTATACTATGATAATTATCATACCTGGCGCCATATTGTAAAGAATGGCATGCGCGATGTTCGTTATCAATTTGATGCAGGACGTATGGCGAATGAATATTACGAGTTGTTGTATAAATAATATTTTTTTCTCTCAAAACAAAAAGGATTTCCCAAACAGAAATCCTTTTTTCATTATCGTTAGAGGCAAATATTTAATAATAAGCAGCATGTAAATTGGCGTTAGCTTTCTCGGCTTTTTCCACTTGGGCAAATGAAGATAATATTTCTGCTTTTACTTTATGTACGCAAATAGTATGTTCGTAGTGAGCAGCCGGTTTTCCATCTTTTGTGCGGACCGTCCAACCATCATCATCGTAGAAAACATCTTTTGTTCCGAGATTAACCATGGGCTCAATGGCAATTACCAACCCGTCCTGCAGTTTCGCGCCAGTGCCGCGTCTTCCATAATTTGCTACTTGGGGATCTTCGTGCAAATGCTTGCCCAGTCCATGTCCTACGAGTTCACGAACAATTCCGTAACCATGTTTTTTTTCTGCATAATCCTGCACTGCAAAGGAAATATCTCCAACCCGGTTACCCGCAATGGCTTTTTCAATTCCCTTATATAAGGCTTCTTTGGTTACACGCATCAATTGCAAGACCCCATCTCCCGGGTTTCCTAACGCGAATGTATATGCGCTGTCGCCGTGATATCCATTCTTAAAAGCGCCAACATCAACAGAAACAATATCGCCTTCTTTCAATTCCTTATCGGAAGGGAAACCGTGTACCACCGCTTCATTCACAGAAATACAACTGGTGAAAGGATACCCGCGGTAATTTTTGAAAGAGGGAACCGCGCCATTGTCAAGAATCAATTGCTCAAGTCTTTCATCAAGTTGTTTGGTGGTCACCCCCGGTTTTAAAAACGAAGCAGCTTCGGTAAGCGCCATGCCGACAATGGCACAGCTGCTGCGAATCAATTCTATTTCTGCCTTCGTTTTATAATAGATCATTATGCAATTGCTTTTCTATCTATAAATAAACCTGTTAAGTCATGGCCTAACAGGTTTATTAAACAAAAATTTTGATAAATAGGTTTAAATGACCGTGCTTGTAACAGACTGGCGGCCCTGTATTCTACCGCTCTTCATCAAGCCATCGTATTGACGCATCAATAACTGCGTTTCAATTTGTTGAAGCGTATCCAAAATCACCCCGACCATGATCAGCAAAGAAGTTCCTCCAAAAAAGGCAGCGAACCCCTGCGTAACACCAAGACGTTGTGCGAAGCCGGGTAAAATACCAACGACGGCAAGTAATACAGCGCCAGGTAAGGTGATTTTATCCATTACATTACCGATATAATCAACAGTAGGCTGACCTGGTTTTACGCCGGGAATAAAACCGTTATTGCGTTTTAGATCTTCGGCGATTTGCTTTGGATTAAAGATCAATGCCGTGTATAAAAAAGTGAATGCAATTACGATAACTGCATAAATAAGCATGTGCAGATAATTCTTCGGATCAGAAAAAACCTGTGATATGCCTTCTTTATTTTCAAAACTGGTATAGGAGATCAATGTGGGTAAGAACATGATCGCTTGGGCAAAAATGATTGGCATTACACCTGCACTGTTCACTTTTAATGGTAAAAATTGACGGGCGCCGCCGAACTGACGATTACCAACGATCTGTTTTGCATAATTGACCGGAACTTTTCTTACACCTTGTATCAACACGATCAATCCCATAATGATCGCGATGAGAATGGCAATTTCGATTACAAAAATCAAAATGCCACCACTGCCGGCCGCTAGCTTAGCGCTCAATTCATTTTTAAAAGCGCTGGGTAAGCGACCTAAGATACCGATCATGATTATCAAGGAGGTTCCATTGCCCAATCCTTTATCGGTAATTTTTTCGCCTAGCCACATAACAAATAATGTTCCTGCGGTGAGAACGATAATTGTCGATAACCAGAAATAAGGAGCGTAGGATTCAATAACGGCGTTCTCTCCCATTTTCTTTAAAAATCCAACATAGGCACCTGCCTGAACTGCTGTTACAATAACGGTGAGATATCTTGTCCACTGGTTGATCTTCTTTCTACCGCTTTCTCCTTCTTTTTGCACTTTTTGCATTTGAGGAACAAGGATGGTCATCAACTGCATAAAGATAGAAGCAGAAATATAGGGCATGATACCTAAAGCCAAAATTGAAGCCTGGGAAAAAGCTCCTCCGGAAAAAGCATCGATAAGCCCTAATGCGCCGGTTTTTGTACCAGCAAGAGCTGCAAGTTTTGTGGGATCAATTCCGGGTAGCACGACGTGTACACCAAAACGAAATATCAACACCAATGAAAGTGTAACCAGTATCTTGCTTTTTAATTCCTCGATACTCCAGATATTTCTAAGTGTTTGAAAAAGTTTATTCACGAATTATCTTGATTTTTTTTCAAAATATCTATAACAAAAAAAGACGCATTTACGATGCGCCTGTGCAAGTTACACAATTTTATTTCAGAATTTCTATAGTTCCGCCCGCTTCTTCTATTGCCGCTTTCGCTTTATCGCTTACAGCATTTACCCTAAAAATGAGCTTTGTCTTTACTTCTCCGTTTCCCAATATCTTTACCCGGTCCGTACGATTGATTAAACCGCTTGCGTATAAATTTTCAACAGAAAACTCTTTGATGCTATATTTTTCTGTGAGATGGTCTATCTGACCGAGATTGAAAATTTTATATTCTACGCGATTGATATTCTTGAATCCTCTTTTAGGCAAACGTCTCTGAATCGGCATCTGTCCGCCTTCATGGGCGATCCTATTTTTAAAACCACTACGGGATTGATGACCTTTATTACCTTTTGTAGAAGTTCCACCCTTACCGGATGCTTCACCGCGACCTAATCTTTTTTGTTTGTGCGTAGCGCCTTTTGCGGGCTTAATTAAATGTAATTTCATTTTTTTGATTTTTACTTAACGGGAAATCACCCTCGCTTTTATTGATGAAACAATGTGAAATCCCTCAATCGATCAATTGAGTGATTTCAAAATTGTCAGTTAGCTTCTTCCACTTTAACCAAATGATCCACTTTGCGGATCATCCCTAATACTTGTGGAGTAGCTTCAAATTCCTTTGTACGATGAAGTTTGGTTAAACCCAAGGCCCTCAATGTTAATTTCTGGCGCTCAGATCTGTCAATCCCACTTTTTGTTAATGTTACTTTTATCTTTTTCATACTATAAATTGAGATACAAGTTCAGAGCAATACAGAGGAAGGTATTTTACTACCTTAATCCATGACTCAATTCTCTTCTATCCGTTAAAAACTTTCTTTAATGATACGCTTCTTGTTTTAGCCACTTTCAAAGGCTCTCTTAACATGGCTAATGCTTTAAAAGTTGCTTTAACCACATTATGCGGATTTGCAGAACCCAATGATTTTGCCAGCACATCGGTAACGCCTGCACTTTCCAGCACGGCACGCATGCTGCCTCCGGCAATTACACCTGTTCCATGAGCTGCCGGCTTGATCAACACTTTTGCTGCACCTTCTTTAGCGAGCTGATCGTGAGGAATAGTTCCATGCATTACAGGAACCTTAATAAGATTTTTCTTTGCATCTTCAATTCCTTTGGTAATTGCTTCCTGCACCTCTTTTGCTTTCCCTAACCCATGCCCAACAACGCCGCTTTCATTACCAACAACAACAAGAGCAGAAAAACTAAATGCACGTCCGCCTTTTGTTGTTTTTACAACGCGGTTAATAGCCACTACCTTTTCCTTCAATTCAAGATCGCCGGCTTTAACTTTTATTACGTTTACTTTTGCCATTTTTTTTATTTACGATTGTAGATTTAAGATTCTAAAATTTCAATCCGCCTTCTCTTGCCCCGTCTGCCACCGCTTTTACCCGACCATGGTAAAGGTTTCCACCGCGATCAAAACGACAAACACTGATACCTAGATCAACCGCTTTCCGGGCGATTGCGGCACCGACTAATTTACCCTTTTCGGTCTTTGTCACTTTTTGTGCAAGGATATCTTTATCACGAGATGAAGCTGAAGCAATGGTCTTTCCATTATTGTCGTCAATCAATTGCACGTATATTTCACTATTACTTCTAAATACCGCTAACCTCGGAGCATCAGAAGAGCCATTTATTTTCTTTCTGATCCGATATTTGATATTTTGCTTTTTAGCTGTTTTAGTCGTTGCCATCTATCTTGATTTGAAAATGTAAAATAAAATTCTGTTGTGTACTTTGTAAATATGAAAGCCATTTTCACATGCTCATATTTACAAATGATCGAACTATTTACCGGCTGCTTTTCCTGCTTTCTTACGAACCACTTCGCCAACATAACGAACACCTTTCCCTTTATATGGTTCTGGTTTGCGTAATCCACGGATCTTGGCTGCTACCTGTCCTATTAATTGTTTGTCTGTTCCTTCCAAAATAATTTTCGGATTTTCTCCTTTTTCCTGTGCTGTTGCTAATTTTAATTCTTTGGGAATTTCAAAAATAATATTGTGAGAGTATCCCAATGCAAGGTCAAGCAAATTGCCCTGGTTAGAAGCTTTGAAACCAACACCAATCAGTTCCAATTCCCTTTTATAACCTTCCGTCACTCCTTTAACCATATTGGCCGCTATAGAACGATATAAACCGTGCAAAGCGCGATGACGTATCTGATCTGTTGGACGAAGAAAAGATATTTCATCATCCTTCATTTCAATTTTTATATCACGGTCTACTGATTGTTTCAGTTCCCCTTTAGGACCTTTTACTGTCAATGTATTATCGCTTGTAATTGAAACAGTAACTCCTTTGGGAAGACTAACCGGCTTTTTTCCTATTCGAGACATAACACTAGTTTGAAATTTTGAAAATTTTGGAAACGTAAAAAATAAACCATCTTCTTTCTCAGCGCTGAACAGTTTTGAAAACCATTTCCCCATTTTTCAAATCTGCGCACTGCACACATTGCCTAATAAACATAGCAAAGCACTTCCCCGCCTACGTTCTGCACTTTCGCTTCTTTATCGGTCATCACTCCCTTTGAAGTTGAAATGATGGCGATGCCCAATCCATTTTTCGTACGACGAAATTCAGTTGGACCTGAATACTGACGCAAACCCGGACGGCTAACTCTTTCTAAAGATTTTATTGCCGGTTCTTTCGTTTGGGCATCGTATTTCAAAGCGATTTTAATAAGACCTTGCTTTTTATCATCGTCAAACTTGTATTTCAAAATATAACCCTTATCATACAAGATCTCTGTCATACGCTTCTTCAGATTCGATGCAGGAATTTCCACGATACGATGATTAGCCATCTGTGCATTTCTTATTCTTGTCAAAAAATCTGCAATAGGATCAGTAACCATAATTTTATTTAATATTGACTTATTTAATATTTTTTATTTAGTATTTAACATCGAATATTTTTTAAGCTTTCAATATTCAATATCAAATCTTCAATATCATCTCTTACCAACTTGCTTTTCTAACTCCCGGAATCTTTCCCTGCAAGGCCATATCACGGAATACCACTCTCGATACACCGAAATAACGCATATATCCACGCGGACGACCGCTCAATTGGCAACGATTTTTTAATCTAACCGTCGAAGCATTTTTAGGAAGCAGGTCAAGCGCTCTATAATCGCCTGCCGCTTTCAGTGCTGCGCGTTTGGCAGCATATTTTGCTACTAACGCTTCTCTTTTTCGTTGTCTGGCTTTTACTGACTCTTTTGCCATTATTGATTTTAGATTTTATTTTTTAAATTTTTTATTTTGTAATTCTGAACGGCATTCCCAATTCTTTCAACAACTCAAATGCTTCTTCATTTGTTTTTGCCGTTGTTACAAATGTGATATCCATTCCCGTTATCTTATTCACTTTATCAATATCGATCTCGGGGAAAATAATTTGCTCAGTGATACCTAAGGTATAATTACCACGCCCATCAAAAGATTTATCGTTAACCCCTCTGAAGTCACGCACACGAGGCAATGCCGTTGACACTAACCTGTCCAGGAATTCATACATCTTATTTCCGCGCAAGGTGACCTTGGCACCAATTGGAATATTTTTTCTCAACTTAAAATTCGAAATATCTTTTTTGGACATTGTTGCAACGGCTTTCTGCCCGGTGATCTGTGTAAGTTCATCGATGGCAACATCAACTAATTTCTTGTCTGCAGTCGCGCCATTCACCCCACGGTTCACACAAATTTTTTCCAGCTTTGGAGCTTGCATCGTGCTTGTATAATTAAATTTTTTTACAAGCGCAGGAGCAACTTCTTTCTTGTATTTTCCGGCCAAACGCGGGATATATTTTTCTGTGCTCATTATTTAATTACCTCCTCTGATTTTTTTGATATGCGAACTAATTTTCCCCCTTCGCGTGTGCGTTTAATTTTTGAACCTTCACCTGCTTTTGCATCCCATAACATCACATTTGAGATGTGAACAGCCGCTTCTTTTTTTAGAATGCCACCCTTTGTGTTTTGCGCAGATGGCTTTGTGTGCTTGGTAACGATGTTCACCCCTTCAATCAATACCCTTGATTTGTCCGGAAAAACTTCAAGCACTTTGCGTGGCTTTTTCAAATCTTTATCATCGCCGGCGATAACAACAACGCTGTCGCCTTTCTTGATATTAAATTTTGGTTTAAATCTGTTACTCATTTTGCTTTGCTTTTGGCTATTAGCTTATCGCTATCAGCCTGTTTAATTTATTTTTTGCTACCAGCCCATTGCCAATAGCCAACAATTCTTCTACAGCACTTCAGGCGCCAATGAAATAATCTTCATGTAACCTTTATCGCGCAGTTCTCTGGCAACGGGTCCAAAAATGCGGGTTCCGCGGGGTTCATCGCCTGCTGTAAGCAATACGACAGCATTATCATCGAACCTGATGTAGGAACCATCTTTGCGACGCAATTTGTTTTTTGTACGAACGATAACGGCTTTTGCCACAGTTCCTTTTTTAATACCTCCGGAAGGCAATGCATCTTTAACCGTCACAACAATCTTATCGCCGATCTTTGCATAATCCTGTCCGCTGTTTCCCAGCACGCGAATGCAAAGCACTTCTTTGGCACCGCTGTTATCCGCTACATTTAACCTGGTTTCCTGCTGAATCATTTTATTTAAGCTTTGAGCTTATAGCTTCGAGCTACGAGCAATTGTTAATACTATTTTATTTTGCCTTCTCTACAACCTCGATCAATCTCCAACGTTTTGTCTTACTTAACGGACGTGTTTCCATGATCTTCACGATATCACCAACGGTGCATTCGTTTTTTTCATCATGGGCATGAAACCTGGTGGTTTTTTTTACGAACTTACCATAGATAGGATGCTTCACTCTTCTTTCAACAGCAACAGTAATGGTCTTATCCATTTTATTCCCGCTTACTACTCCTATTCTTGTTTTGCGCAAATTTCTTTCAGTCATCTTTTTAATTTGAAAATTTGAAAATTTGAAAATTTCTCAATGGAGACATTGAGCTATTTTCATATTCATCGCATTATGATTTTCTTTTTCTTAATTCAGTTTTTAATCTAGCTATATCCTTTCTCAAAAAACGAATGCTCATCGGATTTTCCAATGGAGAAATTGCATGAGCAAATTCAAGTTTTTTAATGCGTAATTCATCTTCATGAATCCGGGCATTCAGATCAACCTCACTATAATCTTTCAAACTTCTTACAAAATCATTTTTCTTTGACATATTACCTATTTGAAAAAATTCTGAATTATTTTTTATTTTCTATTTCACTACATCGGGACGCACTACAAATTTTGTTTTGATCGGCAATTTCTGGGCAGCCAATTTTAAAGCTTCCTTAGCGATCTGTTCGGTTACTCCATCAGCTTCAAATAAAATTCTTCCTGGTTCAACCACCGCCGCCCAATATTCAGGATTCCCTTTACCCTTACCCATTCTCACTTCTGCCGGTTTTTTAGTGATTGGTTTATCCGGGAATACTCGGATCCAAACATTACCTTCACGTTTCATGTGGCGTGTCAATGCCTGGCGTGCTGCTTCCAATTGACGATTAGTAAGCCATATTTTCTCCAAAGCTTTTAAACCGTAAGATCCAAAAGCGATAGTTGTGCCGCGTTTGGCAACTTCTCTGATCCTACCCTTTTGCGCTTTTCTATGTTTCGATCTTTTTGGCTGTAACATTTATTCTAATTTGAAAATTTGAAAATTGGAGAATGTGAAAATTCAACTTTTATGAATCTTTCCACATTCAATACTTATCTTCTTCTATCTCCGCCACGACCACCGCCGCCGCCACCACTTCTTCTTTCATTTCTGCGATCTCCACCACCTCTTCTGTCATCTCTTCTTTCCGGGCGGTCATCACGTCTGTCTCTTCTGTCACTCACATCGCTCTTACCTCCAACAAAATTCGGATTCAGGTCTCTTTTCGTTAATACCTCACCTTTACAAATCCAGACCTTGATACCTATCTTACCATACACCGTTAAGGCAAATACGCTAGCATAATCAATATCCATACGTAAAGTGTGCAATGGTGTACGACCTTGTTTTATTTCTTCGCTACGGGCGATCTCGGCACCGCCTAAACGACCGCTTACTTTTACTTTAATTCCTTCTGCTCCCATTCTCAATGCAGAGGCAATGGCCATTTTGATTGCGCGTTTGTAGTTGATACGATTTTCAATTTGACGGGCAATTGTATCTCCGACAATATTTGCATCCAATTCCGGGCGACGAATTTCTAATATATTAATCTGCACATCTTCTTTGCCGGTAAGCTTTTTCAATTCTTCCTTAATGCGATCAACTTCTCCACCACCTTTACCAATGATGATCCCGGGTTTTGATGTGTGAATGGTTACAATCAGTTTATTCAAGGTGCGCTCAATGATTATCCGCGCAATGCCACCCTTGCTGATACGGGCATTCAGATAGGTTCTTATCTTATTATCCTCGATCAGTTTAGTAGCATAATCTTTTTTGTTGCCATACCAGTTGGATTCCCATCCGCGGATGATTCCTAACCTTGCACCAATTGGATTTGTTTTTTGACCCATGTATTTAGTTTGATAATGTTATAATTTTCCGTCAACAATTATTGTTACATGATTACTGCGTTTGCGCACGCGATATCCGCGACCTTGCGGTGCAGGACGCATACGTTTTAACACCGCGCCTCCATCTACAAAAATTGTCTTTACTACAAGCCCTGCATCTGCCGCACTTTTACCTTCATTTTTTTGCTCCCAATTTTTTACAGCTGACCATAACAATTTGTGCAATGGTGTCGCTGAATGTTGTGGATGATGCTCCAATAGCGACAATGCTTTTTCTACATGCAATCCACGAATCTCATCAGCCAGCAAACGCATTTTACGGGGTGATGTGGGATAATTTTTCAATTTTGCTACTGCTTCCATTTTATTAATTTGTTGTTTGTTGTTTGTTGCCGGTGATTCAGACTATGAACCACAAACTTTAAACTCCAAACCGTTTTTATCCTTCTGCAATTTTTTTGCTCGAATGTCCTTTGAACTGCCGTGTTGGGGCAAACTCTCCCAATTTATGACCAACCATAAATTCAGTGATATAAACCGGAATGAATTTGTTTCCATTATGAACTGCAAAAGTGTGCCCGACAAAATCAGGAGTAATGGTTGAACGACGACTCCATGTTTTTATAACACTCTTTTTTATTTTTCCTTCATTAACACCAAGAACTTTTTTTTCAAGCTTTGCTGCTACATAAGGACCTTTTTTGATTGAACGAGCCATATTAATATAACAATTTGAAAATTCTCAATTGCTCAATTTATTTTAACAATGATGCAATTGAGCCGTTGCCTCATTGAGATATTTGCTGATTACTGCGTTATCTTTTTTCCGTTCTTTCTTTGAATGATCAGTTTATCACTTGCCTTATGCCTGCGTGTTTTTAATCCTTTTGCATACAATCCTTTTCTTGATCTCGGATGGCCACCTGATGCTTTTCCTTCACCGCCACCCATCGGATGATCAACCGGGTTCATGGCAACGCCGCGATTGCGCGGACGAATTCCTCTCCAGCGATTGCGTCCTGCTTTACCCATGCTCTGCAAATTGTGATCGCTGTTGGAAACAACCCCAACGGTTGCATAACAATTGATCAATATTTTTCTCAACTCGCCGGAAGGCATTTTCAATACTGCATATTTATCTTCTTTGTTAGTCAGCTGTGCAGAAGTGCCTGCACTGCGAACCAATTTTCCACCCTGCCCGGGTTGCGTTTCTATGTTATGAACATTTGTACCAAGGGGCATATTTTTCATCTGCAAGGCATTCCCAACTTCCGGAGCGATATCATCGCCGGATAAAATCTTTCCACCCACCTGCAAACCTTGCGGAGCTATAATATATCTCTTTTCGCCATCAGCATAGTTTACCAACGCGATGAACGCTGAACGGTTAGGATCATATTCAATTGAAACAACCGTAGCAGGAATATTTTTCTTGCTTCGCTTGAAATCAATAATGCGATACATTTTTTTATGTCCGCCACCGATATAACGCATCGCTCTTCTTCCCTGCGCATTTCTTCCGCCTGTTGATTTTATTTTTTCAACCAGTGTTTTTTCAGGAACATCTGCAGTTATTTCAGCGTAGGCGTTTCCAATTCTCCAGCGTGTGCCTGCCGTAATCGGTTTATATTTTTTTAGTGCCATCGTTTATTTATTTGTGCAAACTTATCAGCTTTGCCTGCTTTAATTATTTGTTTTAAATATTCGAATACAAATCAATTGTTTCGCCTTCGGCAATGGTCACCAGAGCCTTTTTATAGGCGGGTTTGCGTCCTTTAAGGAAACCCGCTTTTGTGAAACGTGATTTACTTTTTGCCGGGACAACAGAAGTATTGACATCAACCACGGTAATGCCATACATTCCTTCTACTGCTTTTTTTATTTCCAGTTTGTTGGCAGCGCGATTGACTTTAAATGCATACCTTCTCAGCTTTTCCTGCTGCGCATTTGCTTTTTCTGTCAAAATCGGTTTTATTAATACATCAGAGAGTTGCATCTCTTTAATTTTTTTGGTTAATCAATTAAGCATTTACTTCTTCAGCTACATCTTCTGAAAAAACTTTAGCGGCGTTTTCAGATAAAATCAATACATCGGCATTTACAATATCATACGTGTTCACGTCAGCAAGTAATGAGCCTTTTACTTTTGGCAAATTGCGGATGCTGAGATAAACATTATCATTATATTCCGGCGCAACAAACAATGCTTTTTTATCGGCAATGTTCAATGATTCCAATACTTCTGCAAATTGTTTTGTCTTAGGTTCTTTGAAAGAGATTTCTTCCACAACTACAATTGAATTGTCCTTTGCCTTGTGAGCAAAAGCAGACATTTTTGCGAGGTCCTTCACTTTGCGATTAAGTTTGAAATCATAATCGCGTGGTTTAGGTCCGAAAATAGTTCCTCCGCCTTTATATAAGGGGTTGCGGATATTTCCTTTACGAGAACCACCCGTTCCTTTCTGTTTATGCAATTTTTTGGAAGAACCTTTAACTTCCAAACGTGTCTTTACTTTGTGCGTTCCCTGGCGTTGCGCAGCGAGATGCTGTTTTACCGCGAGGTATATGACATGATTGTTGGGTTCGATACCAAAAATTTCATCCGGCAATTCTACAGAGCGACCGGTCTTTTTTCCTTTTATATTTAATACGTCTACCTGCATTGTAATTAATTGAAATTATTTTTGAATGTACACGAGCGATCCGTTATGACCGGGAACCGAGCCACTGATTAATATGTAATTCTTTTCAGGGAAAATTTTTACTACTTTCAGGCTTTTGATTTTTACCCTGTCTGCGCCCATTCTTCCTGCCATGCGAACACCCTTCATTACGCGTGAGGCATCAGATGAGTTACCCAATGATCCGGGCGCACGCTGACGATCGTGCTGACCGTGAGATTGCTGACCAACACCGGCAAATCCGTGACGCTTAACAACCCCCTGAAAACCTTTACCTTTAGATGTACCAACAACATCAACATCTTCACCTTCGGTAAAGATCTCAACAGTTACAGATTCACCTAAATTCTTTTCTATCGAAAAATCGCGAAACTCTTTAATAAATTTTTTGGGAGAAGTATTTGATTTGGCGAAGTGATTTTTTTCTGAAGCGTTGGTATGTTTTTCCTTTTTATCGCCAAATGCCAACTGATGAGAGTTGTAACCATCTGAATCTTTCGTTTTTACTTGCGTTACAATGCAAGGACCTGCTTCAATGATCGTACAAGCTGTTTGCTTGCCGTCAGGACTGAAGATGCTGGTCATCCCAATTTTTTTTCCAATAATACCTTTCATTTTTTTTGCTTTGTGCTTCCGGGTATAAGGACAATTGATGATAAGCCGCGAATTAACGCGACCCCCATTATTTCAATCCCCGCTTGCAACCGACCTTTTCCTTTGTCTTTTTGATTCTCATTAAAAAATCGTAAGAGGAAGTACCGGCAGTAAACAAACCCGGAACGGCTTGTTCATATGTACCTTCAACCCATTGCCGAGCTGAAAGCTTATTAATTTTTAAATCCAGCGCTGCTTTATCAGTGAAAAAATCACCAGGTTTGCAGATAGATTATATAAAAGAACTTATCAAAACATTACCAAAGCCTTTTGGGCGCAGGTCATGCTTTTATTTCAACATCAACTCCAGAAGGCAGGTCCAACTTGGATAATGCATCTACAGTTCTTGAAGAAGAAGTGTAGATGTCCAATAATCTTTTGTGTGTATGCAACTGGAACTGTTCGCGTGCTTTTTTATTAACATGCGGTGAACGCAATACGGTGAACACTTTTTTATTAGTGGGTAAAGGAATAGGACCTGTTACCACAGCACCTGTACTGCGAACAGTTTTCACGATCTTTTCGGCGGATTTATCTACCAGGTTATGATCGTAAGACTGTAATTTGATTCTGATGCGTTGAGACATATATCAATTTCCCATTTTTGAAATGGGAGTGCAAAGGTATGGGCTATCTATCAAACTGACAAAGATTTATAATATTTTTTTCCACCTTATTATCAAGAATCTTTGGCTTCGAAAAATTGACCGCCATCAGCGCAGCCGATCATCCCGCTATTTTGCGCCCGGAGGACAGTGTTCCCGTAAATACCTGGTATATAAGGTAGCTAAATGCTCGGAAGTACCGGGTCCTTCATTGATATTATGCGTACGGTTGGGATATTCCATGAACTGAAACTGCTTGTTGTACTTTATTAATTCATTGAGCAACATCTCGGCGTTATTAAAATGGACATTATCATCGCCGGTTCCGTGAATGTATAATAAGTTGCCACGAAGGTTCTTGGCATAGGTAATGGGCGAACCTTTTACAAAATCATCACGACTTTCCTGTGGCTGCCCCATATATCTTTCCTGGTAAATATTATCATAAGTGAGTTGATAACCGACTGCAGCAATTGCTATCCCTGTTTTGTAAATCTCCGGATACTGGAACATTAGATTCAATGTTGCTGAGCCACCTCCGCTCCAGCCGGAAACAGCGACACGGCTTGTATCAACAAAACGCCATTTTAAGATCTCCTTTGCAGCCATTGCCTGATCATGAATATTTATTCTTCCTATCTGGTGACTTATGCTTTTTCGCCATTGCCTTCCTTTTGGAGCCGGGGTTCCGCGATTATCAACACTTACATACAGATATCCGTCAGCGGCCATGTCTCCCGCATACAGATTATTATAAGAAATGCCGTATTCATCCACCACAGATTGCTGCGCAGGCTCAGTGTATACATGAAAAAGAATGGGATATTTTTTTGTACTGTCAAAGTTTTTAGGTTTTGCAATCCATCCGTCCATTTCGATTCCATCTTCCGTCTTTATTTTAAAAAAGGAAGTATTTGACTTTGACTTATCTGCTTTTGCAATTGCAGCATTTACATCGTCAGTTCCATTCAGCCCTTTATGGTCAGGCAATGAAATCCACTCCCGTGAACGTTGTGTGTAATAATTTGAAAAACCATGAGAGGCATATTTTCCATTTGAAGAAATGATATAGGTATGAGTACCTTTTTGATTTGACGGAGAAATCAATTCAGGTTTTCCCTTTCCATTTAATCTGGTTCGATATAAATAGGATTGTGTTGCATTGTCAGGAGATGCCATGAAATAGATATAACCCGTTTTTTCATCAATGCAATTGATCTTCAATACATCAAAGTTTCCAGATGTTATCAATGTTTCTTTTTTGCCGTCCCTGCTAATCCTGTATAAATGACGCCATCCATCTTTTTCACTTGCCCAAAGAAATTCTTTTCCATTGTCTAACCAATCCCAACCGCCCATTTTATAATCATCATCCCACTCAGGAAGAATATCAATCCATGCAGAATCTTTTTCAGAATAAATAATTTTTGAGGAACGATCTGCAATATTGCACAAGAGCAAATCGCTCTGATTTTGTTTACGATTAAGATGCTGAACAATAAGTTCTTCATTATTATCCGCCCATTCCATTCGGGGTAAATAACTCTGCCAAACGGCATCTGTTGAAATATCCATCCATTTTGTTTGCGCGTTATTGATGTCAATCACACCAATTTTAAATGGAGAAGGAGGCTCGCCTGCAACCGGATATTCCACAGGAACAATATGTGAATAGACCGAATCGGTCGTATTCAGCATTAAATAATCTCTTGTATTTTTTGCATCAATCTGCCAGTAGGCAATTTTTTTACTGTCGGGACTCCACCGAAAACCATCGCGGCAATCGAACTCTTCTTCATAAACCCAATCAAAGGTTCCATTGATCAATTTTCGTGTACCATCGAAAGTGAGTTGTTTAATTTGATTTGTTGTAAGATCTTCTACATATAGATTATGTTCGCTGACATAGGCAACTTTATTTGCGTCCGGAGAAAACTTGGCAAACATTAATGAAGCACTGGGTAAAGTTTTCCCTAATTGTACCATTGAACTGTTGCCAACATTATACACCCAATAATCTCCGCGCGTATTATAACGCCAGACTTTTTTTGAATTGGTGTAAATGAGGATTTTTTGATTATCTGTACTGAAAGAAAAACTTTGAATGGTTAATGCTGATGAAGAACCCTGCGGAATTAGTTTATCTGATGGAGCCATTACCGTTTCTTTTCCCTCAGGCAGGGTGATCATTACGATACTGCCGGAATGAATTCTGTAATAGGCATTCCCGTCACTACTCCATTTTATGGGATGACCAAACTGAGCATGAGAATAATTAACTGTAAAAAGAAAAATGATTAGGAAAATAAAAAAGAGAACCGCTTTTTTCGGTTTTAGCATATGCGTCATTTTTGGAAACGGAAAGTACAGCATTCACCTCAAATAAAATTCATAAAAAGCAAAAAGGCGCTTTGAAGCGCCTTTTGTTAAGGGGAATAAATAGATTTATCTTCTTCTCCAATGACCTGGAATCCAATACCAACCTCTTCTGTGTGCCCAATGACCTGGAATCCATCTCCAACCTGGATGCGGAGGAAGGGCCCAATGACCCCCAGTGTGAACATAGGCACCATTGCGGGTTTCCCATTCTTCACCGATCCAAACGTGTTGCGGACTTGGCGCTGTCGTTCTTACAATTACGGGAGGCTCAGGGCGAACATTTACATAAATCTGCGCCGATGCGCCTAAAGAAAATGCCATTACAATCAGAGATAAAATGGCAACTCTACCGAGGTTTTTTTTCATAAATGTTGTTTTTTTGATTAACCATTTGGAATGCAAAACGAAAAAAGGTTTAATTGATTATTAAAAATAAAATACCAACTACCAAAAAAAACAAAAACCCTGCCTAAAGAGACAGGGCTCGTTATTGTATGTTACTTAGATGTTATTATGCGTTCACTTTACCTTTCACCTTTGCAATCACTTCTTCTGCAATATTTGAAGGCGCCGGAGAATAGTGAGAAAATTCCATGGTAGAGGTAGCGCGACCAGAACTTAATGAACGTAGCTGCGTTACATAACCAAACATTTCACTTAATGGAACTTTTGCTTTAATAACTTGTGCATTGTTCTTACTGTCCATTCCTTCCAAAATCCCACGACGACGATTTAGGTCACCGGTAACATCCCCCATATACTGATCGGGAGTTATTACTTCTACTTTCATTATCGGTTCCAACAAAACAGGCTTCGCTTTTTTAGCTGCATCACGGAAACCAGCTTTTGCGCATAATTCAAAAGACATAGAATCAGAGTCAACAGCATGGAAGCTTCCGTCGAAAACACGAACCTTCATGTTATCAACCGGGTAATTTGCCAATACCCCACTTGTCATGGATTGCTCAAATCCTTTTTGAATCGCCGGAACAAATTCACGCGGGATCGATCCGCCGAAAATATCATTGACAAATTGATATTGTCCTTTTCCTTCTTTCAAAAATTCTGCGTCTGCGGGTCCTAATTCAAAAACGATATCAGCGAACTTTCCACGACCACCGGTCTGTTTCTTCAAGACTTCTCTATGCTCAACTGTTGCTTGAAAAGCTTCCTTGTACGCAACCTGCGGTGCTCCCTGATTGATCTCTACTTTAAATTCGCGCTTCATTCTGTCAACTATAATTTCAAGATGCAATTCACCCATTCCGCTTAAAATTGTCTGCCCTGTTTCTTCATCGGTCTTCACTTTTAATGTCGGATCTTCTTCAACCAATTTTGCTATGGCCATTCCCATTTTATCCACATCAGCCTGCGTTTTTGGTTCAATCGCAATGGAAATAACAGGTTCGGGGAAATTGATACTTTCCAGTACTATCGGATCATCTTCATTGCATAAGGTATCTCCGGTCTTGATATCCTTGAAACCAACAGCCGCGCCGATATCACCTGCTTCGATAAAATCCACTGGATTTTGCTTATTGGCGTGCATTTGCATTATACGCGAAATGCGTTCATTTTTTCCTGTTCTGGTGTTTAATACATAGGAACCAGATTCCAAACGACCGCTATAAACCCTGAAGAATGCTAATCTTCCGACAAATGGATCGGTCATAATCTTAAATGCCAAAGCGGCAAATGGTTCTTTTGCATCTGGCTTGCGACTGATCTCTTCACCGGTATCAGGATTTGTTCCTTTTACGGCTTCTATTTCAAGTGGTGAAGGGAGATAGCGCACGATCGCATCCAACGCGGTCTGCACGCCTTTGTTCTTAAAGGACGAGCCACACATCATCGGGATGATCGAAATATCAATGGTTGCTTTTCTTATCGCTTCATGAATTTCGTCTTCTGAAATGCTATCTGGATTATCAAAGAATTTCTCCAGTAATTTATCATCGTATTCTGCAACCGCTTCAATTAAGTGTTGTCTCCATTCTTTGACATCATCGGCCATATCATCCGGGATCGGAACTTCTTTGTAAGTCATTCCTTTTGTTTCATCTTCCCAAATAATTCCTTTCATCTGGATCAGGTCCACAACACCTTTAAAATTATCTTCAGCACCAATCGGCAACTGTAAAGGCACTGCTTTTGCGCCCAGCATTTCTTTTACCTGTTTAACAACATTTAAAAAGTCAGCGCCGGCACGATCCATTTTATTTACAAAACCGATACGTGGAACTTTATAACGATTGGCCTGGCGCCAAACTGTTTCTGATTGTGGCTCAACGCCTGAAACAGCGCAGAATAATGCCAGCAAACCATCCAGTACACGCAAAGAACGTTCTACTTCAACAGTAAAATCAACGTGTCCGGGGGTATCAATAATGTTGAACTTGTATTGCTTTGTATCGGCATTTTTCTTACCCTGTGTCGTTGGAAAATTCCAAAAACAAGTCGTCGCGGCTGAAGTAATGGTAATACCTCTTTCCTGTTCCTGAGCCATCCAGTCCATTGTAGCTGCCCCATCATGAACTTCGCCAATTTTGTGGTTAACGCCGGTATAGTACAATATTCGTTCAGTGGTCGTGGTTTTTCCGGCATCAATATGAGCCGCAATACCAAAGTTTCTTTGAAATCTTAAGTCTGACATTTTTTTATATTAAAAAGTTATTTTGATTTTTTGAACCGGACTGTTAAGCCCTGATTATACAGCTGTTGCGTCGCAATATTGTGCTGCAACAACTTAATTCATCGCTTTATTCTGCTATTAACGGCTGCATTGGTAAAATATTTTTAAAATTCGGTGTGCAAAGGTACATAAATTATTGATGTAAAATGGTGCTTGTTAGTAAATCCGGATTATGTGTTAAGTATTATTAAAAAAACAAAAGCCCCGAAAGATTTACGGGGCTTTAAAAATAGATTTATCATCACTACACTCGGAAATGCGCAAAAGCTTTGTTTGCTTCAGCCATACGATGTGTATCTTCTTTCTTTTTAAAGGCGCCGCCTTCACCCTTGCTTGCCGCCACTATTTCATTCGCCAATTTATCGGCCATGCTTCTCCCATTTCTTTCTCTGCTGTAACGGACAAGCCATTTGATGCTCAAAGAAATTTTTCTGTCTGCACGAACTTCAGCTGGTATCTGGAATGTAGCTCCGCCAATACGACGGCTGCGTACTTCCACACCCGGAGTAACATTCGCCAAAGCTCTTTTCCAAACTTCATATCCGTTTTCACTGGTTTGTTTGGCAACCTTATCCAGTGCATCGTAAAAAATGGTGTAGGCACCATTTTTTTTGCCTTGCCACATCAGGTTATTAACAAAGCGTGTAACAAGTATATCGTTATACTTTGCATCCGGAGCGAGTGGTAATTTTTTTGCCTGCGTCTTCCTCATCTGTTTATAAAATTATTTTATTATTATTTTTTTGCTGCGTTCTTTTTTTCTCTTTTTGTTCCGTATTTCGAACGGCTTTTCTTGCGGTCCTTCACTCCTGCTGTATCTAAGCTTCCGCGCACAATATGATAACGCACACCCGGCAAGTCTTTAACACGACCGCCACGGATCAGCACGATAGAGTGTTCCTGAAGATTATGTCCTTCACCCGGAATATAAGCGATCACCTCTACTTTGTTGGTTAAACGCACTTTTGCCACTTTACGTAAAGCTGAGTTTGGTTTTTTAGGGGTAGTTGTGTACACTCTGGTGCAAACTCCTCGGCGTTGCGGACATGCATCCAGGGCCCTTGATTTACTTTTTGCGCGGATGATTTGTCTTCCTTTTCTTACTAATTGCTGTATTGTAGGCATTAAGACCTGTTTTATTTTAGGACGGCAAAGGTAAAATGCCTATCGGTAAAAACCAAATTAAAATGAAGGGGTAAACGCAAAGAATATCCAATTGTGGATAAAGAGCTAAAAGTGACGGACATTAACCACTATACTTTGAACAGCCATCCATATTTATCCTCTCTCTTTCCCTCGCGAATCTCGGTAAGAATTTTCTTTACCTGCGGCGCAGTTTTCCAGCCATTGGTATCAAACTCCATTACAAAATCTTTATATTTTAATTCCTTTATTGGCGAAATTGTGGCAGCAGTTCCTGTTCCAAAAACTTCGGTCAAAGTTCCTTTCTTGTATGCTTCGATCACTTCATCAATATTGATTCTTCTTTCTTCGACCGTAAATCCCAATTCTTCCAAGATGGTCATGGCGCTGCTTCTTGTTACGCCATCAAGTATCGTTCCTTCATCAAGGGAAGGAGTAATGGCCTTATTTCCAATTATAAAAAATATGTTCATCGTTCCCACTTCATGCAACCATTTATGTTCAAGACAATCTGTCCATAAAACCTGGTCATAACCCTGTTTTTTTGCGATCGCTGTTGCATACATGCTGCCGCCATAATTACCGGCGTTTTTTGCAAATCCAACACCGCCCGGAGCGGCCCGGGTATATTTTTCTTCTACATAGATCTTCATGGGTTGAGCATAATAAGGACCTGTTGGACTTAAGAGAATAAGAAATTTATAAGTTTCGGAAGGCTTAACTCCAATTGCGGTATCTGTGGCAAACATTACCGGTCTTATGTATAAGGAATAGTCTTCTTTTGCAGGAATCCAATCCTTATCAATGTCAATGAGTGTGCGCATCCCTTCAATAAAGATTTCTTCGGGAATCACTGGCATTTGCATGCGCTCCGCCGAAAGGTTGAACCTTTTGAAATTATCATAGGGGCGAAATATAAATGCTTCCCCCGCAGGATTTTTATAAGCTTTGATTCCTTCAAAAATTGCCTGCCCATAATGCAAGGCGACTAAAGAAGGTTCGAACATTATTGGTTGATAAGGTTTGATCGAAACATTCTGCCACTCGCCATTTACATAATCTGCCTCCAGCATGTGGTCAGAAAAATATTTCCCGAATGGAAGATTTTCAAAATCCAGGTCTTTAATTTTACTCCGTTTTACTTTCGTTATTTGCATATCCATCGTATCAATCATAAAACATATTTTTGTAATCACAAAGAAACAAAAGATTCTTTTTCAGAACAAAGAATCAGCCACAAATATACTAACAATTGTTAGCTTTTTATGAGTATTGATAATGTTCATCTTCCCGGAATTGTTACTGCAGCCTTATATAAAAATGTTTTGGTGGATGGAAGTGAGATTCAAAATAAAACACAGCGGTATAAATTTCTTGGCAACAATCAAAAAAAAATAACTTTCGTTACAAAGGATGCCGATGCCGTTTTTATTGCCGATAAACATTTGCTTTTTATCACCAAAATGCTTGAGGCTTGTAAAATGAATATTGCTGATATCGCCATCGTCAATCATGCTGCACACCCCGTGCTCATTCATGAATTGAAACTGCAACTGCATCCGCAAATACTTATTTTATTTGGATTGGAATCGGTTGATATCAAATTGCCTTTCAATTTCCCCCAATTCAAATTACAAGCTTATGATGGCTGCACGTATGTTTGCGCTCCCTCATTGAACGAGCTTGATGGGGAAACACATGAAAGTAAATTGCTGAAAAGCAAATTATGGGTTTGTCTGAGACAACTATTTGAAGTTTGAAATGAGGATTACCTAAAATGATAACATTAATTTTCGCGACCAATAATCAACATAAAGTTGAAGAGATACAATCTGTGATCGGGAATGTTATTAAAGTGATGAGTTTGAAAGAAGCAGGGATTGATATTGATATTCCTGAACCCTATCCCACATTACCGGAAAACGCGACAGCAAAATCAAGAACAATTCATCAAATGACCGGAAAAAATTGTTTTAGTGAAGACACCGGGTTGGAAGTTGACGCATTAAACGGCGAACCTGGCGTGAGAAGTGCGCGATATGCGGGGGAAGACAGGGCGTTCGAAAAAAATATTGAAAAGTTATTAAGCAAATTAGAAAATGAACCAAACCGCGATGCCAGATTCAGAACGGTGATTTCGCTGATACTTGATGAGAAAGAATATTTTTTTGAAGGGGTCTGTGAAGGAAAAATAATTTCAACCGCAATGGGGAAGAACGGGTTTGGATATGATCCTGTTTTCATTCCAGAGGGATCGGACAAAACCTTTGCTGAAATGACCCTTGAAGAGAAAAATCTTTTTAGCCATCGCAAAAAAGCAGTGGATAAGCTGATCCAATTTTTACAACAATCTTATGGGGAGAATTAAAATTGAAATGCCAGACCAATTTTCATTCATAACGGAGATACCTATTCGTATAACTGATCTGAATTACGGAAATCATGTAGGCAATGATGTTTTTCTATCGCTTATCCATGAAGCAAGAGTGCAGTTCTTACAATACCACCGCTACCAAGAATTCGATATTGAAGGCAAGGGGCTCATCATGAGTGATGTTGCCATAGAATTTAAAAACGAAATTTTTTACGGCGATAAAATAAAGGTGTCTGTGGCAGCGGGCGAATTTTCAAAGGTCTCTTTTGATATTTTTTATAAACTGGAAAAGGGATCAACCGAAAAAAATGTCCTGGTTGCTAAAGCCAAAACCGGAATGGTCTGTTATGATTATCAACTCAAGAAAATCACTGCTGTCCCGGAGAAATTTATAGAAAGGCTGACCCATCTGAAATGACAATTCAATTCATTTCGTTCCAGATCCTCCAGCTTTCTTCAGCCTGAATCACCAGCATCTCATAACCGTTCTTAATGGTCGCACCACGCTCCTTCCCTTTTTTGAGGAATAGTGTTTCAGCAGGATTGTAAATGAGGTCAAACAAGTAATGGCGCTCAGTTAAGAACTCATAATTGATTTTGGGGCATTCATCAACGTGAGGGAACATTCCAACGGGCGTGGCATTAACAATCAGTAGATTTTTCTGAATGATTTCTTTTGATAGATCTTCATAAGTATAGGTAGCATCGTTTTGCCTTTTTCTGCTCACAATGGAAAAATCAATATTTAATCCAGCCAGTACATATTTCACCGCTTCTGTAGCGCCGCCATTGCCAAGGATCAGCGCATTTTTATGAATGGGCTGGAGATGGGTAAGTAAAGATTTTCTGAAACCAATGATATCCGTGTTATAGCCGGTTAATTTGCCATTTTTTATTTTTATGCAATTGCAAGCCTTGATGGGCAAAGTATTGACAGGATTGTCCAAATAATCTATAACAGCCCGCTTGTAAGGAATGGTTACGTTTAAGCCCAAGAGTTCCGGGTTATTGCTAAGAATGACGTCTAACTCACTAATCGAGGAGATAGAAAAATTTTCGTAAACACAATCTGCAATATTTTCCCTTTTGAATTTTTCAGAAAAATATTTTTGGGAAAATGAATGGCTCAACGGAAACCCTATCAAGCCAAATTTTTTCACTTTGATTGCTTTTTATTGAGAAATAAATGAAATGTATCGCCGCGCAAACCAAGACGCATAGATTCAAGGGCTATCACTTCTGAGGGTGCAATATTCCCAAGGTTAACATTGCAACCGATCAGTTCGATAAAATATAATTGTTGAGATTTTTGCGGCGCTTCCCATAGTATTTTTTCCTCCGGGATCTGGGTAAGGATCTCCTGCACCAATCCTTCACGCACTTCGCCACTTCCGCGATAAATTCCCACTGTTCCGGCTTCACGTGCTTCTGCGATGACATATGAAGAACCTGCATTCAATTCTGCGCGCATTAATTCGATCCATTTATAGGGAGGAATGATATGCTCCGCGTCTTTGCTGCCCACTTCACTCAGCACCGTTCCGTACTTGGTGAGTTTTTCAATATAACCACATTTTTCAGCATGTGGAATATCTATAGAACCATCACTAACTTCCATGTATTTGATTCCATATTCTTTACAAACATTCAGGTAATCGTCAAACTGGTTTCTGATCAGGAACGCTTCGAATAATGTACCGCCAAAATAGACCGGTATATCATGGGAAGCATAAACATCTATCTTGTCTCGCAAATTTGGCGTAACAAAAGAAGTTCCAAAGCCCAGTTTGACGATGTCTACGTGCGGACCAGAAATGCTTAAAAAATTCTTTGCCTCTTCCGTGCTAAGTCCTTTATCCATCACCATCGTTATTCCGCTTTTTCTTGGCTTGGAGATTCGTTCAGGAATTTGGGTTAAATTAAAATTCATTATTGGTTCAATTTCTTTTTAAAACAGGTTGGGAAGCAAAAATAAGGAAGAATCTATTACCAATTAAAGTCTATTAAATAGGTAGACTAGTAAATCTGGGGTGAATATGTTAAAATGATTTTTTTCTTTTGTATCCTGCAATAACATCAACCACCGATTGATACTGCAATATCACCGGATTGAGTTCGATCAGTTTTTTTAACAATTTCGGAGATTTTGCCATTGCTTTTTCCAATTGCAAAAGACCTTCTTTTGTTTTTCCGAGGGCAAAACAAATTGCGCTTGAATAAAAAATAAAAACAGCTTTCCCATTTGTGATGCGAATTGCGGACTGTGCCTGTTCGAGCGCTTCTTCATAAAAGCCGCCAACATAAAGACATCTTATCAAAGCATCCCAACCGGAAACATTTTTGGGCCGAATTCTTACGACATTAGAAAAAAATTGAATGGCATCGCGGAAATTGCCTAACTGCATTTTACATTCTCCCATTGCTAAATTGTATTCTGGCTGTTTGGAAGAGATGCGCAGTGCATTTTCCAATTGTTTAATGGCATTGGCCCACTGTTGCTCGTTCAGATAAGTGCAGGCGATTTTGTAATATAATTTACTGTCATCGGCATTAAGATGCGATGCTTTACGATAATAAAATCGGGCTTGCGCATAATTTCTTAATTTGTCGTAACAATGCCCGATCGCTTCATAGATCACATCTTCCGGTCTTGAGAGTTCGATCACTTTTTCCAAAGACTCGATGGCATCACGGTATTTTCTTAATCGAATATATGCATCCGCCATATTGCGGTAAGCATAGTCTAATTTCTCGTCAATGGTGACCGCGTATTTATAAGCGTCTATTGCTTTTTCATATAATTTCAAACCCTGGTAAGCAGCCGCAAGATTAAACCATCCCAATTCATTGTAAGGATAGTCGTCTATTATTTTCTGATGCAATTTGATGCTCTCTTCATTTCTTCCGGTGAAGTCGGTCCAAAAGCAGATCTTATACAACGCCTCTTCATTATTGGGATCTTGTTCAAGGATCAATTTCAGGCAATCAAAGATCTTATCGAATTCTTCATAATCATCATAAACGTCTGCCAGTTCAAATAACAATTCAATTCTTTCCGCTCCTTCGAAATGTTGCAATGCATTTTCAAGCAAAGCCACTGCCTTTTCCTGCTGATCAAGTGCCAGGTATGCGTCGGTCTTCAAAATATAGATGTTGATATCACTTCCATCCAGGAGTTCAGCCTTCTCTAAAATCTTTAATGCTTTATCATAACGGCGGGTGGCAATCATCAGGTCTGCTTTCTTTATCAATAGCAATGAGGAATATGGATATTGCTCAATGCCCAGCTCTACCGCTTCAATAGCGCTTTTGAGATTTTCAGTTTCATCAAAATAATCTATTATTTTTTCGAAGGCATCTTCGTTCAAAAAAGAATTACTGCGACCTGCCTGCAAGTTTTGAAATTGCTTAAGCAATTCTTTTATTTCATCGTTGTCCTGGTGTGAAGGATTTTGCTTCATGGATTAAACTGATTCTAAAGTAAACCATAAAACTCTTATTACAAACTTTTTAAACCGTTTGGCAACTATTTTTTAATCTGGATCGTATAATGCACATTATAAGGGTATTTGTTGATAAAAAAGTCTTGGATAACTGCTAAAAAACCAATCGTTAAAGAAACATTAAAGTTTAGGATGAGTGGTTAAAAAATACCCAATATTTTTTATTATATTTGCAGCTGAATGATTACCACAACTACGATACGAGTGAAAGAATTGATGAGGCATCTTTTTGTTTTTACATCTTTATTGATAATCGTCGGATTGGCTTTTGCAAGCAAGGGCGGAAATAAAGACAAAAAGAAAAACACGCCGGCCAAGAGTAATTTCGTACCGCTCAAAGTAACTTCTCCTTTTACGCTAAGAAATGGATATGCATTTTCAGGTAGTCATGTATTCAGTCAACAAAAGGACAGATCTTCCCTTGAATTAAATACCATTGTAACCTATCAAAAAGGAAACACCACTTATATTCTTCCTTACAAGTACAAGGTCAATACGGCTACATTCAGTATCACTCCCGCAAAAGGAAATTTACAGATGCTTGATCTGAAAATTGCCATGCACAAATAATTTTTTTATCCTCCGATATTTAGTTTCTTGCTTTCCGCGTAAGTCATTTCGCGGTAACCGCTTTTAGGAATATCGAATTTGGAAGCAGGAACAGGATTGAGATTTATTTTGGAGACTGTATATTTTATCGTGACCCCATCTTTCGTTAATTCATATTCCAACGGCAACCCGGTAAGAAGACTGAATTTAGGATTGTATTCTTTGTTATCAACCACCAATTCTGATGTATAGAAGACCGAATAATCTGAACCATCTTTTGATTTAGCCGTTGCTTTTATGCACTTGTATCCCGCGATTGTCTTTGTTTCCTCAGTATTGGTAAAAGTTATTCCTGCACTTGTGGCGTTCATTTGTTGCCAATCCGTTGATGAAAGTCTGATCAAAATCTTTTGCCCGCTCACTTCTCTTAATATCACAGCGGTTCCGGTCGTTACATCCTGAATTATTGTAGAAGAAAAGGAAGCAGTAGATACTTCAGATCTGGTCATATTCCCTTTCACATAGATCGTATTCGTTCCTGTTATGGGTTTCGCGGAGCTTTTGGTCGCAATGGAATAATCATAAACAATACTAAAATCGGAGATCTTCTTCTGAGCAGAACTAATTGCTGAGGCGCTCAACAAAAAAAAGGTTAATAATATGCAGGCGAGAATTTTCATTTCTAATAATATAGTGTCAAATCTTAAACCAAGATTGGATTATGTTATCACCGAAACGTTTAAGAAAAGAAAATGATTAACTATTTTTTATTCTTTAATTGTTGCATTTTTTTCTGTGATTCCTGCATCTGCTCCATTCGCTCCTGCCATTTTGATTTTGCTTTTGGCTTTTTGCGATTTTCAGCCAGTTGTGCGATTATCTTATCATGATCGATGATATAGGTTTGAATTACCCATTGCAAAAGCAAGGTGATCAGATTGGAAACCGTATAATACCAGGTCAATGCTGATGGAAGATTATTGAAAAAGAAAAGCAACATTACCGGCATTATGTATGGCATGTATTTCATGGTTGGATTACTCTGATCGGGAGTTAAACTCATACCATATAATGTGATAAGAAAGCTTGTTGCCACCGCAAGCAGACCGAATAGGCTGATATGATCCCCATACAAAGGAATACTGAATCCAAAATTTGCTATGGAGTCATAAGCGGATAAATCATGGGACCATAAAAAAGGCTGGCTGCGCATTTCAACATTTGAATTGAAGAAACTGTATAACGCAAAGAAGATCGGGATCTGTAATAATGCCGGAATACAACCGCCGAACTGATTTACCCCGGATTCCCTGAATAATTTCATCTGCTCAACGGCGACCTGCTGCTGATCATTATTAAGTCGTTTTTTCAAGGCATCTATTTCAGGTTTTAAAGCTTTCATTTTTGCGCCACTTAAATAACTGGTATAAACCAAGGGCGATGTAAGCAACCTGATGAAAATAGTAAGCAGCATGATCACGATTCCATAATTGGCAGTGAATTTTTTTAAGAAATCAAAAACAGGCATTATGATATACACGTTCACCGGACGAACAAAAGAATAAAAATCCCTTCCCAGGTTGATGATCCTGTCCATTCCGGGTGCCTCACTTTTTAAAATGTGATAATCATTAGGCCCGTAATAGATCTGAAAAGGAATGGTAGCTGAATTTCCTGAGGTGATCTTTGATTGAAAACTTGCATCGGAATTGCCCAGTATCGTTGAAGTATCTGTTGCATCACGCGCCCAATGGACGTTTCCGGAAGTGAAATTATTTTTGGCTATTAATGTCGTATTGAAAAACTGTTGAGAGACGGAAATCCATTGAACCGGTTTTTCAAATTTTTTATCGGTATGAGAAGAGATGTAATCGAAATTTTCATCTTCATAAAAACAAATATTACACAAACGTTTTTCGTAAATAATATTCTTCTGAATTCTTTTTAACTGAACGTGCCAGGCTAAATTGAAATCATTCTGTGTAAATAATTTTTCAGCATTATTGATCACTACATCCCAGTTGATCAAATATCCTGTTGCCGGAATGGTATATTGATGCACAACAGATTCTCCACCGGGTGCAGGTAATCTGTAACTTACAGTCTGACTTCCGTCTGCATTTTTAACCAATTGCCCGTCATCAAAAAACAGATCAGTTATTTGTGAGGATTGAGAAGCCGAAGTGTTAATGGGATAAGAAATCCTGGTGTTGCTGGAAGAATCGATTATCTTCACCGCAGTGCTGTCAAAAGAGTTGAATTTTTTCAACTCAACTTCCTTTGGTTGTGCTCCTTTATTGGTGAACACAATCTTCAAAACATCATTTTCCACAGTTAACAAATGTTCAACCCCGCCGATAGCCTTATTAAAGCCGCTTGTATCTGCCGAAACAGCAATATGCGTTTTAACGGTATCCGCTTTTCTGACAATGGAATCCTGTTTTGCCTTTGCAATCGCAACAGAGTCGTCATAAAGCTTCTTTTGCTTCGCTAATTCCTGGCTGTTTTTGGTAGAAAGAAAAATGTATGATAATAAAAGAATTCCAAGCAGCACGTATCCGATAATGGTATTTCTATCCGTACCCATATTTTTTAATTAAATTTTAAAGAGGTGCAAAGATAGTCGGAAAGTCCGATAGTCGGAACTCGGAAGAAAGATTCATTTAATCTAAGATTTACCAAGGTATTCTGCGTAAATGAAATTCTATTCAGCTCGGTGTTTATATCATCTCACTTTGAAGCAAGGGGTTTTTGATCATGCTTCTTTTTTCAGCAAATTCTTTTGCTGCTTTAATGAAATGAACAAAAACAGGATGTGGATTTTCAACTGTGCTTTTCAATTCGGGATGATATTGAACTCCAATGAAAAAAGGGTGGTTATTAAGTTCAACGATTTCTACCAACCCACTTTCTATGTTTTTTCCGCTCGGTATCATTCCCGCATTTTCAAATCGATGTAAATACGCATTATTAAATTCCCAACGATGGCGATGACGTTCTGTGATTTCGGTCTTTCCGTAAATTTCCTTTGCTAAAGTTCCATCCTGAATGACGCAAGGGTAAGCGCCGAGTCGCATGGTGCCCCCTTTTGCAGTGATCTTTTTTTGTTCTTCCATCAGGTCAATTACCGGATCAGGTGTGCTGGGATTCATCTCTGTTGAATGAGCATCAACCAATCCAAGCACATTGCGGGCAAATTCAATTACTGCCATTTGCATACCCAAACATATCCCGAAGAATGGAAGATTATTTTCGCGTGCATATTTCACCGCAATGATTTTTCCTTCAACTCCGCGATGTCCAAAGCCAGGCGCAACAAGCAATCCATCCAGATTGGACAGTTTTTCACTAACATTATCTTCGGTAATAAATTCGCTGTGCACATTAACCACCTGCACTTTGCATTCATTGATGGCTCCAGCATGAATAAATGATTCGAGTATTGATTTATAGGCGTCTTGTAATTCAATATATTTTCCGATTAATCCGATCGTCACTTTGCTTTTTGGATATTTTAATTTATCCAGGAACTCTTTCCACTTGGTTAATTCGGGTTCTCGATATTCAGCAATATTCAGTTTTTTCAAACAAATGATATCCAGTTTCTCCCGCATCATTGCCAATGGCACTTCATAGATTGTGGGTGCATCAGCTGCTTCAATTACCGCTTCAGGCTTTACGTTACAGAACAATGCGATCTTCCTGCGAATATCCATGGATAGCGGTTCTTCGGTTCTGCAAACGATGATATCGGGATTCACTCCTTCCTGGCTTAATAATTTCACGCTATGCTGGGTGGGTTTTGTTTTTAATTCCTTTGCCGCTTTTAAATAAGGAATTAAAGTAAGATG
>JAJPKJ010000048.1 GCA_021323755.1 Chitinophagales bacterium | reverse complement strand
TTGCCTTTGTGAAAGATTATTCGGATGATCGATTGAAGCAAATTATTAATTAGATTAAGCCAAGTTTCAGACTTACTAATTGCAAACCCTCAATTATGGAATTATGACTTTTGCTCCAAGATATTTTGGTTTTTTATTAAAAAGGTAATCAATAAGAACTTTTACTCTAGCTAATTTTTCAAGGAATTCAGTGCGTAATCCCTTGCTTTCTCTCACATCCTTTGCATTAAACGCAATTGCTTTAATACATTCTTTTGAGGCAATATAAATTGCTCTTTCGTTATGAAATTGTTGAGATATTATTGTTGCGGCGTTTTGATTAAAAACCTCTTTCAGCCGGATTATTGAATCAAATGTTCTGAATCCTGGATAATCTAAAAAAATTATTGAAGAATCAACACCAGCTTCAATTAAATCTTCGCGCATTGTTTCAGGTTCAACATAATCAGTACGGCTGTTGTCGCCACTGACAATGATATATTTTATTTTGCCTGCCTTTAGAAGTCTTACAGCCGCCTGAATTCGATAATAAAAACGGATTTACATTTCCGTTGGCAATATATTTAGACGTCCCCAATAAACAGTCCAACCTTATTAAATGGAATAAGGTCAGCTTCAGAATATACTTTACCGGCAGCGGCATCAGTAATTATTTTGTTGCAAAAAAATAAAACGAAAAAAATAATTAGTACCACAACGATCGGAGATTACAAAAACATTTCTCTTTTACTCATAAGTAAATCAATATTCAAAAACGAAACTTACCAAAACTTCACATACAGCGCACCGATCAGTAAAAATATGATCATAATCAATGCCCATGTGGATGGCGAAAGCTTAAACATTCCTTTATCAAGCGCAAATGCTTTGGGATTTATTTTAGGACCAGCCATACTTATCGCGATCATTACAATCATAGTTATGGTAAATGAAAGTCCCATGCAAATATGAAACGGGATTTCGTAAGCTTTATCTAGCGACGAATAATACGCAGTATATAAAAAGTTCTCGTTTCCTAAAACATGCGGCGCAAATTCGTTGAAGAAAACAGACAAGCCAAATCCAAGTATCACACCAACAACTGCTGCGGCGCCTGTGGTTCTTTTCCAAAACATGCCAAGCAAAAACATGGCAAATACCCCCGGACTAATAAAGCCTGTATATTTTTGAATGTAGGTAAATCCGCCAGCGCTTCCGATACCGAGCAAATCTTTCCATGTAAATAAAATTGCTAAAATCATTGCTGTAAAAACAGTAATCCTGCCGATATTAACCTGCTTTTTTTCACCGGAATCTTTGCCCATGTATTTTTTATAAATATCCAGTGTAAAAATTGTGGAGATGCTGTTCACTTTTCCGGCAAGCGACGCAACAATAGCCGCCGTTAATGCAGCGATTGATAGTCCTTTTAAACCTGTAGGCAAAAAACTCAACACTGCTGAATACGAGCCATCCTTACCCCCTCGCAATTGTGGCAAATATCCTTTGCTGTACAAAACAAATGCAGCGATTCCCGGCAACATTACAATCACTGGCATAAGCAATTTTAAAAACCCTGCAAATAAAATACCGGTGCGCGCCGTCTCCAAATTAGCGCCCAGCGCACGTTGCGTAATATATTGATTGCATCCCCAATAATTAAGATTAATGATCCAAATGCCTGCGAAATAAGAAGTGAGTCCAGGAAAATCAAGATAACGGTTAACATCATTTGCTGAAGAAGATGCCGTTGGTTTTTGAATTATCATATGAAAATGATCTGGCGCATTATGCAGTAAAATCTTAAAGCCCGCAATTGCATCTCTTCCAACTCCAAATTTTTCGCCAACAATGGTGAGGGCCATATAGGTAGTCGCCAATCCACCGATAATTAAGACGGCAACCTGAATTACATCTGTGTAGCCGATCACTTTCATACCTCCAAGAGAAATCAATAAAGCAAATATGGCAAGTCCGATCATAATGGCATGCAAATAATCACCGCCAACAAGACCGTTAATGGCAACTGCTCCGAGATACAATATTGAAGTGAGATTCACAAATACATATAAGAAAAGCCAGAAAATGGCCATGATCAAAGCAACTGTTTCATTATACCGCGTTTTTAAAAATTGCGGCATGGTGTAAATATGATTTTTTAAATAAACAGGGATGAACCATATCGCAATAATAATAAGGGCAACAGCTGCGATCCATTCATATGCAGATACGGCGATTCCTAAAAAATATCCTTCGCCGCTCATACCTATAAATTGCTCCGCAGAAATATTGGATGCAATTAATGAAGCGCCGATAGCCCACCAGGTAAGTGACCCTTCAGCGAGAAAAAATGCTTTTGCATCGTGTTCACCTTTTCTGCGCTTGCGGTAAATAGAATAACCATAACCACCAACTATTAAAAAATATATAATGATGATTATGTAATCAAGGGTTACGAGGTTTTGACTCATAGCAATCGTTTAGTAATTATGAATATTAAATTTCGAGTTGATTTTACCTGTTAATCTGATAATAAACGTCATTCCATTTTAATTCATTCCTGAATTGATAAATATCAGTATTCTTTCCTATTAAAACAAACTCCACTCCTGCCATCTCGGCGAAACTTTGCAAATGTTCGGCAGTTAAATTTTGACTGTAACAGGTGTGGTGGGCGCCGCCTGCTAATATCCAGGCAGCACAACCTGTTTGCATATCAGGATATGGCTTCCATAGCACCCGGGCAACAGGTAATTTTGGCAAAGCGTGTATCGGCGCAACAGCAACCACTTCATTGACCAATAATCGAAACCGATTTCCCATGTCGACAATTGAAGCATTAATAGCAGGACCCGCGCCTGAATTAAATACAAGCCTTACGGGGTCGGCCTTTCCGCCGATGCCAAGCGGATGAATTTCGCAAGATGGTTTTCCGTCTGCAATGCTTTCACAAATTTCAAGCATGTGCGCGCCCAGGACCAATTCATTATTAAAATCAAAATGATACGTGTAATCTTCCATAAAAGAATTTCCGCCAGGTAATCCGCTCCCCATCACTTTCATTGCCCGAACAAGGGCTGCCGTTTTCCAATCTCCTTCTGCTGCAAATCCATAACCTGCAGCCATCAATCGTTGAGCTGCAATGCCTGGCAATTGTGCTAAACCATGCAAGTCTTCAAATGTGTCTGTAAATCCTTTAAAATTCCCATTCTCCAGAAAATTTTTTAATCCAATCTCAATTCTTGCCGCTTCGCGCAAGGAAGAATAATTTTTATTCCCTTTTTTTAACAGATCGGAAATTTTATACTGCTCTTCATATTCTTTTATCAGTTTATCAATTGCCGAATCACTTGCCTCATTGATCACTTTTACCAAATCGCCAACGCCATGCGTGTTCACTGAATAGCCAAACTTTATTTCTGCTTCCACTTTATCTCCTTCTGTAACTGCCACCTGGCGCATATTATCGCCGAAGCGGACGAACTTTGCGCCCTGCCAATCCTGCCAGCCTGCAGCTGCGCGACACCAGCCGTTTATATCCTCAATCACTTTTTCATCCTGCCAAAAGCCGACAATCACTTTTCTATTCATACGCATTCTGCTCATCATAAATCCAAATTCGCGGTCACCATGTGCGGATTGATTTAGATTCATAAAATCCATATCAATTTCACTCCATGGTATATCACGATTAAATTGTGTGTGCAAATGCAATAATGGTTTCTGCAAAATCTTCAGCCCGCCGATCCACATTTTTGCAGGAGAAAATGTGTGCATCCACGCGATAATACCGATGCAATTCTTTGATGAGTTAGCATCGATAAAGACATTATAAATTTCGTCAGGTGTCTTTACAGTTGGTTTAAAAACAATGCTTACCGGAATTTGCGATGATTTGCTTAATACATCACTAATGATCTGCGAATGTTGTGCAACTTGCTTTAATGTCTCTTCACCATATAAATATTGACTCCCGGTTACAAACCAAACTTCAAACTTTTTTAGATTGATCATGTTGATTTTTTATTGTCGGCCTTTGATTTCTCTGATCATTTTTACATTATTCACTGCCCGTAATATGAATCTGGCCCATGTTTTCGCTCAAAATGTTTTTTTATCAATGAATCTTTTAAACGCAGCGCATCTGCTTTTATGTTTTCAGTTAAATATGCAAGCTGTGCGATATATTCCAGCATGGCACTGTTGTGCACGGCTGTCTCCGCAGTTTTTCCCCAGGTAAACGGTGCATGATTCCCAACCAAGATCATTTCCACTTCTTCATAATTTAGTTTTCGATCTTTAAAACAATTGATGATCTGCATGCCAGTTTCATGTTCGTAATTGCCTCTTATCATTTCATCTATCATCGGCGTAGCGCAGGGAATGTCAACGGTGTTATGATCGGCGTGGGTTGTACCATATATCGGGATGTCGCGCAGCGACTGCGCCCATGCGGTTGCATACATCGAATGCGTATGTGCAATACCGTTTATGTTCCCCCAATGTTTGTATAAAACCGCATGCGTTAATGTATCTGATGACGGATGCAATTTTCCTTCAACAACTTTACCTTCAAAGTCAACAACGACAAGCTTTTCAGGAGAGAGCGATTCATAAGGCACGCCGCTTGGTTTAATAGCAAATACTCCAAGGTTTCTATCAGCAGCGCTTACATTTCCAAAAGTGAAGATCACCAAATTTAATTTTGGCAGTTGCATGTTTGCGCTGAACGCCTCCTCCTTTATATGTTCATACTTACTCATTATTTATAATAAATTTTCCAAGCCTTTTATATTTTTCATATCTCTTGGAATATGCATAACTGTTAGTCTCGCTTGGGATATAAGTTTTGTCAAATCCTTGCCCCATTGCTTCCATCGCATTTTCAACTTTATCATATATTCCGGCAGCCGATGCTGCGAACATGGCTGCCCCGAGTGCACAGGTTTGTTCTGATTTGTGGATGCGAATAGGCATGTTCATGACGTCTGCCATCATTTGCATAATGAACGGAGATTTTTTTGCAACTCCTCCTAAACCGATCAATCCTTTAACGGGAATGCCTTCATCAGTAAACCTGTCAACAATTGCTTTTGCACCAAAACAAGTTGATTCTGCAATAGCGCGAAATATGGAAGGCGCGTCACTACCAAGATTCAACCCGGTAATTGCAGCAGTTACTGATTGATCCGCATCGGGAGTCCTTCTCCCATTAAGCCAGTCAATTGCCAACTCATTATCCTCCTGCAGGTCCAATTGCGCAGCTTTATTACTCAATTTGGTAATGATCTTACTGGTTGTTTCATCAGCAAGTTTTTTCGCGATGTCAGTGTTAATGATTGATGATTCCATCAATACATTTTGCAGGGGCCAGCTTAGAATATTTCTAAACCAGGCATATGCATCACCGAAAGCCGATTGTCCGGCTTCCATCCCCATCATGCCGGGGATTACGGAACCAGGAACCTGACCACAAATTCCTCTTACCAACTTTCCTCTCATTTCATCCAATGGCGCAACAAGCATGTCGCAGGTAGATGTTCCCATTACTTTACTTAAATGATAAGGTTCTATCTGTCCGCCAACCGCACCCATGTGTGCATCAAAAGCCCCAACTCCAATAATAACTTCAGTTGACAAACCTAATTTATTTGCCCATTCTTTTGAAAGATTACCTGCTGCTTTGTCCGCAGTATATGTCTGAGTATATAATCTTGATGTAAAACAATTGAGTAATGGATCAAGAGAAGAAAAAAAATCGTTTGGTGGCAATCCGCCGAAATCGTTTGCCCATAGGGCTTTGTGACCTGCGGCACAAACGCCGCGTTTCATTTCTGAAACATGTGTGCGGCCCGTTAATAAAAAAGGAATCCAATCGCAATGCTCAACCCACGAATAGCAGGCATGTCTAACCGAAATATCGTTTCTTAAGATATGAAGCAGTTTTGCCCAAAACCATTCTGAAGAGTATATACCGCCAACGAATTGCAAATAATTAATATCAAATTTCTTTGCGTGATCATTTATTTCAGCCGCTTCTTTTACCGAAGTATGATCCTTCCATAACACGAACATGGCATTTGGGTTATCACGGAATGAATCCAATAATGCAAGTGGCGTTCCTTTTTCATCAACAGCAACTGGAGAAGAACCAGTTGTATCAATTGAAATTGCCCTGATATTTCCCGAAACAGATTTCCCTGACTGCGATAAACAATTTTTTATCGTGTATTGCAATCCTTCAATATAATCGAGCGGATGTTGTCTGAATTGATTTGATGTGGAATCGCAATAAAGTCCGTCTTTCCATCGTGGATAATCGAAAACAGATGAGGCTATTTCATTACCATTGGCTGAATCAATAATCACCGACCGAACGGAATCAGTACCGTAATCAACACCGATAACGAAATTGTCCTTGTTCATATAGCAGCTATACGTGTCAAAATAACATTTATTTACAGAATAAAAAAATCCTATTTCAATGCCTCAAACAAGATCTCTGCCGGATGTTTCGCAATCCTCCCGGTTCCATCTTTTATCTGATGACGACAACTTGTGCCCGGCGCAGCAATGATGATATCTTCTGATTGCTTGCGGACTTCGGGCAATAAAACCAGTTCTCCTATTTTCATAGAAATATCATAATGTTCTTTTTCATATCCAAAGGATCCTGCCATGCCGCAACACCCGGACGCAATTACTGAAACAGAATAATTTTCAGGAAGCGACAAGATTTTTACAGTGTGGTTTACTGATGATAATGCCTTTTGCTGGCAGTGACCATGAAGTTTTATTTCTCTTTTTTCAACAGTGAATCGTTCTTTGCTGATATTTCCTTTTTCAATTTCGGCAGCAATAAATTGTTCTATTGTAAAAACCTTTTTTGATAATTTTTTTGCTGCTTCAAATTTATCATCATCAGCGAGGTCGATATATTCATCGTAGAAGGTAAGAATAGCCGAAGGTTCGATGCCAATCAATGGTGATTCATTACTTACTAACGGAGACAATAGCTCAATATTTTTATTGATGATCTTTTTCGCTTCACGAATCAATCCTTTCGAAAGCCAGGTTCTGCCGCTTTCATTGTGTTTAGGAATGATCACCTCATAGCCCAATTTTTCTAATAATAAAATTGCTTTTATGCCAATTTCAACATCATTGTAATTGGTAAACTCATCGCAGAAGAGATATATCTGCTTCGAGTCTTGAGTCCTGAACCCTGAGCTTTTTGCCTTGTGCTTCTGATACCATTTTCTTAATGTTGTCCTATATAATAATGGCATCGAGCGTTCAAGGGCAAACCCTGATATCTTTTTTATTAATCTTCCTGAAAGACTATTTTTAACTACGTAATTATACATGGAAGGCATTAATGAGCCAAATCTCGCCGACTTGCTGAAATTCGCTATCAGCCTGCTTCTGAGAGGAATACCATTTGCGTCATAATATTGTTGCAAAAATTCTCCTTTCAATTTTGCAACATCAACATTAGATGGGCATTCTGATTTACATCCTTTACAACTCAAACACAGATCCATCACTTCATAAACTTCTTTACTATCGAAACGATTTATTTTCTCCGAGTTGGTGAGAAATTCACGTAAAATATTTGCACGTGCCCGCGTCGTATCTTTTTCATTTCGCGTGGCCATGTAAGACGGACACATTGTGCCGCCAGATAAATGTGTTTTGCGACAATCGCCCGAGCCATTGCATTGTTCTGCGTGTTGCAAAATGTCTTGGTTGTAAAAACGGAAAGTGGTTTTGAAAGAAGGAGTTTGTTGCCCGGGCTTGTACCGCAGCATGGTGTTCATCGGCGGCGTATCAACAATTTTATTGGGATTGAAAATATTTCCCGGATCCCAGGTGTATTTTATTTCTTTTAATAGCTGATAATTTTTTTCACCGATCATTTGCCTGATAAATTCCCCGCGTAATCTCCCGTCGCCATGTTCTCCACTTAAAGAACCCTTATATTTTTTTACAAGTGTTGCAATTTCGACGGCGATCTTTCTGAATAATTCATTTCCTTCTTGTGTTTTTAAATTAATGATCGGTCGAAGATGCAATTCACCGCTGCCTGCATGGGCATAATGGACGGAATAAAGGTTGTATTTCTTCAATATTTGATTGAACTCCCGGATATATTCTGGCAAGTCGTTTACATCAACAGCAGTGTCTTCAATTACCGCAACGGCTTTTTCATTGCCCGGCATGTTGCCAAGCAGACCCAGTCCAGCTTTACGGAGTGTCCATATTTTTTTGGTATCATCTCCAAACAACAAAGGAAAATGATACCCGAGTTGTCGACTGCGCATTTCCGATTCAACATGCTGCGCAATTTCCACAATTTCCTCACGCGTATTCTTTGCAAATTCAATAACGAGAATTGCAGCCGGATCGCCCTGCACAAAAAAACGATTCTTGCTTTGTTCGATATTGTCTTTTGTACATTCTAAAATATAATGATCAATCAGTTCACTTGCGCTTGGTTTATATTTCAGTGCGATCAGATTTGCACGCAACGATTCATCAATAGTATTAAAGTGGACACACAGCAACCCGGTCTCTTTTGGGGGCAGCGGAACGATATTCAAAGTGATCTCTGTAGTAAATGCTAATGTTCCCTCCGAGCCGGCGATGAGTTTGCAAAAATTAAAATCCTCCGTGCCTGCAATGAACGGCGCAGACTCAAGCAACACATCAACAGCATATCCTGTATTCCTTCTATCAATTGTTTTTTTGGGAAATTCGCTTTGTATCTGCTGTTGATTATTGTAATCACTCAGTAAACCGCGCGTAACTTTATAAATATTGGCCTCAAGCGTTTCGCCTTCACATTTTTTGTGAAATTCATCAATACCCAGTTTGTTAAAAGTTGCCTCCGATCCATCGCTCAATAACGTTTTCACTTTTAGCAAATGTTCGCGGGTGCTGTGGTATACAACTGAATTCGATCCGCAAGAATTATTACCAACCATTCCCCCGATCATCGCGCGATTTGCCGTTGATGTTTCCGGGCCAAACATAAATCCATAGGGCTTTAAGAACATATTCAACTCATCGCGAATTACGCCGGGCTCAACGCGAACCCATTTTTCATCCTTATTTAGTTCAAGAATTTTGGTAAAATTTTTTGATACGTCAACTACAATACCATTGCCCACAACCTGCCCGGCGAGCGAGGTTCCAGCAGTTCGCGGAATAATGGAAGTCTTATGGATACGCGCAAAAGCGATCAGTTTTTTTATATCATCAATGGTTCTTGGAATGGCAACAGCCAATGGAATTTCGCGATAAGCAGATCCATCTGTCGCATACAAAATACGCATCGTGTCATCAAAATACAATTCGCCTTCTAATTCTTCTTTTAATTCCAGTAATTTATTTTCCATTTATTTTAAGCCATTATTGAGGTCATGATTCTATCTTTAATTAACTTATCCGGTTGAAATTTCAGCACAATAAGATAATTATTTTTTTTGCAAAAGAACTACAAATAAACAATGTTGTAAAATTGTATAAATTTTGAAGTTCTTGTTTAAACTCTTATAGACAACATATTAATAATGGTCAAAAAAAAATTATTGCTTTTTATCCTGGTTGCGAGCGCAATAGCAGGTAATGCGCAACCAGTTCCTTCAGCGCGACAATTGAAATGGCAAGAGATGGAATTTTATTTGTTTGCCCATTTCGGGCCAAATACATTTACCGACCTGGAATGGGGAAAAGGCACCGAGCATGAAGAAGTCTTTAATCCTACACAATTAGACTGCGGGCAGTGGTGCCGCGTTGCAAAAGCCGCAGGCGCAAAAGGAATCATTATCACGGCAAAACATCATGATGGTTTTTGTTTGTGGCCGAGTAAATTTTCAACTCACACGATTGCGCAAAGCAAATGGAAAGATGGAAAAGGAGATGTGTTGAGAGAACTCAGCGATTCGTGCAAAAAATATGGATTGAAGTTTGGCGTGTACCTGTCGCCGTGGGATAGAAATCACCCTAAATACGGAACACCCGAGTATAATGATGTTTACGTAAATATGATGAAAGAAATTGTAAAGAATTATGGACCACTTTTTGAATTTTGGTGGGATGGTGCAAATGGAGAAGGGCCGAATGGTAAAAAACAAATTTATGATTGGCATCGTTTTGAGGAGAATTTGCGCATAATTGCGCCCAACACCCCGGTTTTCAGTGACATTGGGCCGGACATTCGATGGGTAGGAAATGAAAACGGAATCGCCGGTGATCCGGACTGGAATTTATTAGACACTGCCGGATTCAGCCGTGGCGCGGGTTCGCCTCCAACAGATACTTTGAATCATGGGAATGTTAATGGTGCAAATTGGATTCCTGCAGAGTGTGATGTGAGCATCAGACCCGGATGGTTCTATCATAAAAATGAAGATGAAAAAGTAAAATCTCCCGAAGAATTGTTTCAACTCTATTTAAAATCGGTTGGCAGAGGCGCTTCATTATTATTAAATGTTCCGCCAGACAGACGCGGAATGATCAATGAACATGATAGTTTGGCATTAGTTGGATTTAAAAAATTGAGAGAAAACAGCTTTGGCAAACCAATTGCAGCAAAAAAAATCAGTTCAATAAATCAAAATAAATATTTGGTAAAATTGAACAAAACTGCGGTCATAAATTGTATTGTGCTGGAAGAGCCGACTCAATTCGGGCAAAAAATAAAAACCTTCAGTATCCAATTAAAAAATAAAAACGCAATCGTAAAAGAGCTTTTTGGAAAAACGATCGGAAGGAAGAGGATAATCACTTTTTTACCAGTTGAGGCTGACTCGATTAATTTAATTATTACTGAGGCAAAGCCAAATGCTTTAATAAGCGGAATTGAAGCTTATCATATTGACCAGAAATTAATAGAGCATCAATAAGACCGGAGAGTATCATGGTGAAAAAATCTGCATCGCTTTTGTGTATAGCGAAGCTTTGAAGCGATCTTCTTTACAAAATGCAGTAACTTACTATTAATAAATCAGATTGGCTCGCAAGGCTCTCAATAGCGAGTTCGCGATTATTTCAAGAAAAGTAAAACCAATTATGGCCACACACAAACGCATTAATCCTTTTTCAAAAACGAATAACGACACAGGTTTTGGAACCAATGTGAATGACTATGGCGGCAGGTTTATTAATCGTGATGGAAGTTTTAACCTGCGCAAAGAAGGTATTCCGTTGATGTCGCGTTATGATATTTATCACATCATGCTCAATATGCCACGATGGAAATTCATCGTGATAATTTTTATATTTTATTTTATTGCTAATCTTTTTTTCACTTTTATTTATTGGATCGTTGGCGCCGATCAGTTGCAGGGCATGATTGCGAATGCGCCGTGGGCAAAATTCAAAGAATTGTTTTTCTTCAGCACAGAAACTTTCACAACCGTTGGATATGGCCGCGTAAATCCTGTTGGCGATGGCGCCAATATAGTTGCCTCCATTGAAGCGGTGAGTGGGTTTTTATCTTTCGCTATTGCCACCGGTTTAATTTATGGACGTTTCGCCAAACCCAAGTCTTATCTCATTTTCAGCGATCACGCATTAATATCTCCATACCAGGATAAAACCGCGTTAATGTTTCGCTTTGCATCTTACAAAGAAAATCATGCATTGACAGATGTGGAGATCAAATTGACCATTGGCTTACAATTACGCGAAAACGGCGGCGATCCGATGTATAAATTTTACAGTCTGGAACTGGAAAGAAGTCGTGTTGATAATCTGCCGATGAACTGGACCGTTGTGCATCCAATAGACGACAAAAGTCCCTTGCTCGGATTCAGTCATGAAGACATGAAAGTTGCCGATGTTGAAGTGTATGTGTTGGTGCGCGGGTTTGACGATGTGTTTTCCACCATTGTCCAGCAGCGAACATCATATGTATTTGATGAAATCGTTTTTGACAGAAAATTCGTTCCCATGTATCGTGAAAGCGAAGATGGGAAGACAACCATTCTTGAATTGCACAAATTAAATCAGCATATAAACGCGCCAAAGCCAACAACCTAAATATTCAAAACAATGCTGAAGGTAGTTCCTTTTCCCGGTTCACTGGTAACCTGGATTTTCCCCTTGTGATTTAGAATAATATTCTGCGTATTGGTTAATCCCAAACCAGTTCCATAATTTTTAGAAGTGAAAAATGGATCAAAAATTTTTGACAATGTTTCCTTATCCATTCCTTTTCCATTGTCAGAGATATTGATGATACAACTGTCATTCTTTACCATTGTTTCGAGTAAAAGCAGACCGGTTGCGGCATCCATTGACTCGATCGCATTAACGATGATGTTCAGGAAAGCGATTTTCATTCGCTCTTTATCAACTTGAACAGGCGGGATATTTTCTGCATATTTTTTTTCGATTGTTATTTTATTTAACTGTGCACGGTCTGCTGCAAATTGTAAAGTTTCATCGAGCAGGTCATTAATATCCGTTCGCTGGTAATTCAATTCAGAAAATTTTGTTGCATTCAGCAGATCGGTGATAAGATGATTTATCCTTTTTGAATTGCGCGTGATGACATCGAGCAAGTATTTCTTTTCATCCTTAGAAACATCTTCAGCAACCAATTGATCAGCAGAAAGATTTATATTCGTAAGCGGATTTCTGATCTCATGAGCGATGACACGCGCAATTCGTCCGGTGCTTGCAAATTTCTCCTGGCTACGCAATTCAACCAATTCTTTATTGGCAGAATCCAATTCAACAATTCTTTTTTCTAATTGGGTATGATAATCTTCTGCCTCCAACCTAGCTTTTCGCTTTCCCCTGTTTTCAATGGTAAACGTAATGGCTGAATATAGTAATAACAATACAGAAATTATCAGCGTGATAATAATGATGGTGTATACCGCACGATTAGAAGAACTTACGTTGGCAATTCTTTTTTTTAGTAATTCGTCCTCGCGATTCTCCATCAATCCAACAGTGTTGCGGATACTATCCATTAACTGTTTGCTTTCGTAAGCTTTTTGTTTTCCGAAATCATCTATTTCAAGACCAGAACCTCTCAAACTATCAATTTGCAATGCGATCAGTTGGAATTTTTTGTTGAGCAATGGTTTTAGAACCTGGATTCTTTCTGATTCAATGGGATTGTCCGATGTGGCGGTATACAGGTTTTTATACATTGAATCAACCCTTCGCTGGCTGGTATAGTACGGCAGCAGAAATTTCTCATCTTTCATCATAACCAATCCGCGAAATCCAATTTCTGAATCTTTTAAGTAAGAAAGAAGCAACTCCAGTTTATTGATCACTTCACGGGAATGATTAACCCATTGATTTTGTTTATTTAATTGAAGGACCGCCGCGATGCTAAGCACATATGAAACAAGAAGCAGCAGAAATGCCGCCATATAACCTCTTCGGATCTTTCCGGAAAAGTCAAGCTTCATGCAAATTTATTTTTTGAAGGAAAAAACTAAAGTTATATAAAATAATCCGGAAAGGTTTTTGCAATAGACTCATGTTAGTTGCCATTGAAAGAGTTTTGAAACAATATTCCAGTTTTGTTGAAATTAACAAAATTTAACTAAAATGTTTTTCAAATTTGTAGTCATAAAAATTGGAAAAGCCGAACAACCTTTTTGATTTACGATCCGTATCGATATGGAATAGAACCAGCGGGCTAAAATTGATTCTTTAAAACAATTCCGAAATGAAAAACACTTCACTTTTCTTATTGTCATTTATTTTATCCTCCCTCACTACATGGCATTACGATCTAAATGAGGCTAAACAGCTTGCCAAAAAAGAACATCGACACATTTTGTTGAATTTTTCGGGTTCAGATTGGTGCGGACCCTGCATTCGCATGCATAAAGAAATTTTTGAGAGCGGATCATTTGAACAGTTTGCAGATTCGACGCTAATATTAGTTAACGCAGATTTTCCGAGAATGAAAAAAAATCAATTGCCCGCAAAACAGCAGGATTTAAACAACGCAATGGCAGATCAATATAACTCGCAGGGAAAATTCCCTTATACTGTATTATTGAATGCCAATGGAAAGATATTGAAAGATTGGGATGGTTTTCCAAATGAAAAACCAGAAGCGTTTGTTTCCGAGGTGCAGTCATTCATTAATGCTGATAAATAAATTGCATGTCTGAAAAAAAAGTTTTTAAGCAAGCATTAAAACTAATGGGCAATAAATTTGAACTGTGTGTTGTTGCCAATAATGAAATTTGGGCAAATGAGGCTATTAATGCTGGTATTACTGAAATTCAGCGAATAGAAAAATTACTCACTACGTTTAACGATAACAGTGAAACAAATCTGATTAATAAAAATGCGGGCATCGCCGCGGTGGAAGTGAGCCGAGAGACTTTCAACATCATTGAACGTTCAATCAGAATATCAAAAGTTACGCAGGGCGCATTTGATATTACATACGGCTCCGTTGATAAACGGTTATGGAATTTCGATACAACAATGGAATCTCTTCCGGATAAAGTGACTGCAAAGAATATGGTTCGTCTCATCAATTATAGAAATATAATCCTGGATGATGAAAAATGCACGGTGTTTTTAAAAGAGGAAGGAATGCGCATCGGTTTTGGCGGGATAGGAAAAGGGTATGCAGCAGAACGGGCGAAATATGTAATGAAAGAATTTGGAGTTGAAAGCGGAATTGTAAATGCCTCCGGGGACCTTACTACATGGGGCCTTCAGCCAAACGGGCAACCATGGACTATTGGAATTGTTGATCCAAATACAGCAGGCAAAGTATTTTCATACTTGAATATTACCAATATGGCTGTCGCCACTTCAGGCAATTATGAAAAATTTATAATTGTTAACGGAAAGAAATATTCTCACACCATTAATCCAAGAACAGGATTACCTGTAACGGGAATAAAAAGCGCCACGATCATCACTACAAATGCAGAGATTGCTGATGCTATGGCAACACCGGTAATGATAATGGGAATAAAGGCAGGAATGAATATGATCAATCAAATAAATGATATAGAAGCAATTCTTATTGACGATAATGACACCATTTATACATCAAAAAATATTCGGCTTAATTAAAAAATCAATTATGAGAAAACAAAGACTGATGAAATATTGTGCAGCGCTGATTACAGGTTTGATATTAGCATCCTGTGCTCATGTAAAAGAATATCAAAAAAATCGGATTAATGATTCCGAAATGACGTTAGCAAACAGAAAAGTTGAAAAGAATGAATTGAATGCGCAATCGTACCGCGAAGGTTCATCTGGCGCCAACGGCGGCAAAACAGGCGGCGGATGCGGCTGTAATTAATCCATTTAAAATCTGTTTAAACCCACTACATGAGAAAGATTTGTCTTACTGTTATCGGAATGTACATAATGATGGTTCATGCATTTTCGCAAACCACTATAAAAGATACCGCTGATTATAAACCAAAGAAATTAAAGCTCGACGAAGTAAATATTGTAACGAGTTATTATGATCAGACTGCAGATAAATCTGCGGTAATGGGGGGGATCCCCGGACCCAAAGGCATTGGTAACGTCACTGATTTCGCCAACGGATTGGATCTGAAATTCATAAGTTCGGATGGGAAGAAACGCAAGAACACATTTGATGCCGGGATTGGAATTGATTATCACACTGCCGCATCACAGGCTTATGTAGATTCCAATGGTCACGCAAAAAATAATGGACTTAGAATTTATCCAACATTCGATTGGACGATCGCTAATGATAAAAAAGGAACTGAATTTGGAATTGGTGCTTATTATTCTGCAGAGCATAAATATTATCATTCTATCGGACTCAACACCTCTTTTTCCAAAAAGAATAAAAACAACGGCGAATTCAGCGCAAAGCTTACCGGGTATTTTGATCAGATAAAAATGATAAAACCTTCCGAATTCATCCCTGTCGATTCAATAAAAAATGTTCCTGCCGGAGATAGCATTGTTTATATTACCACCGCGAGCGGACGAACAGAAGCTTTAAGTTATGGTTCAGGACAGGTTGTGAGCAAAGGTTCAAAAGTCGTTACTCCCTCGCGCGCACGGGATACTTATACTGCTTCATTTTCTTTTTCACAAATCATTAATCAACGCACACAAGGCAGTGTTGAACTTGATCTCGTTTATCAAAACGGATATCTTGGTTTGCCTTTTCACCGTGTTTTTTTAAATAATGGAAAAGATACAATAGAAAATCTTCCATCAGAAAGATTCAAATTGCCGCTGGGTTTCAGACTTAATTATTTTTTGGGTGATAATATTATTATCAAAACCTACTATCGTTTTTATATTGACAGCTGGGGATTGATCTCCCATACTGCAAATATTGAATTGCCGATAAAAATCACGCCTTTCTTTTCATTGTCTCCTTTTTACAGATACTATGCGCAAACCGCGGTAAATTATTATGCGGCATACGAGCAGCACTCTGTGCAGGATAAATATTACACCAGCAATCCAGAACTCTCTGCTTTTACCAGCCATTTTTTTGGTATGGGAATTCGGCTTGCTCCGCCAAAAGGGGTATTAATAAAAGGCTTGAACGTCGTTGAAATAAGATATGGCCATTATTTGCAAACAACAGATCTTGCTGCAAACATCATTTCAATGAGTCTGAAATTCAAATGATGATCTCAATTCGTGATGAAAAAAAGATTATGAAGCAAATGTTAATCGCCTGATTGTTTCGGTCTACTTAATTATATTTACATGCAGGTTTTATCATTCTAATGGCTCTTAGGATAAGATTATGAAACAACTTCTTAACCAATTCAAAAGGATATCATTCTTACTTTTATTTTTCTCTTCTTTTTTTCATTACTCTTTTAGCCAGGATAATTACGAGATACAGGTTTACGGATCACAAACCGTTGCCAAACATAACACAATGGTTGAGCTACACAGCAATTTTACTTTCGACGGAAGTAAACAGGTTGAAGCAGGGGTATTGCCAACAAATAATATGCTGCACGAAACGATTGAAATAACACATGGCTTCACCAATATTTTTGAAATCGGATTTTATTTTTTTAATGCCATTGGCAGTGATAATCGAACAACTTATGTTGGCAGTCATATTCGTCCGAGAATAATGGTTCCGAAAGAATGGAATTGGCCGGTTGGTGTTAGTTTATCAATTGAAGGAGGCTATCAAAAAAAACAATATGATGCTGATGACTGGTCAATGGAAATCCGCCCAATTGTTGATAAGCAAATTGGAAACTTGTACGTATCGGTCAATCCAACATTTGATAAATCGTTTCATGGGGCTTCAAAAAATGATGTCTACATTTTTTCTCCTAATGTGAAGGCAGCATATAATATTACCAAAGTTGTTGCCGGTGGTTTTGAATATTATGGCGCACTTGGTCCGTTGAATAATTTCTTTCCTTATCAAAGTCAGCAGCATCAATTGTTTGCTGCAATTGATCTTGACTGGTCACCCGACTGGGAATTCAATTGTGGTTATGGCTGGGGATTTACGAATAGCACAGACAATGCTATTTTTAAGGTGATATTGGGATACCGGTTTCACTAATAATCTTTTTTGAAATTATCTGCCGAAATAAATTTCGTTTTACCTTCAATGGTGCATCGTCATCTTTCATTCATCAATAGAATTGCTATGCTAATAAAGAGATTAACTTTCTTGCAAATCATTCTTTTCACTTCATCATTTTTGTCTGCACAAAATGATTCAATTACTTATGCAGAAAAACTGGGTTATCCTAAAGGTTCGCGGGTATTGATCTTGCACGTAGATGATATGGGAATGAGTTTCGATTCAAATGAAGGCGGAATTGCGGCGTTGACAAAGGGCGTTTCTACAAGTTGCAGTGTGATGATGCCTTGCCCCTGGGTTCCAGGGTTTGTTCATTGGTTAAAAAATAATCCAAACATTGATGCAGGATTACATCTTACACTAACCAGTGAATGGAAAGATTATCGTTGGGGACCGGTTGCGGGGAAAAACAATGTTCCGGGTTTGGTGGATAATGAAGGCGATCTATGGCCGAGCGTGGAAGCGGTTATCATACATGCAACTGCCGATGAGGTGGAGAAAGAAATCCGAGCTCAGCTGGAGCGTGCGCGGGCTATGGGTTTTGAACCAACTCATCTTGACACACACATGGGCACATTATTCGGAACACCGGCCTTCACTGAAAGATATATAAAGGTTGGTATTGAAAATCATATTCCAATAATGTTACCAGGCGGTCATGATGTGTTGATACAAAAACAAATGCATTTCCCCGACGCATTTGTTCAGCAGATTCGCCAAGCCGGGAAAACCTTGTGGGAGGCAGGTTTGCCGGTACTTGATGATTTGGAAAATAACAGTTACGATTGGAAAATTCCTGACGATATTAAAAATGATGATGCAAAACTGCAAGTATTCAAAACGCAAAAATATATTGCCGCGATAAAATCATTGAAGCCCGGAGTTACAATGATGATCATGCATTGCACCGCTACAACAGAAGTATTTAAGCATATTTCGGATTCAGGACCTGTTCGCAGGGGCGATATGTTGGCGATGCTTGATCCTGCTTTTAAAAAAGCATTGCATGATGAAAGAATCATTTTAACCACATGGAGAGAATTAAAAGAAAGAAGAGCAAAAGTTGGAAAATGAAAACGATAAAAATATTTTTCTTCATTGCGGGTCTTGTTACATCGGCTAATATTACGGTCGCGCAATTTTCAAAAAACGAAATTAAGCGTTGGCAAAATGAAGCGACACAAGTCTCTATAATCCGCGATACATGGGGAATTCCGCATGTTTATGGAAAAACAGATGCTGATGCGGTGTTTGGATTATTATATGCGCAATGTGAAGATGATTTCAAAAGGGTGGAGATAAATTACATTGAAAAATTGGGCAGGCTTGCAGAAATAAACGGAGAAAGTAATTTGTACAATGACCTGCTTATGCATCTTATCATTGATTCTGCAGATGCCATAAAAGACTATAATAATTCACCGGATTGGTTAAAAAAATTGTGCGATGCATTTGCGGATGGAATAAATTATTTTTTGTACAAACACCCTGAAATAAAACCTGCATTATTAAATCACTTTGAAAGATGGTATCCATTGTTATGGACAGATGGAAGCATAGGAGCAATAAACACAGCCGGAATGACTGCTGTCGACCTAAAAAATTTTTATGGCAATACTCCTAGTACAGCAACAGAGTCCGCCCCGCAAAATAATGAAGATGAAATATTAACCGGCTCAAATGGGTTTGCGTTCTCCCCATCAATCACTGCTTCGCATCACGCAATATTGTACATTAATCCCCACGTAACATTTTATTTCCGTCCGGAAGTGCATATGGTTAGCGAGGAAGGGTTGAATGTTTACGGCGCAGTTACCTGGGGACAATTTTTCGTGTACCAGGGTTTTAATGAACATTGTGCCTGGATGCACACTTCAAGCGATGTGGATGTCGCAGATACTTACGTTGAAAAAGTGAGCGAACAAGACGGAAAATGGGTTTATGAATATGAGCATGAATTAAAACCGCTCACGCAAAAAAACATTATCATCAATTACAAAGAAGATGAAATAATAAAGTCAAAAAAAATCACGGCGTATTTTACACATCACGGACCGATAATGGGAAAACGGGACGGACAATGGATCAGCCTTCGCTCCTATAATCGCTCATTAAATGGATTAATGCAATGCTGGTTACGAACGAAAACAGAAAGTTTTGCTGATTTCAAAAAAGTTCTTGATCTGCGCAGCAACACATCAAACAACACGGTGTATGCAGATGCTGAAGGAAATATTGCTTACTGGCATGGAAATTTTATTCCAGTGAGAGATACACAATACAATTGGTCTCAAGCAGTCGACGGAAGCATTGCTGCAACTGAATGGAAAGGCACCCATAGCATTGAGCAAATTATTCATGTGTATAACCCATCAAACGGGTGGTTGCAAAATTGCAACTCGACGCCTTTTTCTGTTGCGGGAATAAATAGTCCAAAAAAAGAAAATTACCCCCATTATATGGCGCCCGATCCGGAAAACTTCCGGGCAATAAACGCAGTAAAAATCTTAGCTGATGAAAACAATTATACTATTGATAAAGTGATCGCAAAAGGATACGATACGTACCTTTCTTTTTTTGAAAAATTGATTCCTGCACTTATTCATGCTTTTGAGAACGATATAAAACTGACCGACAGCTCATATTCTTTATTAAGAGAACCAATCTCAGTTCTAAAAAATTGGGACGGCCGCTCCGGAGAAAATTCAGTCGCAACAAATCTTGCCATTGAATGGGGGCAAAAATTATTACCCGCAATCATGCATATTAATGACCCGGATGCAACTGACATGGTATTAAAGACAGAACGTTTTGCAAAGCGCGCAATGCCGGATCAATTATTAAAGCCTTTATCTGAGGCGATCAATACCATGAAAAAAAGATGGGGAAAATGGGATGTGCCCTGGGGGGAGATCAACCGTTATCAAAGAATCAGCGGCGCGCTGAATGAAAAATTTGATGATGATGAAAAAAGCATTCCCGTTGGTTTTGCTTCGTCATGGTGGGGACAAATTCCATCTTATGCAAGTAGTTTTTTCCCCGGCACAAAAAAAAGATATGGCATAAATGGCAACAGTTTTATTTGTGTCGTTGAATTTGGAGAAAAAATAAAAGCGCGCTCATTGCTTGCGGGGGGAGAGAGTGGCGATCCGGCCTCAAAACATTTCAGCGACCAGGCATTGATGTATAGTAAAGGAAAATTCAAAGAGGTATTTTTTTATAAAGAAGATGTAAAACGACACGCAGAAAAAACATATCATCCGGGCGAATAAATATTAAGCGCAAGCCATAAACGATGAGTTAAAAATCACTTAACACATCCTTCATATTCCCCACTTCATAGTTATGATTATCTTTAACCGGTGATTACTTATTTAAAAGCGCAAGCAACTGCCATATTGGGTTCCGCAGTTGATTTTTTGGTAACCATTCTTTTGTCTAAATTATTTCACTATAATTTTGTTGTAGCCAGCCTTGGAGGAAATATTTGCGGTGCAATTACACAATTTATATTTGGAAGAAGCTGGGCTTTTCATGCTGAAAATGGAAAAGTTTCATTGCAGATCATGAAGTACATTCTGGTGTGGGCTGGTAATCTTCTTCTTTCTGCAGGCGGTGTTTATTTTTTTACTTACTACATGAAAATAGTTGGAATTGTTTCCAAAATCATCACTTCAGTCATTCTCGGACTAACTTATAATTATTTCATGCAGAAGAAGTTTGTATTTGCAAAATAATGTTGAACTGGAAAATCAATTCTTGATAAATGAAACAAAGGCATTTTTATATTTTGGAAGATCAACCTGCGACTGCAAATGCCTGAAAGATTCATATGGACCTTTTTCTGCAAATCCATTAATAAGCCATGCCGGCACGGAGCCCCCGGGATCAATTTCGAGATAATATTCTATTTTAAGCGTGTTGTTGCTAACGGGAGTTACTCGCCAACTTTCTCTCGAAACAGGGACGCGAACAATATTTTTCTTTTGCGGAATAAAATCAGGAATATTTATGGCGGAAATGGTCATCGTTTTTGTTTGAGAATCCTGCGTGATTTTTAAATGAACAACAAGATCACGATCACTTGCCGGAAACGGAGAATTGATCAATTCGTAAAAGTATAATTCATTTTCAGCGACCTTTTTAAGGATGTAAGAGGATTTAACATTGTAAACCCATTGTGCATGATTGGGTACGTCAAGCAACAAAGCAACAAGGGAAGATAACTTTGACTGGATGCTCATCTCTACCTTTATTTCATTAAAAGAAGAGCGTTCATTGCTGCGCATATAAATTTTAATTCCCGATTGCTCTTTCTTTAAGCGCCAATCGTTTTGTGCATTAATGGACGACATGATGAAAATACTTGTGCAAAAAAGGATAATATTTTCTTTAGTGAAACCTGACATTGGTGAAAAATTTTGCTCACACACTTCTACAAAAATATCCATTTACTTATTATCAAAATAATGCCCACAAACTTACCCCAAAGCATAACCGTAAGTTAATGTTTGCATAAAGTTGCGTTGATGTTACCAATATACTTTTGTAAAACCACAAAAAATGAAAATCACATATTTTCTTCCGTTACTATTTCTCTATTGCCTTGTCGCGGCCCAATCTGCACTGAAAACAAAAAACGTTTTTATCATTACCACAGATGGATTTAGGTGGCAGGAAGTGTTTACCGGCGCGGATTCCGCGATTATCAATAATTTAGATTACGTTCAGGACACATCGTTAATAAAAGATCTTTATTGGGATGATAATCTTGAACAACGCCGAAAAAAGTTAATGCCTTTTTTCTGGAGTGTGATCGCAAAGAAAGGTCAGTTATATGGAAACCGCTTGGAGAACAATAAAGTGAACGTAAAAAACATTTTCAAGATCTCTTATCCGGGATATAATGAAATTTTAACCGGTTTTGCTGATCCATTGTTCATTCCAAATATTCATGTTAACAACAGAAATCAAAATATTCTCGAGTATTTCAATTCGCAAAAAGAGTATAATGGTAAAGTGGTTTCCTTTACGTCGTGGAATATGTTTCCAAGCATTTTAAATATAAAGCGCAGCAAGCTTTATGTAAACAGCGGCTACGATTCAATAATCAACGACGGAAATGATCTCAGCGAAAAAATAAATGAAGTGGAGAACCAGGTTACAGCAAAAGGACATACTCGTTATGATCAACTCACCTCAATTGCAGCCAAAGAATACATCAATCAAAATCATCCACGGATTGTTTTTTTAAGTTTTGGAGAGACGGATGAATTCGCTCATCACAATAAATACGATCTGTATTTGCAACAGGCAAATAGTTTTGATAAAATGGTTTCCGACCTGTGGTACGCCGTACAAACAGATCCATTTTATAAAGATAATACTACGTTCATTATTACAACAGATCATGGAAGGGGAAAAGAGGAATCTTCATGGCATGGACATAATTGTTTCACAAAAGGTTCAGGCGAAATTTGGATGGCGATTATCGGTCCGGATACCGAGCCAGTTGGAGAAAGACATATTGCAGAAAAAAATTACCAAAACCAGATCGCATCAACAGTTGCGATGTTGCTGGGAGAGGAATTCAATTCATCCCATAAAACAGGCAAACCAATAACATCATCAGTAACCATACCGCATGATGTCTCTCAAAATTTTGTTGAGCAAACTGCTTCAAAATAATTTTTCTATCGTAAAAAAACGGTAATTAAATTTTAATACACACTTCATGATTAGGTAATAGAGGTTTTGGAATTTGCATCACATAGAAAATTGAATTTTCTCAACTTCAATTCTTTTTATTTAATCAGTGAATTATGAAACTAATAATCCTCGCACTATGTTCAGTTATTATAGGCGCAACAACATTTGTGTATCGCCATTTTTCCCACTCTCCGTCAATTTGTTTATTACCCGAAGGCTATACAGGAGAAGTGTATATTGTTTTTGATCAGCCGAACGGGGCAGAGGAAGAATACGATGGCAATAGTCGGGTTTACCGGATCCCAACGACCGGCGTATTGTTCACCAGATTTTCTCCGGAAAATTATACTCACGAACAACAATATTATTTCGCAAGTTCTTCAGGTAATAAGCAGAGAATAATTTCGATAAGCAGTGGTGATTTTAATGAACCCTGGTCATACATTAGAAACGCGCATGAACCATCAAGGAACAGTGTTGCCATCATCGATGGCGGTGGGGTATGGTCGGTGATGTCGGCAAATAATAATTACGAATACCAACATGCGTTTGTTGGAACATACAATCAATTCATCACTTGCAAAGGATTAAGTATGGCAGATATTGACAGGATTAAAAAGAATTTTTCTTTACAAACCCTTGCAAAACACCAATGAATTTTGCCCCAAATGTGGAGAATATCGGAGTCGAACCGACGACCTCTTGCATGCCATGCAAGCGCTCTAGCCAGCTGAGCTAATTCCCCAGAAGATTGCAAATATATAAGATTTCAGTTTTACAACTATTCCATCGCCAATCTGTTATTATCTTTGAACTTCAAGATGAAAAGATAATGGGAGTATTAAGACAAATAGCGGAATATCTCTACATAAAAAAAAGAGATCCAAATGCGCCACACACAAAATGGATGAGATATATGCATGGCATTAATCGTATTTCCATTTTTATGTTTTTAGCCTGTATCATTATAATCCTTGTGCGATTTTTCATTTTAAAAAGGCATTAAGGCTTTAATAATTTATTAATGATCTCTGCTGCTTTTGCAGATGCATTTCCATGCTGACTTAATGATTCTTTTAATACCGAATAATCAGCTTTCATTTGCTTAATTCTCTTCGTATCATTTAAAATATCATTCAATTCCTTGCTTAGATTTTCCACCGTTAATTTTTCCTGTATCAATTCTGTAACAACAGGTTTATCCATAATAAGATTGACAAGAGAAATATATTTTACATTCGCGAGCCATTTTGCAATTTGATAAGAAATATTTCCTGCTTTATAGCAAACTACTTCGGGCACGCCGAATAATGCAGTTTCCAATGTTGCCGTTCCTGATGTAACACATGCTGCTGTTGCCTGTGATAATAGTTGGTATGTTTGATTGCGTACCGTTAAAACATTTGGGTATTCTTTTAAATATTTGTCGTACAGTTCATCTTCCTGTGATGGGGCTTTAGCGATAATGAAAGTATAGTCGGGAAAAAATTTTGTGACGGCAAGCATTATCGGCAGTTTATGGTGCAATTCCTGTTTGCGGCTTCCCGGAAGTAGAGCGATGATTGGTCTAGAGCTTGGCGTTTGAATTTTGTCCGCGGTTGCCAGTTGCTGATTTCCAGAGACCGTCGACTGGAAACTGGCAACTGCTTCTATCAACGGATGCCCGACATAATCAGCATTATAATTCCATTTCTTATAAAACGCCTGTTCGAAAGGAAGTATGGTGAGCATTCTGTCGACAAAAGCTTTGATAATCTTCACCCGATTTTCTTTCCATGCCCATACCTGTGGCGAAATATAATAAACCACTTTATAATTTTGTTGCTTCGCCCATTTCGCCATGCGCAAATTGAATCCGGGGTAATCAATGAGAATAACAACATCAGGCTTGAAGTTTGAAATATTTTCCTTGCAGCGTTTGAAATTCTTAAGAATCGTTCGGATATTCATCAACACCTCGGTAAAACCCATGAAGGCAAGCTCGCGATAATGTTTATCAACCGCAGCGCCGGCTTGTTCCATCAATTCGCCGCCCCAACAACGCATTACTGCTTGTTTATCCGTTTTTTTTATTTCTTTAATAAGATTACTTCCGTGAAGATCGCCAGATGCTTCGCCTGCAATAAAATAATAGCGCATGAATTGTTTTGTGACTGCAAATATAACAAAGCTAATAGCCGATAGCTAATACCCATTAGCCAAATAAAATTATAAAGTTATTTTCAGCAGCAGAGTTGTTATTGCATAAAGAATAGTAATGGCAAAAATCCCTTTAGCCGTCTTGTCGAGATGAGAATTGATGTAATAGGTAAACAGTGCAATGTTCAACACCAGACATGGAACGGCAATTGCCGTGATCTGACCTGGATTATTCTTTAAAAAAACAAAAAACTGTCTTACCGAAAAATGCGGATAAAATTTTATGAAATAATAAACCACCATGCTTAATATCGGCGCGATAAAACCGAGCAGCAATCCAAATTTGAGGTTATCTTTTTTAATTGTCACAGTTTCCAGGCTTTTTCGAGTTTGGTCTTTAAAACGTAATTCGTTAAATCAAATTGTACAGGAACTACGCTCACGTAATTATTTTCGAGCGCCCACACGTCGGTGTCTTTACCTTTATCAAAATTCACAAATCGCCCGGTAAGCCAATAATATTTTTTTCCGGTCGGGTCGTTTCTTTCCACAAAATCTTCTTCATATTTCGCATACGCCTGTTTACAAATTCTCATCCCTTTTATTAAACTATCGGGCACAGCCGGGAAATTCACATTAAGGATAAGATGTTTATCCAGAGAATCATGCAAAAGATTTTCCACAATGATGCGCGCATATTTTCTTGCGGCGCTAAAATCAGCTTCCAGGCTATAATCCAATAATGAAAATCCGACTGACGGGATACTCTCAATTGCCGCTTCAACAGCCGCTGACATCGTTCCTGAGTAGATTACGTTAATGGAATGGTTTGCGCCATGATTTATTCCACTTAAACAAAGATCAGGTTTGCGATGCAGGATTTTGTCAACCGCGAGTTTCACACAATCGACCGGCGTTCCTGTACATTGCCAGGCCTCGATCCCGCTAAAAGTATGAACCGGGTGGAGGCGCAGCGGATTACCAATTGTGATGGCGTGACCCATTCCCGACTGAGGCTTATCAGGTGCGACTACAACAATCTTTCCCAGGTCTTTAACCGCTTCAACAAGATTTTGAATTCCCGGTGCCGTAATGCCATCATCGTTAGTAATTAGAATAACCGGTTTTTTTTTAGCCGCTTTTGCCATAATTAGTTGGATTGCAAAAGTAGTATATTCTGCTTACCATTTCAGATTTGAGAGTCCGGATTTCTTTTTGGCGAAAAGTTGCCAGCTTTTCATCTTCCAGGCATTTGTTCTTTCCTGGCCTGTCTCTCCACCGGTAAATCAGTCCAAAATCAAAAGAAAACGTAAATCTTGTAAACGTGAACATTTTACGCCCAAATATCGAATATCCATTCTCCATTATCAATTATTTTCTATCTTAGCGGCCGATTAAAAAATCCTTATGCCAGGACAGTTAAAGGAAATAAGAAACAGGATAAAAGCTTTTCAAAATAGCCAGCAGATCACCAAGGCTATGAAAATGGTAAGCGCTGCAAAATTGCGCCGTGCACAAGATGCTATTATACAAATGCGCCCCTATGCAAAAAAATTGCAGGAAGTATTGAGTAATATCGTGAGCAATTCTGAAGGCGAAACGGGGTCAAATCTTGCGGCAGAAAGGCCAGTTGAAAAAGTTTTACTGATCGTTATTACCAGCGACCGCACGTTATGCGGCGCATATAATTCAAATATCATTAAACTTGCCAAACAAACGATTAAAGAAAAATACGCTGCACAATCTGCAAAAGGAAATGTTTTTATTTGGAGCATTGGCAAGAAAGGTTATGAACATTTTTTAAAAAATAATTTTAAAGTAAGCGAAACCTATCGTGATATTTTTACACATCTCAATTTTGAAAGTGTTCAGCTTTGCGCGCAGGCGGCAGTTAAGGGCTTTGAGAACAAAGAATTTGATGTAGTTGAATTGGTTTACAGCGAATTTAAAAATGCTGCAACTCAAATTTTTACTGTTGAAAGATTTTTGCCGATCCCGAAATCGCCAAGAAAATCAGGCGCCAAAAAGAGTGATTTTATCTTTGAACCATCCCGGCAGGAATTGATCGCCGAGTTAATGCCAAAGATCTTAAACACGCAATTGTATAAAGCTGTTCTGGATGCAAATGCATCTGAACATGGTGCCCGCATGACGGCGATGGATAAAGCCACAGAAAATGCCAGCGATCTGTTGCGCACATTACGCATTTCATATAACCGCGCACGCCAGGCCGCCATTACTACGGAATTAACAGAGATCGTGAGCGGCGCAGCGGCATTGCAAGGATAAAAACAAGTTTACGGTTCATAGTTTGTAGCTCTATATTTTAAAATTCATTATTAATTATTAAAGACAATATCTTAAAAATCATTTCTACCGCGGAGGGCTATAGAACACAAACTAAAACTTCAAACGACAAACTTTAACAATGGAAATTTCTGAAATCATTCCACATATTGAAGCCTTGATTTTTGCTAGCGACAAACCATTGACCTCGATGGAACTTACCGAGCTGATAAATAATGCTTTCGGATTTATGGAAGATAAATGTAATCTCGATCAAATTCAAACTGCTATTGACGGTATTGTCGAAAAATACAAAACTGAATTTTATCCCTTTGAAGTGAGACAAAGCGGTGGCGGTTGGCAATTTCTTACCAAAAAAGAATTTCACAAGACCATTGCGCAACTTAATGGCGAAAAATTCTTAAAAAGATTATCCAATGCGGCACTCGAGACCCTCGCTATTATCGCCTATAAACAGCCGGTTACAAAAAGTGAAATAGAAGCTATCCGTGGAGTCAGTTGCGATTACTCAATCCAAAAATTGCTGGAAAAAGAACTGATTATTATTTCCGGAAGAAATGAAGAATTGCCCGGGAAGCCTCTGATATATAATGTCTCTCGAACTTTCATGGATTATTTCGGAATAAATTCCTCCGAAGATCTGCCAAAGCTGAAAGAAATTTTTGTAGATAATTTAGTTCCCCCCACCATCGTTAATTCTCACGTTGAAGAAAATGAAAATCCTGAAACTCCGCTTGTGGTAAGCGAAAGCGGCGAATTGGTAGAAAATAATAAAGAGCAAAACCCTGAATAATATTTCGGCCGCAGATTTACTTTCTCATCCTTCATTTCTTATTTATAATTTTAGCTGAAGTATATTCGCGAACTATGTCGCAACAACTTTCTCCATCTTATTTAACACAACTCGCCAGCGAATTCGGAACGCCCCTATATGTTTATCATGCGGAAAAAATAAAAGAGCAATACGAAAAATTGCAAGATGCATTTGCCAAAACAAATACACGTTTTTTTTATGCGTGCAAAGCGTTAACCAACGTCAATATTTTAAAATATATCAAATCGCTCGGGGCCAGCGTTGACTGCAGCTCCATTTTTGAAGTGAAGCTTGCATTGCACGCGGGATTTTCTCCAAAAAATGTCTTGTACACTTCAAATGGAATAGGTTTTAGTGAAATTGAAGAGGCCCAGAGTCTTGGCGTGATCATTAATATTGACAGTCTTTCCAATCTTGAAAAATTTGGAAAAAAATTTGGGCATACCTATCCTGTTGGCATTCGCCTGCGACCAAATATTTTGGCCGGAGGTCATATAAAAATCTCAACCGGTCACGACAAAAGCAAATTTGGAATCCCTGTTGACCAGATCGGAAAAGTGGTTGATGTGGTGCAGCAGCATAATATTTTCGTTAATGATCTTCATATTCACACCGGCAGCGAAATTAAAGATGTTGATGTATTTGTAAAAGGAATTGAAGTGTTGTTTGATGTTATCCCGCATTTTAAAGAATTGGAATTTATTGATCTTGGCGGTGGATTTAAAGTTCCCTATAAGGAAGGCGATGCAGAAACAGATATTCCCTTGCTGGCAAAAAAAGTTGGTGAAGCATTTGCCAATCATCCCAACCCAAATGGAAAACCATTACAGGTCTGGTTTGAGCCGGGAAAATTTTTCGTTAGCGAAAGTGGGTATTTTATTACCAAAGTGAATGTGATAAAACAAACAACATCGACAGTATTTGTGAGTGTTGACAGCGGCTTTAATCATCTCATTCGCCCGATGTTTTATGATGCATATCATCGAATTGAAAACATAAGCAACCCTGAGGGTGTTGAAAAAAAATATTCTGTTGTAGGAAATATCTGCGAAACTGACACTTTTGCATGGGACCGGAACATTAAAGAAGTTCGGGAAGGAGATTATCTTGTTTTTTTTAATGCCGGCGCTTACGGATTTGAAATGTCGTCCAACTTCAACTCTCGGTTACGCCCGGCGGAAGTATTGGTAAAAGACGGAAAACCACATCTTATTCGCAAAAGAGAAACCTTTGAAGATCTGTTGAGGAACTTAATAATTTGAGAAAATCCGGATTTAAATGAAGAGCCAAATTCGTGAAAATTCTTATAAATTAGTGTAATTAGCATTCAAGAAATCATTTTATTATAAAACCCAAAACATAAATCTTATGCCTATTCGCATGGAGGATGATCCGGTTGATCCCCAGGAAAATAGCGGAGGTGATTCGGGTGGAAGCGGCGGTGGTGGTGGATTCGGAGGTGGCGGTGGATTATTTGCCCTGCTTCCTTTATTACTCAGTTTATTTCGCGGCCGCGGATTAATCCTGTTATTGGTAATCCTCGTCGGGGGCTATTTTTTCTTCGGCAGGGGCGGCTGCAACATCGGAGCATTGCAGAATGTTGCGCAATTAGCGACCGGAGGAATACTCGATCCCGCGCAATTTGCAAAAGCTAAAATTTATGAGCCTCTTGCAGATGACGACAGCAAAAATCCATTACCGGAATCTGCAAATCTGCAGAAATATGCGCCGGCTGTTGGTGACCAGGGTCACCAGGGCAGCTGCGTAGCCTGGAGCAGCGCATATGGTGCAAGAACAATTGAAGAAGCCATTCGCACTGGTCAGGATCCGAATACATTAAAGTTCAGTCCGTCTTTCCTCTATAATCAAATTGGAATGGATGGATGCGATGGATCGTATGTCCAGCAGGCTATGGAATTCATGACGCAAAAAGGATCTATTGCTTACGATCAGTTTCCTTATAATGATCAGGATTGTTCAAAACAACCGACTCAGCAACAATTAGATCAAGCAGCACAGTTCAAGATGCGCGGATTCAATCGCTTGTCTGCCGGCGATAGAACAGATGCAATCGATATACGCGCAATAAAAGAAAACCTTTCACAAGGTGCGCCGGTCGTTATCGGTATGATGGTTGGAGGAACATATATGCAGCCGATGATGGGGCAAGATGTGTGGAATCCGACTGATGAAGACCGCAGCATGCAGGGCTTTGGCGGTCACGCGCAATGCGTGGTTGGTTATGATGACAAAAAATACGATGGCGCATTTTTAATAATGAACAGCTGGGGATCGCAATGGGGCAATAATGGATTTGCTTGGGTTCGCTATCCCGATTTTAAGTTTTTTGTTCGTGAAGCATATGGTATTGAACCGATGGCAAAAGTTGGCGCAGCTGCCAACGAGCCATTTGAAGCAGAGGTAGGATTAATTCAGATAACTTACAATAATAACAAACCGGTTACCGGCGATTACATCCAACTAAAAAATTCAGGCAATAATATTTTTGAAACAAGGTCGACTGTAAAACCAGGAACTCGTTTTAAAATGGAAATAAAAAACTCTACCGAATGTTACATTTATGTTTTTGGCAAAGAAACGGACGGAACGAGTTATACTCTATTTCCCTATCCTAACAGTGATGACCCCACGAAAACAAAATATTCTCCTTTCTGCGGAATTGCGGGTTATCGTCTATTTCCAAAAAATAAAAGCATGATGCCGGATAGCGTCGGCACAAAAGATTATATGGCGGTTGTGGTCAGTAAGGATTCCTTGGATTGGAATGCACTAAACAAGCAAATCAGTCAAAACCCGCAACAGGATTATAGCGAAAGGCTTAATGCAGCCTTGGGAAATAAGCTCATTCATAATGTCCATTTTGATGCAACTGCAAATGGTACGATGCATTTTAAAGTTGATGGAGATAATAATCGTGTGGTTGCATGTATTGTTGAAGTTGATAAAGACTAGGGTTAACATTAGCTAAATGAAGATTTATGAAAAATATTGTTTTGCTGATCTTCTTTTCGATAACATTTGTTTTGTGTTACGCTCAAACCGACACAAAAATTTATACCCCTTCAGCAAACGAGGAGAATGATATTGCAGCTTTGGTAAAGCTTGCAAAAATTGAGCACAAGCATATTTTATTGCAGGCCGGCGGAAACTGGTGCAGTTGGTGCATTGAGTTCAACCGGTTTATCCATGCAGATAGTTCTATTGATTCTGTGATCAACAAATGCTTCATCGTGTATCATCTGAATTACAGCCAGGAAAATGAAAACAAGGTCATTTTTGCAAAATACGGATACCCTCAGCGTTTCGGGTTTCCGGTCTTTATTATCCTTGATGCAAATGGCACCCGCATTCATACGCAGAATTCGGAATACCTTGAGCAGGGAAAAAGTTACAACAAACAAAAAGTGCTGGAATTCTTGTTGAACTGGACACCACAGGCTTTGGAGCCATCTTTGTATAAATAAAGTACTATGTCTTCGCATACTAACGAGTTCTTTCAAATAGCAAGACATCCTGTTAAATTCAGGATGTTCTTGTTTGCGAATATCCCGAGCGCTTTTTTTTCAGGGCTCACCATAAAACAAATAGATGAAGAAGAATGTATGGTTTCGGTTCCTTACAGATGGTTCTCTAAAAACCCGTTTCGCTCTACCTATTTTGCGTGCCTGAGCATGGCCGCAGAAATGAGCACTGGCGCATTGTGCATGGCTTTTATCTACAAAAATCAACCGCCTGTCTCCATGCTTGTAATAAATTTGAAGACGGATTTTTTTAAAAAAGCAACCGGGTCAACGATATTCACTTGTAAAGATGGAAAACAGATAAAAGAGGCAATTCAAAACGCTATAACTACCGGTAACGCACATACGATTGTTGCGAAATCCGTCGGGCACAACCAAGCCGGTGAAATTATTGCAGAGTTCCAGATAACCTGGTCATTCAAAATAAAGAACAGCGCTAAGTAATATTCAGCGATTAACCTTTTAACATCTTAGATGCCATATCTTACATTCTCAAATGCCTTATCTTCGGTATTATTTTCAATTAAACGCTCATTATGAAGATTGCTTTCCACGGCGCTGCACGAACTGTGACAGGCTCCAAACATTTACTTACATTAAAAAACGGAAAAAAATACTTACTGGACTGCGGCATGTTTCAGGGCATGGGTGCTGAAACAGATATTCTTAACCGTGAGTGGGGTTTTTCTCCCGCCGAAGTTGATTATCTTATTCTATCTCATGCACATATTGATCACACCGGATTGATTCCAAAACTGGTCAAAGACGGTTTCGCTGGAAAAGTTTTCTGCACACCTGCAACAAAAGAATTATCATCAGCATTGTTAGAAGATTCCGCAAACATTCAGCAGGATGATATCAAATTTGTAAACAAAAGAAGAATAGCAGAAGGACAATCTTATTTGCAGCCATTATACAATGAAGAGGATTCCAAACAAGCGTTGGATCATTTTTCAACTGTTGAATATGGCAGCTGGTTTGCTATTGACGAAAATGTACAATTCATGTTTTTAGATGCCGGGCACATCATCGGCAGCGCAACTGTGCATCTTAAAATAAATGAAGATGGAAAAGAGACGCATCTGACTTTTAGCGGTGATGTGGGCCGATATCGCGATGTGATCTTAAAATCCCCGCAGGATTTTCCACAAGCTGATTATATATTAATTGAATCCACTTACGGCAATAGTTTACATGATCCCGATGTGAACACTCCGGATCTTTTACTCGATTGGATTCAAAAAACGTGCGTGGACAAGAAGGGAAAACTAATAATTCCCGCGTTCAGCGTTGGCCGTACACAGGAAATTCTATTTGCCCTGAATCAGTTGGAAATTGAAAATCGATTGCCGGCCCTTGATTATTTTGTGGATAGCCCGCTGAGTATTACCGTTACAGAAATCGTAAAAAAGTATCCGCAATATTTTAATAAAACAATTCAAAAATTATTGCAGACCGATAATGATCCTTTTGCTTTTAAAGGATTGAAATATATTAAATCGGTAGATGAATCCAAATCGCTCAACTTTCGCAACGGACCGTTTGTGATTATTTCTGCGAGTGGAATGGCGGAAGCAGGAAGAGTGAAACATCATATTAGTAATAATATCGAGAATAGTCGCAACACCATCCTATTAGTAGGTTATTGTGAGCCTCATTCCCTTGGCGGAAAATTGATGGCGGGCGCAAAAGAAGTAAATATTTTTGGAGTAGAACATGAAGTGAATGCAGAAGTCGGCAGCATCCGCAGTATGAGCGCGCATGGCGATTATAATGATCTTTCACAGTTTCTCTCCTGCCAGGATCCCAAACAGGTAAAAAAATTATTTTTGGTACATGGTGATTACGATGTACAGCAGGCGTTTAAAGACAGATTAATGAAAAAAGGATTTACAGATATTGAAATTCCAGAACGACATTATGAAATTGGATTAACGTAATTAAAATATAGGTAAGAAGCGAGTGATAATTAGCTGGCGGTTTAATTAATTATTGAAGATATAACTCACCACTCACCATTCATTATTCACCAAATGAGTAACGACATAAAAATTTCAGCTGTCGAGGCTTTGCAGAAATTGAAAGAATCTGGAAACGAATTTATTTCGCTTTTCAAGCATGGAACGCTGGAAGTTGAAGTTTATCGTCCGGATAAAACCGACAAACAGCAGCCACACGACAAAGACGAAGTGTATATTATTATTTCCGGCGAAGGCAATTTCTACTGCGAAGGAAGAAGTGTATCATTCAAGCAAGGAGATTTTTTATTCGTTCCCGCGCATGCTGAACATCGTTTCATTAGCTTTACGGAAGATCTGCTAACCTGGGTATTTTTTTACGGACCATCCAGCGGAGAGAAATAGTTTTTTTTATCTGCTATGGCTATTGGCTGCAGTCAATAGCGAACTAAAATCAGAAATTCAAAAAATATTGTCATGAAAAATTCTCGCAGGGAATTCATTAAGAAAGGCGCTGTAGCCGGCGCAGGCACTTACCTGGGCGCTTTAAGTTTAAGTGCAAAGAACTATCGTAACATTATCGGCGCTAATGATCGGGTGCGTGTTGGCGTAGTTGGATTTTCCGATCGCCATCGCAGTTCACATGCTCCGAGTTTTATGAATCATTATAAAGAATTGAATTTTGATATTGTTGCTGTATCCGACATTTGGAAAAAAAGAAGAGACGAAGGATCTGCATTTTGGAAAGAAAAAATGCAACACGATATAACCGGATTTCGCAATAATGAAGAATTATACTCATCCAAAATGGTAGATGCTGTTTTTATGAGCACTGCAGATTTTCAACATGCATTGCATACTATTGAAGCAGTGAAAGGAGGTTGCGATGTATATGCAGAAAAACCATTTGCAGAAACGATGGAAGATAATCGCGCTGCCCTAAGAGCGGTGAGAGAATCAAATAAAATTGTACAGATCGGTTCACAGAGAAGAAGTGGTGCAAATTATAAAGCGGCTGCAGCATTTGTTCAGTCTGGAAAATTCGGAAACGTTACTATGGTCGAGCTAACCTGGAATGTGAACCAGCCTGGTAGATGGCGGAGAACTGCATTGGTTCCGCAATTGAAAGAGGAAGACACAGACTGGAAAAGATTTTTATTGAACCGACCTTACGAACCTTTCAATGCAAGACATTATCTTGAATTCCGTTTGTTCTGGCCCTATTCATCGGGCATGCCGGGACAATGGATGAGCCACCAGATCGATACGGTACATTGGTTCAGCGGATTAAAGCATCCCCGTAGCGTTGTCGCTAACGGTGGTGTATATGTGTGGAAAGACGGCAGACAAAATTGGGATACAACGGCTGCCGTGTTTGAATACGGTGATGACAGTAACGAAAAAAACTTCCAGGTCATTTTTTCTTCACGCATGCATAATGGTGACGAAAACCCATCAGAAATTTATTATTCCAACGGCGGAGAATTAAATCTTATTACCAATAAGATTTCTCCCCGCGGAGGACTACATGAAAAAGAAGCTGCAGCAATGGGAATGAAACCAAATTTATTACCAGAAATGAGCTTGTCGGATATGGAAGAGAAAGTGGTTGCATCTGCGAATACCGGCGGCGATTTACTAACTTCGAACCATGTGCGTAATTGGATGGAATGTGTGCGAAGCCGCAAGCAACCGAATGCACCGGTGGAAGCCGGTTACTCACACTCCATTGCCACCATAATGACCAACGCTTCTGTTCGCACCGGTTATAAAGCAACATTTGATGAAGCTACCCAAGAAGTAATGGTGAATGGAAAGGTTTTTAAATATTGAGCATTGTTGTTCGTATTTCAAATACATTTGCTTTCCGGCCTGATTTCCTAACTACTTATAAAAATACCAAAATGAGAAATCTTCTATTCTGCGCTTGCATATTAAGTGCCATGAGTGTTTTTTCGCAAGCAACTGATACCATAAAAAAGGAAGAGCCTTGGAAAAAAATTTACCGCCCGTCTGCAACAAAGATCAACGATCTTGTTCATACCAAATTGGAGGTGAAATTTGATTTTAATAAATCCTGGATGTATGGAAAAGAATGGATAACAATACATCCGCATTTTTACCCCACAGATTCATTAAATCTCGATGCAAAAGGAATAACCTTTAATGAAATATCCGTTGTTGAAAACGGTAAGAATATTCCACTGAAATATTCTTACGATAATGCTAATGTTCGCATTAATCTCGACAAAACTTATAAGGCAAATGAAAACTATGTCATATTCATAGATTATATTTCAAAACCTGATGAACGCAAGCTGGAAGCCAACTCCATTGTAGGCGCGAAAGGATTGTATTTTATTAATCCCAGAGGAACTGAAAAAAATAAATCAACGCAAATCTGGACACAGGGTGAAAGCGAATTCAATTCAGCATGGTTGCCAACGATTGATAAACCCAATCAAACCACAACGCAGGAAATAAGGATGACCGTTCCCGTCAAATATAAAACGATGAGTAATGGTTTGTTGGTGAATCAAAAGAGCAATACAGACGGAACGCGCACCGATACCTGGAAAATGGATCTGCCTAACAAGCCTTATTTATTTTTTATGGGAGTAGGTGATTATGCCGTAATAAAAGATAGCTATCACGGCAAAGAAGTGAGCTATTATGTAGAAAAGAAATATGCCAATGTTGCAAGAAGGATATTCGGATTAACTCCGGAGATGATTGCATTTTATTCAAAAGTTACTGGTGTTGATTATCCATGGCCGAAATATGTACAGATCGTTGGTGTGGACAATGAAAGTTTTTCGATGGAAAACACCAGTAATACGCTGCATGGAGATTTTATTGAACAAGATGCAAGAGAACTCGCGGATGGAAATCCCCAGGAAGAAACGATTGCACATGAATTATTTCATCAATGGTTTGGCGATTATGTTACCTGCGAAAGTTGGCCGAATGTCACCCTCAATGAGTCATTTGCCGATTATGGCGAAACGCTCTGGCGTGAATATAAATATGGCAAAGATGATGCTGACGGGTACAATAATCGGGCAATGAGAAATTATTTGAGTAACCCCGATGATACTTTAAAATCGTTGGTTCGTTTTCATTATTACGACAAAGATGATGTTTTCGACGCAGTCAGTTATGCAAAGGGCGGACGAATCTTACACATGCTGCGCAACTATGTCGGTGACAGCGCTTTTACAAAATCACTGAAATTATATCTCAACACACATAAGTTCAATAATGGAGAAGCGCAGGATCTTCGGTTGGCATTTGAAGAAGTGACTGGAAAGGATATGAACTGGTTTTGGAATCAATGGTATTACGGTGTCGGTCACCCGAAATTGGATATCAGTTATAGTTATGATGCTGCAAATAAAACAGCAAAAGTCTTCATCACGCAAACGCAGGCTGCAAAAGCATTTAAGCTTCCTTTTGCGATTGATGTTTATGAAAACGGAAACAAAAAGCGATATCATGTCTGGTTGAATGATGCAACAGACACATTTTCATTTTCGGCAAATACAAAACCTGATCTTATCAATGTTGATGGCGACAAAATATTACTCTGCGAAAAAAACGATCACAAAACATTGGATGAATTTATTTATCAATATCATCATGCCGGTCTATTTGTCGACAGAAGAGAAGCATTGATATTTGCATTACAACATCAAACAGAACCAAAAGCATTGAATTTTCTTAAGGAATGTTTGCATGATAAATTATGGAGAATAAAAAGTACAGCACTTGAGGAAATTCATACAGATAATGACACCGTGAAAACTGCGCTGGAAACGGAGATTCTGAATATCGCTAAAAACGAAAAATACAAACCACTGAAAGCTCGCGCAATACAAATCCTGGGAAATTATAAAAACCCCAGCTATAGAGAATTATTTCTCAACTCCATCAACGATTCTTCCTACATGGTTGCCGGAGATGCATTAATAGCATTAAGTAAATTAGATTCCGTAGCAGCCATTGAACAAACAAAAAAATTATCATCTGCTCCTGCAAAAGGTGAATTGAAATATGCCATTCTGAGCAATAGCGACGAATCAAAATTTGATGCGATCTTTGATAATTACGCAAGCCTGCAATTTGGCAACGAACAATTTTTTTCTATAAAACCCTTTGCGCATTTTTTAGCAAATGTAAAAAGTACGGATAAAGTTAAAAAAGGAGTTGACCTGTTGGTGAAAATAAGAGGCGATATTCCGCAGCAATTTCATTCTTTCACTGATCCTGAAATAAATGATGCCTTAAAAGACCTGATGCAGAAAAAACAAGCCGCAGGCTCAACAGAACAGGCAGATTATATTAAATCAAAACTTCCTGCAGAAAAATAGAAAATGAGAAACCTAACTATTTGAATTCTAGCAGTACACATTCTGCATTGTCTTTTGTATTGTCGGTGATCTCGACAATACGCTGTGGTGGAAAAAAAATAAAAGTTTCGGGTGCTAAAGAATGGATTACGTTTGAAGAAAACGCATTGCTGTATCCGGACACATTAATCAAAAGGTGTGCGCAGCTTGATTTTCCGATCTGGTATTTTTTACCAGGAACGAGGTGCAGATTATAAACACGAACTAATTTTTGGGTTCGTTTTAATTCAAAGCCGTTCTCCGATAAAACGGCACAACTATCATTCGAAGGATTTTTTTTCAGCAGTTCAATATCCATTACATGAAATAGTGAATCGCCCTGATTCCAAACTTTATGTGTAATTGGTTTCTCATCATATTCAGCATAACCTATTTGTGCAGGCTTTACGTCAGCAATCACGGGGCTGTCACCTACTATTTGTGTTCCGATCTTTGCGTTACTGAGAAAAACAATAACCGAAGCCTCAGCGTGGATATGCGTCTTTGTTGTATCATGTGGAAGAATATGAACATCAATCAATCTGACGTATTCATTCTCCAAGACTACCCGATGATGAGGTTCAAACCTAACCGGTACCTGTGCAGAAATATGATTAATAAGAACCAAAAAGAAAAAAATCAAACAGGCGGGAGCCGATTTATAATATTTCATAAAAAAAATTTAGCCTTTGATCGCAGCAATGCCAGGCAATTCTTTTCCTTCAAAATATTCCAGCATGGCGCCGCCGCCGGTGGAAACATAACTCACTTTATCGGCGAATCCAAATTGATTAACTGCGGCAACACTATCGCCACCCCCTACTAATGAGTAGGCCCCATTTTGCGTGGATGCAGCAATGGCCATGGCAATGGCTTTTGTTCCGTGTTGAAATTTTTGCATTTCGAAGACGCCCATTGGTCCATTCCATAATATGGTTTTTGAATTTCTAATGACATTACTGAATTGCTCGCAGGCATTTTCACCAATGTCCAATCCCATCCATCCGTCAGGAATATTATTGCTTGGCGCTGTTGAATCATTTGCATTAGCATCAAACTTATCTGCAATTACGGAATCCGATGGCAGGTGAATGGATACATTTTTTTCTGCTGCCTTTTTCAATAATTCATTAGCAGTTCCCAATCTATCTTCTTCACATAATGAATTGCCTATCTTTCCGCCCATTGCTTTCATAAATGTATAGGCCATACCACCGCCGATAATAATATCTGTTGCACGATCAAGCAAATTTTCAATGATTAATATTTTGTCCGACACCTTTGCTCCGCCAATGATCGCTACAAATGGTCTTTGTGATTGATGCAAAACTTTTTCAGCACTGCTGACTTCGCTTTCCATTAATAATCCAAACATTCTTTTATCGGGCGGAAAAAATTGAGCGATTACTGCCGTTGAAGCATGCGCGCGATGCGCAGTTCCGAATGCATCATTTACATAAACATCACCAAGCGTTGATAATTTCTTCGCGAAGGCAACGTCACCTTTTTCTTCTTCTTTATAAAAACGCAAATTCTCTAATAATAAAACTTCGCCTGGTCGGAGCATATTTGCTGTAAGATGTGCCTGCTCTCCAATGCAATCATTGGCAAATAGAACCGGCGAACCTAATAATTCGCTTAAATGCTTTATCAAATGCTTTAATGAAAACTTATCTTCCGGTCCGCCTTTTGGCCGACCAAGATGAGACATTAAAATAGCACTCCCCCCATCATTAAGGATCTTTTTGATGGTGGGAACAGTTGCGCGCATCCTGGTGTCGTCTGTAATTTCGAATTTATCATTTAGTGGAACGTTATAATCAACGCGCACTAGTGCTTTTTGTCCAGAAAAATTATAATCAGCGAATTTGCTCATGTTGGTGAATTAAAAAGTAAAAATTAAAAAGCTAAGACCTGTTTTTTTAATTTTTACTTTTGATTTTTTACTTCGTACAATAATGATGTGCTGTATAAGGGTGCGAACCAACGATGCTTTACGGCAATTTCTTATTTGCTTATCAGCTTTGCAAAATAGATTACGCTACGCACCAATTGGCTTACATAACTCATTTCATTATCGTACCAGCTAACTGTTTTAACCAATTGTTTATCGCCGATGGTCAATACTTTTGTTTGTGTGCTATCAAATAAAGAACCATAGTTCATTCCTATAATATCGCTGCTCACGATTTCATCTTCTGTGTAGCCGAAACTTTCGTTGGCTGCGGCCTTCATCGCGCCATTCACTTCTTCAACAGTTACTTTTTTCTTTAAGATGGTTGTAAGTTCTGTAAGCGAACCCGTTAATGTTGGAACACGCTGGGCAGTTCCATCTAATTTCCCTTTTAAACCTGGAAGAACTAGACCGATGGCTTTTGCAGCACCGGTACTGTTCGGAACAATATTCTGTGCAGCTGCGCGCGCTCTTCTTAGATCACCTTTTGGATGAGGAGCGTCCTGGGTGTTTTGATCGTTTGTATATGCATGAACGGTAGTCATTAATCCCATTTCAATCCCGAAAACCTTATCGAGGGTGTCCGCCATTGGTGCAAGACAATTTGTTGTGCAGGAAGCGCAACTGATAACTGTTTCGCTACCATCAAGCGTGAGGTGATTAACGTTGAAAACGATTGTTTTCATTTCACCTGTAGCCGGAGCAGATATAACCACGCGTTTTGCGCCAGCAGCTAAATGCAATTCTGCCTTTGCTTTATCGGTAAAAAAGCCAGTGCATTCCAAAACAACATCGACATCATGTTGTTTCCAGGGAATTTCTGCAGGATTTTTTTGAGCGTATATCTTTATTTCTTCCCCATTAACAAGAATTGAATTTTCTGTAGATTTTACTTCAGCATCAAAACGTCCGTGTGCGCTGTCGTACTTTAATAGATGCGCTAGCATTTTAGGGCTCGTTAAATCATTAATAGCAACCACATCAATGCCATCCATTTTATAGATCTGGCGGTAAACCAAACGGCCAATTCGTCCGAAACCATTAATTGCAACTTTAACTGTGCTCATAGTTTAACAAATTTGATTTTAAATTAAGGACGCGAAGTTAAGAAAGAATTTAGAAGTTAGGATTGAGAATTTAGAATTGAATGGTAACCAGTTACCTGCAACTATTGGGGGATAACTATGAGAAACTTTTGGCAAATTTTAGCTGTGCCTATATCTTTGCACTCCTTTCGCGAAAAAAACGCCAAGGCAACTGCGCAAAACGCCGCGTTGGTCAATCGGTTAAGACGCGTCCCTTTCACGGACGAATGAGGGGTTCGATTCCCCTACGCGGTACAAAACCACGCTTCGGCGTGGTTTTTTCATTTAATAGCCCGTTAATTATTGCCATTTATTTAATAGAAAAATATTATAGAAAAGCGAGTTGCCCTAAATGATAGCTCTGATGATTTGCCCGATTAATAAGGATATTCAATTTATTTCGGTGTGGCTCTTTGGCAAAATCTTCGTCGCTTACTGAATTATGCCGGGTGAACCATTCGTCTGGGTGCATAATACTGATGTGCCGGCTAAGTTCTGCATTTACTTCAACCCAATATTTCTTTAAATCAGCAATTGCAGGTTTTTCAAATACTGATTTGTCCGGATTGGAAATAAAAATATTCTCCAACTGAGGGTATAATCTATCACCAAAACCAAGCAAAGGGATCATTGCATCGTTAATGGCAACTAGATGCCCTAAAAGGTAAACGCCGCTATTTCGCCCGGGCGTTACTTCCGCAACCAGTTGTTCATCAGACAATTTTGAAAGTAATTTATCAAGACGACTATTTTGCGTTTCCCATGCGGACAGGACCATCTTAATAAAAATTTCCTTTTGAGATGGCGTTGAATTTTGTGTTTGTGTTATCATATTATTTTTTTTGTTAAGGATACCTATTTCCTACTCCATATCCACTAGCGCTTTGACCACTCCGTTAGCCGGATCGAGCCAGCTTTTAATTTCATTTTTTACCTCTTCGAATTTTACTCTGTGCGTAATATATGTCGATGGATCAATGAGCTTTTTTTTCATGCAATCCAGAACGTATTCAAAATCTTTTCTCGTTGCATTTCGGCTACTCATCAATGATGTTTCGCGTTTGTGAAATTCCGGGTGACTGAAAATGATTTCTTCTTTTTGTAATCCGATCAATACAAATCTTCCGCCATGGGATAAATAAGACAATGCATTATTTATCGCTTTTCGATTTCCTGTTGCATCTATCACAACTGTTGGCATATCATTCTTTGTAATTTCCATTAATCGTTCAACAATATTATCATGTGATGGATTAATAATATGCTCCAGGTTCAATTTATTTTTACAGAATTGTAATCTTGATTCATTGATATCCATCGCAATCACCTGCGCACCCGCAATACGGGCAAATTCCATCGTCCCCACCCCGATTGGCCCAGCACCAATAATCAGCACGAATTCATCTTTTTTGATTTCCGCTCGTCGCACGCCATGCGCCCCAATGGCCAATGGTTCTATCAATGCCAACTCATCATAATTTAATCCGTTATTGTGGATTATTGAATAAGATGGCACAGCAAGATAATCAACCATGCCGCCATCAACATGCACGCCACAGACTTTTAGACCAGTACAACAGTTGGGTTTTCCATTTCTGCATGCAATACAAATGCCGCAATTAAAATAAGGGATGACGGTAACTTTTTCCCCGGGAACAAGACCATTGGCATTATCTGATTCAATCAGGTCGCCGGATAATTCATGGCCTAAAATCCTCGGATAATTAAAATAAGGTTGAGTGCCTTCGTATGCATGGAGGTCTGTTCCGCATATGCCAATACGTTTTATTCTTATTATTGCATGACCAGGTTTTAATGCCGGCGCATTTATCTCTTTGTATTCTAGGAATCCTGGCGATTCACAGACTAGTGCGCGCATTACTGATGAAATTTAATTTGATAAATTTTGAGCCGACACTTACAAACTCACGCCGCGTTTCCATGGAATGAAATCATCCTGGTTCAATAAAACTGCTTTCGGGATAATTTCCCCACTCGCTGCTTTGATACAATATTCCAAAATCTCTTCACCCATTTGCTCAATTGTTTTTTCGCCTTCAATAATGGCGCCTGTATCAAGGTCAATTATATCGCCCATTCTTTTTGCAAGCGAAGAGTTGGTTGATAATTTGATAACCGGACAAACCGGATTACCGGTCGGTGTACCAAGCCCCGTTGTAAATAATATTAACGTTGCTCCGGATGCTGCCTTGCCGGTTGTAGCTTCCACATCATTTCCGGGCGTACAGACAAGGCTGAGTCCCGGTTTCACGGCAGGTTCGGTATAATCCAGCACATCAGTTACAGGAGATGTGCCGCCTTTTTTTGCAGCGCCCGCAGATTTTATCGCATCGGTTATTAATCCGTCTTTAATGTTCCCGGGGGAAGGGTTCATATAAAATCCTGATCCTACTTTGTGTGCGAGTTCATCATAACTGCGCATGAGATGAATGAATTTTTTTGCAGTGGTTTCATCTATACTTCTGTCAACAAGTTCTTGTTCTACTCCGCACAATTCAGGAAACTCCGCCAATAATATCTTACCGCCCAAAGCCACTACAAGATCAGCACAATAACCTACAGCCGGGTTTGCAGAAATGCCACTGAAACCATCGCTGCCACCACATTTCACGCCAATACATAATTCGCTTAATGAAGCTGGCTTTCTTTCCTGTTTATTGATTTCAACTAAATGAAGAAAAGTTTTTCTGATCGCATCACCAACCAGTTGCTCTTCACTTTGTGATTGTTGTTGTTCAAAAACCAATAATGGTTTATCAAATTTCGGATTTCGCTTTTTCAGATCATCCATAAATTCCGGCAACTGCAAATGCTGACAACCCAAACTTAAAATGGTAACTCCGGCAACATTTGGATGATCTGCATAGGCAACAAGCAATCTGCCAAGTGCGGCGCTGTCTTGCCTTGTGCCACCGCATCCACCCTGGTGATTTAGAAATTTTATTCCGTCAACATTTTTGAAAAGGAAGTTTTTTCTTTTTTCTGACAATGAAAGATCAACAGTAATATCATCTATATTTTTCCCATCTTTAAAGGCTTCTACTAATGAATGCGCATACTGCCGATATTTTCCCGTAACAGAATAACCTAATTCATTTTGTAACGCTTCGCGAATCACATCAAGATTTCTGTTCTCGCAAAAGACCGTTGGCAAAAATATCCAATAATTCGCCGTGCCAACCCTTCCATCACTTCGATGGTAACCGTTAAATGTGCGACCACTAAATTTTGAGACATCTGGTTTGTGCCATTGATAATGTGTATCACGATAACCATACTCCTGGGCAGCATGTTTTGTATTTTCTGTTGTCATTAATGAACCCGTAGTAAGATCATTTTGCAGTTTCCCAACAAGCGTTCCGTACATGATCACTTCATCGCCTGCCTTCATGTCGCGCATAAAAAATTTATGCTTCGCCGGAATATTATCTTTCAAAAAATAAGAAACATCCTGGTATTGAATTATTTCGCCTTTGCTCAAATTCGTTAATGCCACAAGCACATTATCTTTCGGATGAATTTGAAGAACTCTGTGTTTCATTAAAAAAAATTTTCAAAGAAGAATTTAATTATTATTTGGTGGCAAACTTGCAAATGGGATTATTCCACACATTCTTATATAAACAGCCATTTGCCCGTAATGTTCATTGGCGTGAGTGAGCGCATAAAATACCAGATCGAGTCGCGGTAAGTCTCTTCCGCGAAAAGAAATCATTTCCATCGCATTTTTTTCTGTTAGTGTCGCAATTGCTTTATGACCCAACGCAAATGATTCTTTTAAATATTTAATGATGTCTGCTTTTGTTTTTATACTAGCCGGTCCGTTCACATCCGTCATATCAGCTCTTACCGTATCGCCAGTAACCGCGCTCCAGATAAAAATATTATCTGCAGCAAGATGCTTTATTTGTCCTGCAAAAGTGCGAACACCTTTAAATTCACTTCCTTTCAGGTTCAGACTTTCAGGAGTAAAATAAAACCTGTCATCCGGCATTTGTTCCGCCGTATTGATAATATTCCTTTCAATGCCATTAAGTTGTCTTTCCACAGCATTCGCCAAAGAAATATCAGTAACAGATTTCTTTGGTGAACTTTCTTTTACATTTTTTTTAGCGGACGAAATACTTTCTACGGCAATAAATAGAATAAAAAAAAGCATCAAGCTCTTAAGAAAAATCATTAGGTCTTTCATCGTTAAAAAATTTAAAATTGCATAAGAATTCGTACCTCTTACCATGTACCTCATAATTCCCGTTTAGCCGATCGCTCTGTCCAGGTGAACGTAACCTCCATCAACATGAATTAACTGTCCGGTTGTGTGACTCGATTTTGGCGATAATAAAAATGCAACTGCGTTTGCAATTTCTTCAGCTGTAGTCATTCTTTTTTCCAATGGAATCTTTGAAACTATATCTTTCAATTTTTCTGCTGGGTTTGGTAATGTCTTTATCCAACTCTCATACAACGGCGTCCAGCATTCCGCAACAACAATTGCATTCACGCGAATTTCATATTTCAACAATTCTACAGCCCATTCTCGTGTAAGCGCATTACGGCCTCCATTTGCAGCAGCGTAAGCCGATGTTCCTCCTTGTCCTGTCTCGGCAGTTTTCGAACTAATATTCACTATTGCACCTTTCGATTTCTTTAATTCAGGCAAAGCAAAATGCGCCATCAAATAATAATGAATAAGATTCTTATGAAGCGATTCAACGAATAATTCATAATTTCCATGTTCAAGATTTACTCCATCATTAACACCGGCATTATTCACCAATCCGTCAATCTTTCCAAAATGTTCAATGGTTTTTTTTACTGCATGCTCACATTCGTTGGGTTGCGTTAATTCGGCAACAACCTGAAAAGCATTCCTGCCATTGGCTTGCAGCTCATGCAAAACTTTGAGATTGTCTTCGCGATTTCTGCCAACAATAACCGGAATTGCACCTTCAGCAGCGAGCAGTTTTACAATACCTTCACCAATTCCCTTCGCGCCGCCGGTTACAATAATCACTTTATCTTTTAATTGCAAATCCATTTTGATGTACGATTTTATTTTTACGATGTACTAACAGTTTAAATTGAGCCACATTTTACCGTCATTTCTCCATTTCCAACTAATAAAATCCTTTCCGCAATGCCTCTTCATATGAAATTGTTTTTTGTTTTTGTGTTCCCAAACCTTCAATACCTAATTCGATAATATCACCTGGTTTCAAATAACGCGGTGGCTTAAAGCCAAGCCCAACGCCGAATGGTGTGCCCGTTGAAATCACATCCCCGGGAAGTAAAGTCATGAATTGCGAGAGATAATGAATCAAAAAAGGAATTCGAAAAACCATATCGCTTGTGTTGGAGTGTTGCAGTTTTTCTCCATTCACATTCAACCATAAATGTAAATTCTGCGCATCTTTTATTTCATCTTTTGTAGCCAAAAAAGGTCCAAGCGGAGCAAACGTATCGCAGCTTTTTCCTTTTACCCATTGGCCGTTTCTTTCAATTTGAAATTCTCTTTCGGAATAATCATTATGCAAGACATACCCCGCAATATGATCGTTTGCTTTTTCTTCGCTGATGTAAGAAGTCTTTTTCCCCATAACCACAGCAAGTTCTACCTCCCAATCTGTTTTCTCAGAATTTTTAGGAATGATTATATCATCATTCGGCCCGCACAAAGCCGTTGTAGATTTAAAAAAAACTACCGGCTCCGCGGGCAATGATGCACCAGTTTCAGCAGCATGTTGTGCATAATTCAGACCAATACAAACAATTTTTGATGGTCGCGCGACGGCACTTCCCAATCTAACACCGGCCTGTATCTCAACAAGCGAAGAATTATTTTTCTTAATAAACTCATACAATCTTGATATTCCTTCGGTTTCAAAGAAATGTTCGTTATAATCTTCTCCAAATGCAGAGGCGTCATACATTACATCATCAATGATGACTCCTGGTTTTTCTTTATAAAGTTCGCCAAAACGAAAAAGTTTCATGATGAAATATGAGTTATAAATTATGAATTATGAGATGTCAATAGTGAATGGTCAGACTATAATTGGGAATATTAAATCAGATATTCACTATTGACCATTCGCCTATCCGTTCAATTTCAAAAATCCTCCGTCAATCGGGTAATCGCTTCCGGTAATGAAGGACGCTTCATCACTCGATAAATATAATGCGAGTGTGGCGATCTCTTCCGGCTTTGCCATTCTTCCTATCGGTTGACTTTTTGATAATTTTTCAAACATCTCTTTTTCTTTTCCTGGATAATTTTTTGCGAGAAATCCATCAACAAATGGTGTATGCACTCTCGCCGGTGAAATGCTGTTGCAACGAATATTGTCAGCAAGATAATCTTTCGCTACACTTAATGTCATCGAATAGACGGCGCCTTTGGTCATCGAATAAGCAAAGCGATCATTCAATCCTACAAGTGCAGCTATGGAACAAATGTTTATGATTACTCCGCCTCCTTGTTTTTGCATTAATGGAATAGCTGCATGCAAACAATTATAGACTCCTTTTACATTCACATTGATCAAGCGGTCAAAATCTGTTTCACTGGTTGTGTGCGCTTTGCCGATATGCGAAACACCGGCGCTATTTACCAGCACATCAACCTTATTTATTTTGTCAAAAATATTTTTTACTTCCTGCTGATTAGCCACATTACATTCATGGGCAAATGCTTTGCCGCCGCCTCTTTCAATTTCCCCTACCACAGCTTCCGCATCTTTTTTGTTGAGATCAACGATATGAACTATCGCTTTTTGTTTTGCAAAAAGTGAGGCTATGGCTTTTCCAATTCCGCTTCCGCTTCCCGTTATTATTGTCTCTTTATTTTCTAAACTTAACATGCCCTTGATTTTAATTAGCCACCGGCCTTATTTTGTATCCTTTCACTGCAAAATATAAAATGAAAATGAAACAAATCAGCGGAACAATATATGCTGTTTGAATGCTTCCTGTTTTGTCTGAAATGAAACCCATTATCAAAGGAATGATTCCGCCCCCAATGATTGACATTACTAAAAACGATGAAGCGATTTTTGTTTCCTCACCCAGCCCTTTTATGCCCAATGCAAAAATGGTTGGAAACATAATAGACATAAAAAAAGGAACCACCATCACTGCATACACAGCGATACTTCCATGCATGATTAGTGCAAAAGCCAACAATAGAATATTAATGGTCGCATAAACAGCAAGTAGGCGCGCTGGTTTTATATAACGCATAAAAAATGTTCCGCTAAATCTTCCCACCATAAAACCAACCATGGCAATGCTTCCCCACCAATAGCCAGCTTGTTTTTCGGGAAGATCCATCAGGTATTTTGAAAACCTCACAAAGAAACTTCCCACTCCAACCTGTGCACCTACATAACACAGTTCAGCAATTACAGCCCACTTTACATGACTGAATTTAAAAACTGCCAACGAGAATTTTGTCCCGTGCGCTGCGCTGTCGTCTGCCTGCACTTCCGGTAGCTTTGTCATTAAGAAAAGAATGATGACAATTACAATAACACAAGCCATTACGAGATATGGGATTTTTACCGTTGAGGCTTCAAAACCCAGATAATCGTGCAGTTGTTGCGGCGACATTTTTTTTAATTCTGCATTCGAATGTTCAATACCCGACAAAATAAATTTACTCCCCAATAGCGGCGCGAGAAAAGCGCCGACTCCATTAAAAGACTGCGCGAAATTTAACCTTTGTTCTGAAGTCGATGGATCTCCGAGTATCGTAATATAAGGATTGGCTATTGTTTCCAGGAAGGTGGCGCCGCTTGCAATAATGAATAAAGCAACTAAAAAGAAAAAATATTCCCGCGTTGATGCAGCCGGAATAAATAATAAGGCGCCAAATGCATATAACATCAATCCGAAAATTATTCCTTTTTTATATCCATATTTATGAACAAATAATCCGGCAGGAATGGCGATCAAAAAATAGCCAAGATAAACTGCTGAATCAATAAATGCAGATTCGAGATCACTTAACTCGCAGGCTTTTTTCAAATGCGGAATTAAGATCGGATTCAGATTATGCAAAAAAGCCCATAAAAAAAATAAAGATGTTACCAGTATAAATGGAATGAGATATTTGTTCTTGGTTGGCATGACAATCGTTTGGTTACATTTTCAAATAAAGAGCGTTACCGCAAAATTCCGCTTCAACTACAAATTTGTTTATTTATTCAATATAAACAATCTTTTCTTTACTCATATTTTTTCTGCAGCCTGCAGAATTGTACTGCCTTGGGCCAAGCAGATTTTATTTATCTTTCCGCATAATTGTTGTGCTATGAATGAGATCAAAAAAAGCCCTGTTGAAGCGTTGGGGTATCACTTCATTCCAAAAGATTTTCTTCCTAAAGGAAAGGACGAATATTATTTGCGCAATCAGCAAAATAAAAACGGTATTGTTTACCGAAAGCTTAGTGCTTCTGAAATAGAATCACTTGTTCGCAATCGCAACACCTCAGATGATTGGAATAATATTCTCGTATCTGATGCTTTTACCCCGGAGTTGGTAATGGACTGCAAATTCTTTGGTCTCGTCCGTATCGGCAAATTGGAGCCTTATTATCTGGAGTTCAATAATCTTCGCCGCCCTGTTGGTTTATACAGCAGCACGATAATCAGTTCTGATTTTGGAGATAATGTAGTGATAGATAATGTGAATTATATTTCGCATTACATTATTGGCAATGATGTGATGATCGTGAACACGAATGAAGTGGCGACCACCGATCATGCAAAATTTGGTAATGGTATTTTAAAAGAAGGTGAATCGGATTCGATCCGGATCTGGATGGAAGTGTGCAATGAAAATGGCGGGAGAAGGATCATTCCGTTTGACGGCATGTTGCCGGGCGATGCTTATTTATGGAGTCGTTTTCGCGATGATGAATTTTTACAAAATAGATTTAAAGAATTCACCGCAAAAAAATTTGATGATCGTCGGGGGTATTATGGAACGATCGGCGACAGAACCGTGATAAAAAATTGTAAGATCATAAAAGATGTATTGATCGGAAGTGATGCATATCTGAAAGGAGCAAACAAACTTAAGAATCTAACCATCAATTCCTCCGCAGATGCAAAATCGCAAATTGGGGAAGGATGTGAATTGGTAAATGGGATTGTTGACTATGGATGCAGGATTTTCTATGGCGTGAAAGCGGTCCGATTTATCATGTCTTCGCATTCACAATTGAAATATGGCGCACGATTGATCAATTCTTATCTTGGTAATAATTCAACCATTTCCTGCTGCGAGGTTTTGAACTCGCTCATTTTTCCCGCGCATGAACAACATCACAATAACTCATTTCTGTGCGCTTCGTTAGTGCTCGGACAAAGTAATATGGCTGCAGGCGCAACCATTGGCTCCAATCACAACTCGCGAAGTGCAGATGGTGAAATAATTGCTGGCCGAGGGTTTTGGCCAGGTTTAAGTGTAAGCTTAAAACACAATTCAAAGTTTGCTTCTTTTTGTATAATCACAAAAGGTGCTTATCCGTCAGAATTAAATATTCCTATCCCTTTTTCACTTATCAGTAATAATGAAACCAATAATGAATTGGTAATCATGCCTGCCTATTGGTTCATGTATAATATGTATGCGCTTTCCAGAAACTCATGGAAATATATTGATCGTGATAAACGAATTGATAAAACTCAATTACTGGAGTTTGATTTTCTGGCTCCAGATTCTGTAAATGAAATGGTTGATTCATTGAGGTTGTTTGAAAAATTTGCGGGCAAAGCTTATGTCCAACAAATTGAAAAAGGAAAAAAATATCCTGAAGAAAAAATAATTGATATCGGTAAAAAGATATTAACCAGTAAAAAAGAAGTCGTTGATGAACTTGAAATCATTGCCGAAGGATTTGAGAACAACAAGCGAAAAACTAAACTCGTAAAGGTTTCCAGAGCATATCATCTTTTCAAAGAATTGATTGCTTATTATGCTGTAAAACAACTGCTGATCTTTATTGAACAAAATACGCTTGCCAGGTTTGAAAAAATCCAAGAATCATTGCCATCCGGATCGATGACTGCCCAATGGGTTAACGTTGGCGGACAGCTTATTAAAAAAGATTCTTTGGGAAAATTCATTCAACAAATTCACAGCAACAAGATAAAAAGCTGGGAGCATGTTCATCAATTTTATAAAACGGAAGGGTCAAATTATGGTAAAGACAAATTGCAGCACGCACTTGCAGTCTTGAAGAAAATCCATGGAATTGATTTGAAGAAAATTGATAAAAAACAATTTAAACATCTATTGCAGCAAAGTATTGTTACGAAAGAATGGATGACAAAAGGGATTTATGATTCTCGTGCAAAAGATTATAGCAATCCATTCCGTAAAATGGTCTATGATAATATGGATGAAATGAATTCCGTTACTGGTCCCCTGCGCGGCAATAGTTTTATCAAACAACAGACAGAAGCACTCCTGTCATATAAAAAACAAGTGGCTGGTCTTCTTAAAAAAATATAAGGTCCTCACTCTAAAAATAGAAGAACCTGTTTGCTAGTCTGCTAAATGCATTTGGGAAAGCGCGAAGGCTACCACCCAAAAAGGGCAAATTAAAGAAGATGATTTTATTAATCCTGAAGGATCAGGCTCCTTTTTAAGCAATTGATTTTCTTTCATAAAAAAAAGGTTTGTCAGCTTGTTACAAAATATATGATCGGGCAGGAATACGTGAGAAAAAAAGGGTAAGCAAATCCATAACCAATTGTACCTGCAAAAAAAAATCCTCTCGAAAATATTCGAAAGGATTAAACAAAGAAATAATGTTTCGATAAAATTATTTCTTCAAAGCTTTTTTAGCACTATCCACAGCCGCACTCATTTTTGATTTTGCAGAATCAACAACTGCTTTACCAGCAGAATCAATTTTTTTTGCTGCAGAATCGCCTGCTGCCTTTAATGTATCAGCAGCCGCCTTTACAGTTGAATCAACAGCTTTAACTGTAGAATCAGCAGTTGAAGAACCAGATCCACTGCCGCATGCAGTTAATGCACCAGCAATGATAATTACGCCAAAGAATTTTTTCATCAGTGTTGTTTTAATTTTTGATGGGCGCAAAGGTAAAAAAAAATATGTATTTACAAATTTTAAATTATCGCAGCCAATTATTTCTTTCTAAAGAATATCCTGATCGGCACTCCGCTGAAATTAAACTGTTTACGAAGTTGATTTTCTAGATAATTTTTATACGGAAGCTTAATATCATCGGGGTGATTACTAAAAAAAGCAAAAGATGGGGTAATGGTTGGAAGCTGTGTCACATATTTTATTTTAATAGCATGACCCCTAACGACGGGCGCATGATAAGATTCAACAGCTTTGAGCATCACATCATTTAACTGAGAGGTCGGCACTTTACGTTGCCGGTTTGCATACACTTCCAGCGCCACTTCGATGACTTTGAAAATGCGGAGTTTTTCGATGGCAGAAATAAAAACGACCGGTATGTCTGTTAACGGCGCGAGCCTTTCTTTTAATTCTTTTTCATATTCTTTGGCGCTGTTTGTTTCTTTGGTAATAAGATCCCATTTATTAACAAGCAACACAATTCCTTTTCCTTTTTTTACGGCAAGGCTAAAAATGTTAAGGTCCTGAGCAGTAATTCCTTTTGTGGCATCGATCAACAATAAACAAACATCAGCTTCATCCATTGCATTGATGGCACGAATCACAGAATAAAATTCCAAGTCTTCATGTACTTTGCTTTTACGGCGAATACCAGCGGTATCAATCAGTATAAATTCTCTTTGAAAAAGATTATAATGCGTGTGAATAGTGTCGCGCGTTGTTCCGGGAATATCACTTACAATTGTTCTTTCCTGGCCGGTTAATGCATTTAGCAAAGAAGATTTTCCAACGTTGGGTTGTCCGATGATTGCAAATTTTGGCAACCCGGTCTCATCGACTTCAGCACTATCGTCTTTGATCAATGCAGTTATGGCATCGAGTATTTCTCCGGTGCCGCTACCTGTCATTGCAGAAATAAAAAAAATATTTTCAAAGCCAAGACTGTAAAATTCTGTTGCTTCCAACAGTCTTTCGCTGTTATCGACTTTATTAACAGCAAGAAATACCGGCTTCTCCGTTCGGCGCAAAACATCTGCCATGGCCTGGTCCAAATTGGTAATGCCCGTAGCAGTATCAACCATAAAAATCACCGCACTTGCTTCCTGCAGTGCGATCATTACTTGTTTTTTTATTTCGCGCTCAAAAATATCTTCGCTTTGCGGTACAAAACCTCCTGTGTCAATTACATTGAAAGTTTTACCATTCCAGTCAGTAACCCCGTATTGTCTGTCTCGCGTAACTCCGCTTGTGTCGTCCACGATAGCTTTGCGCTGCTCAAGTAAACGATTAAAGAAAGTACTTTTGCCAACATTTGGTCTGCCTACAATTGCCACTGTAAATCCTGCCATAAGTTTTGATATTTAGTGCACAATGTCTAACGCAGGATGTGATTTTAGATCAAAATCATCCATCCTACATCTGACATTAATTAGTATCCGTATTCCTTTAAGAATATTTCATTATCCCGCCATTTTGGACGCACTTTTACAAAAAGTTCTAAAAAAACTTTTCTTTGCAAAAATGCTTCGATGTCTTTTCTTGCTTCGGTGCCCAACCTTTTTATCATGCTTCCCTTTTCTCCTAAAATAATTCCTTTTTGTGTCTCGCGCTGAACAATAATCTCGGCACGTATTTTTGTTAATGTTTCTTTCTCTTTAAATTCCTGAACAACAACCGTGGCATGATAAGGGATTTCTTCTTCGTACAAATAAAATATTTTTTCGCGCACCATTTCACCAACAAAAAATTTCACTGGCAGATCGGTAAGATTATCTCCATCAAAAAAAGGTTGCCCTTCCGGAAGCAATTTTATTATTGACTGCAACAGTTCATTGATATTTTTCTTCTTCAATGCAGAAATACCAACCACATTAGTGCAATATTTTTTATGCTGAAAAAACTCCGTGTTCTGTTTTATTTTTTCAGTTTTTACTTTATCTGTTTTATTAATAACAACAATTGCAGGAGTCTTAATATTGAGGGATGCAAACAATTCATCATTTTCTTTTACATCATCATTGGCATCGATCATTAATATGACAACATCAGCATCTTCCAAAGAATTTTTTACGGCCTGCATCATTTTTTCGTGAAGTTTATATTTGGGCTGAATGATTCCCGGTGTATCAGAAAAAATTACCTGATATTCTTTTTCTGTAAGAATACCTTTGATGCGATGCCGCGTCGTTTGGACTTTGTGAGAAACGATAGCCAGCTTCTCGCCCAGCAATGCATTAAGCAGTGTGCTTTTTCCCGCGTTGGGCTTACCAAAAATGCTTACATATCCTGCTTTCATAAAAGAACGCAAAGGTACGTTAAGATAAAATTTGTTTGGCTATTATTTGACAGACAATTACCTTTGCGTCCCTATATCGCGAAGTAGAGCAGCGGTAGCTCGTCGGGCTCATAACCCGAAGGTCGGAGGCTCGAACCCTCCCTTCGCAACAAATAAGTAAAAAAGCCACGCAAATTGCGCGGCTTTTGTTTTTCAACTACTCTGTAATGCTTTATTTTTTTGAAACAGCGCCTCCACTGCTGGTATCAATATCTTTTATGAGTGCATTGCCTTTGTAATGAATGTGCCCTCCACTGCTTGCAGAAGCAGAAAGTTGTTTGTTAACATTAAGCTCAATACGTGCTCCGCTGCTTGCATCCGCTTCAGCGGTTTCGGCTTGCAGATCGTCAGCATCAAGATGACTCCCGCTGCTTGCTTCAGATTTGATATTTGAAGCAGTGCCAGAAATAGTGGAATGTGCGCCGCTGCTTGTTTCTGCAGTTAAATCCGTCACCGTAACATTTCCTTTAAATGAAGCGCCGCTGGAAAAATCGAGACTTAATGTGTTTGAATGTACTGTCCCATCGACATCGACATGCGCGCCTGAACTTCCTTTTAAGGCATCAAGTGTCTTACAGGAAACATATGCTTTCAAATTTTTATTATTATTTCCCCAATCATTCCATTTATTATCGTAATAAATTTTCAATACACCATTCACCACCTCGGTTTTAATTCTGCTTATATATGCTTTATCAGAAGCGCTAACTGCAACCGCTTCTTCATTTCCCTGACTAAGATAAAGGTGAATTCCTGTGGATACTTTAATAGCATGGAAGTCTTTTGCGTTGCGCACTTCAGCATTTGCATCGTTATACGTTTTTACTTGCGCAAATGCACCGCATGTGATCATTAAAGCAGTAATGGCAAAAAATACCTTTTTCATGTGTTTATTCGTTTTTTGAATGGTTAATAATTTATGGATTATCCTTTTTTGGTGACGCTGCTGGAACCGCTGGATTTTAATTCATGGATTATTGCGTTCCCTTTATAATATATGTCGCTGCCGCCGCTCGCTTTTGCAGAAAGCTCTTTATTAACCGTAATGTGTGAATCGCTGCCACCACTTGCATCTATTTTGCAATAATCAGTTACCAATTCATAACCATTCAAATCGCTGCCACCACTTGCATCAACATTAAGACTAGCAACCGAACCGGAAATATTCACATCGGACCCGCCGCTTTGGTTAATGGACATTTCATGAACATCTACACTGCCTTTCAAATCACTTCCGCCGGAAAGTTCAATATTGAGTTTTTCAGATTTTATCATTCCCTGCAAATACACGTCAGAACCACCCGAAGCATCAAGACCGTCAATATTTTTTATTGAAACATAGGCCTTCAAATGTTTATTTCCCCATCCAAAATGTAAGGTTCCGGTGTTTTGGTAATAAATTTTCAATACACCATTCACGACCTCGGTTCTGATGTGATTTCTCACATCTATGTCAGAGGCGCTAACCGCAACAGCTTCATCGCCCTGGGAAAGATAAAGATCAATACCACTGGCAACATGAATAGCGTGAAAACCTGTAACATTGCGCTTTTCAGCATTCCTGTCATCAATAATTTTTCCATTCTGTGCAAATGAAAAACTGACTGTTACCAATAAAAAAGTTGAAAGAATTATTTTCTTCATAAAAAGAGTTTTAGGAAAGACAATCAAAATTATACAATGTTGCTTCTCCCCGGATTTTCCGGGTTTTCTGTTGGACGTAGAAGCCTGAAATAATGTTACACCGAAAAAATAACTTTCTCTTATCTTTGCCATGATTTCTCAGATTCCTCGGGGTGCTGATCCTGCCAATGGCGGGAAAGGCTGAGATGATACCCGTAGAACCTGAACAGGGTAATGCCTGCGCAGGGAAGGTGCTCAATATTTGCTTCACTATTTACCTGCACAGCGTCTTTTTAATTCCAAAATGCTCACAACGATGAAAAGCAGGTTAGTTTTTATGTTTTGTTCTTCACTTTTTACTGTGCATTTGGCAGTGGCGCAAATCAATTCAAAAGGAAAAATTGTTGATTCATTGACCGGATTACCGGTAGCCGGCGCAACAGTCTTTATCAATGGCATTGGCACCACTTCAACCAATGATGCCGGAGTTTTCCAGTTTAAAAGAGTAAAGCCGGGCAATTACAAATTAAAGATCACAAGTGTAGGTTACAAAACATTCGACTCGATAATTAATATTAATGAAAGACTGGTCACAATTTCGTTATCGCAGATGAAATTATTTTTACAACCTGTGGAAATAAAGGCATTGCGTGCAGGAGAAAAGGCACCCTTCACAAAAACGAATCTTACAAAAGAATACATCGAACAAAATAATCTTGGCCAAGATCTTCCTTTCATTTTAAACCAGACTCCCGGCGTTGTCATTAATTCTGATGCGGGCAACGGTGTTGGCTACACCGGCATTTACATCCGCGGCACTGACGATTCGCGCATTAATATGACGCTGAATGGAATTCCCTATAATGATGCGGAAGAACAATCAATTTATTTTGTTGATCTTCCTGATTTTGCTTCATCGGTCAACAGCATTCAAATTCAACGCGGTGTTGGAACCTCTTCAAATGGCGCCGGTGCTTTTGGCGCAACAATCAATTTTTCTACCAATGAATTTAATGATAAAGCTTACGCCGAGATCAATAATAGTTATGGCTCTTTCAATACCTGGAAAAATACCCTGAAAGTCGGGTCCGGTTTGCTGAATGATCATTTTACAATTGATGCAAGGTTATCGCAGATCACCAGTGATGGTTATATTGATCGCGCCACGAGCAATTTAAAATCCTTGTTTTTATCGGCGGCCTATTATTCGAATAATTCTTCCTTGCGATTTAATATTATTCAGGGGGAAGAAAAAACATACCAGGCATGGAATGGAATTCCGGAGGCCAAAGTGGATGGCAATAAGACCGCGCTGGATCAGCATTATGCGGATAATGTCGGTTCATTATATTTTACCCAAGCCGATTCGTTGAACCTGTTTAATTCAAAAAATCGCAGGTACAACTATTTTACTTACCAAAATCAAACAGATAATTATTGGCAAAATCATTACCAGCTTTTTTTTAACCACCAAATCAATCAGCGTATATCTATGAACGTTGCCGGGTTCTTAACGCGCGGTTATGGATATTATGAAGAATATCACGACCAGGGTGATTCATCAAATGCAAAATATGCTGTTTATGGATTGCCAAATCAGATCATTGGCATCGACACATTACAAAGCACCGATCTCATTCGTCAATTATGGTTGAATAATTATTTCTATGGTGGAATTTTTTCATTACAATACAAACATCAAAAAACACAATTCACTATCGGCGGCGGCTGGGATAAATATGATGGTAAACATTATGGAATCATAACCTGGGCACAGAACGGCGGCATTCCACCAAACTATAAATGGTATAACGAACCTGCTTACAAAACCGATTTTAATGTGTACGGAAAATGGCAGCAAGACCTGGTGGGTCACTTTACATTATTCGCAGATCTTCAATATCGGCGAATTGCTTATGCAATCGATGGCTTTGATGATAATCCTTTATTAATCGTAAAGACGACTTATAATTTTTATAACCCAAAGATTGGTATCAGTTATACAAACGATGGGTGGGATAATTATTTTTCTTACTCATTAGCAAATCATGAACCTGACAGAAATGATTTTGAAACCGCAAACAGTGATAAGCCCAAACCCGAAGCGCTCAACGATTTTGAATTAAATATCGGAAAGAAAAATTCTCGATATTCATGGAGTGCAACTGGATATTATATGCTTTATAAAAACGAATTGGTATTGAACGGAAAGATTAATTATGTAGGAGAATACACGCGAATTAATATTCCCGGCAGTTATCGTCTAGGAATTGAATTACAGGGAAGCGCAAAATTTACTGATTGGTTCAATGCTGAAGCGAATATTTCTTTCAGTCGAAATAAAGTAAAAAATTATACGGAATATATTGATGACTACGACAGTGGTGGACAGAAAACCAATTTTTACAAGCTCACTGATATTGCATTTTCCCCTTCTATCGTTGGGGCAGCAACACTTAATTTTCCTGTCTTAAAAAATTACGAACTGAGTTTAATAAGCAAATATGTGAGTAAAGAATACTTAGACAACTCACAACATGAAGACAGAAAACTCAACAGTTATTTTGTTGAAAATTTACGCATGATATACACCGTTAGGTTCAAGGAGATTAAAGAGGTGAATCTTATTTTTCAGTTAAATAATGTATTCAATAAAAAATATGAACCTAACGGATATACCTACAGCTATATCTATGGCGGACAACTAATAACAGAAAATTTCTTATTCCCGATGGCAACCACCAATTTTATGTTCGCTGTAAATGTAAAATTCTAAAAAATCTTTTTTTGAGAGCGCCTGATTTTAATCATTGATAATTGCCTCTGTGCTGGTGGAACCCCCGTGTTTCGAATATTTTATGTGGTTGTTGCTATTGCCCTTAATATAGCTTTCTTTAAATCTCTGATGTATCTCCTCAGGTTGAACTACTCCATTTATCTTAAATTCTTTTTTATTTAAAGTGAAAGAAAGATCATCCACGCTGGTAATAAGTTTTGCATCAAGCATATTTTCAACGATCCTTTCAATAACCCCATTGGCAAAAGGCGCTCTGGGTACTTCCATGAGTACATCATCTCTTCTGAAGGGCAAAGAATTATTATCGTGCAATCTTGCGTCCATCAGCATTTTATTCCGCATTTCTTTATTCAGTATCTCCTGTTGTTCATACAATTCTTTTGCATGATCTTGCAAATCGTACATAAGCTTTCGTGAATCTGCATCGGTAGCGCCCTTATCCCTGATTATTCTTGATTTATAGGCGATATCAGCCAGGGCCTTTTTCATATCTTCGTTTTGAGCAATCAGCGCTGATTGCTGATCATTTAATAACTCAGGTTTTCCATATATGGATTTGCTTTCAGCCAAAGCATCCATTTCCTGCATTCTTTTCAACTGATCCAATTTTAAGTTGAGGGCTTCCTGTTCTGCAAGTAGTTTATTCATCATTTCTAGCTTCTCCGCTTTGCGGGCATATTCCGTCGCTCTATCTCTATTTTCCAGTTCGTCCATTTCCTGCTGTTTTTTTGCCATTATTTCCCTTTGTTCCATCATTTCATTTCTTTCTTTTTGCAATGCTTCATTCTGCAATTGTAATTCTTCCTGTTCCTTTTTTGCTTGTATATGAATCCTGTCAATAATATCCTGGTAGTCTTTTATCTTATCATCTGGAATTTTTTTCCCGTCAACAAGAAACTCCGTCACTTTATCATTCACTTCCTTTATTCTGTATTCTTTACCATCTAATTTCGTGCTGTAAGAAAATAATGATCTGCTTTCCTGCGTACCAGGAACTGTATCTTTCAGGTGAACAATTGGAGATACATTTGATGCCGTTTGTTTTTGAAATGTATTCTTTTCGTCGGTAGGTTTGAACGCAAATACTATCAATCCAATAATAATAATGCATGATGCCAGTGAGATCTTTTCCATATTGTTAAGTGTTTTATTGTTGCTGGTAATAATTCTTTTTATACGATTCAACAGATGATTTTTTCTTCCGGGAAATGCAAGAGAATACTTTGAATTTTCCAAATGAAATTCCTGGAAGGAAACAAGTGCATGAATAAATTCTTTTTTATTATTGATCGCTCTTAATGCGATATCATCGCAGCAATTTTCGCGTTCATCTTTTATTAATGATGAGATCCACAGGAGACCTGGATTAAAAAAGAAAATGATTTCAGCAAGGTTTTGAAGCATGTTCACGAAATAATCCTTGCGCTTGATATGCGCCAGTTCGTGGAGCAACACTGCCTCAATTTGCTCGGGCGGTAATTGTGACAATAAGCTTAATGGGAATAAGATGACCGGTTTAAAAAATCCAACCATCACCGGCACTTTTACAATTCCCGACTGCAGCAATACTATTTTTTGTTTTACATTTAGTTTCTCTGCAAGTTCGTTCACTCTTCTTTTCCAATATATAGGAGGATAATATGTTTTGTAATGCTTGATGCGCTGAATGTAGGCTGCATTCGCAATGAGATTTATTAATTGGGCGCTTAGAACAATAAACCAAATGGTTACTATCAAGGAAGCATGCTCATTGAAATAATCAATGAATATTGCAATATTATTTTTTTCGGGGGGAGTTTCGTCAACAGAAGAAACTATGGATTTAATATTTTGAATTGAATGAGCTGTTACATGTGAATCTGAAATTTTATTATTTACCGAAGCAAGATTGTATTGTCTTTCAAAAGTGAAAAAAACTGTTAGAATAAAAGCAAGAAACAAACCGGATAATAAATTATATCGTATTGCGGAATTTGATTTTTTTGTAACCAGGATAATGATACCTCCAATCACAGCAAGTAATAGGCCTTGCCACAAAGAGTGGATCAACGTCCAGCAAATGGCTTGCATTGCTTCATTGTTTAGTAAATGCATACATTGAGGTTTATAGTTTGCGGTTTGTAGCTGCGGAGCGCTACCAATGACAAACACTACTCTTTATCAAGATTCTTCAGCAATTCTTTTATTGCTTCTAATTCTTTCTTCGATGTTTTTTTATTTCCAAGCAATTGCATCATTAAACTACTTGCAGAACCGTTGTACATCGAATCAACAAATCTTTCCAATAAAAAACTTTTTGTTTTTTGTTCTTCTACTGCAGGAATATAAATATGCTTCATGCTGCTTTCGTCTCTTTTTAAAATTCCTTTCTCCGCCATTATTTGCATCAGCTTTAATGTAGAAGTATACTGTACGGCACGCTTTTGTTCATTTAATGTGTCATTGACGAACCTCACGGTTGAAGGTCCGTGTTTCCACAAAACCTGCAGAATTTCAAGCTCAGATTTTGTCGGTTCAATTTTATTACTGCTCTCCTTTTTGTCCTGTTTCATTCGTTAAAGGTAGGAAATTATTCGTACGAACAAAATTTTACTTCTTCTTTTGGAATTTTTTAACAAGAAAAGAATTGATGGAGTGATGAACTTTTAGAAAATATCTTTAAATAAAAAAGGAAGAAATCGAAGGATAATGCAGGGGGATCATGGCAGAAATCATAATTTATTCATTGCCAACTGGTCGGCCGATCTCCCAGTGATGACCGAATGGATCAACCAATCGACCTACTCTCCAGCCATGCCCTTCACTCACCGGATAAATTTCTTTTGCGCCTGCCTGCAAAGCCCGATTAAAAAGCTCATCAGGATCGGCTACTGTCAGGATCATACGGACAGAGACCTGACCATTGGATTTTGGACTGATATTACCATTATGCGGTGATTCATCGCTGAGCCAAAATTCTGCATCATTGACGGAGAGTCGCGAAACGACCTCTCCATCGGGAGATTCGATATGATAAATCTCAACGGCGCCAAAAGCAGTTTTATAAAACTCAATTGCTCTTTTGCCGCCATCAACGGCTAACCATGGGGCGATAGAAGAAGGAAAATAATCGCTTGAATTTTTAATCGCATCACCGCTCATAAAATTTGAATTGATTTTTTAAACCCCAAATTTCTCTCTCCAAGCCAACATTCCGCCGGTAAGATTTTTTGTGTTTGCAAACCCGAGCATTGCCAGTATGGTGCAGGCCTGTCCGCTTCTGTTCCCGCTGCGGCAATAACATATTACTTCTTTGCTTTTCAAATCTTCTATCTCTTCAATATCCATCGCCTGAATTTTTCCAAGAGGGTAAAGTAATCCGCCGATATTAAATTCAGCATTTTCTGATGGCTGACGAACATCGAGTAAATTTAATTGCTCCCCATTATCTAATCTCGCTTTCAATTCTTCAACAGTTATTAGTTGCATATTTTTTATTTTAGAAAAATCATTGGGTTATTACCGCAGCGCTATCAGATCTTTTTTCTGGTTTTGTTGAAGTGATCCAAAGATCAATGGTTTGTCCTTGCCGGATATGATTGGATTTACGATCCTGATCAAATGCTTCGGGATTCTGGCGATATACAAAAGCATTTTGCATATCGGTGACATTATCCAAAGGCACGACAGCTCCGATGATCAGCCTGCTGGAATCTAATAATATTTTTGCATCGTGATAAGTCATTCCAAATAAATTGGGCACCGCAAAATCAATGTCACCAATTCCATTTCCCAAAACGATCGTAATGCTGCTTCCTTCCTGAATTTTTGTTCCGGGCTTGATGCTTTCGCCGTTATGCATCTGATCAAGCACAGAATTTTTCGCAAAGTCTGGTTTGAAGATCGTGTCTTCAATTTTCAGTCCATATTGTTTAAGGATCATGTCGGCGTTGCGGAAAGTCATTCCAACAAGATTAGGCATTGCAATGAAAGGTGCAACCGATTGATTAATGGTCAGATAAACTGTGCGGTTCACTTTTACAATATTATCGGCTTCCGGGATTTGTCTGATGACCTGAAGCGGCGGCACTGTATCATTATATATAGAATCCTGAACCTGCACTTCAAAGCCCTGAGAAGCCAAGGTCTTCTTTGCATTTTCAACCGTCATTCCTACAACTGAGGGAATTTTTAATTCCTTTCCATGACTGGTAATGAGTTGAAGCGAGCCCAAAAAGATCAGCAATAACAACAACAAGATCACTATTGATGCTATTACATTGACCCAAAGTGGTTTGCAGGTAATGAATTTGAACACGAACGGATTTTTTTATTAAAGAATGTAAAATACTAAGTAAATGAGAAATAAATAACGAAAAATAAGAAATGAGAGCGTTTCCCATTTTCTAATTCCAAAACTTGTTTCGTATTTTTTATTTCTTCCTTGCAAGCGCATCCTCTATCAATGCGGCGTAAAATTGTTTCAAAGACCAACCCATTGCACGAACTTGTTGCGGAACTATACTTTCTTTTGTTTGCCCCGGCACAGTATTGATCTCTAACAAAAATGGCTCGGCTTTGTGTTCATCGTAAATAAAATCAATTCTTATTACGCCATTGCAATTAAAAACCTGGTACACTTTTCTTGCTGTATCTCTTACTTTTGCAGCAATCGTTTCATCAACAGGTGCCGGTGTTATTTCTTCTGTAAAACCCGGAGTATATTTTGCTTCAAAATCAAAAAACTCTTTTTTAGTTCTTATTTCAGTGAAAGGCAGTGTGATTATTTCACCATTTGCCCTGAACACACCGATTGTAAATTCTCTTCCGCTGATAAATTCTTCTATTAATATCTGGTCATCTTCCTTAAATGCTTTTTCTATCGCAGCACCCAATTCTTCAGAAGGGTTATTCACTTTCGACATACCGATGCTGGAACCGCCGTTATTGGGTTTTACAAAAACAGGGAATTTTAATTGTGAAGCTATTTCATCAGCATTACCAAATCTTCCTTTTATCAATACAATAGATTTTGAGACATTTATGCCGGCAAATGATGCAATGGCAACAGTATATCTTTTATTAAAGGTGATTGCAGAAGTGGTAGCATCGCAGGATGTGTAAGGAATATTTACAAGATCAAAATACCCCTGCAATTTTCCATCTTCTCCGGGGGTGCCGTGAATACCAATCAATACGGCATCGAAATTTATTTTCTTTTCGTCCACTTTGATAGAGAAATCTTCGCGATTCACCATCGACCTTTCCCCTTTTGCCGTTTCGTAAAACCAACCTTGCGGAGTGATATCAATTTTGTAAACATTGAATTTATCTGTATCAACATTATCGAGAATTGTAACCGCGCTTTTGTAGGAGATGACTGCTTCGCCGGAATACCCGCCCGTAACGAACGCAATATTGGGTTTCATTAATGAGATGAATTTTCAGCAAAATAAACAAAAAGAGTTGAGTTTATTGTTTGAGATTTATTGTTTGAGAAATTGTTAAAGTTATAAGTGGGTTTTTCTTTTTTGAAAATAGCTGATCATGATATACAATCCAATTGCCACCAAAATATGTTTTAGCGTGTGCCGGAAATCATTCCCGCAGTCAGCTCATATATTTTTATATCGTAATATTCGGCAAGTTTCGCCAGTGCAAATGCCAGCATTAATTCCAAGATCCAAATTGACTATGAAATACCTTTGCCCAAATGCAAGGAGTATCAGCAATAATACCATTGGCAAGGACTGAACCAGTGCATATAATCTTAGACCTCCCGCACCGTGTAACTCACTCCAATTTCAATAGCAAACAGATAGCAAACCAACAAGCAAAAGCGGGATTAAACTGACCCACGCCCATTTGGACAATTGTTGGGTTTTTATAATTCATGCAGTTTGTTGATACAAAGTATAAATTAGAACCACATTTGTAATTATTCCGCCCAAATCATTTTATTACCAATATTAGTGAAGCTATAGAGATAATAACCTGTAATTAAAGCTAATAACAGATTGATCGTAGTGAAAAAAATTCATAAAATAAGAACTGAGGTCTAAAATAAAATAAGAAAGGTGAAGGCATATTATTACATATTTTCCTTCACCCTTTTACGACGGGAAATATCACCCGCCTATTATAAGTAGCTCTTGGCTACATGTGCAAACAAATTGCTTTCGTTAACTGGATACAAGGTAGTATTGATTAATACCCGATTCCAAAAAAAATGGTGCTTTTTTTTGCACATTTTTTAAATATGCAATCTTTCTTTTTTGGCAAGCAATTCCTCAACCGTTTCTTTATACATTTCATCGGGCACACAACAATCTACCGGGCAAACAGCCGCACATTGCGGTTCTTCATGAAATCCCTGGCATTCTGTGCATTTATTGGGTGTGATATAATAAGTATCTTCGCTTACCGGGGCATTGCGTTGATCAGCTTCAACAACAGTTCCATCGAGCAGCGTAAATTTTCCTTTAATTGTAGTGCCATCTGCTATTGCCCATTCCACGCCTCCCTCATAGATCGCATTATTCGGACATTCCGGCTCGCAGGCGCCGCAGTTGATACATTCTTCTGTTATTTTTATTGCCATAGTTTAAAATTGGGGTTGATTACAATTATTTTTGCAACTCAAATATAAAATGATTTAGATAAAATCTGGCTATGAATTTGCAACAACGTATTGACTTGCTCGCCGATCTTGGGGGTTATATATCATCTGATAATGCTGAATGGCTTGCCATTAAAAGGAAGGCTTCAATTGATAACAGCTGGTTTACCGAAGAATTCATTAATGATGCCGTTAAAAATATTGCCGAAGAATTTCTGCAGAAAGATAAATTGGCAACATGGTCCGCCGCTTATCATGTTGCTGATCAAATTCCTTTTCCAAAAAATGTTGGCTTGGTAATGGCCGGAAACATTCCGCTCGTGGGCTTTCACGATTTTCTTTGCGCGTTTATCAGCGGGCATCGCCAGATCATCAAACCCTCATCAAAAGATCTTACGCTGATAAAACATATCGCTCATTATTTATCTAAAAGAGATCCATCAGTTAATGATTTTGTCTCTTTTGCCGATATGCTAAAAGGTTGCGATGCTTACATTGCCACAGGCAGTAATAATTCAGCAAGGTATTTTGAATATTATTTTTCAAAATACCCGCACATCATTCGTCGCAACAGAACCTCTGTGGCCATTTTAACCGGCGATGAAATAAAGGAAGAATTGGAAAAATTATCGAAAGACATTTCTTTTTATTTCGGACTTGGTTGCAGAAATGTAACCAAAATATATGTTCCTGAAAATTACGATTTTTTACCGCTGCTTAGTGCGCTCAAAAAATTCGATTATTTTTTTGAGCATCACAAATACAAAAACAATTATGATTATCAATTGGCTATATTGATCATGAATAACAAATTGTACATGACCAACAGTTCAATCATACTTACAGAAAATAGTTCTTATTTTTCGCCCATCAGCGTCCTGCATTACGAATATTATAAAAACAGCGATGAGTTGGAAACAGCATTAAAAAACAGCGAAGATATTCAGTGCATTGTTGGAAAAAACTTCCTGCCATTTGGCACAACTCAAGAACCTTTATTAACGGATTATGCAGACGGAATTGATACAATGACCTTTCTTACCAGTCTTTAAAAAAACGACCGGATCCGCCGCCATTGGTTAAATCATAATTAACAAGAATCCCAGTTGATAGGAAAAATTTTCTTTTGTAGATTTGTACTGAAGTACGAAGAGCTTAGTAAATAATTTGTTAAACTAAACCGGTGGTATCAACCATTTTAAAACGAACGCGTTAATTTGTTGTCTCAGGAATCAGAAAAAAACTAAATATAAATTTTAACATCAATCAAAATTTTAAAAAAACATGAAAGCAAGACAAGTAGTAGCTGTGGTTTTGATCAGTGCTTCATCTGCGCTGGCTACCATGTGGGGCTATAATCATTTTGCAGGAAGCAAGACTTATTTTTACGCACAGGATTCTTCTGGTAAAATTCCGGCCAACTATGCAAAATTCTTCGACGGCCAAAAATCCGGCAACGGACCCGCTGATTTCACGGATGCGGCAAGTGCAGCAATTCCGGCAACCGTTCATATCAAAACAAAAAGTGTCCGCACGGTAAGTAACAATCTTCCTAAGAATCCCTTCTCCGATTTATTTGGATTGGGAGACGAATGGTTCGGTCCCCAAATGCGTTCCATCCCTGAAATGGCATCGGGTTCAGGAGTTATCATCAGTGAAGATGGATACATTGTTACAAATAATCACGTTGTTGATGGTGCAGATGATCTGACGGTTACTTTAAGCAACAGAAAATCTTTCAAAGCCAAAGTCGTGGGAGTTGATCCCAGCACCGATTTAGCCGTTATTAAAATTGATGCGAAAGGATTACCATTTTTGCTATACGGGAATTCCGATGAGGCAAAAATAGGTCAGTGGGTTTTGGCGGTGGGTTATCCTTTAAATCTGGAAACGACAGTTACTGCTGGTATCATCAGTGCTAAAGGAAGAACTTTAGATATCAATGCGCGCCAAAGCAAAATGCCCATTGAGTCTTTCATTCAAACAGATGCTGCGGTAAATCCCGGAAACAGCGGTGGTCCGCTTATTAATACCGAGGGCCAGTTGGTCGGTATCAATTCAGCCATTGCTTCACCAACCGGATCCTATGCCGGATATTCTTTCACTATTCCAGTCAATATCGTTAAAAAAGTTGTTGGCGACTTAATCAAATACGGAACTCCGCAAAGAGCTTACCTCGGCGTAAGATATTTACCGGACAATGCAAGTGATGAACAGAAAAAAGAAGCTGGCATTCAGGATGGCGACGGTGTGTACGTTCTTGATGTTCCAGCAGATGGCTCTGCTGCAAAAGCCGGAATCGCTAAAGGCGACAGGCTTACCAAGATCAATGGTGTTACCTTAGGCAGTGCAGCCGAAATGATAGGATTAGTAGCCACTTTCCACCCGGGTGATAAAGTAAATGTAACTTATGTAAGAGGAGGGAAAGAATATACAGTTCCCGTTGTTTTGCGCAATAATGCCGGAACAACAGATGTTGTAAAGAATTCGATTCTTGAAAAATTGGGCGCGGACCTGCAAACATTGACTAAAAAAGATGCCGCTGACCTGAATGTAAAAGGAGGAGTTGTTGTTAAATCGATCGATGAGAATGGACTGTTTAGCAAAACGAGAATGGAAGAAGGATTTGTGATATTGAAAGCAAACGGTAAAGAGGTTGCCAATGTTGATGATTTCAAAAAGATATTGGAAGGTTCAGATGGTTCTGTAAAATTAGAAGGGGTTTATCCCGGTTACGAAGGCGCGTTCCAGTATCCGTTGAAATTAAATAACGGAAATTAATTGACAATTTATAATGGATTATGATAATGAAAGTCCCGCAGAACGCGGGGCTTTTTATTTCGCAAAAACATAGAAATTCCATTGCGAAATACTGATTATTCCCGATTCATTAAAATCCGATGAAGAATTATCAAATACATTTCTAAAAATCCCTTTTACATCAGGATCCTGAATTTCCAAATCAATTTGTTCCGAAGAAAGATTCAAGATCACCAACACTTCATCATTACTATTCCTTCGTAAAAAAGAAAAAACTTTATCATTTGCATTTGTTTGCACTCTATGGGTAACAACATTTTTATCTCCGGCGCGCAGGGCAACATTTTGTTTTCGCAAGTTCAATAATGTTTTATAAAAATCATGAAGCGCAAAGTTTCCCGTCCAGTCAATTGGGTCTTTATCAAAAAATTTTAATCGTTTATAATTCGGTAATTCTTGTCCGCTGTAAATTAAAGGCAGGCTATTCCAGGTGCAACAGAACACAGCCAGATTTTTTGCAACAGCTCCGTATTTTTCATATTCCGTCCCATTCCAACTGTTTTCATCATGATTTGATGTGAAATACGCCCGAAAGGCATCTTGTGGAAATTCATTATCATACTGCGTTAATAAATCCCAAAGACCATTATTGTCCGTCTGATGTTTTGCAAAATCTTCCGTTTTATGCATCCAGCGCCAGGTATATGTTGCGTCAAAGGCCTGGTGATAAACCACTTCCTCACATTCTGCAAGCCAGAATAATTTCTTAACTGCATCGAGTGCCGTTCTTGCCTCGATCCAAAAATCAAGCGGAACAAGATGCGCCATATCACAACGAAATCCATCAATGTCAGCGTTGACGATCCAAAATTTCATGGCCCCAATGACTGCTGTACGTAATTCAGGATTATCATAATTCAAATCGATCACATCATCCCAACCATTACGTTCGGTAAAATTTCCGCTAGCATCTCTTACATAATAACCTGGATGCTCGCGTGTCCAGCGATGATCCCAACCGGTATGATTTGCCACCCAATCAATAATCACTTTAAAGCCCAATTCGTGAGCCTGCTGAACAAGGTTTTTAAAATCCTCAATCGTCCCGAATTCAGGGTTAGTATCGAAAAAATCAGAACATGCATAATAACTACCCAATGTCCCTTTCCTTTTTTCGATACTGATCGGAGTGATGGGCATGAACCATAAAATTTCAATTCCCATATCTTTTAATCGTGGCAATGAATTCGCAAATGCAGCAAAACTCCCTTCGGCTGAGTATTGCCGTAAGTTCACTTCGTAAATATTTGTTTTATAGCTCCAGTCTATTTGTTCAAATGACATAAATATTTCTGTTTTAGACGTTTGATACAAGATCTTAGATGCGTGATTTTCATTTTTGTTTTAAAATTGAAAAATTGTACATCTTACATCATACATTCTACATTGTTTACCTTTGTGATGATGAAAACCTTCAACGTTCCGATCATTTATCGTAGTCCGCTGATCACTGCAATCAAAAATAAACGAAAGCAGGAAGACAGAATGAAAAAAGATTTCACACCGACTTTATTGGATTTCGGGCCCCTGCAAATTTTTCTTGCACGCCATTTTGGATTTTGTTATGGTGTAGAAAATGCGATTGAAATCGCTTTCAAAACAATTGAAGAAAATTTATCCAAGAGAATCTTTCTATTAAGTGAAATGATCCACAATCCACAAGTGAATGCAGATCTGCAATCTCGAGGTGCAAGATTTTTACAGGATACTTATGGAAAACAGCTCATTCCGCTGGAAGAATTAACGGCTGATGACATTGTTATTATTCCAGCATTCGGCACAACCCTGGAAATTGAAAAGCAATTACAGAATATCGGTGTACATACTGAAAAATATAATACGACTTGTCCGTTCGTTGAAAAAGTCTGGAACCGCTCAGAGCAGATCGCAGAAAAAAGATATACCGTGGTTGTTCACGGCAAACCCAAACACGAAGAAACCAGAGCAACATTTTCTCATGCAGCTTCGCACACTCCCACTGTTGTTGTTAACGATATGAAAGAAGCCGAGTTGCTCGCAAAATACATTTTGGAAGAAAAGCCACCAGCAGAATTCTACACAGATTTTTCAAATCAGTTCAGTAAGAATTTTGATGCTAAGAAAGATCTGGGGAGAATCGGAGTGGTTAATCAAACAACCATGCTGGCGAGCGACACTCAGGCAATTGCCGATTTTTTGAAACAGACGATGATGAATAAATATGATGCTGATCATATCGAAGAGCATTTTGCAGACACGCGTGATACATTGTGTTATGCAACCAATGACAATCAAACTGCGGTTGTTAATATGCTTGAGACTACCGCTGATTTTGCCATTGTTGTTGGGGGATATAATTCTTCCAATACATCGCACCTGGTTGAATTATGTGAAGAAAAGTTGCAGACCTTCTTTATTAATGCAGATGAAAAAATATTATCCGACAAAGAGATTCTTCATTATGATTTCCACAGCAAGCAGGAAAAATTAACGATAGATTTTTTACCAACAAAAAGTCCTGTAAGAATTTTAATTACCAGCGGCGCTTCTTGTCCTGATGCCCTGGTAGAAGGAATCATTAATAAATTAGCTGGATTTTTTCCGGGAAGCAAATTGAAATCATGATTTATTTTATACTTTCTTACTTGCTGTGGTCTCAGGCATCGAGCCCTGGTTATTCTGAGTAATTGATTTCTAAACCATCTTGAAGCCTTCCAGAAATTTTGTATTGAAATCTCCGCTGCGGAAACGCTCATCCTTCATCAATTGCAAGTGAAAGGGGATAGTGGTTTTAACGCCTTCAATAACATATTCCATTAATGCCCGCTGCATCGTGTTGATGGCTTCCTCACGGGTACGTGCAACCGCAATTATTTTTGCGATCATGGAATCATAATATGGTGGAATTGTGTAACCCGCGTAAGCATGCGAATCAACGCGAATGCCATGGCCGCCGGGCTGGTGCAAAGTGGTAATTCTCCCTGGCGACGGGCGAAAATCATTATAAGGATCTTCGGCATTAATGCGGCATTCGATGGCGTGCATTTGAGGTTCGTAATTTTCGCCGGTAATAGAATCGCCGGCTGCGATTTTTATTTGTTCTTTTATCAGATCAAAATTTACGACTTCTTCAGTAACGCAATGTTCTACCTGAATACGTGTGTTCATTTCCATGAAATAAAAATTGCGATGCTTGTCGACCAAGAATTCGATTGTGCCAACGCTTTCATAATTGATTGCTGATGCGGCTTTGATCGCTGCTTCCCCCATGCGCTGACGCAATTCATGCGTCATGAAAGGTGAAGGAGATTCTTCGACCAATTTTTGATGACGACGTTGAATGGAGCAATCTCTTTCACTCAAATGGCAAACTTTTCCATATTGATCTCCCGCAACCTGAATTTCAATATGCCGGGGTTCTTCAACAAATTTTTCGATATAAACACCATCATTCTTAAAGGATGCTGCAGCTTCAGCCCTTGCGGTATTATATGCCCGCTCCATTTCATTTTCTTCCCAAACCACGCGCATACCTTTACCTCCGCCGCCGGCAGTTGCCTTTAAAATTACCGGGTAGCCAATTTCGTAAGCGAGTCTTTTTGCATCATCAACGCTTTCCAATAACCCCTGGCCGCCGGGAACGACAGGGACGCCGGCTTTGATCATTGTTTCTTTAGCCGTGATCTTATCGCCCATCGAGTTGATCATGGCAGGAGTTGGTCCTATGAATTTAATTCCATGCTCGCCACATATTTCAGCAAACTTTGCATTTTCTGCTAAAAAGCCATAACCGGGGTGAATAGCGTCAGCATTGGTAATTTCTGCTGCGGCCATGATGTGCGGGATATTCAGATAAGAATCAAAACTGGCAGGTTTGCCGATGCATACTGCTTCATCGGCAAAACGCACATGAAGACTATCTTTATCTGCGGTGGAGTAAACAGCAACAGTTTTAATGCCCATTTCACGACAGGTTCTTATCACGCGTAAGGCAATCTCTCCACGGTTCGCAATCAATATTTTTTTAAACATAAACTTTCAAATGTGATGAATGTGGTAATGCGTGAAAGGTGGAAACAAAATACATTTTCACCCTTTCATATTTGCACATTAAGCCATTAAACAGGCTCTACCAAAAATAAGGGTTGATCATACTCGACAGGTGATGCATCTTCGGCGAGTACCTTTACTATTTTTCCTTTCACTTCGCTTTCAATTTCATTGAACAATTTCATGGCTTCAATAATGCAAACCACTTTGCCTGGTTCAATTTCATCGCCAATATTTATGAAAGATGGTTTGTCGGGTGAAGGGCTTCTATAAAAAGTTCCAATCATCGGACTTTTGATGGTAATTAGATTATTTGCAACAGAAGGCTCTTCAACTTTTGGCTTTTCCGCCACTGCCAACGGCTGAATTGCCGGAGCTGAAGAAACGGGATGCGATACCATTGGCTGGTACTGCGTTGGCGCAGCGCTAATGATTTGTTGCACCGGTTCCTCTTTTTGTTTGATTGTTATATGAAATCCTTTTTCTTCAATAGTAAGTTCGCCAATGTTAGATTTGTTGACAAGCTTGATTAACTCCTGAATCTGTTTAAAATCCATATTAATGAATTTACAGTTAGTGAAATGGTGGACTAAGATAAGGAAAAGAAATTACTTACTGTCAGCTAGTTGCCGGACGGCAGAAACTGGTCACAGGCGACCTGTTTCATTCTTTGACTCTTTCCACGTATTCACCGGTTTTTGTATTGATTTTTATTAATTCTCCCTCGTTCACAAATAAAGGAACATTTACTGTTGCTCCCGTTTCCACCTTGGCAGGTTTTAATGTGCGTGTAGCCGTATCACCACGAACGCCTGGTTCGGAATAAGTGACCTGCAAGACAATTTTGTCCGGAAGTTCAACACTCATCGGCAGTTCTGTTTCTGTATTAACAAGAACAGAAACCTGTTGACCTTCTTTCAAAAACTGCGGGGCATCAACCATTTCTTCATTCATGGCAATTTGTTCAAAGGTTTCATTATCCATGAAATTGTATCCGGTGTCATCTTTGTATAAATATTGAAAATCTTTTCTCTCTACACGAATGGGGAAAATAGTGTCGCCGCTGTTCCATGTCTTTTCAATGGAGCGACTGTTATCCAGACCTTTCAATTTCGCCCACACTTTTGCAGCGGCGCGTGCAGTTTTGTTTTCACCAAAGTCAACAACGGTGTACAGGCTGCCATCTAATTTGATAATCATGCCGCGACTAATGTCTGCTGTATTTGCCATTAAAAAAGTTTGAGCTGATAGCAATTGGCTATAAGCCGGTTTAAAAATAATTGGGCGGCAAATTTACAGTAAAATAGGCAGAGAAAAAAGTGAATGAATATTATGATGCCAGTTTCAGTAGCTCCGGTTCGGCAACATTGGATTGCAATCCGTTCATCGATGGCGCTTCTATTGAAGGCTAGGTTTATTTTCCAGATGGATGTTTTTGCCGCATAGGCACAAATTAACCTGATATTTTAATTCATCTGTCCATGTGGTTAATTTTCCTTTATTAAAGCGCCATGAAGTCTTTTAATCGGTCAACCCCTGTTCATTTTCAATTCAAGGTCATGCTTCACCTCTCCCAGCAAATTATTGATCTTATCACGATCTGCCTTCAACCGGTAATCTATTTCTTTAATAGCAATATCATTTTCATTTGCTATGTGCAATTGTGTCTCTCTTTTTCTTTGCAATTTATTATAATCATCAATCAATTTAGAAAGTTCCGAGGTTTCAAATCCAATATTTGTAGGTACTAACCGGTAATCGTTTTGCGGACCATTTAAATATTCCAGAAAAAGATTAATGACTGAAATCTTAATTTTAATCTCACTCCCATCATTTGATGCAAAAGAAAAATCAGCGTTCTTTTTATTTTTCACCCGTTTATTTTTTTCGAGCGCTTTTTTTGTTGTAATTATTATCACTCCTTTTTTCGCTCTGTTACCATATTGGTTTATGGCCGAAGAATCTTTAACTATGCTGATCGATTCTATTTCCTTGACATCCAGTCTTTCCATTTGCAATGAATTGATTTCTTTGTTGTCGACCATGATCAGAACTGAATCCAAGAGGGGTTTCCTATCGAAATACGATTCCCTGACCTGGGGAAGGCTTTTATATTTCGCAATTGCGTTTCGCACCTCACCATTATTCTTCAGATTTACATTTTCAATATCGTCTTTAACATGATAGATCTGCAATTGATTATCATCTGCAGTCCAATGTAATAAATGAATACCGGCGTTGCGGTTAAAAAAATTTCTATCCTCCTGGTTCATCCTGTCGTCCCTGTGTAATGAAATGCCAAAATGCTTGTGTGAAGATGTTGAAGGAACTGAATCTTTTTTGATAACTGAAATAATGTGAGCCGAGGATGTTGAAGCTGACGAATTATCATTAATGACAATCACTCCGTATCTTCCTTTTTGGCCAAACTTATTAAACGCGCCTTCATTTTCGTATACAAAAACATCACTGACTTTTCCATTACCAAATTGGTTCTTGAATGACTCCGGATTATATTCTTTGTTGTGATAGATGATCAATGCCTGAGCTGCATTATTTATTTTTAAAACCCCCTCCCCTGTAAAATGGGTTGCCGAATTGTCTTTATCATAATCCACTTTATTAAACCCGACAAATTCAATTCCGCTGATTCTCCAATCCTTATAGCGTTCATCATTATGTGCTGCATTTACAAAATTGGCCGCCGGCGGAACTATTCCATCCAATGAGCCATATAGTTTTTCAAATGCAGGTCTTTCCTCAGGAACAGCATTATCCAGGTCATAAATTTGCGGCTTGCCCTTTTTAGGGACAGCAATTACGCGACTGTCGCCGGGGAAAATAATTGCATACACATTAGGATTATCGGTATGAAATTTCTTTTCTGCTTCTGCTGCAATAGATTCCCATTTGGCAAGGTAAGCTGCCGGCAAAGGCAATTCGCTCTTGGTCATCATATCAGGCAGCTGTCCGAATTTTTTTTGCATATCAGCCATTGTTGCTCCGCCAGGAAATCCATATTTTTCAATCAATCCGTCTTGATAGAAAACAATAATCTTCTTTTTATATTCACTCGTATAAAACAGGCTGACTTCGGGATGATCTTTTTGCAATTTGAAATAGAGATCCCAATCCTCACCTTCCCGTTTTGCTTTTTTGAATTGTTGCAATGCATCTTCGTAGGTAGGATCATCCGGGAATTTATTATTGAATGGATTTAGTCCAAAAAAAGAAATTGATTTTGTTCCCGATAAAGGAATAAGCGCATCAATATTTATATGACCATGCGATTGCATTTTTGAAAAACTGTACATTCCGCTACTTGAATTATTTTCATACCCTTCTTTTGTAAATTTTAGCGCAACAGTGAAAAAATCATTCTTTGTTATAATTGGAATTTTCATAGCATAAAATCCCCGTTCATCAGAAATTGTTTTCACACCCGAAATCGTATCCGATACTGATACGCCGGCTATGGGTTGTTTGGAATTAATGTCGACAATAATTCCTACTTCATTGATAACAGTTTGGTTTTTAAAAATCCTTTTGTATTTGTCTCTGAATGCGAGTAACAACAACGCTATTAATGGCAGCATAAATAAAAATCGAAGCAAATGGACTTTAGCGCTTTTGATCTTGTTCATCATGGCTATACGTTTTTTTAAAGAAGAAAAATTGAAACTGTTGGCTATACGGTATTGTGTCGATCCCACCACATTTAATAAATGATATTGATAAGATTTCTTGTCGAGACCATTCTGTAGCAGGTGATTATCGGCAATGAATTCAAGATTCTGCCTTATGGCATGCCGCATCAACCAGGCAAATGGGTTATACCAGTTCACGATGCAAAGAAATTCGGCAAAGAAAATATCGGCTGTGTGATTTTGTTTTATATGAACATATTCGTGCAAAATGATTGCCTGCAATTCTTTTTCAGAATGTAAATCCCGGTTCAGATAAATAGCATTGCCGAAAGAAAAAGGAATGATTTTTTTATCAACATGATATATGATCGTATCGCCATCACTTATTATGCTTGCTTTTCTTTTTATTCTCTGCAAAGAAATAAATTGAATGATCAAACGCGCCGTCATTATCAATGCACCGATAAGTAGTAATGAATAAAGTATTGGCCAGCTGTTTATTCCACGAACAGTTGCCGGAACATTACCCCCAATATGAACAGGTGTTGTTGTATAATCTTCAATAGCCGGAATGTAACGAAAGACCTGTGCGTTGCTGAAATTATGCTCTTCAGCAAGAGGGTTGATATGAATGAAAGGAATAAAAAGACATAATAGCGAATAACCGAGCAAATACCAGCGGTTCCAATTATAGAATGTGATTTTTCGCAATAATAACTGGTAAAATACATACACAATCGAAACGCTGATGGAAAATTTTACAAGATATAAAATGAAAAAAGGCATAAATTATGATTGATCTAAGTTGTACGATGATTGATGCATGGTAGGAATTGAAAATTTATCATTTTATCGATTTTATTTATTCCCTTTTTCAATCATTTCAATAATTTCTTTCAACTCTTTTGGACTGAGTTTTTTTTGGGTAATAAAAAAATTCACGAGTTCCTTATACGAATTCTCGAAATAATCCTTCACGAATCCATTCATGAATTTCTTCTTATAATCATCGTGACTTACTGAAGGCTTGTACACATAAGTATTACCCATTAAGCGGCTTTGCAAATAGCCTTTCTTCTCCAAGTTTTTAATGGTTGATGCAAGTGTGGTGTAAGGCAATTTGGGTTCATCCATATTTTCTAAGAAAAGTTTTACGTTGCCTTCGCCGGTTTTCCAAACAGCCTGCATCGCTTCTTCTTCCTGAAAGGTTAATTTCTGCATATCTACGAATTTTTCGTAAACGTACGAACATTTCGTAATCTAACAAAAAAATTCTTTTTATTTTTGTAGATTGTATCTTCAACCAGAAAAAGAATTCATGAAAAAATTAATTCCTGTTTTATTATCAATTTTGGTCGGTAATTTTATTTTTACCCAGCAGACCCTTGCGCAGACCCAGCCAATACCGAACCCATACCCAACTATTCCCCCTTTTAGCTTTTTAAAAGTGGACAGCTCCACTTTCATTACCAATAGCGATATCAGGAAGAACCATCTGACCATCATCATGATCTTTAGTCCTACATGCGAACATTGTCAGCGTCAAACGAAAAACATCATAGATTCAATGGATAAATTCAAAGATATTGAGATAGTGATGGGGACCTTTCAGCCGTTTTCCGAGATGAAGAAATTTTATAAGGATTATCACATTGCAGATTATTCAAATATAAAAATGGGATACGATGCGAAATTCGATTTTCCCAAATACTACAAGTTTTCAAGCCTGCCTTTTCTTGCTTTATATGATAAAAGCGGGAAATTGATCACCACTTTTGAAGGAAGTCAAAAAGTTTCAACATTAATGAACGCTTTTGCTAAAAAATAAAATCAAATTTCAGAATCCTGCAAATCGGAATTGATTTTTTAGATAAATCATCAAATTTGTTTTCAATCTTTTTTTTTAATAAAAAATATATTTTGGTGTTTGTTTTCTTTTTTCCTTTCTTGCAATCTCAAAATTTATAAGCCTTACCCTGCACTGATTACTGCTATATGTTTATAATTTCTTAATGATTTACTTGCCGAACAAAAGGGGTTAAATTGTTTTCTTTGCGAATAGTTTAATCATCTTACCAAATCAAGACCAAAAACAACGATTATGATAAAACGACTGCTATTATCAGCATTATGCATTTCTTTTTCCTATGTATTATTAGCACAGGAAACCACGTCACAGATTTTAGGTACGGTTGCAGAAGGAACAACAGGGCTCGGAGGTGCTACCGTTGTTGCCCTACATGTGCCATCAGGAACAAAGTACACCACCACTACCCGAAAAGATGGACGTTTTAATTTACCTGGTTTAAGAATTGGAGGTCCGTATGTTGTTACGGTAACTTATGTTGGTTACAAGACGGAAAAACAGGAAGACATCACCCTTTCTATCGGACAAGATTTTACCGCCGATTTTGCGTTGGTTCCTGAAACAAAACAACTAACGGAAGTCGTCGTAACGGCAACCACTCCACAGAGTAAAGTATTTAACAGTAGCAGAACCGGTAGCCAGGAAATTATTACCCGTTCACAAATTGAGCAACTTCCAACTGTTGGCCGCTCAATCGCCGACTTCACCAGACTTGAACCTACATCGAATGGTTTAAGTTTTAGCGGCGTTACTGCTTCTTATAATAATATTACTGTTGATGGTGCCGATTTCAACAATTCGTTCGGATTATCAGGTACGCTCGGCGGACAAGCAAATGCACAGCCAATAGCATTGGATGCGATCGATCAGATCCAGGTCAATGTCTCCCCTTATGATGTCAGACAAGGTGGATTTACCGGCGCAGGAGTCAACTCAGTGACAAAAAGCGGAACCAATCAATGGAAAGGCTCTGTATACACCTATATCAAGACACCGGGTCTGCAAGGTTATAAAGTAGATAACAATGTAATTGCAAGAACGCCATTTAGCTTTAATATTCTGGGCGGAAGTCTGGGAGGCGCGATCATAAAAGATAAATTATTTTTCTTTATTAACGCAGAGCAAGATCTGCAAAGCGCACCGGCAACTGGGGTAATAGCATCAGATGCTACGCACGCACCGGTAGCAGGGGTGGTGTCCCAGGCAAACGCGGATACTTTAAATGCATTAGGGACGTATTTGAAGAATACCTATAACTACAATCCTGGCAGTTTCCAGGGTTATTCGTTCAAAACAAACAGCTATAAAATCAATGCACGTATTGATTTCAACATTAATGATCAGAACAAACTTTCTTTGAAATATAATTATTTGAAGTCCTATGCTGATCAATTTGCAAGCACGAGCCGTCCGGGAAGCACGAATGGACAAGTTACGGGGGGTCAGCCCGGGACTTTTGCGATGCCGTTTCAGGGAAGCGGGTATCGGATCAATAATAATCTCAAAATTTATATTGCAGAATTGAACACGAGGTTCAGCAATAAGGCTTCCAACAAACTGCAAATAGGTTACACCAGAGAAAGAGATTTTCGTTCTCCTCAATCATCATCCGATACATTTCCATTGGTTGATATCCTGAATGGTGGAAATATCTACACCACTTTTGGATATGAGCCTTATACTTATAACAATCAACTGTTCATGGATTCTTATCAATTCACGGATATCTTTACTTTCTATAAAGGACCGCATGAAATAACTGTTGGAACACAGAACAGCTACAAAAAATATCAAAACGCCTTTGCACCGGATTATAATGGAGGATATCAGTTCAGCAGTTTAGATGCATTCTTATCGGGTGCACCTGCAACGAACTATTATCAGCAATATTCTACCTTGAAGGGTGGTGCTTTTCCCTGGGCTTATGCCGGTGCAACAAACCTGAGTTTTTTCGCACAGGATAAGTGGCGGGTTAAGAGCAACTTTACTTTGACTTACGGTATTCGTTTTGACTATACGACTTATCAAAACAAGTTTACCGACAATCCGAATTTTGATCAGCTAACATTTTTAAATGGAGCAAAATATAATGTGGGTACTGCACCAAATGGTTTCCTTGTAATTTCTCCGCGTGTTGGTTTTAACTGGGATATCACCGGTGACAGAACCTGGCAGTTAAGAGGCGGCGCCGGGATTTTTGAAGGCGCTCCACCCTTTGTGTGGATAGAAAACCAGGCTGCCAATAACGGCGTGCAACAGGGGATCGCTTATTTGACCAATGCCCCATTTTTCCCATCATCTACTGCAGGGCTTGCACATTATTTGGCAACTGCAGGTCCCGGAGGTACACCAATTGATCAGACAGCTACTCCGCCAAGTTATGCTGTGAATGTCATTGCAAAAAATTTCAAATACCCAACCAAATTAAAAGCAAGTTTAGGTTTGGATAAAAAACTTCCTGATGATTGGGTTATCACCGGAGAATTTACTTATTCAAAAGATATTAATGCTACCTATATGGAGAATGTGAATCTTAAAGAAAGCAATGGATTCGCAATATCTAACGGCCCGGATAACAGAATGCGATTTAATACGGGTTCCGGAACAACAAACTCAACCAACAAGTATTGGAGTGGAATGACCAACGGAACAGCATCTTTGGATTCTCCCAATATTCAAAATGTAATATTATTGGCTAATACCAATCAAGGTTATTCTTACACTGCAACATTCCGGATTCAAAAAAGCTTCCCTCATTTATTTTTGAATTTATCTTATGTTCATAGCGATGCAAGGACAACGATGGAAAATGGTAGTACGGCAAGTTCCTTATGGTCTGCAAGAGCAGTATCTAATACTGATCCAAATGCACCTGTATTGGCGCGACCTTCCTGGTTCCAGCCTAACCGCATATTTGCTTATGGTATTTATCATATTGAATATGCAAAGCATTTTTCTACCTCTTTCGGAGCTACTCTTGAAGCAGCTCCCGCGGGAGTCACCTCAGTTGTTTATAATGGCGATTTGAATGGCGATGGTAATACCGGGAATGATCTGATTTATATTCCTAGAAATGCATCAGAAATAAATTTGATCGATGCCGGTTCTTACAATTCAACTACTCATACAGGTATTACTACCGGAACTACTGCCGATCCAAGAACTGCGGCACAAATCTGGACACAGTTGAATAATCTTATTAACCAGGATCATTATTTAGCAGCGCATCGCGGACAATATGCGAAGGCTAATTCTGATGTTTATCCTTTTTACAAACGTGTTGACTTGAACATTACTCAGGATATTTATTTCTATACAAAAAGAGGCGGTGAAAAAGATAAGCATACTTTACGTTTAAGCCTGGACTTAACCAACGTTGGAAATTTGCTTAACAAATATTGGGGCGTTATAAAAGTACCTACGGCGACCAACTTCATTAAATTTGAAGGAATGGCTGCAGATGGCAAAACACCATTATTCTCGTTCCCATTTGCAGATGCTGGCAGCTACACTCCGTATACATCTAGCTTTGCAGACAATACCAGTTTAACTAATCTTGTCAATAATGCTACGGAACCAGGTTCAAGATGGACCATGCAGTTTGGTATAAGATATTTGTTTAACTAAAATAAAATCAAGTTCAATGACCATTAAAAACTGGTCATTGAACTTGAAAAAAATAAACTTACTTAAAATAACTATTATGAAAAAAATGCTCTTTACCAGTTTAGTTGCAGCAGGCATTTTATTTGTTGGTTGCGTGAAAAACACAACGCTTCCAAGCTATACACCACCTTTTTCAAAAGGTTTTTCAGTGACTTCATTAAGCCATACCGCAGATACTGTTAATGTTGGAGATACCATTTATTTGGCTGTAGCCGGAACGATGTCGGATACCACGCAAAATATTTATCCTTACATTTCCGTCGCAAGCGGAGCAAATACTTTTACTTATGGCACATCCACATCAAGCCTTGCTACAACTAAAACTCCTGTGAAGCTGACCAAGGTTATCGGTTCGGCTACCAATGGTCTCTATGGCTGGTCTTCAACCATTATGCTGGTTGGCGCTACCAATGTGGCGGCCAATACATCACTGACCATAACAGGCACATTTAATTATCAATTGACTTTTAGCTCTCAGGGTAGCAGCACAGTTACCATAAGTGATGTTGGCGCAAGTAAAGCCAAAACCGTTTTTGTTCAATAAAATTTTTGATTTGCTGAGGCATAAAAAACTCCACGTTTTGTGGAGTTTTTTATTGCCTGGGGTTAATTGATAGCTTTGTTTTTCATTCCACTGTTAGTCGACCCTATTGCCCCATCCCCATTTCAGGAATTCAGGCATCGCTCTCGCCCATGTTTCTACATCATGTTTGCCATCTTCTATTTGCAGGTAATGAATATCTTTTCCCAGATCATATCCTTTGGCCGCTAATTCTTTTATTAAATCTAAAGTATCATCAATAGAATCAATAATGCCATTATTATTTCTGTCTTCTTCCTCATCTCCGGCTCCGCATTCAAAGAAAAATTTCAACCATGGATAATATTTCCCTGCTCTTATTTGCTGCTGCATGATCCGATCTCTGTCATCGCTGTACGTTTTATCGTTTTGATCTTTGGTCCGCCACCATAAAGAACCGGAAAACACACCAACCTTGGAGAAATGCTGGGGATGATTCCAAACAATATCCAATGCGCTTAATCCGCCCAGAGAGAAACCAGCAAATGCTTTTTCTTTGAATGAGGGAATATTATAGTTTCTATGTACAAAAGGAATCAACTCTTCAAAAATAAAATCGGTGTAAAGCCGAGCCTTCGCTCCCCGTCCTTTGTAATCCAGAATTTTTGCTGTCCCGTATTCCATCTTTCTTTCAACGCCTGCCGTAATTCCCACACACAGTAATGGTTCAAGACTTCTTGCTGCATATAATTCTTCCAGCATTGAAGCGAGTTCAAGCTTTTCCATATCCTGTCCGTCATTGATCAGCAATAGACTTATTCCCGTTGAATCAGGAACATCCGTGGGCAAATAGAAGTCAACTATAACTTTTCTGTCGAGCGCTTCAGATAGCAGTTCCACACTTTCCGGTAAAACATGCGCGGGGGTTTCTTGCATAAAGTCAAAAATAATAAAATAGACTTAACTGCAATATTTCTCTGCAAATAATCAATTTGTTTTTTTGTTGTTTTAAAAATAAATTTGATTACCGTGTTAAGTTCTCTATCCTGTTTATCAACATTTCAATATCCAGCTGACTAATATCAGTGCGTTATCATCAGCTAATTCTTATTAAATAATTTAAAAATTTTTCAATGAAAAAAATTGGCGTTCTATTCGGTAAAGAAAGAAGTTTTCCGATGGCTTTTATAGAAAGAGTAAACAGTAAAAATGTTTCAGGCATTGTTGCTGAACCTGTGCGTATTGATAAAGTCACGCAGGGTGAGTCCTCCGGTTATGCAGTTATTATTGATCGGATTTCACAGGATGTTCCATTTTATCGTGCGTTTTTAAAAAATGCCGCGATATGCGGAACCGCAGTTATCAATAATCCATTTTGGTGGAGCGCCGATGAAAAATTCTTTAATAATAGTTTGGCAACAAAAATCGGCGTGCCTGTTCCGAAAACAGTTATTCTTCCCTCGAGAGATCATCCGGTTGATACCAGTGAACAGTCATTTTCCAACCTTGCTTATCCATTGGATTGGGAAGGAATTTTTAGTTATGTGGGGTTTCCCGCTTACATGAAACCGTTTGCGGGCGGTGGATGGAAGAATGTTTATAAATTAAATAATGCGGAAGAATTTTATCAAAAGCATGGCGAGACCGGCGAGTTGGTCATGCTGTTACAGGAAGAAATTGTTTTTGATGAATATTACCGTTGTTATTGCATCGGCGGAAAATATGTTCGCATTATGCCATACGAACCACGCAATCCGCACCACTTGCGCTATGCAAGTAATTTTAATCCATCAACAGAAAGATTGCAACAAATGGAGCAAATTGTTCTGCGCATCAACAAATATCTGGGTTACGATTTCAATACAGTAGAACTTGCGCTGCGCGATGGGGTTCCTTATGCAATTGATTTTTGCAATCCTGCACCAGATGCAGAAAGAACCAGCGTCGGTGAAGATAATTTCAATTGGGTGGTAGAAACGGCGGCTAATTATGCAATAGAAAGAGCGATCGCACATAAAGACGGAGTTGATAATTTAACCTGGGGAGAATATTTGAAAAGAAGCGTTGCCCACGAAGCATTGGTTTGACGCAAGCTAACTGCTATGGGGGGAAATGACGCGAATCGCATCGCTCAAATTATAGGGTCTGGCATTAACGCTAACCTAAAACAGGATTCGTAAATCTTAAATTGAAAATCATCATTTTCTATGGCAAATATTAGTTACAAGCACTTCACTTTAGGCGTTGAAGAAGAATACATGGTTGTTGATCCGGAAACAAAAGAACTGAAAAGCCATGAACAAAAAATAGTTACCGAAGGACAAAAAGTCATCAAAGACAAAGTAAAAGCAGAAATGCATCAGGCTGTTGTTGAAGTAGGAACAGATATTTGCCAGAACATTGATGAAGCATTTAATGATGTAGCCACTTTGCGAAAAACAATTTCGCAAATTGCGAACGACAATGGTTTTTGGGTAGGCGCTTCGGGCACGCATCCATTCAGCCATTGGGAAAATCAATTGATCACTGACCATGCGAGATACAATGAAATCGTAAACGAATTGCAGGAAGCTGCCCGCAGCAATCTTATTTTCGGATTACACGTGCATGTTGGCATGGAAAGCAGGGAAATGGCAAATCATATTGCCAACTCAACAAGGTATTTTTTGCCGCATATTTATGCATTAAGCACCAACTCACCCTTTTGGGAAGGAAGACAAACCGGCTACAAATCTTTTCGCACCAAAGTATTTGACAAATTCCCGCGCACCGGAATTCCGGAGGCATTTGAAAGTATTGAAGCTTATGAAAATTTTGTCAAGCTGTTGGTAAAAACAAATTGTATCGATAATGCAAAGAAAATCTGGTGGGATTTGCGGGTTCATCCTTTTTTTAACACTGTAGAATTCAGAATTTGCGATGTGCCAATGACGGTCCAGGAAACGATTTGCATTGCGGCTCTGTTCCAGGCAATCTGCGCAAAAATATATAAGCTACGTTCCCAAAATCTCAATTTCATCCAATACTCCCGCGCATTAATAAATGAAAACAAATGGCGTGCAAGTCGCTATGGAATTGATGGAAGACTTATTGATTTTGGCAAAGAAGAAGAAGTGAATACCCGGGTACTGATTTATGAATTACTGGATTTTGTCGATGATGTGGTGGATCCGCTGGGCAGCCGAAATGCGGTAAATTATGTTGGGAATATTTTAGAGAACGGAACCGGTGCAGACAGACAGTTAAAGGTATTTAGCCAAACAAATAGCCTGATCAGCGTGGTTGATTATATTCATGCACAATTTTTGCATGGACTATAGCTGCCGGGTCCTTTTATTCGCCTGTATGAACTTTCGGAGTGTGTAAGAATTCTTTTCTATTCGCTTTCATTTTAAACATTGCCCTTAGCATGGCGATCATTAATACAGGAATTCGTGCAACAGCCTTTATCGTGGTAAAATTATAATAACTCCCCGGTACTGAAATGGCAAGCGATAAAATATAGGCAACCCCCAGCAGCAACCACAAGACAGGATGGGGATAAAAAATCGGATAATGAATAATATAAGCCAGCGCAAAAATTATGCTTATGGCAACGAGCAATAATAAATACAAAGATCTCGGTAATAATAAGACCTGGAAAAGTTTATTCCAGTAAGTACTTCTATTGGCAAGCGTTTTCACGTCTTGATCGAACATTCTTTTGATATTGGTGAATTGCGCTTCGAGCCAGCGTGTTCTTTGCTTTTCAAAAACTTCAGTTGAAGAAACTTTCTCATCATAAACAAATGCATCATTGATATATTCAACGGTAATGTTGTCTTTCATCAATTGCAATTCAATTTCACGATCTTCTCCGGGATTACTAAGAATATATTCTTCATTAAGAATTGATTTTATCTTTTGAAATTCAAAAGCCATTCCCGAACCGATCAGCGAAGCAGAAAAACCAAGGGCTCTTTGCCCGCGCCGGAATAAATTATTATTGATCTCTTCGCTTATAGCATCTAGTAACGAAACAGCGTTATTCTTGTTTTTTGCTACGCGATGACATTGGACTGCTTTGGACTGTTGCCGGAATGCACTGTTAATTTTTTCAAGACAATTTGAAGACATGATATTATCAGCATCCAGTATCAATGCCACATCGAATTCATTTTCCGGAATGCTATTCAATGCTGCGTTCAATGATTTTGATTTCATTCCTATTTCAAAATTCACGGGCACTACATTAACCGGAATCAATCTTAATTTTTCAATTGTACCTGGTTGAAGTTTGTCGGCAATTACAAAAACATCAAATGAAGAATAATCATTTTGCTTTGCTTTTGAAGCAGTATCCACAATGATATTATCTTCTTTATATGAGGGGATGAGAACGGCTATTTTTTTCTTTTCAGAACAAATTTCATAAACCGGTGCATGCCACAATTTGCCGAAGACTGCGATCAACAATAAATACAGAACGCTTAAAAACAAATAAGCAAAAACAACCAGGAAAAGAATATGAAAGATTGATAATAGCATCTGAATTTGAAAGCAGAATTTTCTATTTATATTTTTGAACCACTGGAAGAATATAAATTCCAGAAAACTCCTTTTAAAAAATATTTCAATTGGGTGAATTGTCCTTTACCGAGAAAACCCACCACTGTTTTTGGTATTGAAAAAAAGGTAAAAAACAAAGTAAAAACGATCAATTCTATCCAATTAGTATTCCGGCGCATGTACAATATGCGGTTGCGCGTGTGATAGAAAACCTTCATGGGATTGTTCTTACCAACAGACATTGATTCTTTATGGTAAATCACGGCATCCGCAGTATACCAAATTTTGTATCCTGCTTTTAAAATCCGAGACGACCAATCCCACTCTTCGTAATACAAAAAAAATCTTTCGGGGAACATTCCTGTTTTTTCTGCCACTTCGCGCTTGACGAGCATGGCACAGCCATGAGCGCCATATGTGGGATGAGAAATGTTGTACTGTCCATGATCGACTTCTTTTTCGCCAATTGTAGTTGTGCGTCCGGTAAATGGGTTCATCGGATTAAACCCGGCATATTGAATAACATTAGACGGATTGAAATACCTGATCTTCGGGCAGGTCACGCCAATTGTTGCGTCTTCAGAAAAAGGGTGCAAGAGCTTATCCAGCAAATCCGCTGTTACTTCGGTATCATTATTGACAATAAAAAAAAAATTGCCTTTAGCCTGGCTCATACCCCAATTATTTCCGGCGGCAAAACCCAAATTCTTTTTGCTGATCAGCAGTTTTGTATTTGGATAATTTCCTGATTCTATAGCTCCAGTTGGATCAATATCAGAAGCCATATCACAAACCAATATCTCATAGTTCCTGTATCTCAGATTTTTTGTTGATTCAAGAAACTGACAGGTAACCTGCGTTTGGTTGTAATTGAGTGTAATGATAGATATTAAAGGCTGATTATCCTTTAACATAAAGTAATGGCTTCAATTTGCAGGACAAATTAATTAATTAACCCGGAAATATTATGCATTTGTTTTTTGAATAAGCGCAGAAGGTGTTTGCGCCATGATCCATAGATCGTAAACAAAATTGCAATTATCTGCATAATCGATATCAAGACTTATCCTTTCTTCGGCAGACATATCCTCTTTACCTCTTTTCTTTATTTGCCACAAGCCAGTAATGCCTGCAGGGGCCATAAAACGTTTTGCCCATTCATCGGTAGTTAAGGTGGCAGCTTCATAAAGCGGTAATGGACGGTTTCCTACCAATGACATATCTCCCATCAATACATTTAGGAACTGTGGCAATTCATCCAGGCTACTGTTTCTTAAAAATGAACCCACCCTGGTAATTCTCGGGTCGTTATTGATTTTAATGAAAACAGGACCCGCCGCGTCTGTGCCATTGGCAGTGTATAGATTCAGATGAGCAAAATCGCCAATCTTTTCATCGGCGCCGGTAAACATTGTTCTGAATTTATAAAAGTTGAAGATCCGGTAACCTTTTCCTGCCCTTTTTGAAATATAAAAAACAGGACCCTTGGATTCGATCTTGATTGCTAAGGCCACCAAAAGTAATAAGGGGCTTAAAGCTACCAGCACAAATAAGGCTGCAACAATATCAAAAATTCTTTTCAGAATGTTTTGGATAGGGGATGAATTCTTTTCTGTCGAATTAATGGTCAATTCGTTTGATCTTGATTTTACTTTGTTAAGAAACTGACTTTTGCTAAGAATACTTTCTTCGTTGAAATCATCAAAGAAAACGATTTCATCAAGAACCTTGTTCTTCTTGTAGTAAGTCAAATCCTTATCTGATAAACCAGAACCATCTAAGATAAAAGGAATGGAAGATAAAACGGGGTCATTATTTAGAAAATGACGAAAGTTTTTTATCGCCGCTACATCAAAGCCAGAGTCGCAAAATATCACTTCAGGAACCGTGCTATTTTCGTGCCTGAGCGAACGAAGCAATTCTGATTTTGCGTTTTCAAGAAGTTCGGAGGCGTAGCCGCGTTTAAAAACTTTTACAAGTTTTTCTATATTTTCTGAGTTTTTACCAATGTAGTAAAACCCACTGTTGCGATAAATCGTGTTTTCTTTTACAGCATAGTATGATTTTATGCTGTAGTGAGCAAAAGTTTTGCTTTTAAAAGTTGTTCTGGGTAGAAATGTAAAATCCATAAAAAGGTTTATAGTTTCATAATTACGGTAGCGCCATTAGTTAGCATTAAAAAAATTCTTGTCAACCACTTGTTTTTTCATAAGGTTGTTTATAGACGTCAATAAGTCCACCGGGTTAAAAGGTTTCAAAAAATATTTTGAAACGCTGTACTCAATACATTTAACCTGCGTTTCCTGATTATCCAAAGCAGATAAAACAAGAAGAGGAATATCCCCATAAATCCCGCTTGACGAGAGTTGATGGATTAATTCCCAATTGTCCATATCGGGTAGCTGAGGATCGGCAATAATTAAATCTGGTAAATTCTTTTTTGAAAGCCAATACATTGCTGAACAACCATCCGGCATAGTTATTACCTGGTAGTCTTTACTGAGTATGGTCTGAAGCAAAAAGCGGATTGCTTTGCTATCATCTATTGCTAAAATTTGCTTTTTCATGGGCAGAAGTGCTTAGTTTAAAACCAATATTTTTTAATAGGGTAACATCATCAGATACTGGGCTCACAAAAGGTATTGGCTTTACGAAACTACTTCCTGCAAAAGAAGTATGGCTTTAAGGATGTGTAATATAAACTTACTTAGAATTTTGTGCGTTAAACAGGTATCGGCGGGGGATTTCCAAGGGATTTTTGTAGATAGATAAGTACTGAATTAATGAGGAGTTCAGAGGATTTGAATCTACATTGGATACTTAATCAGTGGTAAAAATAATAACAATTTTCTAATAGCCAAACATTGAGGGCATTTTTTTTATTAACAGCACGTCAATTACTCCTTATTACTGGGAATTACCCTATAAAACGGTGATTAAGCTGTTTTTTGGCGTACCGCTTTCTCCCAGAGCACCGTTTGCTTTTTCATAATAAACCTTCTAAACCCTAAGAAAACTGCAATATTCATAAAGAAAAAATAGTAGGGAATATAAAGTGCTTTAAGCTTGATGTTCTTATTTGCATAAAACCATCCAATTAATGCGCAAATATAAAAGCAGCCCTGAACTGCTAAGACTGCACTATAAAATACGGCTTGATCCTGAAGGACAATGATGATATTTACCAGAAATAAGATTATCAGACAAATGGGACAAAGAGTCCAGCGTAGAATACGGTGCGAAATGAATTGAAAGGACAGAACCGGGTATTTGAAGACATTAAACAACCCTTTCAGGATTCCCATCGCCTGAAATGCCCCAGCACAAATTCTGATCTTTCTTTTTTCTTCTTCTTTCATGGATTCCGAGGATGTTTCAATCGCATAAGCATTGGGTTCATATCTGATCACGTACCCTTTCATACATATCTTCAGAGACTGAACAAAATCTTCGATGATAACCTCTTTTTCTTCCTTTTCAAATAAATCTGTTCTTACAGAAAACAACTCACCCGCAGCGCCAACTACAGAATGAAGAGAAGAATCCAATTTTTTTAAGAAGGATTCGTATTTCCAGTATAACCCTTCTCCGACACCGGCTGCCGTATTTTCATAATCATTTACTACTTTTTTCTCTCCTGCAACACCGCCAACCAAAGGGTCCGCATAATGTTTTGCAATTTCTTTTATGCAAGCAGTGTTTAGTAATGTATTGGCATCGGAAAAAATAACAACAGGAGTTTGCACAAATTGTATCGCACGATTCATCGCAGCGAGTTTGCCCCTGCGTTCTGCCTGATGAAGCAACTGGATTTCTTTGAATTTCGCAATTATTTGGGGAGTATTATCTGAAGAGCCGTCGGTAATGAAAATGATCTTTAGTTTCTGAGTAGGATAATCCAGGGCAAGGGTGTTCCTGATTTTTTTTTCTATAAAATCCTGTTCGTTATAGGCAGAAACGATCAATGTAACTTCAGGCTCAAATTCCTGGAGCAATACCGTTTTAGCCTTTGAAGATGAAAATACCTTTTTTAGCTGAACCAGTAAATACAACAAGATAGCATAACCGAAGTAGCTATAAAAAACAATAAATAAACTTATCCAAAAAAGTATTTTTAATGTGCCCATTGTATGTCGATCGAAAATGAAAAATTATAAACGATTCTGAAAATCGAATAGTATTTAAGGCGCATAATTATTTATTAATAAGTAATTTGCGTTCTCTTTTGGCTTGTTTTCTTATTATTTTGGTATTTAAAAATAATTCCTATTTTTGGCTGAATTGCTCAGAGCTTACTGCGTTTTAAAAAATTGACATTGCTTATAACTCCTCATCGCGATTCTTTATTTCCTATGAAAATCTTTCGCCTTAAACCATTAAAAAACATTTTTTTGTAGAAATATATGCTAATTGCCAAAAAGACGTTATAATATTTCAATTATTAATATTGAACTCAGAAAATAACCCCAATGGACTTTAATTATCTTTTAAAAGCATTATTAGGCAGGAAGTGGCTTATAATTACAACGACATTTATTGGATTTGCTGCTGGATTGGTTTTTACATTTTTCATGAAAAAATCCTATGTGTCTGAGGCACAGTATTCCACAGGTCTTACCCAAACAAGCAAAGTAGCGTTGAACACCAGCGAGGTTTTTGATATCAACCAAATTGACCTTCGCTTTAATAATGTAATCGAGACCTTCCAATCCCCAACTGTTTTGGGGATGTTGTCCTATGAGCTTTTATTGCATGATATTGAGAACTCCCATCCTTTTACGGAATTGACTGAAAAAGATAAAAAAGACACGGCATATACTTTCGTGGATTTTCAAAAAGCAAAAGAGATTTTGCATAAAAAGCTCAATACGCTGACTTTATTGAACAATTATGAGTCGGACGAAAAAAGAGTATTTGATTTGATGTTGCTTTATGAATACGACGACTATCATATTTCTAAAAAGCTGACGATCGAGCGCATAAAGAATTCGGATTTTCTTGATATTTTATATACTTCAAGAAACCCGGAGCTAAGCGCTTTTGTAGTGAATACCATCGGTATAAAATTCCAGGAATTCTATTTCTCGCTCACTTCATCAAGAACAAGAGAGTCTCTGTATAAAATAGATAGCCTCACAAAAGCTCAACAAAAAAAGGTTGATAGTTTACGCGACCGGCTGGAAAGATTTCGCGCTACTAATGGTATGTCAAAAACCGGCGATGCAACCGGAGCGGCAATATCAAGCGCTGCTGAAGCGACCACTGCGGTTACCAACGAACAAACAAACCTAAACAAATTAAATGCCCAGTTAACTGCGGTCATTAATCAATTGGCCGATCTGGACAATAATACATCGAATACAACCACCGTTGTACCTCAAAATAATAATAACGCCGAGTATTTACGATTAAAAAAGGAAAATGAAAATCTTTCTGTTCAATTGGCCCAAAAAGGCGGGAACGATCCTGATATTGAAGCGAAAATAAAGAGTAATACCACCAAGATGACCTCTCTTTCTCAATCAACTTCAACCGGTACAAATCCAACCAGGGCCGCAGAACGAATAGAAACGACACGTGATAATTTAAATAGTAAAAAGCAAGAGCTCTTGGCTGATATTGAGGCTTCGAAGAAAAATATCTCTCTTTATGAAAACCAGGCAAGTGAATTCAGAAGAATAGCGAATTCCGGAGGCGGAACAGAAGTTGTTGCCAATGCGTTTGAAAATGATCTCAAGAGTGCGCAAGATGAATTGGCCAAATACAAGAGCAGCCAGTTCACCTCACAGGATCTGGAGGTTAATCCCGATTTTAATTTCAAACAAACATTGATCGGTCAACCACCAATCAAAGCGCAGCCAATGTACAGAAGCGTTATTGTTGGGGTTTCGGGCATCGGCATTCTTTTCATCACCTGTATTATCATTTTGATTCTTGAGTTCCTGGATTCCTCTTTGAGAAGTCCTTCAATTTTTTTGAGAGAAACAAAATTGAAATTATTGACAATCGTGAATAGAATGGATATTGCCAAAAGACCGATGAAAGAAAATTTTGACATGACCGATGTACAAAACGCAAATTATAATAACCAGTTTTTTATTGAAAGTTTTAGAAAATTACGTTTTGAATTAGAGAGCACGAATAAAAAAATCATCCTCGTTACCAGTTTAAAATCACAGGAAGGCAAAAGCACGCTTCTTGAAGCATTGGCATACACATTCAGCATGACGAAGAAGAAAATCCTGATCATAGATTCCAACTTCTCGAACAATACGATAACCCGCAAGTTTTCTGCAAAACCAACTTTGGAGAATTTTAGCCTGGGTGTGCAGGATAATCCAACAGATAAGATCTGGGGAATTACAACGCTCACCGATATTCCAAACGTTGATATCATTGGATGCAATGAGGGCAATTATACGCCGGCGGAAGTCTTGCCAAAAAATAATTTATTGTCTAATCTTAATAAAGTAGGCCAGCATTACGATTTTATTTTCATTGAAGGCGCTGCATTGGATAGTCACTCTGATAGTAAAGAGCTTTCAAAATATGCGGATGCCATTATGGTCGTTTTTTCAGCAAAGAATTCTTTAGGGGAAATTGACAAAGAATCCATTCAGTTTGTAAAAGCAGCTGCTCCGGATAAATTTATCGGCGCAATTTTGAATAACGTTGAGAAAGATTATCTTGATGTTTAATCTGATCAAAAGAAAATTCGAAAAATGGTAAAAAATATAATTGGCTTTGCATTAAGATAATTGAGGACATTTTCATGAAACACAACTTCATTCATAATAAGGATATTATTCTGTTCAGCTTTCAGCCGTGGGACCTGGAGATTGGTTTTAATTTCAAAGAGATGGCTTACGAACTTGCGCGAAACAACAGAGTATTGTTTGTGAGCAGGGTTCCGGACAGAAATTCATTGTTAAGAAAGAAAAAAGATAAGAGTGTCTCTAAGCAGAAGTTGGAGTTGACGGAAATCCAAAAAAACCTGTGGGTCTATAATCCAAATATTGTGTTGGAATCCATCAATTGGATCTCGGTGAATTGGGTGTATGATTTCTTAAATAAGATAAATAATAAACGTCTTGCTGCTGCAATTAATAAAGCTGTAAAAAAATTATCTTTTAAAGATGCGATATTGATCAATGATAATGATTTCTATCGCGGCTTTTACCAAAAAGAGCTTTTGCCGGAATGCAGTAAATACATTTTTTACCTCCGCGATTTTTTAACTGTACAACCCTATTTCAAAAAACATGGAACAAGGTTGGAACAAAAGATAATGCAAAAGTCCGATCTGGTGGTTGCCAATTCTGCCTATCTGGCCAGATATGCATCGGAATGGAATGATAAGAGTTTCGATATCGGACAAGGTTGCGATTACGAAAATTTCATTTTCGACAATTTTCCCGTTCCGCAGAAAATGGCGAACATTCCCCACCCGATTATCGGGTATTGCGGCGCAATTACCGAAATGCGGTTAGACGTTACTGTTATAGAGCATATCGCAAAATCATTTCCCGATTGCAGCGTTGTTATGGTTGGCCCCCCCGACGAGCTTTTTAAGAAAAGCTATCTTGAAAAATATAAGAATATTTATTTTCTTGGAAGAATAGAACCGGAAGAAGTGCCTACCTATATTTTTCAGTTCGATATCTGCATAAATCCTCAGGCACTTAATCCCATGACCGTAGGTAATTATCCGAGAAAAATAGATGAATATCTTGCCATGGGCAAGCCGGTTGTTGCAACGGTGACTGAGGCAATGGAAATGTTTGGTGATTATGTTTTCCTGTGCAAAACAAAAGAAGACTATGCTGACAAAATTCGATTCATTCTTACCAACAAATTATTTCAGAATAAAGAAGAAAAAGAAAGAAGAAGAAGTTTTGCACTTACCCACAGTTGGGAAAATAGCATTGGCATGTTGGGTGATGCCTATTATGAAACCTTTTTAACCGACAAATAATTACTTGAATGTCGAAACAGGAAAAATCGGTAAAACAACTGATGGAAGTATTGACGACAACCATATTCATTCTTTTTTTAATTTTCATGTTTATTAAATTCGTTTTTTTCTAAGCCTGATGAATAACTTCAGCGTCATAAAAAAAAGTAGTCCTTTTAAAGAATGGCTCAGGTATCATTTCCTGGATAAAAAATTAAAAACAGGTTTGGGCTATATTATTTTTGGACTGCTGGCAGTCGGCATAGCCAGTGGCACAGCCTTGATTGATGTTAAAGTGGGAATAGGAATACTTGGGGCTTTTGCCGTTATTTTTATTGTTGCTTTATTTTTTCGATATCCTTATTTCGGATTATATTTTACTATTGCTTTTGCTGCGCTGCCACCCCTCCTCGAAAGATTACCAAGCAATATCGATTTCCCTTACGCCAGCGTTACGGATGGATTATTCTATCTGCTCCTTTTGAGCGTGATATTGAAATATAAATTGCGTAGTGAGGTTGACAGGAAGTTTTTTTACAGTCCTCTTTTTGTAGGATTATCTCTACTGTTTGCATACTATATCATACAAGTATTAAACCCAAACATGTTTAGCAAATTGGGTTGGTTTAGCTACACCAGAAAATATATACTCCAGCTTTTTTTTGTACTTATTTGTTATTGCCTGCTCAATTCGTGGAAAACATTTAAATATTTTATCTATTTCTGGATTGTTTTTGTAACCATACTCGCAGCATATGCCTGCAAGCAGCAGTGGTTTGGTCTTGCGGCCTTTGAATGGAATTGGTTAAATGCGCGACCGTTGCAACTTCAACTGTTCTTACAAGGCGGATTACTCCGTAAGTTCTCTACTTTATCCGATCCGGCAACTTCCGGGGTATTGTTTGCTTCGGTAGCCATGCAATGCATTATTCTGACCATCCGTGAAAAAAACAAAAAAATAAAAACCTGGCTATTAATCGCATCAATTATTAATTCATTTGGTTTTATTTATTCCGGCACCCGCACCGCAACATTGATGATGGTTGCAGGTATCGCTTTTTATTGCATTGCTACGATTTATGAAAGAAGAACAATGATATTTGCCATTATCGCTTTGCTTGGCTTTGTAGCGCTGATGGTTTCGCCATGGCATCCACCGGCTATAGAAAGAGTTCGTTCAACGTTTAATGGAACAAAAGATGCCTCAGCAGCGGTGAGAGATATTAACCGTCATCGTGTTCAACCATATTTATACGATCATCCCATGGGTGGTGGTATCTATACTTGTGTAAGTGAGGGATCAAAATATAATCCCGGTCATTACCTTGAACACTTTACTCCGGACAGCGGTTACATGAAAGTGTTTGCCGAGCAGGGGTTCATTGGACTTGGTATTTTGCTTTTTTGCTACTACCTTTTCTTACGCAGTGGCATCAAAAATTTTTACCGCGCACGAAATCTGGAAATCCAAAATCATTGTATAGCTTTGGTTACGATGGTGTTTACTTTAATGGTAGGCCAGTATTCTCAAATAGCGCTGGTCTTGGAACCAGGAATTTTCTATTTTTTAGGAGCATTAGTATTTTTTATAAAATTGCCTAACTATGATGACATCAACCTGGTTCAGGCCCAAAACCCTTAAATTGAAAAACATGAAGCAAACATTGTTTCTAGCATTATTATTTTGTAACTCAATTATTTATGCGCAAGTAAAATCAAACCAGCAAGGCAGAACAAGTCCCTATAGGCTCAATGCAGATTCTGCAAGAATCGTTGACATCAGGGAGCGCTTGGTACAATTGGCGCTGCAAGATCCGCTTTATGAAATTGCTGATCATAATGTAACAATCGCTGAATACGAAATACGTTTGGCAAAAAACAGTTGGCTCGGTCAAATTACGGCAGCAGGTAACCTTAATGAATTTTCAATTGACCCCAAAGCAGCGGGCAATAACTATGTTGGATACTATCCTCGTTATAATTTTGGTATTCAGATCCCACTGGATATTTTTTCTAAAACCAGCAACAATGTGAAGATCGCTTACGAGAAAGAATTAATCGCTGAAGCAGAAAGAAACGACCGGTTTCGCTTGATAAAAGCGGATATTCTCACCAGGTATGAGGATTATCTGCTAACAAATCAAAAACTCGAAATACAATACCAAATAACCCAAGACGCATATACTGCTTATACAAAGGCGGAAAAGGATTTTAGCGACAACGTTATAAAAATAGAAGATCTCAACAGCGCCAACAACAAGTATATAGACGAACAAATAAAAAAGCTGCAGTTGCAGCGCGATCTTAATGTAAGTAAAATTGATATTGAAAGACATATCGGCGTCAAACTCGATGATGTCATTCTACAAATGGGAGGACATCAATAAATGATTCCTTGTTAAATGCCGACTGAGATCCTAACCTTGCTATGGCGGTAGCCTCGCTACTTTTATTTTGTTTACTTTTACTGAAAATAATTTTATCCGCGCTGCTGCAGGCATATTAAATAATCCGATCGAATATCTCAAAGGCGTTGGACC
>JAJPKJ010000059.1 GCA_021323755.1 Chitinophagales bacterium | reverse complement strand
GTGGTGTGGGGCGGGATCGAACCGCCGACACAAGGATTTTCAGTCCTTTGCTCTACCGACTGAGCTACCGCACCAACGGGGCGGCAAATTAATAATTAATACTCAAAAATGGATAATTAATTGCCGTATTCGCTCAAAAATTTAATGCGCATAATTTTTAATTGTTCCCAGCTAAAATTGCTTTCTGATAACTCTTGTTTTGCAACATCCAGACTGCTTGTTTCGCAACTTTTGAAATAATCAATTATTTCATCCTGTTCATATTCATCCAGCATCTCATCGACAGCATAATCGAGGTTTAATTTGGTTCCGCTTGCTGCAATGGTTTCCATTTCTTCCAACAAAACATCCAGGCGCATGTCTTTATTTTTTGCTATGGTTTCCAAGGGAATTTTTTTATCGGCCTGCTGAATGATGTAAACCTTGTTCATGCTTTTATTTACAACGCTTTTCATTACAAAATCTTCGGGCTTTTCAATATCATTTTCTTCAACATATTTTGAGATGAGGTCAATAAAAGGTTTGCCATAACGCATCGCTTTTCCCTTGCTTACTCCCTGGCATTTTTCTAATTCCTGAACTGATGTTGGATATAAAGTAGCCATATCCTGCAAGGAGGTCTCTAAGAAAATAACAAATGGAGGGAGAGATTTTTTCTTGGCTTCCTTCTGTCTTAATTCTTTTAAGAACTCAAATAGTTTTTCATCAGCTGCAGCGGTGCCGTTATTTCCTTCGCTCGTTTCATCATCATCTTCATTTGCTTCTTCGAATAAATTATTCAGCACTATTTTGAATGATTTTGGCTTCTTTAAAAAGTCTTCACCTTTTTTGGTGAATTTTAAGACACCATAATCTTCGATATCCTTCTTTAATAATCCTTCCAAAAGCAATTGCCTTATTAATGAATGCCAGTAATAATCTTTTTCTTCCTTTCCGATCCCAAATTGGGTCATGTTTTCATGGCGATACATTTGTATTTGCGGCGTCAACCGGCCGATGATGACATTCACGGTATAGTCTGTGGCAAAACGTTCGTCAAGGGCTTTGACCACCTTCAATACCTTAACTGCATTTTCCTTTGCTTCCACTCTTTCTTTAGGATGCAAACAGTTATCGCAATTTCCGCAATAGTGTTCGGTATATTCTTCGCCGAAATAACTCATCAGGACCTTGCGTCGACATACGCCGGTTTCTGCGTAACCCACCGTTTCGTTTATCAATTGCGCACCGATCTCTCTTTCAGTGAGCGGCTTATCCTTCATTAAGTGTTCTATCTTGGAAACGTCTTTGTGCGAATAATACAAAATACATTTTCCTTCCAATCCATCACGACCGGCACGGCCGGTTTCCTGGTAATAGTTCTCAATGCTTTTTGGAATATTGTAATGGATTACAAAGCGAATATCAGGTTTATCAATGCCCATTCCAAATGCAATGGTGGCAACAATAACCTGGGTGTCCTCATTCAAAAAAAGATCTTGTCTCTCTGCTCGTAATTTGCTGTCTAATCCTGCATGATAGGCAACAGCCTTGATGCCGTTGGCAACCAGAACGTCAGCAAGTTCTTCTGTGGTTTTGCGGTTTAATGTGTAAATGATCCCGCTTTTGCCTTTATTTTGAACGATTGATTTTACAATGTGTTTTATCGTTTCTTCCTTTTTGATCTTTGGTTGGATCTCATAATAAAGATTGGGTCGATTAAAAGAAGAAATAAATATTTTAGGATCGCGCAATCCCAGGTTCTTAACAATATCACTTTGCACTTTTGGGGTAGCCGTTGCCGTTAGGGCGATCATTGGTGCATTCGGATTTATCTGATCCATCATCTCCCGCAGCCGCCTGTATTCCGGACGAAAATCGTGCCCCCATTCGGAAATGCAATGTGCTTCATCTACCGCAAAAAATGAAATTTCCAGGTCGCTGAAGAGTTCGAGATTTTCCTGTTTGGTCAATGTTTCAGGGGCAACATATAACATTTTGGTGTGCCCGTTCAAGAGATCATCATGAACTTCGCGGATCTGTTTTTTATTTAATGTAGAATTTAAGAAATGCGCCACATTATCTCTGCTACTGTAACTTCTTACCAGGTCAACCTGGTTTTTCATTAGTGCAATAAGCGGACTAACAATGATGGCAACGCCTTTGCTTACAATTGCGGGCAACTGGTAACAAAGACTTTTTCCGCCGCCGGTTGGCATAATAACAAAGGTATCGTTGCCGGCAAGGAGATTTTGAATGATTGTTTCCTGGTTATCTTTAAATCCATCGAAGCCAAAATGCTCCTGTAACTGCAACAGTAATTCTTTGGATGTACTTCCGTTGCTCTCTTTTATTTTTTTTACAGATGTTTTTTTAGTTGAGGTTGTTGACATAACAAAAATTTTCCATCACACAATAAATCTGGACTTACAATTATTTAAGTTACTGAAAATAACGGAAACCATCAGAAGTAATTGCTCAATTTCCTCAGAACGGTATCAAAGCCGGATGTGTATTTCCAGATTTTTTTAAGGACAGCGAAGTTACAAAAAATAGAACCGCTATAAAGTACAATTTGTTAAAATTTATTGCATAAATGTTATCAATCAGTTTATTAATGCCAACACAGAATCAACAGAAGGTTTTATACATTTGCCTAATCAGTTCAATTTGCATACTTATCAATAAACGCATTTGCAATTGGATTGATTAACAAGTTATCATGAATAATAATTATTACGTAGCGATTATGGCGGGTGGCATTGGAAGCCGTTTTTTGCCAATGAGCCGTCAAAACTTTCCAAAACAATTTCTGGACATTTTAAATAGGGGGGAAACGCTTATTCAATCTACTTTTAAAAGATTTCTTGCCTTCATACCAAGGGAAAATATTTATGTAATAACCTCTGCGGAATATGCATCCATTGTAAAGGAACAATTGCCGGATTTGCCTGTAGAAAATATTCTTGGCGAGCCATCACGAAAAAACACGGCCCCCTGCATCGCTTATATTTCCTTCAAGCTCCATCAAAAAAATGAAGAAGCGTCACTGATTGTTGCTCCCTCCGACCATCTTATATTAGATGAAATGGATTTTAATAAGGTTTGCCTGGAGGCATTGAGTTTCGTCAATAAGCACAATGCATTTATTACTTTGGGAATAAAGCCATCATCACCAAACACCGGCTACGGCTACATTCAGCACGAACCGCAATCGGTCACAGATAATGTTTATAAAGTAAAAACATTTACTGAGAAACCAAATGCTGAACTTGCAAAGACTTTTTTAACGAGCGGAGATTTCTTATGGAACGCCGGTATTTTTGTTTGGCGCGTGAAAAATATCATCAAAGCATTTGAAAAATATTTGCCCGAAATGTATGATGTGTTCATGACCGATAAAGACAAGTTCAATACGCCGGATGAAAAAAAGGCGCTTGAACATATTTATCCATTATGCACCAATATTTCCATTGACTTTGGCATTATGGAAAAAGCCGATAACGTTTATGTAATTCCTTCTTCTTTTGGCTGGAGTGATTTGGGAACCTGGAACAGCGCGTATGAAAATTTACCGAAAGACAAACACGAAAATGCAATTGCGGGAAATAACGTGTTGCCCATCGACGCCATCAATTGCATGGTTCATGCGCCAAACGAAAAATTGGTCGTGTTGCAGGGACTCGAAGATTTTATCATTGTTGATACGAACGACGCGCTATTGATCTGCAAAAAAGATAAAGAACAGGAGATAAAAGAATATGTTGCGAAAGTGAAACGTAAAAAGGGGGATAAATTCTTGTAAAATAATTTTCATGCTGCCTTATCCGCTCAAGAATATTTTGTTTCTCGATATTGAGACCGTTCCGCAATTCAGCGCTTATGAAAATGTGCCGGAAGAATGGAAGAAATTATGGACAAGAAAAGCTGAGTTGATTGCGAAAGATAAACAGACAGAAACACCGGATATCATTTATAATCGTGCCGGAATTTATGCAGAGTTTGGGAAAATAATTTGCATAAGCTGCGGAATAATTTCCGGTGAAGGTTCAGAAAAAAAACTACTGCTCAAATCTTTTTATGATCACGATGAAAAATTATTACTGAAAGATTTTTGCGACATGATTAATAAATGGGCTTTCGAAGGCAGTAAATTCTTATGCGCGCATAACGGGAAGGATTTTGATTTTCCCTATTTGTGCCGTCGATTGATCGTTCATAATATTCCCATACCCGGTATTTTAAATTTATCAGGAAAACGCCCCTGGGAAATTCCGCACCTTGACACGATGGAATTATGGAAATTCGGCGATTATAAGAATTTTACATCACTGAATTTATTGGCGCAGGTATTGGGCGTTCCTACGCCAAAAGACGATATGGATGGGAGCATGGTATACGATGTATATTGGAACCAGCAAGATCTGGGAAGAATCGTCAGCTATTGTCAAAAAGATGTTTTGACGGTTGCCCAGATTCTTTTGCGGTTGAATAATGAGCAACTCATTGGCGAAGAAAATGTTGAAATAAAACTTTAATAACCGGAATTAAAATCAATTGGACAAAAGAAACATTTTGAAGTCTGTTTGTTGAAAAACGATTTTTGAAACAAAATAAAGGATATGGAAAGGATTAATTACGCTTCCGGCGCAGTCTGGGAAGAAATTGTTGGTTACAGCCGGGCTATAAAAGTTGGGAATGTTGTTGAAGTAACAGGCACCGTTGCTGTTGATGAAAATAACCAAGTTGTGGGACAAGATAACGCCTATGAGCAGACTAAATTTATTATTGGGAAAATTGAAAAGGTGCTTAAACGCGCCGGATCTTCACTAAAAGATGTCGTTCGGACGCGCATGTTTGTAACCGACATTTCGAAATGGGAAGAATATGGGAAGGCTCACGGAGAATTCTTTAAGGATATTCGCCCATGTACTTCGATGATCGAAGTAAAGGGATTGATTGCCAAAGATTACCTCATCGAAATTGAAGCCACAGCGATAATAGGATAAATTCATTTTCAAATTTTCACTTTGCATATTCGATCAAAACTTCCTGATGTCGGCACGACCATTTTTACGGTAATGAGTGCATTGGCGACGGAACATCATGCGATCAATCTTGGGCAGGGTTTCCCCGATTATCAAATGGATGAGGAGCTGATCGCATTGGTTAATGCAGCCATGAAAAAGGGATTTAATCAATACGTACCCATGCAGGGTTATATCGGCTTGCGTGAAGCGATTGCTGCAAAGATCCAATTCTTGTATAAAACCGATGTTAATGCACAAACGCAAATAACCATTACTCCGGGCGGTACTTATGCTATCTATACAGCATTGACCACAGTATTACAACCAGGCGATGAAGTAATCATTTTTGAACCGGCTTACGACAGCTATATTCCGAATGTTGAAATTAACGGAGCCATTCCGGTATTGATTGGTCTGCGGGCACCGGATTATTCGATTGATTGGAATGAAGTACGAAAGAAAATCAATCCCAGGACGAAAATGATCATGCTGAACTCACCGAATAATCCCACGGGTGCTGTTTTACGAGAACACGATATTGAACAGCTTCGCGAAATGGTGGACGGAACGAATATATTTATTCTAAGCGATGAAGTGTATGAGCACTTGATCTTTGATAATATCCCTCATCTTTCCATTCTTCGTTATCCGGATCTGCTTCAAAGAAGCTTTGTTTGTTTTTCATTTGGGAAGGTATATCACTGCACAGGCTGGAAACTTGGGTATTGTGTTTCTTCCGCAGAAGCGATGAACGAGTTCCGCAAAGTTCATCAATTCAATTGCTTTAGTTGTAATTCGCCCGCACAGGTAGCATTAGCAGAATTTCTTGCGCGCGAAGAATCTTATCTGTCTCTTGCCTCTTTCATGCAAGACAAAAGAGATTATTTTCACCAATTGATGTTGCAAACAAAATTTACCTCCTTACCTAGTTATGGAAGCTATTTTCAGCTGTATCAATACAATAATATCAGTAATGAAAATGATAAGGAGTTTGCGATTCGTTTAACGAAAGAATACGGAGTGGCAACGATTCCCGTTTCGGCATTTTATAAATCGGGAATGGATAGTAAAACGATTCGCTTTTGTTTCGCCAAGAAAAAAGAAACACTTCAAAGTGCAGTGGAACGATTAATGAAAATCAGATAACAATAATATTTATGCTAAAAATTGATACAATAGTTTTTGATCTTGGCGGTGTATTGATAGACTGGAATCCGGATTATGTTTATAAAAACATCTTTCCAAATGAAGAGGAAAGAAATTGGTTCTATAAGAATATTTGTACTTCAGACTGGAATGAAGAACAGGATGCAGGCAGAAGTTTGCAGGTGGCAACAGAAGAATTGGTGAAGAAATTCCCGGAGCATGAGAAGAACATTCGGGCATTTTATGATCGATGGCAGGAAATGCTTGGCGGACCCATTCATGAAACCGTTGAAGTACTCCATCATTTGAAGCACAGTACGGACCTCCATTTGTATGCATTGACCAATTGGAGCGCGGAGACTTTCCCTGTCGCACTTGAACTGTATGAATTTTTACATTGGTTTGAAGGACGAATTGTTTCCGGAGAAGAAAAAACGCGAAAACCGTTTTCCGAAATTTACCAACGATTAATTCAGCGCTTTGATATCGATCCACAAAGAGCTGTTTACATCGATGATAATTATCGCAATTTGGTTCCGGCAAAACAATTGGGTTTTCACATCATTCATTTTCAGTCGCCACAACAATTTAAAAAAGAATTGACTGAACTTTTGGGAGAAGAATTATTTCAATAATTGATAAACGATCAGGCTCATTACGTAGGCGAGACCGGTCATATAAACAAGTTGAATTGCCGGCCATTTCCAGCTTCTTGTTTCGCGGCGGACGACAGCAAGGGTGCTCATACATTGCATGGCGAGCATATAAAAAATCATCAAAGAAATGCCTGAGGCAAGATTATATACCTTGCTTCCATCAGGACGCCTGGCTGAATCCATGCGCTGGCGCAGCGTTTCGCGGTCTGCATCCTTCCCTCCTTCCACACTGTACAATGTGGCCATCGTTCCCACAAAAACTTCGCGTGCAGCAAATGAGGTGATCACGGCAATACCAATTTTCCAATCGTAACCCAGGGGCTTAATCACCGGCTCAATTGTTTTTCCCAAAATACCGGCGTAGGAGTTTTCGAGCAGTGCCGATTGTCTTTGCATGTTCAATTCAGCGGCCTGGTTTGGATTTTGTTTTATTTTTTCATCGTACTGTCGTGAAATAGTATTGGTGCGTCCGGATGGCCCATAAGTGCTGAGTGCCCATAATATCAAACTGATCACAATGATTACCTTACCTGCATCCGTTACAAATATTTTTGCTTTGCTTATCATCGTTACAAAAACATTTTTCCAGCGCGGCGCACGATAAACAGGCAATTCAAGAATAAAGAAACTTTTTTCTTTTAGATTGATAAACCATTTGGCGACATAGGAAACGATCAATGCCATCACCACACCCATGGCATATAGTCCCATCATCACAATTGCCTGCAAACTGATAAAACCAAAATATATTTTATAGGGAATTACCAACGAGATCAAAATGGTATAAACCGGCAAACGTGCGCTGCAGCTCATTAAGGGGGTGATCAAAATGGTCAATAGCCTTTCTTTTTTATTCTCAATATTGCGCGCGCTCATGATCGCCGGCACCGCGCAGGCAAAACCACTGATCATTGGCATTACGCTTTTTCCGTTCAACCCGACTTTACGCATAAGCTTATCCGTTAGAAAGCTGATACGCGCCATATAGCCGGTGTCTTCGAGCACGGTTATCAATCCGAACAATATCATGATCTGCGGAATGAAAACAAGGATGCCGCTTAGTCCGGCCAATATTCCATTCACCAATAGATTGCTGAACCAGGAAGAAGGTAAAATATTTCCAACCCAGCTTTTGACTTGTGTAAACGTCCAGTCAATTCCATCCATCGGCAATTGCGCGAGCGAGAAGACACTTTGAAAAAGGATAAAAAGAACAACCACCAAAATGATATAACCCCAGACACGATGTAGTAAAATGTCGTCTAGTCTTTCGGTAAATAATTTTTTTTGCAGCGGATCGGGTTCGGAGACGGTGTGTTGCATGATCTGCCTGATGCGCGCATATCGTTGCATGATCTCTTCTGCCTGTGATTTGGTGGGATTAAATGCATTTGCTTTTTCTATGTTTTCAATTTTATGCTGGGTGCTACTATCAAAATCAAAACTTTCATGATTGATGAGATAATGCACGGCGGCATAATCACTCAGTTCCGGAAAAATTGATTTCACCCCATCAACAGCGTCAACGGCAAGATTTCTGGTCTGAATAAAGTCGCGCACAGGCGCGTGATACATTTTTTGCGCAGTTAACACGATCGATTTTTTTAATTGCGCAATACCTTTATTTTTTCTCGGGTTTACCTGTACGACCGGAACGCCGAGTTCTCTTTCCAATCCTTCGATATCAATTTCAATTCCTTTTTTACCGGCAATGTCCATCATGGTCAGTGCAACGACGACGGGAATTTTAAGATCGATTATTTGAGAACAGAATAATAAATTTCTTTTTAGATTACTTGCATCAACCAATAGCACAATGATCATGTCGGATGCGGAAATGGAATCTTGCCCAAGCAAGACCTTATAGGTTACCCATTCATCATTTCTTTTCGGATATAAGCTATACGTGCCGGGTAGATCGATGATATTGGCGCGAAGCCCCTGCGCAAGCTCGGCGTGGCCTGTTTTCTTATCCACGGTCACACCGGGAAAATTGCCCACTTTTTGATTCAATCCGGTGAGTGAATTGAAAAGAGAACTCTTTCCGCTATTGGGATTTCCCACTAATGCAATATGGATCGTATTTTTTTTCAACCTTTTACAGTCTGCAAAAATAATTTTTTGAACAGGATTATGTTTACGAAATCGGGAGGTTTATAAACGCACATTAATCCGTTTTGTTTTCTATTTGTGGATGATCAGCTTACCATCTTCGTAAAACGGCAAAACATCTGCATTATTAATGGTGAGACAATAGCGAATATCTTTTTCCAATCCAAAGCCCATCAGGCGATTATAATGCGAAGCATTTTTTTCCTGCATAAATCCAAAAAGATCTTTGCGTGCATTATTAAACAGGGTTTCGGCAATTTGAGAAGAATCGCAATTGATTGAAAAATTATTTTTTATTGCATGAACAACCGCTCCGGCGAACAGCAGGTCTTCAATGTTAACCTTGTCCTTCCAGGCAGCACAACCTAAAATAACATTTTTGTTTTTTGACAGCAGGTAATTGCACACCACATTCAAATTGCAAAATGAGCCGGTAACGATCTGGCTGGCGCCGCGTTCCAGCGCCATGTGTAAAAGTCTCGTGCCATTGGTGGTGGTGAGCACTAAAGTTTTGCCGTTGATAAATTCTTTTGGATATTCAAACGGAGAGTTCCCGTATTTTAACCCTTCTGCAATTTTTCCATCGCGTTCACCTGCTGTAATGCCGTCAATTTGCTTTCCCAATTCAATGCATTTGGAAACACTGTCCACGGGAATAACACATTTTGCGCCATTGTACAATGCCGTTGCAATGGTAGAAGTGGCCCGCAATACATCAATAATAACCACAACGGTATTGTTGAGATCATACAAATGCAAGAGTGCCGGTGACAAAGAGGTGTATAATGAAGGTCTGGGTTCTGCCATAAGAACCGCAAATGTAAAGGATAGTGATTAATTAGCGAGGATATTAACGGATAAGAAAATGTTTAAAAGAGCGCGGAGGCTAAGTACTTAATATGAATTTCCATTTTTCAGATTCTGCGTATTGCTTTATCACTCCATTGCGATGCTCCAGCAATTTTTTCATGTAGTCAACCAGAAAAATCTTATTCGATAATTTTCCAAAGTTTCCGTAAGGGGACTCAAAATATAAAACATCGATCATTAATGTACCGTTCTCAATTTGTTTGAAGTGATGTTCATGTTTCATGCTTTTAAAATCGCCATTGACCATTTCATCTGTAAATGAAAATGGTTTTTTCATTTCCGTGATTTTTGATTTTAATATCCTGTTTTTGAAAAGGTGTTTTGCCTTCCAGGTAACCGTTTCATGTAATTCTATTAATCCTGAAGTTGTTCCGGCAACCACTTGTTCATTGGTATGTGACATTGATTTTTTATGCAATTCAATACTTCTACTCAGGTTGAAAACTCTTTCTGCCGGCGCCGAAACAAAAGTGGTGAGATGAATGGTTGGCATAGGGATATTTATGCTATTGAATACAGCAAAAATCCTTCCATTCTTTAATGCAATGACTGATTTAACTAAAGGGAAGTTTTACCACTTTAGCTGACAATAACTTATCTCTTATTTTGATATAGATATTGGTATCAATGTTTGAAAAAGCCGTGCGCACATATCCCAGACCGACGGCTTTTCCAAGACTGGGGGATTGTGTTCCTGAAGTCACTTTTCCAATGGTCATCCCGGAAAAATCCTTGATTTCATAATCATGGCGCGGAATTCCTTTTTCCTGCATTTCAAAACCAACCAGTTTTCTTTCAATGCCGTCTTTTTTTTGAGCCTCAATAATTTCTTTGGCAGTAAAATCTTTGGTGAATTTTGTTATCCAGCCTAATCCGGCTTCGAGCGGCGAGGTGGTATCGTCAATATCATTACCATACAGGCAATAACCCATTTCAAGACGAAGGGTGTCTCTTGCGGCAAGCCCGATGGGTTTAATTCCCTGGGATGCGCCGGCTTCAAAGATCTTATTCCAAATTATATCGGCATTATTGTCTTTGTCCTCAAAATAAATTTCAACACCGCCTGCCCCGGTGTAGCCTGTTGCGCTTATTAATACATTATCAACTCCCGCAAATTTTCCTTTTACAAAAGTGTAATATTTTAAATTCAGGATATCCGTATCCGTTAGTGGCTGCAAAATTTTTGTGGCGTTTGGTCCCTGAATGGCAAGCAAACAGGTTTTATCCGAGATATTATGCATCTCCACTTTTTCGGTGTTATGCTTTGTTATCCAGTGCCAGTCTTTTTCAATGTTGGCGGCATTGACAACAAGCATGTATACCTTATTTTCTTCAATGCAATAGACGATCAAATCATCCACAATGCCGCCATCATTGTTGGTGAGACAACTATACTGTGCCTTTCCGTTTGAGAGTTTTGATGCATCATTTGTGGTAACGCGTTGAATAAGAGCAAGTGCATTTTCCCCTTTCAAAATGAATTCACCCATATGGCTTACATCGAAAACACCTGCATTATTGCGAACGGTGAAATGTTCATCGTTGATGCTGCTGTAGCTGATCGGCATATTGTATCCTGCGAATTCGGCCATTTTTGCGCCAAGAGCAATATGATTTTTTGTGAACGGAGTTTGTTTCATGAATGAGTGATTGTGAATTGCGAAAATAAAAAATGAGAGTCAGGCTGCCAATAAATAAAAAGAGCCACCAAAATGGTAGCCCTTTTGTTCCAACTTCAACCAACTGCTGCTAATAATAAGCGAGCAGCATCTTTAAATTATTTCTGCAAGCGTAGTAACGGGTGAAAACGCTTGCTCTGCTTCGGCGTTGCTTGATAATTTGGCCTGTTTTACTGGAACGGTTTGTGGCGCTTCGTTTTTAGGCTGATTTTTTTCTGATTGTGTTTTTTGCGTTTTTGGTTTTATCGAGTCCTTGGCTTTTTGTGACGGCGAAGAGTCGTTATTTTTTTTGTAATGATAAGTTTCTTTTTTTTCTGAGTTTTCGCCTGAATTATCATCATCATTATCCGCATCTTTTATTTTGTGGGTTCTTTCCAAACCATCATTTGTCATTATATATTCTACATTATCATCCCAGTTGTAAGAATTATCCCATTCATCGTTCCAGTCAATATTCCATCCCCGGCGATGATTCATATTAATATTGAACCAGCGATAAAAATTCACGCTTTTGTCGACCTCAACCTTTTTACCTACCGGGATCTCAACAACAACAAGCACTTGCTGGTTCCGGAATTTTTCCTGCTGCGAAATGGCAAATCCTTTTGGTAATAATATGATACTATCGTGTTGGGTGGCGGTGAACATTATTTTGGAAGCAATTTGTTCAGCCATGGCAGGATTATGCCCTCTTCCGATTTTCACTAAATAATTATGAAAGGCAGAATCATGACTTTTTACCAATTCAATGCGCACTGTATTTAACATTAAACTGTCTTCATTCAGGCTAAAAAATGGCCAATCCCAATCATCGTTGAATCCGAGCCAGTCGCTTCCGTAATATTTTACTTTTTCTTCAGCCACTTTTATTATCATTTTTCCGTTGGTCGGTTTTATCAATGGAATTTCTTCCCGCACCGTTGCTTTGCTTCTGAAATCATTGCCAATCGAGGCGATCAAGATAATGAAGGACACCAAACCGATAACCCATAGCGTTCCGAAAACATAACCCAGGTAATGATTGCGTGAACGAACTCCCATGATGCGTCGAATTAACCATGTCAATAAAGCAAGAATGGGAATGCCAAGAAATAAACACAAACTCGACCAGGCAAAGAAGTTCTGCCAGAAGCCGGTCAATAAATAATTCTTAAAGGGGAACACCCCAACGCCACTGAATAACAGACCAATCAAGACCATGATCAGTGCGAAGGCGATCACGCCAGCAATGAACAAAAAGAAAGCTTTGAACAGAACACCGATTGCATGACCAATTCCGGTTCCCGTCTTTCTGGCTATAGGTCCGGCTTCAGCGCCAAAATTTTGAGAAGATCTTTTTATATCACTTGCGAATTGCTCAGCGCGTTGCTTGATGTCTTCCCCCATTTCTTTTGCGCGGCCTTTAAAACCTTCCATATCGCTTTTGATCGTATTCTTAATGGATTCGATGTCTACTTTTTCACCGCGCATTTCTAATTTTTCTGAAGCAGTTGATGCCTCAGGCAGAACGATCCATAAAATAATATAAGTGATGAATAGTGTCCCGCCGAAACCACCGGTAAAAAATACCGGAGCCGGATCAAAATCGAACCAGGCATTTCTAAAAATCGATGTAATAATGCCCAGAATTAAGGGCAATGCAAAAATCAATCGGGGTATCCAAACATCCCAATGGAAATAAGCCGCCAGCCCGCTGGCAACACCACCGATCACCCGGTCATCGGGATTTCTGTACAAACGTTTCCTGATATTGGTTGCAAGGGACCTTGACGGCACAACGATCCATAAAATAATATATAATAAAAAGCCGAGTCCGAATCCGCCGAAGGTGATCAGTGCGAAAATAATCCTCACAATTGCAGGATCAAGTTTTAAGTAATTTGCCAAGCCAGCGCAAACACCTCCCAGTAATCTGTCGTTTTCTGAACGATATAATCTTCTTGTTCCATCATATTGATACTGTTGTTGGGACTGCTGTTGAGTAGTGCTTTGCTGATTACTGCTTGTTTTATTGTTTGTAGTGGTTCCCTGGCTTATATCTTCCTGTTCAAAATCTTCGGGCCGTCCCATGCTTGAAATTGTTGCATTCACATCTTCATCGGTAATGCAGGTTTCGCCCTTTTTCAGGCGATCAGAAAATAATTCTGCAAAACGATTTTCGATGTCGCTGATGATTTCATCCCGGCCCTCTTCATTAGCAAAATATGTTCGCAGGCTTTCTATATACTGTTTGAGAATATCATAAGCAGATTCCTCGATGGGGATTACCCTGCTATGAAAGTTTATGTTGATGATCTTTTTCATTATTATGTATTTGAAAGGTTGAAGTTTATTGGTTTTGGTTATGCATTTCTCCTAATCCGGTGGTTTTTTTGGCGAGTGCGTTTACTGCATTTGCTAATTCATTCCATGTCGCTTCAAGTTCTTTATAAAACGCATCTCCCTTATCGGTCAAGGAGAAATATTTGCGCGGGGGACCGGAATTACTTTCGACCCACCGGTATGTTAGCATATCTGCATTTTTCAATCTCGTTAGCAGCGGATATAATGTTCCTTCCAGGATGTTTAGGTTAGCCGCTTTCATTTCTTCCACAATGTCTGAAGGGTAGGCTTCGCCTCGCCGTATTATCGACAAAATGCAAAACTCCAATATCCCTTTTCGCATCTGGCTTTGTGTGTTTTCAATATTCATATTGTCTTCTTGTTTTTAGCCTTGCCTTATACCTCTCGTCCTTACTGCCATCGGCGTTCAAGAGAAGAGGTATATAGGCTTGGCAATTATATAATGAGCTTTCAAGAACAAAGCTAAGGGAAAATTTAATACTATGCAATACAAAGTAGTATTTTAAAGTAGGTAATTCTCATAAACGGCTAATGAGTTTTGAATGAAATTCAATATGGGCAAGGCTTTCGTTTAAAAAAAGAAAATTTTTAAAAAAATCGCATTTTCACCGAACGGCAAAATGACGGTATGAAAGGCAGACAAAAATGCAGAATAAAGCAAAAACGGGGATTTATTTCTTCAATCCTATTTCTCTTAACCTCTCCTCTAAATATTCTCCGGCGCTAGCATCGTCATATGCTTTTGGATGATCTTTATCGATACAGCTTTGCAAACAGGCTAGACTCATTTTACTTTTTGGGTGAAGAAAGAAAGGGATTGAAAATCGGGAGGTATGCCATTTTTCTCTTGGCGGGTTAACCACGCGATGCGTTGTTGATTTCAGTTTATTGTTGGTCAATCTTTGCAACATATCGCCAACATTCACCACAATTTGCTCAGGCAAAGAAGTTACGCCTACCCATTCGTTTTGTTTTGTTAGAATTTGTAACCCATCTGCCGAAGCACCAACCAATAGTGTAATCAGGTTGATGTCTTCATGTTGTTCTGCGCGGATCGCAGATTTCGGCTCCTGGGTTATTGGCGGGTAATGAATGGCGCGTAAAATAGAATTTCCATTATGCACAAATCCATCAAAATAATTTTCATCAAGATCAAGATACAAGGCGATTGCCTGTAGTAAAGCCGTTCCTGACTTTTCAAATGCACGATATGCGCTGAAAAAAGTGGGAGTGAATGGCGGCACTTCATTCACGGTCACATTATCCTGATATTCTGATTTTATGGGATCATTATCTTCAACAGTTTGTCCAAATTGAAAAAATTCCTTTAGATCGGGCGCATCACTTCCTTTTGCATGTTCTTTGCCAAAAGAAGTGTAGCCTCTTTGTCCGGCAAGTTCTGCTTTTTCATAGTTCTTTTTTTTATCAATGGGCAAAGAAAAAAATTGCTGCACATATTGATACAGGTCGGCGATGAGCTTATCGGAAATTCCGTGATTTTTTACGGCAACAAAACCAACATCTTCATAGGCTTTACCGATTTGCTGCACGAATGATCTTTTTCTTTTTTCATCGCCCGATAAAAAATCTGCGAGATCAACAACAGGAATGCCCATGGTAAAAGGTTTATGATTAAGGAAAGATTTTGTTCTTAATTTTAGCCGGTAAAATTAAAAATTTTTGACAGAATACATTTTCAGTCATTATTTGGCGTGAATTTAAGCAGAATGACCTCATCACCCATATTTGTAATTGTTCCGGTTTATAATGAAGCGCCTGTCATTGAACAAACGCTCAAAGATCTGCTTCAATATGATTACAATATTATTATGGTTGATGACGGATCAACGGATGAAATCGATAAGGTAGTAAAAAATCATTCTTTGACTTTGCTCAAGCATGCTGTTAATCTTGGTCAGGGGGCGTCCCTGCAAACCGGGATGGAATTTGCAAAAAAATCAAATGCCGAGATTATTGTTCATTTTGATGGCGATGGGCAACATAAGGCTGCTGACATTCGTAAATTAATTGAACCGATTATTAAGGATGAATGTGATATTGTCTTTGGGTCCCGGTTCTTAAAAAAAAAATCAAAACAAAATATACCTTTTGTCCGAAAAATTATTTTGCAGCTCGCCCGCTATATGAATTGGATATACACCGGAATTTTGCTAAGCGATGCGCACAACGGATTGCGGGCGCTGAATAAAAAAGCAATGAATGAAATTATCATTTCAGAGAACAAAATGGCTCACGCTTCTGAAATATTGTATCTCACTAAGAAAAATAATTTACGATTCAAAGAAATTCCGGTAACGATTACCTACACGGATTATTCAAAGAAGAAAGGGCAGGGAATAATGAATTCGATTAATATCCTTTTTCATCTCATCGCTAAAAAAATTGATTCATGAAACTCATACAGATAATACTTCTAGTGGGATTACTGGCAACGCTTATTTCCTATTTCCGTTGGTTTAGAAGCGCCGCGGCGGACAAGCTGCTTATTGCCTTGATACTTTTATCCGGAATTGTATTTGTGATCTTTCCCGAATTAACCAATAAAATTGCACACAGGCTTGGTGTTGGCCGTGGCGCCGATCTGTTATTCTATTTGGCCATTATCGGGTTCGGTTATGCATTACTGTTATTATATTCAAAGATACGCGCTCTGGAAAAAAAGTTGACCGAGATTACAAGAAAACAGGCGCTTGATGAAGTCAAGAAATAAAAGTCATGGTGATCAGGCTGTTAACTTTCTTTCGCCAAGAATTTTTTTTTCGGCATAAGAAATCTCAAAAAATCACTTTACGAAATATGAGCAAAACGCTCAAAATGAATTATGCTGAATTGTCTTATTTCGAAAAGGCTACCGGAACGCAAGAATTCTAACCTTAATAGCTATTGCAAAATTTCTCGATGTTGATGTAAAAGATTTTCTTTAAGGCTGCTCCACGCTGCATTTTTATTATATTAGTATAATGAAAGCATCTGTAAAGGATAATCCTAATCCCTAATAAGAGAATATAGAAGCAAAAAAAGTTTATGCAATTAGTAAGATTAATTTTTTTATTAATTATGGGTATTTCTATAATAATTAAACCGACGCTTATACTAAGTAACAGGTTTGTTCGAAGACGATCAGATAGCCCGCTCATCCCTTTGCCCGCGGACCAATCATACGATAAATCTACTATGCTATTATGGAGAGTTTTTGGAATAGCGATTACTATATTCAGTATCTGGTTTCTTTTAAAGAATTTTAATATTTTATAATTTTTTACTGGTCGTGGTCTAACACGTATATAGTCTCCACTCTTGTGGATAATTTTTTGCTTCTCCTCGCCCCTATATTTGACTTTTGCTGCGGAATATTTATTTCTGCCATCGGGATCGTTTGTGATTTAGATGCGCTCCATGACAGATTCCACAAATCATATCAAAACTCAGCATTCTTTGGCGTTCGCGGAAATGCAATTACATCCCGAATATTGCTCATGCCGGTTACAAACTGGACCATTCTTTCAAAACCCAATCCAAACCCTGCATGTGGCACCGTTCCAAACCTGCGCGTATCTAAATACCACCACATCTCCTTGATGGGGATATTCATTTCTTTCATTCGTTGTTCAAGTTTATCTAGACGCTCTTCTCTTTGCGAGCCTCCAACAATTTCTCCGATTCCGGGCGCTAAAATATCCATTGCCGCTACGGTTTTTCCATCATCATTCTGGCGCATATAAAACGCTTTAATGTCTTTTGGATAACCCGTTACAATGACTGGCTTCTTAAAATGCTTTTCTACCAAATAACGTTCGTGTTCACTTTGCATATCAATTCCCCATCTCACATCGTACTGAAATTTTTTCTTTTTATAATGATTGCTCTGCAACAAAATTTCAATGGCTTCTGTGTAGGTAATTCTTTCAAATGCATTCGTTAACACAAACTGCAATTTTTCCATCAGTCCCCATTCGCTGCGTTTGTCCTGCGGCAATTGTTTTTCTTCGTCGGCCAAGCGTTGTGATAAAAATTCAATATCCTCTTTATTATTTTCCAGCGCATATTGAACAATGTATTTGATGAATTCCTCTGCGAGATTCATATTATCTTCCAGGTCATAAAAAGCCATTTCCGGTTCGATCATCCAAAACTCTGCAAGGTGCCTGGGTGTATTTGAATTTTCCGCACGGAAAGTAGGACCGAAAGTATAAATGTCGCTGAATGCTGTTGCTGCAAGCTCTCCTTCTAACTGCCCGCTCACCGTTAGGTTTGTGGCGCGGCCAAAAAAATCTTCTTTAAAATTTACTATGCCATCCTCATTGCGGGGCGTGTTTTCAAATGGTAATGTGGTCACTTTAAACATTTCGCCAGCGCCTTCTGCGTCTGATGCGGTGATTACCGGCGTATGCATGTACACAAAACCTTTGTCGTTAAAAAATTTATGAACAGCAAATGCAAGTGCGTGACGAACGCGAAAAACAGCGCCGAATGTGTTGGTTCGAAATCGCAGATGAGCGATTTCTCTCAAAAATTCCAGACTGTGTTTTTTAGGTTGCAGCGGATATTTTTCTGCATCACTATCACCCAAAATTTCAATGGTGGATGCCTTCAGTTCTATTTTTTGTCCTTTTCCCAATGAAGGCACAACAATTCCGGTGACTTTTAATGAAGCACTGGTGGTGATGCGCTTTAAAAGATCATCATCATACCTGCCCAATTCAAGCACTAGCTGTAAATTTTCATTGGTTGAACCATCATTGAGCGCGATGAATTGATTATTGCGAAAAGTCCTTACCCAACCCATTACAGTCGCCTCCTGGCTTTTCGGTTCTGCTGCAAGTAATTCTTTGATCTTTATTCTTTTATTGAACATAATCTTTTTTGTATTTAAGAAATAGGAATGTTTTAGTGTGGCGCAAAGATAAACAGCATATTGGAAGCTCAATGCCCCATTTTAATAAGCGTATTTTCCGGCTTTTTGCCGCTGCGGCCCATGTTTTCAAGGGCATGGTAATAAAATATTTTTTTAAGTTTTACGTTTTTATGTTAACATTGTACCGGAAATAAGCTGATTGTCCTTATCCAAAGCTCACAGTCATCAGTTTTAGTAGTCCGATCATCATAATCAAAATTCATTTCAAAAACCTTTTTCAACAAAAACAGCCCAACTGTTTATTAGTGTTCAACCTACAAGTTTTTTATGTACGACATTATTCAATTGAACGACATGCTCGTTCCAGAACTGCTTGATATAGCAGAACAATTAAAAATTTCAGGAGCCAAAAAACTAGACAAAAAAGATCTTGTTTACAAAATCCTCGACAAACAAGCCGTTGTAGCCAGCGAAACAAAAGATGATGCTGCTGACGGAAAATCAAAACGCAAACGCATTATCAAAACAGCCACTGCTAATAATAACGAAGAAGCAATTGTTGAAAGCGGCGATACGGAACACAAGAAACCCGAACCTAAAAAAGATATCCGCAAAAAAGACGACAGACTTAATATTAAGAAGCCAAAAAGAAGAGAAGAAGAGGAAGAGACCCCGCAGCTCAGTAGTTTATCCTTTCCGGAAGAAAACGGAGAAAATGAAGTTTCAGAATCAGAAGAAGATAAAGAGCAACAACAAGCCGAAGCAGAACAAAACCAGGATGCTGGTGCTTCCAATGGCGATTCGCAGGCAAACAAGGTTTACCCGCATCGCCGCAACGATAATTTTAATATTGAATTCGACGGTATAATACAGGGGGAAGGCGTATTGGAAATGATGCCTGATGGCTATGGTTTTTTACGCAGCAGCGATTATAATTATTTGTCTTCACCTGATGATATTTATGTATCTCCTTCCCAGATAAAATTGTTTGGGTTGAAGACCGGCGACACGGTTTATGGTTCTGTACGGCCGCCAAAAGAAGGCGAAAAATATTTTGCATTATTAAAAGTCGAATCTATTAATAATAAAAGCCCCGAAGAAGTCAGAGACCGGGTGCCATTTGATTACCTGACCCCTTTATTTCCTTATGAAAAGCTCAATCTTTTTGTAAGTCCCTCAGATTATTCAACAAGAATAATGGATCTTTTCACGCCCATTGGGAAAGGTCAGCGCGGATTAATCGTAGCGCAACCAAAAACGGGCAAGACCATGCTGCTCAAAGCAGTGGCCAATGCCATTGCAGCCAACCATCCCGAATGTTATTTAATGATCGTGTTGGTTGACGAACGTCCGGAAGAAGTTACGGATATGGAACGCAGCGTCAGGGCAGAAGTGATCGCATCGACTTTTGATGAGCCGGCTGAAAAGCATGTTAAAGTATCAACAGTTGCTTTGCAAAAAGCGAAAAGATTGGTCGAGTGCGGACATGATGTAGTGATCTTATTGGATTCAATTACAAGATTGGCGCGCGCCCACAATACGGTTGCGCCTGCATCTGGTAAGGTGTTGAGCGGAGGTGTTGAAGCAAATGCCATGCAAAAGCCGAAACAGTTTTTTGGTGCGGCAAGAAAAATTGAACATGGCGGATCTTTAACTATCCTGGCAACTGCATTAATAGATACCGGAAGTAAAATGGATGAAGTGATTTTTGAAGAATTCAAAGGAACCGGCAATATGGAATTGCAATTGGATCGCCGCCTTTCGAACAAACGCATATTCCCTGCTATTGACCTAACGGCCTCGTCTACACGCAGAGATGATCTTTTATTGGAAAGAGATGTTTTGCAAAGAATGAATTTACTGCGCGTTTATCTCACCGATATGAATACCGAAGAGGCGATGAATGAATTATTAAAACGTATGCGGGGAACAAAAAGCAATGAAGAGTTCTTAGCAAGCATGAATAGCTAACTAAAGATCATCGTTAATCATGCGTACCTTTCCATGATCCCTGAGCTATGAACCTTTGACAAAGCTGTCAATCTTTTCTGCCAATTTTTTATCTTTTTCAGTTACGATATCTCCGGCGCTGTGCGTGGATAGCCAGATCTCTACCCGGTTGTAGACATTTGTCCATAATGGATGATGATCCATCTTTTCGGCTTCAAGGGCTACTCTTGCCATAAAAGCAAAGGCCTCCGAAAAATCTTTGAACTCGAACTTCCTGTACAGGGAATTGTTTTCTTCTTTCCACATAAATTTCTTTTTTAAAAAACAAGATGTGTTTTGTGTTTAATTTTTTCATTGGTAAGTTCAGTGACCAATTGCACCGAATTAATGGTCTTGATCAAATTCATTAATTCATGCAGGGATTCATCATTGACAACATCTCCTTTCAGCAACCATAAAAAATCCAGGTGCCTGAATTCCGGCAATAAATATTCGCCTTCAAATTGATTGTTGTACAAGTAATGAACAAGTGAACTTGTCGGCTCCTGGTATTCATACACGCCAAAAAAATATTTACGTTGTTTTTTGGTGAGTTGAATCTCAATATCATTATTGATGCGGAAATTAAATTGAAACAAGCGGTTGAGTTGCCAGCAGAACTGATAATTTTTTATGGGTGCTACAATGCCCAGGAGACGGGCGTCTTCAAAAAAATCTTCAGAAAGGTCGTCAACATTGAGTTTTAATTTCATGATGATTTTTTGCAGAATAAAGTTATGCTTTAAAACCGAACATCGACTTCCGCTTCGTCGCTGCCACGTTTATATTTTACTTTGGTGGCATCGCCTTTTTTAAATTTCGACAAGGCCTGCATGTAATTTTCAAGGGAAGAAATCGGGTAGTCTCCCAAGCGTAAAATAATGTCACCGGTCTGTAATCCTGCTTTTTGTGCGGGTCTTCCATCACTTACTCCATCGATTCGTACGCCTGTTCCGCTAAAGGTATAGTCGGGCATTATCCCCAATGTCACTGAAAACCTCGCAGATGTCGTGGTTTGTGTTTCCCGTGTTTTGGTAAATGCCAGTTTGCCTTTGGTGTTTAGTGTTTCCATTAATGCGAAAATATATTTCACAACCTGTAACTCCCCGATATAATTTATTTTATCTGCCTCGTCTGTGGGGCGATGGTAATCTTTATGCAAACCGGTAAAGAAAAACAAAACCGGAACATCTTTTCTGTAAAAGGAAGTGTAATCACTTGGTCCGGTTCCGCTGGAATCATATTTCAGCGTGAAATATTTTTTGTCATGATTGTCCGTGAATAATTCCCCCCATTCCGGTGAAGTGCCGTAGCCACCGATGGTGAGCGTCCGCGAACTGTCGTTCAATCTTCCAACCATATCCATATTGATCATATAATTTGTTTTAGACAGATCAAAGGTTGGATGTTCTGTAAAATATTTTGAGCCGAATAATCCCAACTCTTCTCCGGAGAAGGCAATGAAAAGATAATTGTTGTTCTTGAGCTTTGATTGTTTGAGCAATTTTGCCAGTTCAATTAATGCAGCGGTACCGCTTGCATTATCATCTGCGCCGTGATGAATAAGTTTTTCTTTTCCCCGGTACATTGAATTCCCGTCTTCACCATAACCCAGGTGATCATAATGTGCTCCGATGATCACGGTGTTGCTTGCGCCATTGTCAATTAACCCTATAACGTTGTGGCCTATCCGTTTTTTTTCGCTCACACTCACATGGATCTTTAAATCCAATGAGGCAGATTCGTCTTTCAAAAATTTTTTCTTTGCTTCTTTACTCACATACAGAACCGGGATGGCCGCCGTAGCTGATTTATCTTTTGCATTGAATGAAATATTATCTTCTATTGCGGAAGTATTATAAAGGATAATTGCGGTAGCTCCTTTTTTTGCACAATCATTTATCTTCTCATGGATCACCGTTTCCAGATCAAAATGAGGATTGTTTTGATTTTCTTCTAATAATTCTTTTAAATCAATGAACCAGGGCACCCCGTTTTCCTGTAAGGCAATGGCGGGCGAACCCTCAACTGTAGTCATGGCACTATAGGCCAGGGGAAAATAATCTTCGTTTAATTTCAGTTTAGTTCCGTTTATCGAAAAAAATGTTGCTGAATCAACCTGCTTTCCATCATATACATCAAATGGCTGAAGCCAATTGTTGTTTTGCGCATCTGGTTGTAATCCGGCTTTTACAAATTCTGTGATGATATAATCGCTGGCCAATTTTTCGCCGGGCATTCCTGTTCTTCTTCCTTCCAATTTATCATCGGCGAGATAATGAATATGCGTTTCTAAATTGGCAAGAATGATCTTATCGGCTTTTTTTAATTTTTGTGCCGATGATGTTTGAATAAGTCCAGTTAAGATGATAAAGGCAAACGATGCTCGGAAGGTCATAAAGATTCGGTGATTAATGCACACAAAAGTATGGATGACAACAACCATTCCAAAATAGCTTGGCGAATTAATATTTATTTTCATTTTTATGTTATTATCCGATTAATACTTTGCGAAAACTTTTCTGCGCAACTTTTTTTCCGTTACTTTTGCAGATTGTCCTTTTCAGAGCCAAGACAATAATTTTTTCATGACAAAGTGTTACCGGGCAAACTCATAAAATCATAAAATGGCCTTACCGCACCTAATTAAATATGTGTATACAAATGGAACGGACGAGGTAATTCGTCGCGGAAAAAAAATTCATGCCATCAATTATGTTGAACTGATCAATTACGATGAATTGTTTTCATCGGTTACTTTCCGGGTTAAGGACGATAGCTACTCAACTTATTATAAAGTTTACGTTCAGAAATTCAGGGATGCAAAGACCATTTCTGTACGATGCAGCTGCCCCTATAATCTTGGAGATATTTGCCGGCATGAAGCTGCCGCCCTTATCCAGTTACAGGAATTGCTTGACAGGAATATGTTGAAATCGGAAGATATTGTTTACGATCAGGAGCATACCATTGTGCGGATGAAATTCATTGATCTGAAAACATTACGATTGCTTTGCTCTCCGGAAACAATTATTGAGGCTGAAAAATATTTGAGGACGCAGCGTGCAAATATTGATTCTGCAAAAGATGAAATCGTAAAGGCTACGGTTGATATTGACGGAAAATCCTATCACGTGGCGATAAGAAAAAATGAGGAAAGAAATTTTGATACAAGCTGCGACTATGAAGATAAAGATTACCCCTTATGCTTGCCGAAAGTGATCGTTTTTTTGCAGTTGTTGAATAGCCACGGGGCACATTATTTCGATATCATTCGCAACTGGGATAAAGAAAAAAATAAATTGCTCGAGGCTTATGGTTATTCATTGAATGATAACCTGAAAGGGAAATTTGAATTCACGTATAAGGAGGGAAAACCTTTTTTGCGTGTGCTGGACTCATCCATCATGCGTCTTGCCCCAATTAATACCGAAAAACAAAAACCTGTTTCCGTCGACCTGCAAACCGATGTTTCATTGCCTGAAGAAGAGGTAATTATCGGTTCGGCAAAGAGGCTGGGTGTTGTTTTTAATTTCAATCATAATAGCTATCCCGGATTTATACTGGATCTGATCGCCGGAGAAACAAATGAGGATCAGAGTGCTTTCGTTGGGAATGTTGAAAAGGTAGACATCAGCAAATTTGTTGATGTTGGTTCTTTTAATGAAACAGAAAAACAACTCGTGCCGTTCCTGCGCAAGATCCAGGAGTCGGAAATAAACAGGTATTTGAATCGTAATTCGCCATTCAGCGGCATCTGGGAAAATATCATTCAACAGCATGATGATGAACTACCGGAGGAAACAAAATCGCTGATCGTTGAATATCTTCATCCCAAGCTACAGAAACTATTTACTGAAACCAACGCCAATCCATTTGTATTTTATCTCAATAACCATAAGCCATTTATTACTTCAAACCTCCGGCAGATCGGCATTTCCAGCGATTCAATAAAACCCTATTTTAAGATCAGCATGCAAAAAAATAATGTTGAAGTTGCATGCTACACAAAAATAAACGGGCAGCCGGTCGATATTGCAGCCAACGAATGCAATACTTCGTTGCTATTCTTTTATTATAACAATTTTTATATCTGGCAAAAGCCGGATGACATCAGTATCATAGAAAAATTTGCCTCCAAGGGGCGGCTGATGATTGACAAAGCAGATTGGCCGCAACAATTGGTGAGTTTTATTCTTCCCCTTATCAAGGAGTATAATGTGGAGTTTGATAATGGATTGATAGCAGAAATAAAAGAGGGAGAACCCGAAAAAAGATTATTGCTGCAGGAAAAAGGAGACTATCTTGTTTTTCAGCCGTTATTTTCTTACAAAGGATTTGAAACAAAACCGGGCGGCAAAGATGAAGTGATCATTCCCGATAATGATAAAGTGATAATTGTTCGTCGCAACAGGGAAAAGGAAACTGCATTTATAAAAGAGCTGGAGCTGCTGCACTCACAATTTATTCGTGCAGAAAATTCTCAAAATCTTGCCCTGAAAGGGAGTGATGTGCTGAAGAACAACTGGTTTTTTCTTTTTGTAGATGCGATGCAGGAAATGAAGGTCCCGGTCTATGGTTATGAAGCATTAAAAAATTTCCGTTTCAATACGGCAAGACCGCATACCAAAATTCACATTAGCGGAAACACCGATTGGTTTGACGCGCGCGTTGATATTGTTTTTGGCGATCAGAAAGTGACCATCAACGATGTAAAAAAAGCACTGGCCAATCGCCAGCAGTTTGTGCCACTCAACGACGGTACCTTAGGTGTGTTACCCGAAGAGTGGATAAAGAAATATTCCTTATTATTCAGCATTGGGGAAGGGAAAAGCAACCAGCTGCGCTTATCAAAATATCATGTCAGTGTGATTGATGAATTGTATGATAATCGCAATGAAGAAGAACTGATCATCCGCCTCGAAGAAAAATATGAGCAACTGCGATCTTTCAACCGGATCAAAGAAATTGAGACACCGGCAAACCTTGATCATATCCTGCGCCCTTACCAGGTGCATGGTCTGCATTGGTTGAATTATTTGCACGAAGTGAATTGGGGTGGAATTCTTGCCGATGATATGGGTTTGGGGAAAACGGTGCAGGCACTTTCTTTTCTTCAGCATTACAAAGATCATCATGAAAAATTGAATGCATTGGTCGTATGCCCCACGACATTGATGTTCAACTGGGAGAATGAAATAAAGAAATTCACGCCCACTCTTACCTATCTTATTCATCATGGCGGCGACCGATCGCATAATAAGGAAGAATTTTCGAAGCATAATATTATTATCACTACCTACGGTACATTGCGCAGCGACATAAAATTATTGATGGAAGTTGCCTTTGATTATACGGTACTCGATGAATCGCAGGCAATAAAAAACCCGGCGAGTAAAGTAACGCGCGCAGCATGTCTGCTTAATACAAAACATCGGTTATGCATGAGCGGTACTCCACTTCAGAATAATACGTTCGACATATTTGCGCAAATGAATTTTTTGAACCCGGGGATGCTTGGCAGTGTTGAATTTTTCAGACAGGAATTTGCCATGCCGATCGATAAATTTGGAGAAAAGGACAGAAAGGAACACCTGCGGAAATTATTATTCCCCTTTATTCTGAGGAGAACAAAAGAACAGGTTGCAAAAGATCTTCCGGACAAGACGGAAACGATTTTATATTGTGAAATGGAAGATGAGCAAAGAAAGATCTATGATGCTTACCGGAATGATTATCGCGATAAGATCTTAGGCACCATAGAATCGCAGGGAATTCAAAAATCGCAATTGACCATTTTGCAGGGGTTGATGAAATTGCGGCAGATATGTGATTCTCCGGCGATTCTTAATGAGGATGAAAAATATCCCAATCACTCCATAAAATTGGATGAACTGACGCGCGAGATAACAGAAAACATCGGCGACCATAAAGCATTGATATTTTCGCAGTTTCTCGGCATGCTGGCGCTAATAAAAAATAAACTGAAAGAATTAGATGTAAAATTTGAATATTTCGACGGTAGCACTCCCGCAACAGAAAGAGAACGGGCCATTCAAAGTTTTCAAAATGACGACAGTTGCCGGGTATTCCTTATTTCACTTAAAGCCGGCGGAGTTGGATTAAATTTAACGGCAGCCGATTACGTGTATATTGTAGATCCCTGGTGGAACCCTGCAGTGGAACAACAAGCTATTGACCGGACGCATCGTATCGGTCAGACAAAAAATATTTTTGCGTACCGCATGATCTGTAAAGACACCATCGAAGATAAGATCATCGAACTCCAGGAAAGGAAGAGGACACTGGCTAAAGACCTTATTGCCGATGATGATGGTTTTGTTAAGAGCCTTTCAAAAGAAGATGTAGAGTATCTTTTCAGCTAAGTTCTTGTCTCATTCACCCTAAGGGCGATGTTTTTTTGCCTTTAGTACAACTGCGGTTGAACCTTTGTTAAACACCAATTATTTTAGTAGCGTGAATATTAACCATTCAATGAAAAAGAATATTTTTTTATTGTTTCTTTTGGTAACGGTCTTTGTTATTGACTCGTCCGCGCAAGATCAAGTTATCGGAACGGCAAAAGGCAAGATTGTGGATACCGCATCCGGGAGGCAAAATTTGTCGCAGGCGTCTGTTTCTGTTTTGCATAGTACGGATAACAACTCAGCGGCTTTTGTTGTTTCAGACAAACAGGGAGAATTTTCTATTAAGAATATTCCTCAGGGAGATTATCGTTTACAAATAACTTTTGAAGGATACGAACCGGTTACCAGAAGATTTTCCATTACGGCAGACACGAGAGATGTGGATTTTGGGACCTTGTACATGACCAGGAGAAATGATTCATTAAAAGCGGTTGTTATTGAACGCTCACCGGTGCAGATAAAAAAAGATACGGTAGAATTTAGCGCAGGCTCTTTCAGCGTAAAGCCAAATGCCGTCGCAGAAGACCTGCTGAAAAAAATGCCGGGCATGCAGGTAGATAAAAGTGGTAATATCACAGCTCAGGGGGAGACCGTACAACGCGTGATGGTTAACGGGAAAAGATTTTTTAGTGATGACCCTAAATTGGCGACAAGAAATTTACCCCCCGACATTATTGATAAGATCCAGGTGTTTGATGATCTGAGTGATCAAAGTAAATTCACCGGTGTCGACGATGGCAATCGTGTAAAAACAATCAATATTGTTACCAAGAAAAATGCGCAGCAGGGTTATTTCGGAAAAGTGGTCGCCGGCGGGGGCACAGATGAAACATATGATGGCAGCGTTAACATGCATCGTTTTGACGGCAACCAACAGCTCTCTGTCCTCGCACAGGCAAATGATATTAATAAGCAAAACTTCACCATTCAGGATGTATTAGGCAATGCTGGCGGAAGACGTGGCGGCGGGGGTGGTAACGGGGCAACAAATCAGTTACAACCCAGTATCACCACCGTGTGGGCCGGCGGAGCCAATTATCGGGATAACTGGGGGCCTAACACAGATGCCTATGGCAGTTATTTTTTTAACAGCCAGCATGTCGCTACCTATAATATCGATACTGCACAAACATATATAAAAAGCGATTCATCAAATTATAGCGCAGGGCATACCAATACCATTCAGCGAACAGAGACTCATCGGTTCACCTTTAATATTGAACACAAATTCGACAGCAATAATTCACTGATCTTTCGTCCCAATATAAGTTTTCAAACAACGCAGCCGAATTCTTCATCGAGTTCCGAGTCCTACGATAACAATCTTCAACCAGTCAATACTGCATCTGGTCACACTTCAAGTTACAATACCGGCTTTAGCATCAACAACAGCAATTTACAATTCAGACATAGGTTCAATACGCCGGGGCGCACCATTTCACTTGATATCAATACGTCGGTGAACCAAAATAACGGTAATGGATACCAGTATTCACTCAATAATTTTTATAACCTGAACAGGATCGATACATTGAATCAATATTATAACGATTCAGTTCACAATTTTACGATTAGTCCAACGCTTTCTTATACGGAGCCGGTGGGGAAAAATCAAATTGTAGAATTTCGGTACAACTATAATTACACGCACAATAATAATATCGGGAACACCTACGATTTTGTTGATTCAACAAAAGGATTTACCTCCTTCGACAGTTTGTTCAGCAATTCCTATAAATTCAATTCACAGTCCAGTAATTTCACCCTGACCTACCGTATCCAAAATCCCAATAAATTCAATTTGTCCATAGGTTCCGGCATTCAGCTCACCAATTACACAAGCATCAACACAACGAAGGATATTACTGTTGCGCGCAACTACACCAACTTTACTCCAACGGTAACCTTTCAGTATAGCTTTTCAAATACGCAGCGACTGCGGATCTATTATATGGGCAGAACAGGGCAACCATCGGCTCAGCAATTGCAGCCGCTTACTACTACAAGCGACAGCATAAACTTTACGACCGGTAACCCCAATCTAAAACCGCAGTTCATACACAGCCTGCGTATGCTTTATGCATCTTTTGACGCAGCTTCGCAACGGACAATTTTTGCAACCCTTAATGCCAGCACCACTGTAAATGACATTCAAAATTCCAGCATACGCACAAATAAAGGGGGCGACTCAACCACCTACATTAACTTAAACGGCACTTATAGTCTTTCAGGATTTTTCAATTATGGCATCGCTTTGAAGAAGCCAAAATCAAACCTCAATTTCATTACCAACGTCAATTACACACAATCACAGAACCTGATCGGCGTAAGGGGCGATTCTCTTAAAGCATTCGAGGTCAGTTTTCAACATGATTATATTCGCAATACTACCTTGTCAGAAACTATTTCGTGGACCACCAATATCAAGAAGAACTTCGATATGAATTTCAGTTACAATCCGTCTTATACGATTGCAAAAAATTCCATCCAGGCCGCTCAAAATCAAAATTATTTTAAACAGGTCTTCTCCTCCGAATTCACTGCATACACGAACAATGGTTGGTTAGTTGCCGCGGAATTTGATTATTCGATCTTCAATACAAATATTCCCGGTTTCAATGTCAGTGCGCCGGTATTAACACCAAGTGTTGCAAGGCAATTATTCAAGAAAAAAAATGGAGAGATCAGATTGACCGTCTTTGATGTTTTCAACAAGAATGCGTACATCAGCAAATCCAACTCCCTGGGATATAGCGTCAATCAAACCAATGTGCTTGGCCGTTATGCCATGCTCACTTTTACCTGGAACCTGAATAATTTTGCAGGCTCTAATCAAAGAAGAATGCCGGGCATGTTCAATAATTTCCGTCGTGGTGATGGCGGCGGTGGCGGAAAGCGCGGGGACTTTTAATTTCTTTTATAATTCATTTTCTCACAAAAAAACCGCACCTTTCGATGCGGCTCCAGCACATACATTAATGGTCTCAGAGGTAAGTGCTTATGCGTTTACCGATCTCGGCGCTTATCTGGATTTTTTTAAGTGATGGTAAGAAGGATTACCAACCGGCGATTGTCCTACCAAGATAACTGACAATACCGTTTTTAAAAGACGGGAAAGACTGGAAGACGGACGATAGATGTCCCTGTAGATTTTTGTTTTGTGCGTATCAAAATACATGTTATTCTTTTGCATTGATAATGGATTTAGTAAAGACAACGTTTTTTTTCATTTATTATTATGTGCACGGATTAAAAGATAGCTGCGTATTTTTGCTATTGTCTTTTGCTTTAATTTGTATTATTTTGATACAAACTTTTATGAGAAGCGCCTCTTTGACCATAACTTTTCTTGCCATTTGTGCAACTTCAATTGCGCAGGGAGTGTTTTCGAATAAAACGAATGCAGCGCTCGAAAAAGTAATTCAGGATTATCCCAATAAGTTTAAGAACATAAAAGGCGAAGTGGTGGTGGAAAATCCACAAACAACAGAATATCGTTCCATTGTTCAAATTCCAGGCTCAAGTTCATGTATTGTTACCCGTTATAACTCATCCAAGAACGATGTGTATAGCTGGAGCTGCGTTGTTTTTGAGAGTGATGATTTCGATCTGGCTAAAAATAAATTCAAGGAGATATTCAGCCAGATAAAAAACAGCATTGTGAAAGTGGGCGGCGAAAAACCCTATATCCTGACCGGGCAATATGCAAACCCATCAGAAGAGAAAAAATTTACCACTGTTTTTTTTGAGTTATTACCATCGATCGGCGATATGAAAAAAGTTAAGATAGATCTTTCTCTTCAATACATAATAACAGGATGGAAGATTTCACTCAGTGTTTATGATCGGGATCGAAAAGATGAAGAACAAGGTAATGTTGGCAGCAGCAAGTGAGCTTACCGCAAAAAAATCTTCGGATTTATACCATCAACATATAACTTTTTAAAACAGCCTCGATCTCTTCCAGCTTGAATGGTTTAGAAATATAACTGTTCATTCCAGCTTCCAAACATTTTTCCTTATCCCCTTTCATGGCGTCAGCGGTCAATGCAATGATTGGAATATTGCAGTGCGGCTCCGGCAACTCGCGCATTAGTTTTGTGGTTGCATATCCATCGATCTCGGGCATATTTACATCCATAAAAATCAATACCGGTTCAAAATGCGGTAATGCTTCAAGCGCTTCTTTTCCGTTATTCATTTGTATTACGTCAAATCCCATTCTGCGAAGCACTTCAGAAATCAATAGCATATTTATCGGATCATCTTCAACGACCATTATTGATGCTGCCTGCGAAATTTTTTCAATAACGGGGAGCGACGGATGCAATGTTTCACTTTGCATTTGGGTTTCAAACAAAGACAATAAGGTTGAATGCAGTTCGTGCAGTTTTACTGGTTTGGACAGAAACTTTTTTATTCCGGCTTTGTCAGCTTCATTTTGATACATGTTTTTTTCAAGCGAGGATAACATCAGCATTAAGGGATGATTATCCAGGTAACCGTTGTTGGTGATATGTTTGGCAAGCTCAATTCCATCCATTTCCGGCATGTGGTGGTCGGTGATGATGAGGTCGAACGGTTGACGAATCTCTGCCGCATGCGCAATTCTTTTCAGCGCATCCACGCCGCCCGAGGCAACTTCAGAGTCTATGTGCAGGTAATTGAGCATTTCCTGCATCAAAAAGCGATTGCTGATATTATCATCAATTACCAATACTTTTCTCAGTGAAGGTTTTGTTGATAATGATATTTCGGGTTGTTCATTGGCAACCTGCAGTGGAATTCTTAAAATAAAGGTGCTTCCGTTACCGGGTGTGCTTTCTACCAGCAGATGTCCTTCCATCAATTCTGCCAAACTTTTTGAGATGGTGAGTCCAAGTCCTGTTCCGCCATACTTGCGTGTGGTAGAGTTATCTGCCTGCGTAAAGCTTTCAAATATTTTTTCCAGTTTGTGTTTTGGAATGCCAATACCCGTATCTTTTACATTAATAGAAAGATTCAAAAATTTATTTTCTCCCTTATAATATATTTCACTTGTTTTTTCGATGGAAACAAAAATTTCTCCCTGCTGGGTAAATTTGATTGCATTGCCCAAAAGATTGACGATGATCTGTCTGATGCGAACCGGATCACCAATGAATTGAGAAGGGATGCCCGGATCGACCCGATACAACATTTCCAATTTCTTTTCATAGGCTTTAACCGTGAGGATGTCAATGGTTTCTTCCACTAATTCATCGAGCTTGAATAAAGTATTTTCAATAAATAATTTACCCGCCTCAATTTTTGAGAAATCGAGAATGTCATTTATTATTTCCAGTAACCCGTGAGCAGATTTTTTTACGTTGCCCAGGTAATCGCGTTGTGTTTTTTGTAACTCTGTCGTCAATACGAGATCGGTAAAGCCGATGATCCCATTCATTGGTGTGCGTAGTTCATGACTCATGTTGGCCATGAATTCGCTTTTTGCGTGACTGGCAGACTCAGCGATTTCTTTTGCTTTTATTAATTCTTTTTCGATTTCTTTTCGCTCAATGGCGCCGGCGAGGGCAGAGGCGTATGATCGCAAAATAGAAAACTCGGATTCTGCCCATTCGCGTTCTTCGGTCAATTCGTCGAAACCAACAAAGCCCCAGAATTTCTCTTTCAGAAAAATGGGAACTGCCAGGGAGGCCACCACCTGCTGTCTTTCAAAAATGCTCAATAACTGCTCATCCGTTTCTGTGTGTTTGTATGAAACGAAAGCATTATTATTTTTTAATGGCTCAATTATTTTTTGAATATTGCCGAATGGAATATTTTTTAGTGCGGGATTGGCAATCCGGCTATTTGATTCGTTGAGATTCCATTCCTTTATTTCGTTGGCGCACCACTCCTGTTTTTCAACATCGAAAAAATTCTGGAATAAATAGACCCGGTCAACAACTGCTTTGCTTCCGAGTAAAACTATGGATTCATCAATGGCGCTGTTCAATTCATTATTTATCAAAAGGCAATGCGTGGCTTCTGCAACCGCTTGCAGCAATTGATCTTTTTTCTTGAGCTTTTCATGAATTTTTTTCTGCTCTGTAATGTTGCGCGAAGTGCAAATGAGCTTGATCACTTTATTGTTGTCAATGGTAGGTTTGACAATGGTTTCGAGCCAAATGTATGGACCTTCTTTTGTGAAAATCCTGTACCGGATGATGATGCTTTCGCTGTCTGCAAAATCCATTTGATTTTCAGAGGGTGAGAATTTATAGCGGTCGCCGGGAAATACGTACTGCAAAATTGATCTTCCGATGACATCATCGACATCATAACCCAATACAGAAGTCACAGAGGGTGAAATGTACCATATTGTGCCGTCTGCAGCATGCACGCTAATAATATCGCCGGAATTTTCTGCCAGTAACCTGAATTTTTGTTCGCTGTTGAGCAATGCATTTTCTGATTCTTTTTGTGCCGTAACATCCTGTGCAATACCAAAGCCCGTGTTTTGATTCATGGCTTTGCCTTTTACAGAAATATAACGCATCCAGCCCTGGTTGGTGATTATTCTGCAGGCAAAAGAATATTCATAGTCCTTATCATTTTTGTGTTCCAGCGCATTGGTAAACTCTTTTTTGACCAAAGCAATATCTTCGGGAACGATATATTTGTTTACAAAATCCTGCAGGAATAAACTCTTATTGTCTTCAATGGCAAGCAATGCTTTAAACTCCTTGCTTAGCTTGATTTCTTCAGTGGTAAAATCAAGTCGCCATGAACCCATTTTTGCATAGGTCATCGCATAGGATAAAGTGTGGATAGCTTCTTCTTTTACATCCTGGGCCATTACTTTATCGGTAACATCCAAACCTATTCCCTGAATTTCTTTGACCTCTCCCAGATCATCCGTGAGGGCAAGAAATTCCCACTCGGTCCACAAAAAATGTCGGCTATTGCCAATTGGTTTTTTTATAAGCAGTTTGGCAACACGCCCCGGGTTCTTCCAGCATTCGTCGGCTACCTGTTGGCAGCGGACCATATCTTTTGGAAAAATGGTTTCATAAAAAAACCTGTTCTTTATCTCTTCATCCGTATGTTGAAATGTGTTCTTAAAAGAAGGATTTGCATAAGTGAAATTTCCAACACGATTTATCCGGATGACATAATTGGTCTGTGAATGAAGAATGGAAGTGAGGTATTTTTTTTCGCGAAGCAAATCATTTTTTGCTTTTTGAAGATCGGTATGATCTTTTTCTCCTTTTTTGAAAGCCGGTTCCAGCACCAGTATTACCAGGCAAATAATAGCGATAACGAGCGAAATGAATTTACCTATTTCTATTGTAGAAGCGTCGCTTCTTTTTTCATTTAAAATGATGCCATATTGTTTGTTTATCTCATTCATCAAGGGCACATATTTTTGTTCGTTGTACAAAATCTCATTGATGTAGAGCTGGCGATTGATGTCTATCAATGTTGTGTCAGATTGCACTAATTCTTGTGAAACGGCAACGAGGCTTTTATGATATGACTGAGATGAAGAAAATAATAATCGGATTTGCAGGACCGGCTGCGGTACGGGAAGCTCGGTCAATTCTGTTTCTTTTTGTAACTGATTTTGTTGTTCCTGAAAAATGGCAACCTGTTTGGCGAGTGTGTCTTTGTAAATTCTTGCCTGCCGTTTATCTACATCATTTGACAGCAATACAATGGCATTTTTTGCAATTGACTGGCTGATCATTTGTTGGCTAATGGAAATGTTTTCTGCTTCGCTGAGTTGCCGATTTTCGGTAGATTTTGTGTGTGTGAGATAATAACCGAAAAAATTGCATAATAAAACCAGCGCAAACAAAATAACTGAAATCCGAATTAGCTTTCTAAAGGGGCTTTTCATTATTTTTCAGAGGGTTTGACTCTGAAGGATAACGAAAAAAGGAGATTTTAATTTTTGGATTACCCTTATTTTTTTAGGTAAATACCTTTATTGGCGGAGTTTGCTAATAATTGATAACCTGTTCCTCCATGGTTTCCGGCATCTTTCTCCATTCGTATTGCTGATTTCGCAGTTGTGGCTCAAAGCCAGCTTCTTTAATGGCTTCCTGAATTCCTTTTGCGGTGAACCTGTGTGGGGCGCCGGCAGCGCTTACCACATTTTCTTCAAGCATAATACTTCCAAAATCGTTTGCGCCTGCCCGTAAGCACAATTGCGCGGTTTGTTTGCCCACAGTCAACCAGGATGCCTGTATGTTTTTGATGTTGGGAAGCATGATGCGGCTTATGGCGATCATGCGTATATATTCTTCCGGCGTTGTAAGATTGTGTATGCCGCGAATCTTGGCAAGCAATGTATCAACATCCTGGAATGTCCAGGGGATAAAAGCCAAAAAGCCTTTTGCGTTTTCGGGTTTTTGTGATTGCACTTCCCGGAGTTTTACCAAATGTTCGAACCTTTCCCTGATGGTTTCTACATGGCCAAACATCATTGTTGCAGAAGTAGTTATGTTTAGTTTATGTGCTTCGCGCATGATATCAAGCCATTCTTGTGCGCCGCATTTCCCTTTGCTTATTAATCTTCTCACCCGATCAACCAATATTTCTGCGCCAGCGCCGGGTAATGAATCCATTCCTGCTTTCTTTAACTCAAATAAAACTTCATGATGGCTCATTTTTTCCAGCTTGCAAATATGCGCGACTTCGGGTGGCCCGAGTGTGTGCAATTTTAGGGATGGATATAATTCCTTTAACTGGCGAAATAATGACGTGTAAAAGCTCAACCCCAATTCAGGATGATGTCCGCCCTGCAATAATAACTGATCTCCCCCCCAGCGAAATGTTTCTTCAATCTTTCTTTTGTAGGTCTCCAAGTTTGTAATGTAGGCATCAGCATGTCCGGGTATCCGATAAAAATTACAGAATTTGCAGTTGGCGATACACACATTGGTGGTATTGACATTTCTATCTATCTGCCAGGTGACTTTTCCATGGGGCACCTGTATTTTTCTTAATTCATCAGCTACAAACATCAACTCGGTAAGCGGAGCTTCGTTAATTAATGATTCACCCTCTTCAATGGTCAGGAATTCTTTTTTTAATGCCTTGCTATATAAATCTGCTAAGTTCATTTACTGTTTTTTATGGACCACAAATTTACAAATGCAAAACGGAATAATATATTTTGGATATATGGCAGCCTAAAGGGGGGAATATTTGTCCTATATTTAGTAACTTGACTATTTCAACGATTGCTCCAAAATCTAACCGATGGATTGCTTGAAAAACACTATACGGCCTGTCCAAGCGCTTTTTTTAAGATCTATATTTTCCATTGCATTTCTTGCATCTTTCCTTCCCCTGACTGCACAGGAAGAGTTTATTCCGCCGCCGGCAAAATTATTAAGCTCCTTTTCTTTTCGCCCATTGACCGGTGGCATTATTACCCTCAGAGGCAGGATCGGCAATTATCCGGATACACTGACTTTTATTTTTGATACAGGAAGCGGCGGTATTTCCCTGGATTCTGCTACCTGTATTCAACTTCATATACCCACCAAGGAATCGGAAAGAACGATCAGGGGTATTGGCGGTATAAGAAAAGTGAGTTTTGTATATAATGAGACCCTTCATTTACCTGGTTTGTCGACAGACAGTCTAAACTTTCATGTAAGCAATTATGATATTTTGACGAGTGTTTACGGTGAAAAAATTGATGGCATCATCGGTTATAGCTTTTTATCAAAATACATTGTAAAGTTGGATTACGATAGTTCCCGAATATTTGTGTATTCCCATGGCACGATTAAGTATCCGAAAGGCGGTTACCTGTTACACCCCTTCTTTAACGGGCTGCCTGTCCAGGGCGCTAATGTGAGAGATAATCTGGATGTATTCTCCAGGTTTTATTTTGATACGGGTGCGGGATTATGTTTGTTATTGTCATCCGATTTTGTTTCGGACAGTTCTTTATTCGGACCTAAAAAAAGGCCGCCTGTAATAACACAGGCCGAAGGACTGGGAGGCAAGACCACCATGCAGTTATCAACGGTCAAAGAATTCAGGCTTGGCCCCTATAAGTTTAAGAATGTGCCCGTATATATTTTTGATGATATCTATAATGTCACTTCTTATCCTTCCCTAGGTGGATTATTCGGCAATGATCTGTTACGCAGATTTAATATTATTTTGAATTATGAACGAAGGGAAATTCATCTTCTCCCCAATTCCCATTACCAGGATCCCTTCGATTACTCTTATACCGGACTTGGGATATATTGGGTCGATGGAGCAATACGTGTGATGGACATCATGCAAAATTCACCGGCAGAAAAAGCCGGCTTTAAAGAAGGCGATATCATTATTGCTGTAGGCAATAGCTTTAGTAACAATATACAGACCTATAAAAATCTTCTTCAAAACCCTGGAGAAAAAGTAACGATTATCGTCCGCCGATCTACTGGTTTGCAGGAGCTGACCATCAAAGTAAGGAGCATTTTCTGATTTCTTTAGCGCCCAATTCGCTAACTCTTTTTTATTTTGCATTTCTTTTAAAAAATAGATATGATACATTTTGAGAAATTTCAACTGCAAAATGGCTTGCGACTTATTGTACATGAGGATGTATCAACGCCTGTTGCCGTCCTGAATGTGTTGTATGATGTTGGCGCCCGAGATGAAGATGCCGGCAGAACCGGATTTGCGCATTTGTTTGAACATTTGATGTTTGGTGGTTCCATAAATATTGAAGATTTTGAAACACCCTTGCAGGTTGCCGGCGGAGAAAATAATGCGTTCACCACCAACGACCTTACCAATTATTATATGCAGTTGCCTGCAGAAAATATTGAGACGGCTTTTTGGTTAGAAAGCGATCGCATGTTATCGCTTGCGTTTAGTGAAAAAAGTTTGGAAGTGCAGCGCAAGGTGGTGAGTGAAGAATTTAAAGAACATTATATCAATAAGCCCTACGGGGATGTGTGGTTTAAAATGCGTGAGCTTGCTTATAAAGTTCATCCTTATAGATGGATGACGATTGGAAAAGAATTAAGCCATATTGAAAATGCACAGCTGAGTGATGTAAAAAAATTCTTCTTTAAACATTATTGTCCGGCAAATGCGATTGTAGTCGTCGCCGGAAATATTAGAACAGAACAAGCGAGATCATTAACGGAAAAATGGTTTGGTGACATCCCATCTGGTGAAAAATATATCCGCAATATTCCGCAGGAGCCCAAACAAAATGAAGAGCGCAAGCTGGAAGTACATGCCGATGTGCCTTTGGATGCATTGTACAAATGTTATCACATGTCGTCCCGAACCGATGATAGATATTATGTCGCCGAACTGATCGCTGAAGTGCTTGGTGGCGGGGCATCTTCGCGCCTGCACCAGGCGCTGGTGAAAGAAAAAAAATTATTTAGCAATATCGAATGTTATCAAACCGGGTCTACAGATGCAGGGTTATTGGTTGTGGAAGGAAAACTGATCAAAGGAATTGATATGGTTGTTGCCGATAAAGCTGTGGAAGAAGAATTGGTGAAAATGTGTTCGCAAAAAATTGATGATAAAGAGCTTACCAAAATAAAAAACAAAACCGAATCTGCCATTGTATTTGAGGATATGAGTGTCATGAACCGCGCGGCAAACCTGGCGATGTATGAATTACTTGGGGACGCTAATTTGATGAATACCGAATTGGCAAAATATCAATCAATTTCTGCAAACCAAATATTATCGGAAAGCCAAATACTTTTTGATAAGAAAAATTCGAACACGCTTTATTATTATAGCAACAATTAAATCGAACCTTTATTTTGCAAAAAGGTTTGAATGTAATCACAGTAAGTTCAATAGAAATAATGTAGCGAGCCTCATAAAAAAAAGGAAAGAATTATGCTGAACAGAACGATAGCGCCGAAAGTGGTTGATGCGGTTGATTTTCACTTAACGCTGCCACCCTACAATAAATATACATTAAGGAATGGCGTTGAAATTTTTGCCATTGAACTGGGTGAGCTGGATACTTTGATGGTCAACTGGATTTTTGATGCGGGAAATTTCTATGAAAACAAAAATCTGGTTGCCGCCACGGCAAATTATTTATTAAAGAACGGCACATCAAAAAAAAATGCCTTTGCCATCAATGAGCATTTTGATTATTATGGATCTTTCCTGAGCCGTGCCTGCCAAAATGAATTTGCAGATATTTCTTTGCATTGTTTGGGAAAACACGTTAATGAATTATTGCCGGTCATCGCTGAAATACTGGCTGATTCGGTATTCCCGCAGGATGAGATCGACATCTACAAAAAAAATATGCAGCAGCGTTTACTGGTTGGTTTGAAGAAAAGTGATTTTGTTGCGGGCAGACTGATCGATTCATATCTATTTGGCGAAGATCATCCGTATGGGAAAATGAGTTCGACAGAAGATTATGCAAACCTGAAACAGGATGAAATAAAAAAATTCTATAAAGAATATTATGAGCAGGGGAGCTGTGTAATTTTTGTTGCAGGCAAATTGCCGAAGGATATCATTGAAAAGCTGGATGAATGTTTTGGGAGTCTGCCGCTTCACCCGAGAGTTTCTTCCACGCCGACAATTGCTGTCAGGCCTGCTGCAGAAAAAAAGTATAATATAGTTAATGATGTAAATGGCGTGCAGGGCTCAATCCGGATAGCCCGGCATTTTCCCAATCGCCACCATCCTGATTTTCAGAAAATGCAGGTGCTTAATAATCTGTTCGGCGGATTTTTCGGTTCCCGATTAATGACCAATATTCGTGAAGACAAAGGATATACTTATGGTATCCATAGTTATTTGTTGAACCATGTTCAGCAAAGCGCATTATTGATAAGTACCGAAGCCGGAAAAGAAGTTTGTAGCGCCACTATTGATGAAGTATATAAAGAAATGAAAATGCTTTGTGATGAAAGGGTTGATGATGAAGAATTACATGCCACGCGCAATTTCATGATCGGAACAATTCTGGCTGATCTTGACGGACCTTTCCAGGTTGCCGGGAGATGGAAAAATATTCTTCTTAACAACCTGGATGGGGAATATTTTTATAAGGGGATCGACACAATCAAAACCATTACTGCAGCAGAATTGCAGGATCTGGCCAACAAATATCTGCAGCCGGAAGATTTTTATGAATTAGTTGTGGTGTAAATCATCAAAATCTTCATAACTTTTAGCATAAATTTCTATTATGAGTTTCATCATACGTATTATTGTTTCGGCAATAGTAGCATTTGGTTTGTCTTATATACTAAAAGGCGTTCACATCAATGAATTCACCACGGCGCTCATTCTGGCAATTGTGCTTGCCATATTGAATGCAATTGTAAAACCGATCCTGGTTATTCTTACATTGCCCATTACCATTGTTACTTTCGGTTTATTTCTTTTTGTCATTAATGCAATTATTATATTGCTCGCCGGCGATTTTGTAAAAGGTTTTACCGTTGATGGTTTCTGGTGGGCATTAATATTTAGTTTCCTGCTTTCCATCATCACTTCTGTTCTCTACCAGGAACCAATTCGCGCAAGAAAAAATCAGCAATAACGTTTAAAGCCAATAGGTTTGCATTATGAATTTTGACAGGAAAGAGTTGTCTAACGACGAGCTTATTGATATTTACAAAAGCATTTTACTTCCGCGACTGATAGAAGAAAAAATGCTGGTGCTTTTACGGCAAGGAAAGATCAGCAAATGGTTTAGCGGGATCGGGCAGGAAGCTATTGCAGTCGGCGCGACACTGGCATTAGAGCAAGATGAATGGATAATGCCATTGCATCGCAATCTTGGCGTTTTTACCTCCCGCAAAATGCCGTTGCATAAATTATTCATGCAATGGCAGGGAAGCAGGAATGGTTATACCAAGGGAAGAGAAAGAAGTTTTCATTTTGGTTCAAAACAGCATCATATCTGCGGCATGATCTCTCATCTTGGTCCGCAACTGGCGATTGCAGATGGGGTTGCTCTTGCCTGCAAACTTCGAAAGGAAAATAAGGTTTCACTCGCATTTACCGGCGATGGCGGAACAAGCGAAGGCGATTTTCATGAAGCGCTGAATGTCGCGGCGGTGTGGGACCTGCCGGTGATTTTTATTATCGAAAATAATGGTTACGGTTTAAGTACTCCGGTGAATGAACAATATCGCTGTGAAAATTTAATTGATAAAGCAAAGGGTTATGGAATGGACGGCGTGCAGATTGACGGTAATAATGTGCTGACCGTTTTTGATACGATAAGAGGAGTACGCGATTATTGTATCAAAAATCAAAGACCATATTTAATAGAATGTAAGACATTTCGCATGCGCGGGCATGAAGAAGCAAGCGGAACAAAATATGTTCCTAAAGAACTTTTTGAAGAATGGGGAAAGAAAGATCCGGTTTTGAATTTTGAAAATTATTTGCTGGCAGAAAAACTGCTTGATGAAAATGCGGTCACGCATGTACGTGAGGAAATAAAGAATGATATAGAAAATGAATTGAAGATCGGTTTTGCAGATGAAGAAGTCATTCCGGATGCTGAAGAAGAGGTGGCTGATCTGTATGCAAACAGGTCAAAAGTGAATGGGCAATCCGCAGCTGCGGTTTTTGATCATGCAAAACCCAATCACCATTCTCCATTCACCACTCAGGAAAAGCGGTTCGTTGATGCCATCAAAGAAGGTTTGCATCAATCCATGCTCCGGCATCCTAATTTGATTTTGATGGGTCAGGATATTGCTGAATATGGGGGTGCGTTTAAAATAACGGAAGGCCTTGTCAATGAATTTGGAAAAGAAAGAGTGCGCAACACACCGCTTTGTGAAAGCGCTATCGTGGGCGCTGCATTGGGATTGAGCCTGGAAGGATTCAAAACGGTGATGGAAATGCAGTTTGCAGATTTTGTAACAGTGGGATTCAATCAGATCATTAATAATCTCGCAAAAATTTATTATCGCTGGCAGCAAAACGCGGATGTGGTAATTCGCATGCCGACAGGCGCCGGCGTGGGCGCCGGTCCTTTTCATTCCCAGAGCAACGAAGCATGGTTTGTTCATACCCCGGGGCTGAAAGTCGTTTATCCCGCAACGCCTGAGGATGCCAAAGGATTACTGATCGCGGCGATCAATGATCCCAATCCGGTGATGTATTTTGAGCACAAAGTCTTGTACAGGAGCATCAGCGGAAATGTTCCAGCTGAATATTATGAGACTGAAATCGGAAAAGCAAGAATAGTCAAAGAAGGCGAAGATATTTCCATCATCACTTATGGCGCCGGCGTTCATTGGGCAACAAATTATGCAGAACAACATCAGCACATTTCATTTGATATTCTTGATCTGCGAACTTTATTACCGCTGGATTATGATGCAATAAAAGGATCTGTTTCGCGCACAGGAAAGGTGTTGATCTTACATGAAGACACATTGATCGGTGGAATTGGCGGAGAAATCTCTGCGTGGATAAATGAGCATTGTTTTGAATTATTGGATGCCCCGGTAATGCGCTGTGCCTCTCTTGATACACCAATTCCATTCAATAGTGAATTAGAAAAAAATTTTCTCGCAAAAGCTCAGTTGGAGGGCTATGTGCAAAAACTGATGATGTATTGATCTTTCGTTTATTTTCTTTCAAAATATATTGATATGTGTAGCATTGATTTGCGAAAATTGCTGGTTATTTTTCTATTGGGGTATCCGGGGAAAAGTTTTTACGCGCAGTCTGTCACCATTATCAATAAAAACAAATCGCCTTTCCTGGAGATCAGGAATGGATTATTCGGATTGGTGGTTCCCAAAGAGAATACATTGGATCTGCGGAATCCCAAAAAAGCATTAGCGCCGATTCAATCGGTTATCTATAAAGATGGCACTTACTCCAACGACTCGGCCGTTTACCTGCAATCCGAAGTCGCGCCAACGTCGATGCAGGTCACCATTCTTGAAAATAAAAAACAGGAGGTTATCCTCAGTATCGCCTACACTTTTAATAAGCCTCAGTACGTTTATGGTAAATTGACTTTTAATGGAGCTGATGCCGGGCCGGGTTATTTCAAAACGACCATTACGGTAAAACAAAATTCCAGATCGGCCCTGATCGAGGAAGAATCTGATTATGATGTTTCCTATGAATTCAAGGTCAGCAACGGATTGCATCCAGATCAGGCACGATATCGCGGATGGAGTTCAACGGCTGTGGAAAATGGATATGAACCATCCGGCATCTCATACAGAAAAGAAGAGCAAAGACCACCACTGGACGCAACAGTTGATCTGCATTTCACCAAAGAAAAGGTATACCCATTCTTAAGTTTATGGGATATTTCAGGAGGAGAAATTAATACCGGTCGTTATTGGCAGGTATATAATAGCGTTGCAGGGACAAATTCCAATTTAATTGGATTTTTTCAGGGAAGAGCTTCACAATTGATCGGAGCTAAGGCTGTTGGACCCAGATTAATAACAAGTACCGATGGTAAGGCATTCATCCAGGTTCTTTTGGCAAGAAGGGCGCCGGATAATTCCTGGTATCCAAAAAAAAGATTTCAATGGGGGTTATTTGTAAGCACAAAGGCTGATCTGTTACCGCCAGATCAGTATCAGCCCATCGGCAGGGAAATGAATCATGTTTCTGGTATTGCCACGCGCCTGGATGATTATGCATCCAAACCGGCGATAATCATTCCGGCTTTTTTTGAAGGGGCGATTTATATGTCTGCTGATAAAATTCAACAACTCATTCAACGGGTAAAAAAAGAGGATGCATTCCGGTATAAAATAAATGCGATTGATCCATATTTCAAGCCAGTAACCGATGCCTGGAGATTTCCTGATTCTGTGAGATCAACCATTCAAAGTTTTATCCACTATGGACAGGAATTAAAAAATATTTTTACCAATGGAGATGGAGTCCATGATCTTAACACGCAATATTGGAAAGGCGCTTTCAGATTCAAAAGAATGGCCTTAAACATCTCCTGTCTATTTGCAGATAAGACCATTCGCATGGAGGAGGCGAAAAAGGATTCACTCATGGCAGTCATACGCATGATGGCACGCATAGAATGGGATGATGATGATGTTCCATTTTTTGAGAATACGGGAGTAAATTTTGGTCCGGCGAACATGGCTTTTCAATATAAAAATAATGGCAGAGATTTTTTTGCAATGTTGTTTGCTAAAGACCCTGAATTCAAAGTTCGGTCAAATCAGGTCTATGATGCAACACGGAACGATGTGGTGAGCGCCATCTATGAAAATGGAATAACTTTCGGTTCTCCGCATTATACACAGCCTACGATCGATCCGATCCTGTTCACGATGCTGCAATTAAAAAACGCCGGCATCGGCGATCTTTTTAAAGAACAAAAAGGCAGGTTGAATAAATTCATCGATTTTTATTCTTCATTATTAACACCACCTTCCGTTCGTTTTGCCGGCAACCGGAAATTAATTTCTTTTGGAGATGGCTGCGAAGAAAGTGCAATGACCTTTGGTTTGCTGGCTTCTGGTTTTGAAGATATTGATCCGGGGTTGAGTGAAAAATTATACAGCATCATGCAACACGGTCCCCCACGGATGTCATTATTTGGCATTGTTCCGTTGGCGATGGATCTTGAAAAAAATTATCCACCGGAGTTTATTTCAAACACGTCAAATTACCCCGGATATCTTTCACATCTTAGAGCTGCAGTGAACACGGAGAATGAAACTGCAGTTTGGATCCTCAATGGAGACACCTATTCTGATCATCGCAATGATGACCGCGGGGAAATTTCTATCTATGCTTTAAAAGCACCGCTGTCCTTGAGCAGGAATTGTCTTTATTCGCCACAGGCAAATGATGAAAGGATAAGAAGTGTGGTCATACCGGCTGAAGTTTTTCCGGAATGGAATAAAGCAAACCAGCCGATCAGTACATTAACATCCAAAGGACTTGTCTGGTATAATTCGGGACAGCTTGAATTTGCAAAGCTGGCAAACAGTTTTTTATCTGTTTCAAAAATGACCACAAAACAAAATGAATGGTATCGGCGTGTAATGATGATTACTTTGAAAGAAGATCAGCCGGTGATTATTTTTTATGATAGTTTGAATAATGATAAAGATAATATTTGGAGCATGACCTTTATGTCGGAGGGCAACGTAAACTCGACCGCAGGCAGCATTACACCCATTGAGCGCATATATAATAACAGTACGCTGAAACAATTGCCGGAAGCCACGCCCGAGAAAACACTCACCAACGGGCTAAATGAATTTTCTTTTACCGGGCAGATTTGGCCAAAAAAAATGCACAGCACAGGCGGCATTAACTGGGATTTATATTCAGTAACGGGCAATCCATCCAGTTTCACATTATCACAATGGACAAATACCTGGGAAAATTCAACAGAAGTGGCAGAGTTTTTACAAACCACCGGCAAGCCTTATAGCGAGACGCAACAAATCCTGCGTATTAAAAACAATGCTCCTTTTTTTCATGTGCTGCTTCCTTATTTTAAAGGGAGTGAACCATATAAAAATAATGTACGGCTGATGGCTCCGGGCAAACTGGCAATAAAATATGGTAATGGAGAATTGGTACTGACCCCGTTTTATTATTATTATTCAGGGGCTGACAAGATCGCCGTTACTGCTTTTACCCAAGAGCCATTTTCGGAAAAAGGGATCACCGTCAGCGGCGGTATAACGGAAATAGAGATTATTGAAAATGATGTAAAGATCCGCGTTCATGGGAACAGCGGGAAAAGAATGATTACCCTTCCATTTATCGTTAATGCAGAGGCCAAAAATGCGGAGGTTCAATTGCTTTCAAAGAAAAACTCCTCGCAAATAATAATCAACTATGTAAGTAAAGGAATGGATCTGGCATCTAACGCAGATGGATATATGGAGTACGATTTTAAGAAAAAATAGAAATTATATTTATGGAAAATATTCACATTCGTTGCCCCAAATGCAAATGGCAGCCAGATGGGAAGCCTTACTGGCGGTGTACATGCGGAACAAGCTGGGATACATTTTCGACAGGGGCGAGATGTCCGCATTGCGGCAAGGTCTGGGAAGACACACAATGCGTAATAGACGCTGGCGGTTGTAATAAATGGAGCCCTCATTTAGATTGGTACGAAGGATTGACCGAGGTGATTGAAAAATTAAAAGAAGAGATCAAGGAAAGCTGGCAACTCGCTCCTTTTGAAAAATATTGATCCGGTCATTCAATATCATATTCTTTTTTCAAAAAAGCGATCAATCGAATGGTATAAGGCAGTGATTCCTTCAGGGCGACAATATAATTTCGTGTCCATCCAATTTCAAAAGAAATTTTATTAAAGAATATTTGCAATTTTTTTGGATCCTTATCCAATAATGGCAACTCTTTATTGGTGAACGCATCATTTTTATAATAGGTTGTATCCTGGTACCATGTGCCAATCAATAGTTCCTGCTCTGCATCTACCGTGTTGCTGCCTGCTTTTGTGTAAGGCGCTTCTGCCGCATAAATATTTCGCATCTGTAAATCATATTGGGCAATACTATCCGCAACGTGGCTGTGTTTGATATAACGAAGACCGCCGGAATTTTTCAGTTGGATCATTGTTGCGTCATCGCTGATGAAAACGGAATAAAAGCTGACATACTTGCTGGTGTATATGTACAAGCGCTGCCGGTAAAGGGGCAAATCAATGTCTTTAAAAGATAAGGCGAGAATGCTATCCAAACCTTCACTCTTTCTGGTATTATCGCGGATGGTTGAATTTAAATTGGCCGTATCCTGTTTTAAATTGTTTATCAGGCTTTTTATATATTCGGTTTCTTTTTCTTTATCGCTGATGTTTTCGCGCAGTCCTTCTGCAAAAAAACCCATGGTCACAGCAAGAAAGATCATTAGTCCTTCGAGAATATATTCCTTAAAATTCTTCTTTTCTACTTTCGGATGATGATGTACTTCCATTTTTCAGTTTTTCATTTTGTGCCAGAAAAAGGCGATCCCAAAACCGACGACGATATAGATAAGCATTTTGATCAACCGCTGTTTTGTATTGTTAGTCATTGTTCAAATTATATTCTTTTTTTAATTCGGTGATCAGCCTTGACGCCTGTTGCTTTAATGAGTCAGCATAAGCAACGTTGGTAACGCGAATAAATCTTGATCGAACCAATTCCACATACTGATTGAAAAGAATTTTATCATTACTTAACAATGGAGGATTGCTATTGATAAAAGAGTCTATTTTTTCCCGTTGAAATGTAGTTCTGTTTGCCTGATAAATATTGTTGGCGATATCAAGATACTCGAATTCAAAAAACTGCGATCTGCATTTTCTCAATTCTGTGTAGATTCCCTGGTTCATTACTTCGTTGCTTTGCAGGTAGCGGCAAAAGCGATCATATTTCGCTACATCAGTTGCTACATCTTTTTCAAAATAACGAAGAGAACCTGAACTTTTCATTTCCTGAAAAGTGGCATCGTTGGGAATAAAATTTTTGTGGGCTGCTCCAAATAATCCATACCAGTATAATTTTCCTGAAGGTATTTGTTTTGGTTCATGCGTTGCCAGCAATTGCATGAAAGTGTCTATCTGATTGACACAATAACCAAAATATTCCTTATAGGACCTCAGCTGAAATGTATCTGCCTCAATATCTTTGATCATCGACTCGGCATACACTTTGGCACGCTGGTGTTCAGTAATTCCTTCACGAATGGTTTCTGCAAAAAACCCCATGGTCACGGCAAGAAAGATCATTAAGAATTCCAGAAAGTATTCCTTAAAATTTTTTCTTTCTACATGCGGATGATGATGTACTTCCATTTTGGTCATTCGTTTTCCAATGAATAATTTTCTCGCAAAACCTGTAAAATCTTTTTATTGGTGTTTATATAATTGGTAAAGTGCAGGGACTGGGTTGAGATAAGCATTTGCTTATAAAAAACGATCATGTTGCAGGTTTCATTTCGATCGAGAGAGGATACATTTAAAATATTCGCTTTTATAAAAGCATTGCTCTGGAAATAATGTTTGACCACATTGATCATAGTTGGGTCTTTGTCGGCATTACGAATTTGATCCAGCCAGTTAAAATCAAAATGCTGTAACATAAATGCTTTGATCGGACTGGCAAAAAATTGGTATTCCTGTTCGTTCCTGTAACGCATATTGTTGATGGATACAGACAGATCGCCAATTAGTTTTTGCAGGGCAACACTTCTAAAATAGTGGATGGAGCCGGAATTTCTGAGCTGGCTTAATATACCATCTTTGGGTTCGAAAGCATAAGAATTGATAAGATATAAACTTGTGGTAAACGCAGGATAGAATTTTTTTGGAAGATCAATCAAGGAACTATCCTTAAAATAACTTCTTAAAAAATCCATGTCTTTTTCTTTATCGAAACGTTTGACCAGTATATTCGCGGCAACGATAGAATCATCTTTTAACTCCGCATAAAGTTGCTGCGCAAATTCTTTTTCTCGATGCGAATCAGCTATTTTTTCCCGTAGATTTTCAGCAAAAAAACCGAGGGTTACTGCAAGGAATATCATGATGAATTCAAGAAAATATTCGTTGAATTTCTTTTTTTTATGATGCACTTCCGGATGATGATGTACTTCCATTTTAGTTTGCTGCTTTGAGTTGTATCTTCTTTACATATTATCCCGTTCACAAAGATATAGTTCGGCGGTCATGGATAAGGTTGGCATTTGTGCCGGAATTTGAACCGGTCATTTCTTTTCAGTGCTAAAAAAATTGCCTGTTTTAAAACAGGCAATTTACTATTCAATAATCAAAAACGATTTATTAATGCAATAATTTTAAGGGTATGCTTTCAAAAGTTATTTGATCTCATCATCATTTATTTGCATTGGCCTTGTACACACGCAAAAGATTACCGCCTAAAATTTTATTGATGTCTTTAACGGAATAGCCTCTTTTTAATAATGCCTGCGTAATCTTTGGAAAATCCTGAACGCCTTCCAATCCCTGCGGCGCTGAATCAATACCATCAAAATCTGAGCCGAGCCCAACATAATCGGCGCCAACTAATTTAACGATGTAATCAATATGGTCTATTAACAAAGAAAGTGGCGGACGTAAAACTGCAGCTTCCTGTGCATATTTTTTTGAAAAGAAAAGATTTATTTCATAATCGGGTGTTTTTAGCGCCATCAATGAATCAAATTCTTTTTCGTGCTGCAGCAGGAATGTCTTTAATTTTTTTTCATAATTGCTGTCAAGAAAACCGGAGTAAAAATTTACTTGTATTACGCCGCCATTTTTTGCGATCGCTTTTATTTGTTCATCTTTCAAATTGCGCGGTACGGGACAGATATTGTACACGGAACTATGCGAGGCGATGACCGGTTTTGTTGTTGTGCTGATGACATCCCAAAAGGTTTTTTCCCCGACATGCGAAACATCAACCATCATTCCCAATTCATTCATTCGCTTTACAATTTGTTTTCCAAAATCGGTCAATCCATAAGGTGAAACAACAAAGGGTCTCCTTTTTTCATCCCAGGCTGATGTCGCCCAGGAGGTGCTGTTGTTCCATGTTAATGTCATGTATCGCACTCCGCGCCGGAATAAACTATCCAGATTATCCATATCGTCCTCAATCATATGCCCACCTTCGACGCCCATCATTGCTGCAAGTTTGTGATGCATCAATGCGTGTTGCAATTGAGCGGGCGTGGCAACCATTTCCATCTTATCTGGATTTCGTTTTGCAATAGCATACAGGGAATCTATTTCCATATTCGCATACTTGAAAGCCGAACCTTTTCCATAACGATCGTCACAGAAGATGGAAAAGAATTGTACATCAACGCCTCCTTTTTTAAATCGGGCAAGATCTGAATGCGCTTTACCCGTAAGATCATTTTCTATATTCATTCCATTCATGGTAATGCTTGAAAGCACATCGTTGTGCGTGTCAACGACAATTGCATTTTGATGAATGATCTTGTAGGATTGCTGTTGCGCCAATAATGAAAATGGAAAAAATGCAGCAGCTAAAACGTAAATTATTTTTTTTGTCATGTTCATTGAATATAATTGAATTAATCCTCTTTGCTTCCTTTTTCACCAATAAACCAGTGTTCTTTGTTTCTGAAAAGAACATTAAACGTGGTGAGTGATCCGTAAATGCGCGTGATGTACTGCTGCATATTCACTTTGTCTTCATCGCTTAATAATTTGTGCGCGTTTATTTGTTGCTCCATTACGCGCAGCCTGTCGCGGAGCATTACTATTTTGTGAAAAAAAACCTCTATTGGAATTTCCTTGGGCTTTTGAGTTTTATCAAACGGTTGTAACAACATCATTCCTTTCTGCCAGCGTTCGCCCAGTGGAACGACTTCACTAACGTTGCCCCATAACCGAAGAATTTTCAATAGTGACCTTTCTAATTCCGAAGCAGTTTCAATTTCTGCAGTAACATGCTCGGGAATGATCTCATCAAGATGCGTGTCGGTCTTATCAATTTCTTTAATACCATGATTGATGAATGAAATAAGATAGGTTGCATACTTGACTGCAACAATCACTCCTGGTCCATAATGCGTGTGTTGCAGTCTCGTGCCAATTCCCAATGTCAGCTGATCCATAGAAGAATTAAGATTTAAGTGTGATTTTTTAATTCAGGTTCACCTTAATCATTGATCGCCTGGTAAACCAAAGTTTTAAATTTTTGATGAATATCGCCATGGCTGTTTGGATACAATTGCAACACAAATTGAACAACCATTTTTTCTTTCGGATCGATCCAATAAGAAGAACTGAACATGCCGCCCCAATCGAATGTTCCTTCCGAGGCCTGCGATTTTGCACTTCCTTTCGCAGTAATAATTTCAAATCCCAATCCGAATTTATTATCACCAAATGGAATATCGCCGATTTGATTTGTTGTCATCATGTTTATTGTTGACCGGCTAAGAATTCTTTTCCCATTATATTCGCCTCCGTTAAGGAGCATCTGCATAAAAATGGCATAATCATAAGCAGTGGAAGATAGTCCGCCGCCGCCGGAATAATACGTTCCTTTGAAATTTGGATAATCACTGTAAAAATCGCCGTTGATGTTGATATGTTCAGGCGTTTTAATAATGTGTTGGGTGGAGTCTTCGGTGTACAGCGTTGCCAGGCGATTGTATTTTTCTTTCGGCAGGTAAAAATAAGTGTCCTTCATGCCGAGGGGTTCAAAAATATTGGTGCGAAAAAAATCAGCCAGCGATTTCCCGGAAATTACTTCAACCAAATAGCCCAGCAAATCAACATTAAGTCCATAGGTCCATTTTTCTCCGGGTTGATGAAAAAGCGGAAGCGAGCCGAGGGCTTTCATTTTATCGGCTAAAATATATTTGTTCACTCCGATGCCGCCAATGACGCCTGCTTTGTAGTAGATCGCATTCATTGTCGGTGAACCGATCTGCGCGTATCCAATGCCGGATGTATGCGTTAATAGATCGCGAATGGTCACTTCTCTTTTTGCAGGGACCGTGGTGTAAGTGGTATCGGCTTCATTGAATTTATCGAGCACTTTTGGATTCTTGAACTCGGGAATATATTTGCTGATCGGGTCGTCAAGCATGATCTTGCCTTGTTCATATAACATCATCACCGCAACGCTGGTAATGGCTTTTGTTTGCGAGGCAATACGAAAAATTTCATCTTTCTGCAAGGGCGTTTTCTTTTCAACATCATCGTAGCCTATGGCTTTGTAATAGGCAAGTTTTCCATTGCGGTAAACTATTGCTACAGCTCCGTTGATGAATTTATCATTCACGTACTGCTGAAGAATTTTGTCAATGCGGTTCAATCTTTCCGCTGACATGCCCGATGCCTGAATATTCAGTTCGGTTGATAATTTTTCAGGAACTGCCTTATTGGGCTGGGCTGCGACCGATGATATAATGATAATAACAAATGCAAATACGCTAAAAAGGAACCTTTTCATGTTGGCAATAATTTAATGAAGAAAGAATGAAATTTCAGGAAAGATAAGAAATAGCAGAAAATTTTATGCTGTTTATTGATGCGGCTGATGATCGTGATTATTTTCTTTTTTCATTTCACCGGCGGCTTTAATTTTCTTGGTTTTATATTCTTTGGCGGCAAGTTTAATGTATTCATCATATTCATAATCACTGCTGTTCTTGGTAAAATCATAGGAAGGACGATAAGCCAGCATAAATGAGTCCAGGTCAGGACTTGTCAGGTGCGTTATTTTTTTTACGAGGTATGGGGTAAAGCGATGATCAACGAATTTATCTTCTTCTTCCTGTAATAATCTTTTTTGAAACGCCAGCATGCGGCGGTTCTTTTTGAACTGGAACATCCCGATCAATGCATCCAGGTCGAGCCCGACACCCAATCCGCCCTGTCCCGGTTGTGTCAGCGTCAGCTTTGGCTTTTGAAAATCGAAGACCTTTGCATAATCCTTTCTGTTTTGCAAAGAGTCCATGTGATAATTTCGTGGCGATACCTGCAAGGGTCTTAATTCAACGGGTTCAACATGTAATGCCACGTCAAAAGTTGGATAGGTGAGAATGTTGTTTACCGGAAATTTTACGGTTGTCCTTCCCAGGTAAGAAAAGGAAATCGAATCTTTTTCATTGACAACAATGGTATAATTTCCGTTGGAATCCGTTATGGTGCCCTTCCCGGAGGTGCTGGTAACACTGACGGCTTCAAGGGGTCGTGTGCGGCTCATATTGAAGACCGTTCCTTTAACGGTGATCTGCGCAAATAACTGTTGTTTGCAAAGCGCTGCGCTGACAAGCAACACAAGCCACAAAATTTTTGATAAATAACGGTGCAAAGGCAACAGTTTAAAACGTGATATTACTATAAAAAAATAATTATTGATTTTGACGCTTATGTTTTAACGATATTTTGCAGGTTAATGATGAGTTCAATCGTTTTTGCAAAATTGTTATGTTCAAGTTCATGGATCTTATCAGCCAGGCTTTCTGGCGTTTCGTTTTCGTTCACTAAGCATTTTGCCTGAAAAATGATTTTCCCGTGATCATACAATTCATCTACATAATGAACACTGATGCCGCTTTCTTTTTCCTTTGCGTGGATAACGGCTTCATGAACATGCATTCCAAACATTCCTTTGCCGCCGAATTTTGGCAATAATGCCGGATGGATATTGATGATTTTTCCGGGAAAGGCCTTTATCAAACCAACAGGAAGTTTCCATAAAAATCCTGCCAGTATCAAAAAATCAATTTTTTTATCCTTCAGCATTTGCACATATTCATCACCATTAATAAACTTCTCCTTTTCAATGATAATAAACGGAATATTTTCTTTTTGGGCGATCTGTAATACGCCGGCATTTTTTTTATTGCAAACAACGAGTTCAACAATAACGGAAGAATTGTTTTTGAAATGATCAATGATTTTTTGGGCATTCGTTCCAGCGCCTGAAGCAAAGATGGCAATTCGGGTTGAAGACATATCTGTGCAAGATAAACATCAATTAAAATATTGCTTAAATAAGCGTATAATAACATTGATTTTTTGCCAGAATTTTGTTGACAAAAACATGACACAAAAAAATGAAAATATTAAACAATCTGTTGAAAGCCACGCCAGATAAGGGAAAAATTTTTTTTTGCATGTTGATATTTTGTTGAAATCCTGACTTATTTTTGCACCGGCTCAGGAGATTTTTCCAATCTATTACAACGGGTGAAATAATTATGAATAGCCAAAGACTGATTGTACAGAAAATATTCTTCTTCATTACCTTTCTCACTACATTAACTTTTGTTGGAAATAATTTATACGCACAGGACGGTAAGGTTTTATTTCAAACCAATTGTGCTCAATGTCACAACCCGGTAAAAGTTGTAACCGGCCCTGCATTAAAAGGAGTAGACAGCAGGGTAACTGATAAAAAATTATTGCACGACTGGGTCCGTAACAATGCAAAAGTATTGGCCTCCGGCAATAAATATTTTAATGACCTCTTTAACCAATATGGGAAGACACCAATGAATGTTTTTCCATCATTGACAGATGGTGAGATTGACGCGATTGTTAAATATGTTGATGATTATAAAGAGGCTGGACCAGGTTCGGAAGGTCCTGTTGGTCAGGGAACCGCCACTGAAAGTGATAATAGCTTGCTTTATGGAATTCTTACCATCATCCTTGCTGTTATCATGCTTACTTTATTACAGGTTAACAGCAATTTGAAAAGGTTATCCGACGAAAAAGAAGGAATCCCTACGATGGAAGCTGTGCCTTTTTACAGGAATAAAGTTTATATCACTTTTGTGGTGCTGATATTGTTTGTTGTTGGCGGATACTATCTGGTGCAGGGCGCGATTGGATTGGGAAGATCACAAAACTATCAACCAGAACAACCGATTTTTTATTCTCATAAAGTACATGCTGGTACCAACCAGATAAGCTGCTTGTATTGTCATGGTAATGCATGGGAAAGTAAGCATGCAGCCATTCCTTCATTAAATGTTTGTATGAATTGCCACGC
>JAJPKJ010000014.1 GCA_021323755.1 Chitinophagales bacterium | reverse complement strand
GTTTGACAATGCAATGGCTGAGCTTATCACCAATAATGAAAAGGTAATGGAGAAAAAAATTAATTCAGACGATGTGACAACAGAGATAGTTGACATGAAATCAAGGATAGAAGCCAAAAAACAAGTTCGTCTGCGTTATCTTGATCTGCTGAAACAGGCGAAGAATATGGACGAAATTTTACAGGTTCAAAACGAGATCAATGATATCGAGGAACAACTTGAATCTGCTGCCGGAAGAATTGAATACTTAAATCATTCTACCACATTTAGTACAATTAATCTTACGTTCTATGAGATCATAAATTCGAGTGCACCCAATGAAAAAGAACCAACATATCTGCATCAGGTTACCGAAGCTTTCAAAGAAGGACTGAAATGGGTTGGTAGTTTATTTGTCGCATTAATTTCTTTGTGGCCTTTATGGATCGGAGTAATGGTTATCTGGATTATTATCAGGAAAATGCGCGTTTCTAAAACGAAAGTTTTATCTTAAATGATTAATCACAATAGACAGATAGCCGTGGTGGAGACAAAAAAGAAAATCGTTGTGCTTTCAGGTGCCGGAATCAGTGCGGAAAGTGGACTGAAAACTTTTCGTGACAGCGATGGATTGTGGCAAGGTTATGAAGTTACCGAAGTGGCGACCCCGCGTGCGTGGAAAAAAAACCCCCGGTTGGTTTTGGACTTTTACAACATGCGACGCAAAAATGTGCTCGATGCAAAACCTAATGCTGCGCATTATGGATTAGCGGAACTGGAAAATGATTTTGATGTTCATATCATCACACAGAATATCGACGATTTGCACGAGCGCGCAGGTTCATCCAAAGTAATGCATCTGCATGGCGAAATTTTTAAGATGCGCAGCGAGGATAATCATGAATTGATCTATGAAATAAGAGATGATATAAAATGGGGAGATGTCGCGGCAGACGGAAAACAACTGCGCCCGCATATCGTTTGGTTTGAAGAACCGGTACCTATGATTGAGGCAGCCAGTGCAGTAGTGCGGACCGCAGACATTTTTGTTGTCGTTGGCACATCGTTGGTTGTATATCCGGCCGCAGGATTGGTTAATTATGCTTCTCCGCTTATATCAAAATTCATTATTGATAAACGCATTCCTTACACGTCATCCTTGCAAAATATTAAGGCAATTGAAAAAACGGCGTCAGAAGGAGTGAAGGAACTTCAGCAAATTTTACGGAATTCGCATCTTTAGTTTTTCAGTAACAAACAGTTTTCTATCATTGCACAAATTGGTGTTGATGAAATGGCTCATAGGTGGATTATTGATGTTGATGACTCAGTCAGTTGTGTTTGCGCAGGCTGATCCGAATTTGCAGAAGTTAAAATCGTTTGCCGTAAAATATTATCCCCGTGGATATGATTCGGCTTTGGATAATATCACCCTGCAACCTGCCGGCAACCTACATTATCTGTATCCTCTGTATCAATTTTTTAAACAGGAAAGTAAATTTAGATCTGTGTTTGGCGATGATTACAATAATCAATTGAGCGAGGCCATTTCTTTTACGGAAGATTATCATAGCGTACTGGAGTTTGAAGAACAATCCTACGAAATGGTTGACGAGTTGTCGGAAAAGAAAATTGAAAAAACAGTTAGCGAATTAAAAGGAATCCAGCACGTAGATGCAAGGAGGTATATTTCTTTTCTTGCAAAAAATTACCAGGTGATTATGCTGAATGAAGCGAATGCAAAATCATTGCATCGCGTTTTTGCCATTTCCTTACTCGAAGAGCTATACAATAAAGGATTTCATTACCTGGCTTTGGAAATGCTTAATAATTACTCCAATCATTCATTAAACAAACTCACCAGCAACACCGGTTATTATAGCGCTGAACCAATTGCCGGAGAATTGATAAGACGCGCGCTGGAGATCGGTTTCACTTTGGTTTCCTATGATGATACTTTGGCTTTTAGCAATGAACACAATGCCGCGCAACGCGATTCTGTGCAAGCGCGAAATATTTACGCCGTCATTAAAAAAGATCCGTCAGCAAAAATTTTTGTACTGGCGAGCTATGGTCATATTGCTGAAAAGTCCAGTGACACGAATTATATTCCAATGGCGATGATGTTTAAAAAAATTTCTGGTATTGATCCGTTAACCATTGATCAGACAGAGATGACTGAAGGAAGCAATTTCGGCTATGGGAACGCGTTATATAAAGCATACACCCAAAAGTTCCTGCTAAAAACGCCTTCAGTTGCAATGGTAATTAATGAACCATTGAGCATTACCAATAATGATAGCTATGATATCAGCGTTATACATCCCCAAACTGTTTATCGGGACGGAAGACCAGACTGGCTTTCATTGAACGGTTTACGGCAGCCGGTTTATGTGAATCCAAATCTTAAAGATGTCTTCCTGGTCCAGGCTTATTATCAGTCAGAAGCCAATGAATCGGGGCCGGGAAAAATTGTGCCGGCTGATCAAAGTTATATCCCAACAAGCAAGGGGAATTATTTATTGTACCTGCGAAAGGGCAAATACATCATTGTTTACAGAAGTCTTGGTTATCATCTGATCGGTAAATTAAATATTGATGTCAATTGATCTTTCCTGAAAGATAATCCCGTGTTTTCCCAATTCGCCAAGAACAGGTTCGTAAATTTCGGGTAATATTGGGATATGGATTCCCGTTAGTTTTATTTTTCCTTCCAGGATGAATTTTGCGGCAATCCCCAGTGGCAATCCGACGGTCTTTGCCATCGCCGTTTTAATATTATTTTCTCCAAAGACAATTAAACTGCTTTCAATTTTATGTTTTGAAGGTCCTTCTTCAAACTCCAATTCATGCAGCATCACGATCATGTCCTTATCCTTTGCCTCCATCACTAACCTTGTTTCTAATAAATACTGAAGAATGTCTGCAGAAGTTTTTGCCGAAGATGGAACGATCTCATCATCAAAAAAACCAAGATATTCAAATTGCCGTTTATTCTCCTCACTTATAAATGGAGCGATGGGTGATGACCATTCCTTAAAACTTAATCCGGAATTATTAATGATCAGTTTGTCGTTGGTTAACCCTGCTGAAACAATATTTTTCCACCCATTGCAAAATTCGGGATAACGTAGTGTCGTGCGGATGAAAGTAGTTGCTTCTTTCAAGGCATAGACATCTATATAGTTCAATGAATTTCTGTTGGGATAATAAGCGAGTTCGCCAATGTCCGGCACTGAAACTGTCTTGCAATTTGCAAATAAACTTTCGTAATCCATATTCTTTATCTCTCCATCCTCTTTATACACAGCTCCTGAAGACCCTGATAATACTATATTCCTGGGGTTCCAGCTTATTTTATAATGCCATGGATTATTATCATATTCCGGCGCAATTAATCCGCCGGTGTGCGATTTGAATGATATTATGTTGCCACCTTTATCTTTTATTTTAGTTACCATTTGCATCACGCTCATGTGATCAATGCCGGGATCCAGACCCATTTCACACAAAAAGATCAGGTGATTGTTTTTTATTTCAGTTTCGAGTTTCTTCAGGTTCTCATCAACATAGGATGCCGTGAGCAGATTCTTTTTAAACTCAATACAATCTTTTGCGATCAGGAAGTGTAATGAGGGTGGAAGCAGTGAAATGACGATATCTGCATTTTTGATCAAAAGTCTTCGATCATTTTCATTTTCAATATTAATTGAAACAGCAACTGTTTTTTGGGCATTCCCGGTCTTGGATTGGATCAACGCTAAATTATTATCAGCAATGGTCAGTTGCCAATCCTGCGTTTTGATTTCATCGATCAGGTATTCGATCAAACAGGTTGCTGATTTGCCTGCCCCGAATAATAAAATATTTTTCATGAAAAAATTGAACCGGCAAGATAGTGAAACAAGAATAAAAAAGGCTGACCTGAAAAAGTCAGCCGTTCTAATAAACCGTCCTTATAATAAATTCATTCCAATCTTATTTTACCCAGATCATTGTTGGTTCCTTCAACAGTCTCAATAGTTGGAAAAACAATATTGCTTTTATTTGTTTTAATGATCAGTTTCCAGAAACCCGGCGAAACAGAAGCGCTAAAACTTCCATTTACCACATTGGTTTTGACAGAATCATCACCGGAAATCAACAACACATTTTTTACATTTTTAGCAGGCGATATTTCTCCCTTTATAGCCGGTTTCCTTAAAATTTTGATTGCATGAATACTGATGATGGCAATCAACAACAAAAAAAACTGAATAACTCCTTTCTTCATAAAACAGGTTTAGCGTGAGCACATGTAAAATCGCATGATAAATCTTTATCTGAAAAAATATTAATGAAATCTTGTAGGCGGGTTAGTTCAATAAATTAATCAACTTATATGCCAATGAAAAAAAATGTGCAAAAATTTGAACTTACTTTGAGGTAAATAAATTGTTAACTACCCGAATAGGAAAGTCCGGACTCTTTTGAGTTGATAAGTACAATCTTGTATTCAACTTTTATTCCTCGTGGACTTTTAGGAGCTTCCTGCATTAATGCTGCACCACCATTGATATTGCGGAAATAAACATTTTCAGTTTTAAAGATTTTCTTGTTGGCTTGAACATATTGAACTTCAACAACAACAAGATCGAGCGGGTAAACAGAATGGTTACTAACGGTAAGCTGTAAGTTAGAGATGCCGCCGAAAGTTCCAATAGAATATTTGCCTGCAGTGACACCAACCATATCGGCAATATTTGTTTTTAAAACAGCTTTCTCAGAAATTTCATCTCCGCGATGAGATGATTGTCTGTGCGCGATTCCCGCTTTTTGACTAAGGTCGGAATCAGCAGCCGGCGGAGTATTGACCGGTATCTTTTGAGGCAGGACATTCTTTGATTTCTTTTCTGTGGTCTTTTTGTTTTCAGCGGGCGAATCATTATTCTTCCCGGTTATCGGGTCTATAAGCGGAGTTTTTGTGTTATTGCCGGCGATGTTATTGTCAGTTTTGTTATTATTCAGCTGGTTATTGTTTGCATTATCATCAATGAGTTTATTATCAGAAACAGGCACGGCGGCCACACTTGATTGAGTAGGCTTATTTTCCTGTGTATTACCTATGGACTCAGCTTGCTTATTCGTTTCAATAATTTTTTGTGAGCCAGGAATTGCTGCTGGTTTATTGATGTAAAAACCGATCGCAATGCCGGTTGCTAATAGAGCAACCACGCCTGCGCCTACCATAAAAGGTTTGAGAATATTTTTTCTGACCGGCGAAATCTGTCTTTGATGATTTTTTTCTACATATTGATTCTTTTCTGCCTCAGCAGATTGTAGAAATTCTTTTCCAAAGTTATTTTGATTGACAAATTTTTCTTCACTTAAAATCTCCTGGTCTTTGATTATTATTTTGGATTGCTGAGTATCTGCTTTGATTAAAGGTACCGAAGCGGCGGCAGGTCGTGCACCCGGTAAGGTAACATATACCTTTTTATCGCTGCGGGAAACACTTGCATACTGTTTTTCAATTGGAGCAGGAATTTCTTCCTGCATGACAAGAACTTCTTTTTTGGGAATATTTACGGGTTTATTTTCTGCAACGGGCTTTTTATAAAAACGATCGAACGGCTGCTCTTCAACAACAGGCGCAAACGGTTTTAATTCTTCAATTTCAGAAGGGTAACGCCATGCTGCACTTTTTCCTTCAACCCAAACTAAATCATAGGCTTTTAATCCTTTTTCGGTAAGTTGATCTAAAGTAAGAGGTCCAAGTTGTTTGTTGTCTCGAAGTAACAGGTAAGTAACCATTTGTTTCCGGTTAAGATAAAAAATTTTCTACCTCTTCACGGTGCGGATTAATCAATCATATCAAATTTACTGCCTTTTTTGTGAAAGCTTAGTTATAAATTCAATACTGGTAAGCATTTGCGCCGTAAAAATACTAACAAATTTGTCTTTTTTAAAAATCTTTGTTTGGATTCGATTTCTACAAACAGGTTTAACCAAGCAGATTTGCTAATATTCTCAATCTTACCGAAATTAGTTTTTTGTTCACTTCACCATATCATCTTAAATCATTAAAAATGGACGGCGCTACACAGCTGAAAATAGATACCTGGTTAAATGGAAATTATGACCAGGAAACCAAAGATGAAATTAGACGGTTGCAAAAAGAAAACCCTACTGAATTAACCGAAAGCTTTTACCGGAACCTTGAATTTGGAACCGGTGGTTTGCGCGGAATAATGGGAGTTGGCACTAATCGCATGAATAAATACACCGTGGGAATGGCTACGCAGGGATATGCCAATTATCTCAAACAATCTTTTTCAACGCAGCCAAAAGTGGCCATTGCCTATGATAGCCGCAATAACAGTCGCTTTTTCGCCGAAACTGCGGCTAAGGTTTTTGCAGCAAATGGAATTAAAGTCTATTTGTTTCAGTCACTGAGACCAACGCCGGAATTAAGTTTTACCATCCGTTATCTTGGCTGCCAGGGTGGATTGGTTCTAACGGCTTCTCATAATCCCAAAGAATATAATGGTTACAAAGCTTATTGGAATGACGGCGGACAATTGGTGCCACCTCACGACAAAAATGTCATAAAAGAAGTAGAAAAAATTGCTTCTGTTGATGAAGTGAAATGGGCCGGGGCTGAAAACAATATTACGGTGATTGGAAAAGAAGTTGACGAAGCCTATATGAGCATGGTTAGAAGTTTATCTGTTTATCCAGAGATTATAGAAAAACAACGTAACCTCCGGATTGTGTACACACCGATTCATGGAACGGGAATAAAATTAGTGCCGGAAGTATTGCAACGTTTTGGATTTACCAATGTTCATGTTGTCGATGAGCAGGCAACACCCGATGGAAATTTTCCAACGGTTGTTTATCCAAATCCGGAAGAAAGCGAAGCGATGAGTATCGGCTTAAAAAAAGCAAAAGAACTTGATGCTGATATTTTGTTGGGAACGGATCCGGATGCAGACCGTGTTGGCATTGGCATCAAAGACAATAATGGTGATTGGGTGTTGATGAACGGAAATCAAACTGCCGTTCTCGCATTTAATTATATGATTGAAGCAAGAAAAGCAAAAGGCATTGCCCAGGATAACGACATGGTTGTAAAAACGATCGTTACCACAGACATGATTGATGAAATTGCCAGGCAAAGCGGGATCAAATGTTATAATGTTTTAACCGGATTTAAATGGATCGCGGAATTGATTAAAGAAAAAGAAGCCAATGAAAATTATGTGATTGGTGGAGAAGAAAGTTATGGATTAATGATTGGCTCCAAACTTCGGGATAAAGATGCGGTGAGCGCAGTTGCTTTATTATGCGAAATGGCAGCTTATGAAAAAAATCAGGGAAAAACATTATATAATAAACTCATTCAGCTTTATATCAAATATGGCTTTTATAAGGAGAGCCTTATCTCCATCACCAAAAAAGGCATGAACGGACAAAAAGAAATTGCTGACATGATGGAATCTTATCGCAAAAATCCTCCCACAAATATCAATGGCTCATCAGTTATTCAATTACTCGATTATGAATTACAATCCGGAAAAAATTTACAAACCGGTGAAACATGGGAAATCAAATTACCCGTCTCCAATGTGCTTCAATTTATTTTAGCAGATGGAAGTAAGATCTCTGCACGACCTTCCGGCACCGAGCCGAAAATAAAATTCTATTTCAGCGTCAATACCAAATTGGATAATGCAAATGATTTCGAAGCTGTAAAAAAAGAACTGGATAATCGCATCAATGGAATTATTACTGATCTTAAACTGAAGTGAGTGATTGGTTGAATAAAAGAAAAGTTGATTTATTGAACTGTATTTTATCATTAATGAATCGACGGTTATCGGATTCAACCATTCCGCGTTTCAACCGATCTTCATTCTACATTTCGTCAAAACAATTGCTGTATGAAAAAATCTTTTTTATTTTCTTTATTGCTGTTTATTGCCTGTACATCTTTTGCCAATGTTCGGTTGCCAAAAATTTTTGGCGATAACATGGTATTGCAAAGAAATATTCCAATTCCAATTTGGGGATGGGCAAATGCCGGTGAAAAAATAACGGTGACATTTGAGGAGCAGACCAAAACCGTCAAAGCCGGTAAGGATGGAAAATGGATGATCAAGCTGGATCCGGAGAGTGCCGGGGGCCCTTTCCAACTGATTGTATCCGGGAAAAACGTAGTAGCATTCGTTAATGTTTTGGTGGGAGAGGTTTGGGTTTGCTCGGGGCAATCAAACATGGAAATGCCGATCCAGGGTTGGGGCAAAGTACATAATTATCAACAGGAAATTGCTAATGCGGAATATCCGCAAATCCGACATATTAAGATACCCAATACCGTTAGTCCAACTCCAAAAGATGATATTGATAAAGGGGAGTGGCAGATTTGTTCTTCACAAACTGCCGGTGATTTTACAGCCGCAGGATATTTTTTTGCAAGAGAATTATATAATCAGCTTCATGTGCCGATCGGGTTGATCAATACATCCTGGGGAGGTACAATGGTGGAAACATGGATCAGCAGAAATGCATTCGAACAAGATGAATATTTTAAAAAGATGATTGCAGAGATGTCCACACTTAATCTTGATGAACTTGCAAAAAAAAAGAAAGAAAAAATGATGAACACCATTACATCCCTGCAAGGGGGTTTGGAAAAAAATGAAAATACGGAACTATGGAAAACCAATGATTACGATGATTCAAAATGGCCGCACATGAAATTGCCGGGTTTGTGGGAAGAACAGGGAATGGGATTAGAGGATCTTGATGGGGTGGTTTGGTTTCGCAAAACGATTATTATTGATGATGTCAATGCCGGCGGCAAAACGGCAACAATTGATTTGAGTAAAATTGATGACTCTGATGACACTTATGTCAATGGAGTTAAGATCGGAGAGATGAAGAACAAGTACAGTGATCTTCGTCATTATACAATTCCAAAAGGAGTATTAAAGACCGGGAAAAATGTTATCGCTATTCGCGTAGAAGATACGGGTGGCGGGGGCGGTGTCTATGGTGATGCCGGTGATATGAAATTAACCATCGAAAATAAAGAAATTACAGTAGCAGGAAATTGGTCCTTTAAGATCGAATCTGTTTTTGCCAGCGCGATGGGTGGGGGGCCGAACAGTAATCCAACCTTGCTTTTTAATGCAATGATAAATCCACTAATCCCTTACGGCATTAAAGGTGCAATCTGGTATCAGGGCGAAGCAAATGCAGGGCGCGCTTACGAATACAGAAGATCTTTTCCATTAATGATCAATGACTGGCGCAGTCGCTGGAGTGAAGGAAATTTTCCTTTTTACTTTGTTCAGCTTGCCAGCTTTAATGCAGGTGATGGCAACAGCGAGCGCGGAAGCACATGGGCAGAATTACGCGAAGCACAAACGATGACGCTTTCCTTACCCAATACCGGTATGGCAGTAACTACAGATATTGGAGAATCAAATGATATTCATCCAAAAAATAAACAGGATGTCGGTAAAAGACTTGCGGCTATCGCGCTCGCTAACCTTTATGCACATACGATGGAATACAGCGGACCGATGTATCAATCAATGAAAGTTGATGGGAATAAAATCGTATTGGGTTTTTCACATACCGGTAGTGGATTGATGATAAAAGACAAATATGGGTATTTAAGAGGTTTTGAAATAGCCGGCGCTGATCATCATTTCCATTATGCCAAAGCATATGTTGATGGAGATAAGGTGGTCGTTTATCAGGATGAGGTGAATAACCCTGCTGCGGTCAGGTATGCATGGGCCGATGATGCTTTGGAAGCAAATCTTTTCAATAAGAATGGATTTCCCGCATCTTCCTTTCGTACCGACGATTGGAAAGGAGTTACGGCGGATGCAAAGTATAAGCTGGGGGAGTAAATGGTGATTGGAGGTGTTTGTTTCAATTGTGCGAATTTGTCGTGTATTTGTATTGATCCTCGAGACCTGATCTTATAAGGGAAGAATTATGTTGAACTCTGATTTGAGAAAAATATGATTCGAAATATAAAAAACGTTTACCATTATGTATTCTATCAAAGGGATTTACCTAACTGGATAGTTAATCTGAATTATGGCAGTTTAATGGGAATAATCGCTTGGCCTTTGATATTTTTTGCCTCAATTTTTTTGTTCGATTCACATAATACCCATCAAACCTACCGTGAATTTTTTTTATTGAATTTATATCCATTCATTCTAATCCTGATAACTTTCATAAGCTATAAAGTATTCAAGTTTAATAGAATTATTGCAGCAATTTTGCCATTATCAGTCATAGGGTTTTATATCGTTATAGTTGCGAAATATGTTTTGCCTGCTATTAAATAATTGCATTTCTTACTGTTAAATTAAGAAGATGATACTTGCATTTTTTTTGCAGAATTTAGTCCTTCGGGAATTCTGCAAAATTGCTGCCCTGCCTCCACCCGTCAACTGAAGGAAAGGTCCTTAATAATAATCCCAAGGCGGATCAAAATCTTCTTAAAAAAGAATTCCTATTTTCACAGTAATAATATACCTTTGCGCTCCATTTTATATGGGTGGTTTTTGTTTATTCCTGAATTAAATGAGAACCAACATTGCCCAAACGGCTCCAAAAGATTTCCGCCAGTGTGGAAACGCCAGCAGGGTATAATCAAAATAATGAACTAAAATGCCCAAGGTTAAAACCAATTCCAGCGCTAAAAAAAGGTTTAAAGTGACCGGCACTGGGGAAATTACCTTCCAGCGCGCTTTCAAACGCCACATCTTAACAAAAAAATCAAAAAAACGTAAACGCAATCTTCGTAAAAAAGGTATTGTTAGCAAACCTAACAGCGATTTCGTTAAACGCTTATTGCGCTTAAAATAGACGCAACTTTAAACTTATAACTTACAACTTTAAACTTATTAATATATGCCACGTTCAGTTAATGCAGTTGCTTCAAAAGCACGCAGGAAACGCATCTTAAAGCAAGCAAAAGGTTTTTACGGGAAACGTAAAAATGTTTATACCGTTGCCAAAAACGTACTTGAAAAAGGATTGACCTATCGCTACGTTGGACGCAAGCTCAAGAAAAGAGAATACCGCGCTTTGTGGATCGTCAGAATCAATGCAGCAGTGAGAGAAGAAGGATTGACCTATTCCGAGTTCATTCACAAACTAAATCAAAAAGGCATTGCTTTAGATCGTAAAGTATTGGCTGATCTTGCCATGAATGAGCCGGAATCATTCAAGCAATTGATAGCATCAGTAAAATAATGGAAGATTTTTTGATTCCTAGTTCTTAAATCGTCAGCCGGAAGTTAAAAGCTTCCGGTTTTATTTTGCCGAATTGTTCAAAAAATTACATTTGTATAAATTTTGGTTTTATTCTTAATCATTAATCAATGTCAATTCGCATCTGCCAATGAATAATAATACCTACACCGACCTGGTGCAGCAAACTTTCAACTTTCCACAAGAAGATTTTGAGGTACACGATAATTATCTCCGGTTTAACGGAGTTGACCTGAAAGCATTAATTGACAAGTATGGAACGCCGATGAAGCTGACCTATTTGCCTAAGATCGGAACGCAGATAAAAAAGGCAAAAAAGATGTTTGCAACTGCGTTTAAGCGTCACCGCTATGAAGGAAAATATTTTTATTGTTACTGCACAAAGAGTTCTCACTTTTCTTTTATTCTAGAAGAAGCGTTGAATAATGATATTCATATCGAAACATCTTATGCTTATGATATCGAGATCGTAAAAAAACTATACGAAAAGAAAAAAATAACCAAGGAGACCTATATTATCTGCAATGGCTTCAAACAAAAGCCGTATATAAGCCGCATTGCCGGATTATTGAATAACGGATTTAAGAATGTGGTGCCGGTTCTGGATAATAAGGAAGAATTACAGCAATATAAAAAGTCGGTAAAGGTTCCTTTTAAATTAGGAATAAGGGTTGCTGCAGAAGAAGAACCCACATTTCCATTTTATACGAGCAGATTGGGTTTTAGACCAAGAGATGTATTGGAATTTTATGTAGATAAGATCGAAGGAAATGAAGATCGGTTTCAATTAAAGATGCTTCATATTTTTTTGAACAAAGGAATTAAAGACGATATCTATTATTGGAGTGAATTAAATAAAGTGATCAATCTTTATTGCCAGTTAAAGAAGATCTGTCCTGAATTGGATTCGATAAATATCGGCGGTGGATTTCCGATTAAACATTCATTAGGATTCGAATACAATTATCAGTTCATGATCAATGAAATCGTGAGCAATATTAAGAAAGCCTGCAAGCGAAATAATGTTACCATGCCAAATATCTTCACTGAATTTGGCAGTTATACTGTCGGAGAGAGTATGGCGCATATTTACAGTGTTATTGGCGAAAAAATGCAGAACGATCGCGAGATTTGGTACATGATCGACTCTTCGTTTATCACCACCTTGCCTGACACATGGGGAATCGGTGAGCGGTTTTTAATGTTGCCTATTAATAAATGGGATGTGGAGTATCAGCGTGTGGTGTTGGGAGGATTGACCTGCGATAGTCATGATTATTATGATTCTGAGGAACATATTAATGAAGTATTTCTGCCAAAATTGAATAATGGCGAGCCTTTATATCTTGGATTTTTTCATACAGGAGCCTACCAGGACCAGATCAGTGGTTATGGTGGAATTAAACATTGTTTGATCCCTTCACCAAAACACATTGTTGTGGGCTACGACAAAAATGGAAAACTTACAGATTGGGTCTATGCAAAAGAGCAAACAGCGCAAAGCATGTTGAAGATCCTGGGATATACATAAGTCTGAACATAGATTTGAGATGAAGGACGGGAGATGGAATTCATCATTTGCGGCTATCCTGCTATTTATTTTTCAGTCTGTATTTCTTATTCACTTTCGGATTATCGAAATAAGCATTCAGCTCTTCTTCGGTCATGTTGTTATTCTCATCAATAGGAACATCTATTAACTGAATTTGTGTTTGTCTTAATTCATCTTTCAGTTTCGCCATTTTCTTTACCACATCCATATCTTTATCGCCAAGAAGGCTGTTTTCGTGAACTGTATAATCAAGTCTTTTTATCGCAGAACGTATCAAGGAAGCTGAATTTTGTTCTGCAGTCTGTTGCGGCGCAACAGTTTCTTTGACCGGGACCAATGTTAATCCCGCACTCGGCAATATTTTGCCGGCATTTTGGGCGCCCGCACTGCTTTCAGATGAAAGAACAGTTCCGCTCAATGCAGTTGTTGCGGTGGTAAGATCAAAACCGGTGCGCGTATTTTTTGTCTTTTTTACTTTTTTATCCAATTGCACAAACGCATATTTCAAACGCAGAATGTAGGTATTGATATCTTTTACCGTCTTATTATATTCTCTTAGCATTACCGGGTAGTTCAGCGCGTCTTTTACATAAATTCTTACCACGGCCGTATCCTTCACAAAAAATTTATTTGTTCCCACAAAGCTTAAGATCAATAATTTCTGTTTTGATGAATCTGTCTCTTTTACAAAATCATAGTTGGGCGACCAGGTAAAGTCATCATCGCATTTTTTTACGGTTGTGCTATTTTTGATGGGAATATTTGAAAAGAAATTTATTTCTTCGATCGGAAAACTGCCTGTTTCGCATTCCACCTTAAAACTTAATGTATCACCTTCTTCAATAAATAAGGTGCTGCTCACTGTTGGCTTGACGCGAGAAGGAATTATTTCAGTCGTAAAAAAAACAATGGTGAAAGACGTATCAACACGCTCATTCGGGTTGTTTAGATTTTGTACGCCCAACGCAACCTTGTAAGGATTATCGTATTTCAATTTGCCGGAAAGAAAATAGGATCTTTCTGCTTTGAAAGTGAGTAAACCATTGTCTTTGTTAATCTTTAAACCTATCGGCGAGTTCTTAATGAACCAGAAATATTGTGGGGACTCGCGGTTGATCTCTAATTTATAATTCAGGGTCGAATCAACGTGCAAAGTAAAATATGGATTGAGGTTGCGGATCCTTAAGGTACTGTCTTCGGTTCTTTTCACCGTATCTGGTTTTACTGCCGAAACCGTGAGTGTGGCGTCCTGGGAAAAACTGAACTCTGCAAAATTCATCCCCGCTATTAATAATACAAAATATTTGAGCATTTGTGTAGTAGTCATTATAGTTTGATAATCCAGGACATTTTTAATTGCGCACGAAATTAAAACATTACCATCTAAAAAATAAAAATCCCTCCTTTTTACAAGAGGGATTTTACCAACAAAACCAACTGCTCACGAACTTATTTTGTCGCAAACACTCTTAGCTAATAGTGATTTGCTTTGCGGCTTCTTTAGTTTCTTCTTTTTTTGGAAGATGTAATTTTAACAAACCATTTTCATATTTCGCCTGAATTTTTTCAGCATCAATGCGTTCATCCAAATTAAAACTACGCTTGAAACTGCGATAAGTGAATTCTCTGCGAACGGTCTTGTAATCTTCGTTTTTTGTTTCTTCTTTCTTTTCAAAGCTGATCGTCAACAAACCATTTTCAATATTCACTTTGAAATCTTCCTTGCTGCGACCCGGAACACTTAATTCCAGATGATAAGCATCTGCTGTTTCATGAATGTTTACCGGAGGAAAGCTCCAATTGCTATTCCATTCTCTTGTTGCAACAGAAGGCAATTCATTAAAAAATTCATCGAAGAAACTGCCCAATGATTTTTGCACGGGAGTCTGATTAAATTTTACGATTGACATAATTAATTGTATTTAAGTTTTTCAATTTTTATTATCGGATTAGTCTGAACAAAGCATGTACCATTACAAAAAATGATGGTTATTAATGCAGTTTCGTCAAGAATGATGAAGAATGAAAGACAGAATTACAGGAGGCCATCAATAAAGCTGACTTTTATTCACAAAAAGCTTATCTATTGATCACAACTCCCTTATTCTATTATTAAACTTTTTTGATAATTTTGCGTTATACAATTCAATAAAACAATTATGACAATGTATCCAGAACAGATAGTTTCCCCAATGAAGGAAGAGCTTACAGAGAATGGGTTTTCCGAATTATTGACAGCAGAAGAAGTTGATAAACAACTCCAGGAAAAAGGAACAACGCTAGTGATGATCAATTCAGTTTGTGGTTGTTCAGCAGGTTCTGCTCGCCCCGGCGTATTGATGGCTGTTGCCAACAGTGAAAAAAGACCAGATCACCTTGCCACAAGTTTTGCAGGTTTCGATCTGGAGGCGGTTGAAAAAATTCGTGAGCACTTATTGCCTTATCCGCCATCATCCCCGGCAATCGCTTTGTTCAAAGATGGAGAATTGGTTCACATGATCGAACGCCATCAAATTGAAGGCAGACCAGCTCAGGCGATTGCGCAAAATCTTATTGCTTCGTTTAATTATTATTGCTGATTTTCAGCTTTGTTCATAGTTAGCCCTTCTGTTTTTCAGAAGGGTTTTTTTGTGAATGCTGGAGAAGGATTCATTGGTACAAGACTGGTACGCAGTTAAAGCGGAGTAGAAAATTGCTGTTGGGTGCACCTTTGGATTTAATTAAGCGATTTTGTTTTTTCTTGACATAGACCATTCATCATTAAGTCACGCACGATTAATTGTTTTTCTCCCGAAATTTTCATTAAACTTGCACGCTTATTACGAATTCGGTTTTAGATTTCGAACTTATCAATTCACTATGTATCCCAATCTATATTTTGCTTTTAAAGATCTATTCAATGTTGACTGGGGCTTTTTGCGATTCATTAATTCATTCGGTTTTTTTGTTGCACTGTCTTTTATCGGTGGCGCAGTTGTACTATCGAAAGAACTTCGCCGCAAAGAAAGCGATGGCATTTTAATTAGCGAAGACGAAAAAATTACGGTTGGTAAACCGGCTTCCGGAACAGAATTGTTCATTAATTTCTTAATTGGTTTTTTATTAGGGTATAAATTGATCGGTCTTTTTATTGCCAATAGTTCAGGCGATGTGGATCCGCGACAGTTTATTTTTTCAATGCAAGGAAATTTTGTCGCAGGGATCATCGGCGGATTATTGCTTGGTGGTTTGAAGTGGTGGGAAAAAAACAAACATAAATTGGCCACGCCGGAAGAAAGAACCATAAGAATTTGGCCACATGACCGGGTGGGAGACATCGCTATTTTTGCAGCGATTTTTGGTTTTCTTGGCGCAAAGATTTTTGATATTCTTGAAAGCCCATCAGATTTTGTTGAATCAATAAGAGAAGTGCGTCATGGGTCCCAGGATATTGCTTCCTTAATTTTCAGCGGGCTAACTTTTTATGGCGGCTTGATTTGCGCAGCACTTGCTATTTGGTATTATGCCCGAAAACATCATATCGGTTTTTGGCAGTTGAATGATTCTGCTGCGCCCGGATTAATGCTCGCTTATGCGATCGGACGAATCGGATGCCAGGTCTCAGGTGATGGCGACTGGGGAATTGAAAATTTTCACGCAAAACCATTTAGCTGGTTGCCGGACTGGATGTGGGCTTATCATTATCCGCATAATGTTATCAGCAAAGGCGTAAACATACCTGGTTGTTTGGATCCTCAATACTGCAGTCAATTACCAGTTGGGGTCTTTCCAACACCATTTTATGAGACAGTAATGTGCCTGATCCTTTTCATAATCATTTGGTCAGTTCGCAAGCGATTTACGGTTCCCGGAACTTTGTTTGCCTTTTATTTGATTGTAAATGGTATTGAACGATTCTTTATCGAAAAAATAAGAGTCAATGTGAAGTATGATATTTTCGGAATCCATCCAACACAGGCAGAAATAATTTCTTTATTATTGGTAGTGGTTGGAATGGTCTTGTGGATCATGCTAAAGAAAAAGCCGGATGTCGGCACTCCCAACGCGGCAGGTTAGGGTGAGATCGGGGAACCGCAAGCATTTTGTTTTTCATTAGCCAATATTTATTTTACTAATTCATTCTTTCATTATCCTCATTACTTCTCCGCCACCGGCGGCAACCTGTATCGTTATCACATCCTTTTTCGTAACTGTTTTTGTTTGTTTTATAAGATGATTTGGATTTTCATTCACATCCGTTGCATCGCTGTAAATTTCTGCAGTATATTTCCCATCCCCCAAAAAACCCAATGGAATATTCAAGAGACGTGACGAATGATCAGTTATCGTTCCAACATACCAATCATTATTTTTTCTGCGGGCAATCGTGATCAATTGGAACGCTTTTGTTTCATCCAGCACTCTTGTTTCATCCCATGTTGTGGGGACTTCTTTTATGAATTCAAAACCAGGTTCTCCTTCATATGCTGCGGGATAATCGCAAACCATTTGTAAATAATTTTCCAGCACCACATACATCGCCAGCATATGACATCGCGTTCCCAGCATCAACGGGCGCGTGTACTGCGCTCTGAATTTTGAGGGAGGAACGGCACGAAACCCACCGAGATGATAGTCTGTAGAGCCGGCAAGCATCCGCGTGAACGGCATATTAATATCGTGGTCGGGGGAAAGCCCTTCATTAGTCCATTTATCTGCTTCATAATTCAATGTTCCTTCCCGCGTAAATTCGTTCGGATAAGTTCGGCTTAACCCCGTCGGTTTATATGCGCCGTGAAATTGGATATGCAAATGATGTGCGGCAGCTTTTTGTAAAATCTCATTTTGCATATTAACCATTTGCTGATCATCGCGGTCCATAAAATCAACCATCATCCCTTTCAATCCCCATTTTTCAAATATAGCGAAAGCCGTATCCAGCTTAGGATACAAAGCGTAGAAATGAACCCAGACCCGAATGCCAACACCTTTTGTTCTCGCGTAATTGCAAATTTCATTCATATCCAATCCCGGAACCGGCGTAGTTACATCCGCATGCGGACCGGGCTGAAAGCTCACACCATCATCCACGTACCATTGATGTAATCCATATTCAACTACAGAATGATATTGAATATTATCTCGCGAGCAGAAATCAATATAATACTGATTGGTGACAAAGTTATTTCCCGGAGCATTCAATGTGTCGGGTGTAACGTTTCCATTCCACCAGGGAAAAGTTGTTTTGCCTGGCTTTAACCAACTAAGATCAGCAATTTTACAAGGCTCATTCAGATCGGTGATCATGTTGCTTTCGATCAGCGCGCCAATTCTATCGCTGATTAAAAAAACACGCCAGGGGCTCTTGTGTGGCAATCTTGCTTTCACTTTGATCGCCTTTTGATTTGGCCAGGGGGAAAGTTTACTGATGAGCTCATCGCCTTTTCTAGACAAATACATTCCTGCATAATCAACCAATTCAGCCTCGGTAATGGCAAGGAAAATATTCTCCGGATATTCAAAGGTCGTTGGCAGATCCAATAATGTATCTTCTTTGATTCTCGAAAAAGGAACGGTTTGATAAACGCCTTCGTGTGAGCTTGTATAATTTCCGAACATCAAAGCGTGAACCGTCGGATCTCCTGCCAACTTAAATGTCGTATTCTCATTCAATAAAGTAAAGGAATTCCAATTTTCTTGTTGAGGAATTTCATACCGAAAAGCAAGTCCATCATTGAAAATACGAACAACTAGATCAATTTCTTTTAATGATGAAATATCCTGTAAAGGAATTATCAATTCTTTAAAATGATCATGAACCTTTTTTGCTTTTCCCACAACCAATTCGTAATCTTCATCGGCTTCGCGGAAGATCGGCTCGTTCATTTTAATATAATTTCCAAAAAGCCCATTATCAAAATCAAGCGTTAATGATGAAGTATTGATGATTGGCCGGTTGTTGAAATCGACACTGTAAAATGCCGCTTTGTTTTTTACAAAAAAAGAAAAAATGATTTTCCCGTTTGGAGAACTCAGACGAATATTTTTTTGTGCTGTTAACAATAAAGGGAAAAAAAGAACGGCAATGGAGAATCGTCTCATAAGCTGAAAGTAAATAATTTCAATTCTAAGAATTCTTGTTATTCATGTACCCATTTGTCTCTTTCATCAGGGCTGAATTTCCAGGGTGCAAAATTATTTTCAACGTTGCTGAACATGGCGTTCCATTCCTGCGGCGCGTTGCTATCCTCCATGATCAATGAGCGACGCATTTGCAAAATAATTTCCAGCGGACTAATACTGACCGGACATTCTTCCACACAGGCATTGCAGGTTGTGCATGCACGCAATTCTTCGACAGAAATATAATTCAGTAGATTTTTCCCATCATCTTTAAATTCTTTATTCGCAGCAATATTTTTCCCAACTTCTTCGAGTCGGTCGCGTGTGTCCATCATTATCTTTCTCGGGGATAATAATTTTCCTGTTTGATTTGCCGGACAAGCTGCGCTGCATCTACCGCATTCTGTGCAGGAGTAGGCATCCAATAAATTTCTCCAGCTCAGGTCAAAAACATCTTTAGCGCCAAATTTTGAAGGAGGTGTTGCCTCTGCCGGCGCAGTTTCCGGCTGCATAGCATATAAAACTTCCTTTTGCACTTCGGGCATATTATGCATTTTCCCTTCAGGCGATAATCGCGCATAATACGCATTTGGAAACGCCAATAATATATGCAGATGTTTTGAATAAGGAAGATAATTGAGAAATGCAAAAATGCCCAGGATATGTAACCACCAGCAACTTCTTTCCAGGATCACTAACTGATGATCGCTTAATGAATTCAACAATGGATGAAGCAATTGCGAAAAAAGAAAATTACCGGTCTGGTGGTCGGCAAAGTGACCGTAACCTCTGGATTGCAGCAAAGTATCCGATGCATTCATCGTGAGAAATAAGGTCATTAGAATGATTTCTGAAATGAGAATATAATTGGCATCACTACGAGGCCATCCGTCCAGATCATGGCTGATAAAGCGTTTCAGCCTGACGATATTTCTTCGGCATAAAAAAATCACACAAGCTGCCAATACGCCGATGGCTAAAAACTCAAATGCGTTTATTAGCACCACATACCAATCACCAAGAACATTTTCAAACAAACGGTGCTTGCCAAAAATTCCATCCAAGAATATTTCAAACACCTCTATATTGATAATGATAAAGCCGGCATAGATCAAAAAATGCATTACGGCCACAAAAGGATTGCGAAACATTTTCTTTTGCCCGAAGGCGAGCAACAAGACATTCTTCCATCGTTGCGACGGATGATCACTGTAATCTTCATCTTTCCCCAACAAAATATTACGTCGGATCTTCACCACGTTTTTACTAAATAAAAAAATAGCAAATGCGGCAAAGAAAATGAATATGATTTGCTGGATGATATGCATTACTATGCAAGATAAAAGATAAATGTTAATCGTGAGGATTGAAAGGGCAAAGCTGAGATTTTTGCGTTTCGTCCCCGGCCTTTCCCGATTAAGTTTATCTTCGCTTTATGGAAAGAAATTACATCCTCACTCAGGAAGCGTCGAAACGAAAAATGCTGCGCATGGCTTATGAGATTCTTGAAAATAATTATGATGAAAATGAATTGATTCTTGCCGGCATCCGTGAAAGCGGAAGCGTCATTGCCAGAAATATTGAAAAATTATTGAAAGAAATAAAAAATATTTCTACCGAACTGATAATGGTCTCGCTGGATAAAAAGCTTCCGGAAGAAGTAGTGCTGAGCAGATCACTTTCTTTCCAGAACAAAGTGGTGATATTGATCGATGATGTAAGCAATAGCGGTAAGACACTTTTATATGCCTTGAAACCTTTCTTAGAATCACATCCGAAAAAAATACAAACATTGGTTTTGGTCGAAAGAACGCATACCGCATTTCCGGTAAAACCTGATTATGTCGGGCTTTCGGTTGCCACCACTTTACAAGAGCACATTTTCGTGGAAGTAGATGGTGATACCGTAAAAGGAGCTTGGCTGGAGTAATTGATAGTCCAGAATTGATAATTGATCATGGTAGGCCGGCAGGCAAAAAAATCTCCTATTTTCACGTGATTTTTATCCCCAAAAAATGTGCAAAAAATAGCATTTTCATTCAGGTTTTCATGCATAAAAACAATAGCTTTGCAAGCCTTTCAAATTACCCGAGAAAATGGATGTTTTTGTAGTTAAAATTCAATATGGAAGATAATATCACACCGCAGGAAACACAGGATAATAATCGTATAGTTCCCGTAAATATTGAGGAGCAAATGAAGACGGCATACATTGATTATTCAATGTCTGTTATTGTTGGTCGTGCTCTTCCCGATGTGCGCGATGGATTGAAGCCCGTACACCGTCGTATCTTATACGCCATGCACGACATGGGCATGAGCTTTAATAAACCCACGAAAAAATGTGCCCGTATTGTCGGAGAGGTATTGGGTAAATATCACCCTCATGGCGACACTGCTGTTTATGATGCACTGGTGCGTATGGCGCAGGAATGGAATATGCGTTATCCGATGATCGACAAGCAGGGGAATTTTGGAAACCAGGATGGGGAAGGTCCCGCGGCGATGCGGTATACGGAAGCAAGATTGCACCGTATTTCAGATTTTATTTTGGCGGATATCGAAAAAGAAACGGTAAACTTTCAATTGAATTTTGATGATTCCCTGGAAGAACCGATGGTTTTGCCCAGTCGCATTCCGCAATTGCTCGTCAATGGTTCATCCGGGATCGCTGTAGGAATGGCAACCAACATGATGCCGCATAATCTTTCTGAAGTTATTGATGGCTGTATTGCGTATATCGATAACCGTGAGATCACCATCGAGGAATTGATGCAATACATTAAAGCGCCGGATTTCCCAACAGGCGGCGTTATATACGGAATTGAAGGAGTGAAGGCAGCGATGCATTTTGGTCGTGGAAGAGTGGTGCTTCGCGGAAAATTGCATGTTGACACAAAACCCAGTGGCAGAGAACAGATCATTATTACTGAAGTTCCCTACCAGGTTAGTCGCGATGTCCTGACAGAAAGAATTGGCCAACTGGTCAATGAAAAAATTGTTGAGGGAATCGCTCACGTTAATAATGAATCGAACGATAAAGAAGGAACACGCGTTGTTATTGATCTGAAACGCGATGCTATTGCAAACGTCGTCATCAACCAGTTGTACAAGAACACGGAGCTACAGACTTCATATGGCATTAATAATGTTGCGTTGGTTAAAGGGCGACCAAGAACTCTGAACGTAAAAGATATGATCAGTGAGTTTGTGGAGTTTCGCCATGAGGTGGTGGTTCGTCGCGCGCAATTTGAATTAAAAGAAGCGGAGAAAAAAGCGCATATTCTTCAAGGTTATCTTATCGCGCTTGATCATTTGGATGAAGTGATTGCGTTGATCCGTTCTTCATCGACACCGGAAGTTGCAAAAGAAAATTTGATAAATGCAGGCTGGGGATTGGATGAGATCCAGGCAAAGGCGATACTGGAACTGCGTTTGCAACGCCTCACCGGAATGGAAAGGGAAAAGATAAAGGCGGAGTTTGATGAGCTGATGAAATTGATCACTGATTTAAAGGAATTGCTTGCTGATGAAGCAAAACGTTTCGCCTTAATAAAAGAAGAATTAAGGGAAGTAAGAGATAAATTCGGCGATGTGCGTAAAACCGAGATCACTTATCTTGATGATGAAGTGCGCATTAAAGACCTTATTAAAGAAGAAGATGTTGTCATTACCATTTCTCATCTTGGTTATATAAAAAGGACTTCTGCCACAGAATATCGCCAGCAACGTCGTGGCGGTCGCGGTGCGATCGGTGGTAAGACGCGCGAAGAAGACCATATCGAACATCTGTTCGTAGCCTCAACGCATCATACCATGTTATTCTTTACTGAAAAAGGAAGATGTTACTGGTTGAATGTGTATGAAATCCCCGAAGGAGATAAAACCAGCAAAGGGCGCGCGATTCAGAATCTCATACAACTTCCGCCAGATGATAAAGTCCGGGCGATCATTGATGTGAAAGATCTGAAAGATGAAGAATTTGTAAAATCGCATCATATTGTGCTGTGCACCAAGAAAGGCATCATCAAAAAAACTTCTTTGGAAGATTTCAGTCGCCCACGGCAAACGGGTGTTATTGCAGTAACGATCATTGAAGGGGATGAACTGCTCGAAGCCAAATTAACCGATGGCAATTGCGAGATAATGATGGCTGTGAAAAGCGGAAGATCAATTCGCTTTGAAGAAGAAAAAGTGCGGCCAACCGGTCGTGGGGCAATCGGTGTTGCGGGAATTGAAGTGGAAAACGCAAATGACGAAGTTGTAGGGATGATCTGCGTGAACAAAGAAGACAAAACGAGAACTGTTCTTGTTGTCAGTGAAAAAGGTTATGGCAAAAGAACATCTATTGAAGAATATCGCATCACCAATCGCGGCGGTAAGGGGGTAAAGACGATAAATGTGACCGATAAGACAGGCAAGCTCGTTGGCGTTTTAGATGTTACAGAAAAGGAAGACCTGATGATAACCTGCAAAAGCGGCGTCACCATTCGCATGCCGGTGAATGGCATAAGCGAGCAAGGCAGGGCAACTCAGGGAGTGAAGCTAATTCGTTTGGATGAAGGCGATGAAATTGCAGCCATTACAAAATTGGATGAGCATGTGGGTAATGGAAATAATCATACAGATGAAACTCAAAATCCCCCAGTAGAAAATAAAAGCGAGGAACCGGGAGTTGAATAAAAATTTTCTGAATAATTCATAAGCGATAATCAAAAAAATTTTACTTTCAATAAATTTTAATTTTTCAATCATGAAATCTATTCTTCTCACGGTATTGATTGCCATTGCAGGCTTTAATTTATCTGCACAAAATGTGGAAAAGGCGAGGGACTTTTTAAAAGCAGGTAAATTAACGGATGCAAAAACACAAATTGATGGCGTTCTCGCCGATGCAAAAAATCAAAAAAGCGGGGATGCATGGTATTATAAGAGCAAGATCTATGAAGCTATTGCTTCCAGCGATCAATTAAAATCTCAGTTTCCCGATGCTCGAGCCCAGGCTTTGGAGGCACTAAAGAATTATGTTCAATATGACGATAAAAAATTGCTTCTGTTGCAGATTGATCAATACAAACCCATTAACGAAATCTATCAAGCCTATTTTCAGGCAGGAGCTGCAAACTACAACTCCGGAAAGTATGATGATGCGGTGACGAATTTTAGGGGTGCAATTGATGCAAGCACTTTTATGTCCAGCAATGGATGGATCGCAATGAAAATTGATACAACAAGTAATTTGTACGCCGGGATTTCATCTGAAAAAGCAAAGAAGAGGGATGATGCAGCCGTTTTTTACGGAAGATTAGCTGATAACAAGATCAAGACCGATAACATGATCGAAGTATACAGATGGCTTGCCAACTATTATTCCACGGATAAAAATGATGAGGCTGATGCAATGAAATATATAAAGTTGGGAAAGGAACTTTATCCAAGCGACACGACATGGAAAGACATTGAATTAAGCATTTATGATGTCGAATTAGAACATTTCAGAAAAAGTGGAAACAAAGATTCACTGTTTGCAAAATATGATGATATCACTACCCGGTTCCCGAATAATCATATCTTCCTGTACAATTATGGATTAGAATTGTACCAGTATGCTTCAGATACAACTGGGGGCAAACGCCTGCCAAATGCAGAGGCACTGACCAATAAAGCAAAAGATATTTTAAATAAATGCCTTCAGGTAAAACCTGATTATGCTCAAGCTGCCCTGGTCCTGGGAGAGATTTCTTACAACCAGGCTGTTGATCTTCAATCCCAGGCAAGAACACTGAAAGGTTCCTCACCAGACATGGTCAAGAAAAAAGCTGATCTGCGCGATCAGGCTATGAAAAAATATGATGAAGCTATTCCGAATTTTCAAAAAGTGGAACAGGATCTAGGCAGCCAGGGTAAATTAAAGATGGATGATAAGAGAGCTTTAAAAGATGCCTATGATAGTTTGATTACGATCTACGAACAGAAAAAGCAAAAGGATAAATCAGACGCTTATACTACTAAATATAATAATGTAGATAAGGATCATTAATCACTAATTTCAAAATATGGTAAAGCCCTGCAATTGCGGGGCTTTTATTTTAAGTTCATCCGCAAGGGGATTGGCCACAAAAGAAAATATTATCTTTCAGCATGGCTTCTACCATAATCACAAACATTAAACAACTCGTAAACGTCCGCGATCAATTCCCCTTGCTTCGGGGAAAGGAATTGTCTGAATTGCCTTGCGTTAATAATGCCTATCTTATTATCGAAGATGATGAAATTGCAGGATATGGAAAGATGAAAGACCTCCCAACGGTAAATGGTCAGGGGACAAGGAAGATAGACGCTTCCGGGCAATTCATTCTTCCCGCATGGTGTGATAGCCATACACATATTGTTTTTGCCGGAAGCCGCGAAAATGAGTTCGTTGATAAAATAAAAGGATTAAGTTATGCGCAGATCAATGCAAATGGGGGCGGTATTTTGAATTCAGCAAAAAAATTAAATGAAACTTCCGAAGATGAATTGTTTGATCAGGCCTGGAAAAGGTTACAAGAAGTTGGTAAACTCGGAACTGGCGCCATTGAGATAAAAAGCGGTTATGGATTATCGTTAGAAGGAGAGATGAAAATGCTTCGCGTGATCAAAAAATTAAAAGACCGGTCAGCGATTTCTATCAGATCAACTTTTCTTGGCGCGCATACTTATCCGCTGGAATACCGGGAAGATCATCAGGGTTACCTTCATATCCTCGTTGAGGAAATGCTTCCGGTGATAGCTAAGGAGAAATTAGCCGATTATATCGATGTTTTTTGTGAAAAAGGGTTTTTCAGTGTTGAAGAAATGGAGATCATATGCAGGTCCGCAATGGGTTTCGGATTAAAGCCGAAATTGCATGTCAATCAACTCAACAGCATTGGCGGGATCCAATCGGCAGTCGGACTGAATGCTGTTTCGGTCGATCACCTGGAAACCATGACTGATGCAGACACTGAGGCGTTAGCCCGATCAAAAACCATCGGCACATTATTACCAACAGCAGCATTTTTTCTTCGAATGAATTACCAACCGGCGAGGCAATTGATCGATTCCAATTGTGCAATCGCCTTGGCAAGTGATTACAATCCCGGTTCATCACCAAGCGGGAATATGAATTTTGTCCTTGCATTATCCTGCATACAAATGAAAATGCTTCCGGAAGAAGCCGTTAATGCTGCTACAATAAACGGCGCCCATGCGTTGCAGCTGGAAAATGAATTAGGAAGTATTACGGTTGGCAAAAAAGCCAATCTTATTTTCACCAAACCGATCCCTGCATTATCATATCTTCCATATTCTTTCGGGACGAATCTAATTGATCAAGTAATGATAAAGGGGAATTTTATATAGCCGACTATCTAAAAAAATCGCGAATGAAAAATTTTTCTTCAGAATTCTTTATCATTATCATCAGTTCGATCATCGTCTTGTCCTATTTGTTTTCTATCCTTTCCAGATATATCCGGATCCCTTCTGTTTTGTTGCTATTATTTGCCGGAATCGGAGCCAAAATCGCAGCAGATTATTATGGGGTTGAATTGGTATTTCCGGCGCACCTGACTGAAATATTGGGCAGTGTAGGTTTGATCATGATCGTGCTGGAAGCCGGACTGGACCTGAAGTTGAACCGTGATAAACTAAAACTCATCCGCAATTCTTTTTTTGCTGCACTTGTTATTTTTGCAATTTCTGTTGCGGGCATCGCAGCTGTGCTTCATTATTGGCTTCATGATGATATGATTAAATGCATTGTATATGCTATCCCGCTTTCCATTATGAGCAGCTCAATCGTGATTCCGAGCCTGCATCATCTTACAGAAGCAAAAAAAGAATTTTTAGTCTATGAAGCTTCTTTCAGCGACATTATCGGCATCCTTGCATTCAATTATTTTATTGGGGGAGAGATACTTTCAGGCAAAGCTGTAGGCATATTTTTCCTGAATATTCTTCTTGCCATTTTTCTTTCGCTTATTTTTTCAATTATCCTATTTGTCATCATCACCAAATCAAAACTCAACATTCGTTTTTTTCTGATCTTCGCGCTACTTCTCATTTTATATGAAGGAGGAAAATTACTCGGGCTTCCTTCGCTTATCATCATTCTCATTTTTGGGTTGCTCATGAACAATTGGGCGCTGGTAAAAATCAGGCGCATTAATGTTTTATTCCCAACAGAAAAAGTGGAAGAGACTACGACCTTGCTTCATTCATTAACGGCAGAAAGTTCATTTCTCATTCGCACATTCTTCTTTATTCTTTTTGGCTTTTCCATTGATATTAAGGCGGCATTACAGTCAGAAGTGGTTATTATCGGTAGCGCTATTGTGCTTGTATTATTTGTCGCGCGATTCTTATACCTGCGTTTCTTTTTGAAAGAAAGTGTTTATCCTGAAGTCATGTTCATACCGCGGGGATTGATCACCATTCTATTATTCTATAAAATCCCCGATACATTTCAATTACAAACATTTAATGGCGGCATTTTATTTTTTGTAGTGCTGCTAAGCAGTTTGATTATGATGCTAGGGATGATCTTTTATAAAAAAGGTCCTGATGAAATTGCCGAGCAAACATAAATTGTCTTTCTTACTTTTGTCAGCGATGAATGGTGAAAATGCAATAGGATCAAATGAATATTAAATAGCTTATATTCTGGTCATCTATTTCGGCTCTTACCATTCACGCCAAAATAATTATCATGCAACAGCTCATCGAATGTGTTCCCAACTTTAGCGAAGGAAATGATTTGAATATCATCAAGCAGATCACCAACGAAATTGAAACAGTTGACGGTGTAAAATTATTGAATGTTGATCCGGGCAAGGCGACAAACAGAACTGTGGTGACTTTTGTGGGTACGCCACAAGCCGTTGTGGATGCAGCTTTCAAGGCTATTAAAAAGGCGGGCGAGCTCATTGATATGAGCAAGCACAAAGGCGAGCATCCGCGGATGGGGGCTACGGATGTCTCCCCCTTGATACCGATCGCTGATATTTCTATGGAAGAGACGGCAAAATTTGCGCAACAGCTTGCGAAAAAAGTAGGAGATGAGCTGCAGATCCCTGTTTATTTATATGAAGCGGCACAACCAAAAAAAGAACGCAACAATTTGTCGGTTATACGTGCCGGTGAGTATGAAGGATTTTTCAAAAAGATAAAACTACCTGAATGGAAGCCAGATTTTGGACCTGCCAGCTTTGATGCAAAACGCGGGGGAACAGTAATCGGGGCAAGAGATTTTTTGGTTGCTTATAATGTCAACTTGAATACGACTTCTGTTCGTCGTGCCAATGCTATTGCTTTTGATGTTCGCGAGGCTGGCAGAAATATTGTGGAAAACGGACAATCAAAAAATATTCCGGGTTCATTAAAAAGCGTAAAAGCGATCGGATGGTTTATTGAAGAATATGGGATCGCGCAAATTTCGATGAACCTAACCAATATTAATGTAACGCCCGTGCACATTGCCTTCGATGAGGTGTGCAAAAAGGCAGAAGCACGCGGGATCCGCGTCACGGGCAGTGAATTGGTCGGATTGATCCCATTAAAGGCAATGCTCGATGCGGGAAAATATTTTTTGCGAAAACAAAAAAGATCGGTTGGGGTCTCTGAAAAAGAATTGATAAAGATCGCCGTAAAATCAATGGGATTGGATGAGCTTTCACCTTTTAAACCTGAAGAAAGAATAATTGAATATATGCTAAAAGATAAATCGGACAATAAATTGGTAAGCATGAGTCTTGCTGATTTCGCAGATGAAACGGCAAGTGAAAGCCCTGCCCCGGGAGGCGGTTCAATTTCCGCATATATGGGAGCGTTAGGAGCATCTCTGGCCACGATGGTTGCCAATCTCTCGTCGCATAAAAAAGGCTGGGATGAGCGTTGGGAAGAATTCAGCAAATGGGCAGAGCAGGGCGAGCAACAAAAAAAAGAATTGATAAAATTAGTAGATGCGGACACCAAAGCATTCAATGCAATAATGAATGCATTTTCGTTACCTAAATCTACAGAGGAAGAAAAGAAATTACGAACAAGCGCAATTCAGGGAGCAACAAGATTGGCGATTGAAATTCCATTTACCGTAATGGAACATGCTTTAGCAAGTATGGATATAATTAAGGCAATGGCCGTAATTGGTAATCCCAACTCGGTCTCAGATGCAGGAGTGGCGGCGCTTTGCGCAAGAAGTGCCGTGATGGGCGCATTTATGAATGTGCGCATTAATGCCGCTGGCTTCAACGACAAAAGTTTTGTTGACGATATTATTGCAAAAGGAAAAGCAATAGAACAAAAAGCAATTGCTTTGGAAGTTGAGATCTTGAAAATAGTCAATGAGCAGATTGGACTTTGATCATTCTTCAAGCAAGGGTCCAAAAAAGAACAAGGCGCCAGGATGCGAAGCAGGGATGTTTAATAGCATCACGGAAAACGGGTAACAACATTTTTTAAGCCTGGGCTAAAAAGTTTCTTCGCGCAACGCTACTTCATAGCCCAGAGCCACCTGTCATCAATTTTTCAGTTTAAAATCGGGATGCCCGCATTGCCACATGGCAAATGCAAATTGATCGGCAAAATTGGAGAAGGTCACAGACTTATCTTCGGTAAAATGCCCGTTGTCATAATTCACCTTCATGATCACCGGCTTGCCGGAGGTAGTCGAGTTTTGCAGCGCAGCGGCAAATTTTCCAGGCTCCCACGCAATTACTCTTGGATCATTCCATCCGCCAACACAAATTACGGCAGGATAATTCGTATTTTTCACGACATGCTGCACGCCATCCATTTCATACAGCGCCCGGCATTCAATACTGTCTTTAACAGTGCCAAATTCCGGAATATTCGCCGGACCATTTGGCGCAAGCTCCATACGCATGGCATTTGCGCAGCCAACATTGCAAATAGCAGCAGCATACAAATCAGGCCTTTCCGTAATCGCCCTGCTTATTAAAACACCACCGGCACTGGTTCCCGTCCCTGCTAATTTTTTCGCAGAAGTATATCCGTTTGCAATTAAATATTCTGCGCAGCTGTTGAAATCTTTCCAGGTATTGGGCTTGGTAGTTTTATATCCTGCCCTGTACCATGCTTCTCCTTTTTCACTTCCGCCACGTACATGCGGTATAGCAATGATGACACCTCTTATTGCCAAAGCATTTTCGAGGTTGTTAAAATAGGGCGACATGCTTATGCCATAAGCCCCGTAGCTATCCATCAAGCATACATTGGTGCCATCTTTTTTCATTCCCTTCTTATAAATAATGGAAAGAGGAATCATCGTTCCATCATGACCTTTTGCCTCCACTTCTTCCACTACCAGATTTGTATATGCTTCGGGATAAACAGGTGGTTTATTGAAAGTGCTGGGCGAAAATGCATCCGTTTCAGCATTTAAATTGAATTCAGTGTATGGTTTGTTCCATGAGGTGATGCCAATATAACAATCATCCGTTTTATTATCCAGGCAAAAAATACCTGCTGATCCGGAATACGGCAATTTTATTTCAGTTGTTTTTTTTGTTTTAAAATTATACTTGAATATAAAATTATTTATGCCGTCACTGTAAGTCAGCAACAAATAATTTTTGCAGTGTGTAATGGATTCAAGCGTTTGATTTGGTTTTTCCGCAGCAATTGTTTCTGCTTTATCCCAATTTAAGTCTGACAAAGTAGTGTGAATGAGTTTATAATTTTTTACATTTTTACTGGTAATGGCATAAACATCATCGCCGATGATCTCTCTGCTTCTTACGATCTTATTTTCAGGTACGCATAAAATCTTCCAATCGATTTTTGAAGAATTTATTTGAGCTACCGGGGCGAAATAAGTAAACATTTCATTGCGAACATTCAAGAGATCTGCAAAAATATAATTCCTTGAATCCTTGTTCAATCCCGCAAAAGGAAGCTCGTTTGGCTGAATGTTCAAGTTGGTATATGTTTCATTACTGAAAAAATCAATGTCATTCTTCACGTCATCACCAAGCTTATGCAATTTTGTCTTGGTGTTCAATTCAAATTCAGGGCTGGTATTATCGCCTGTTTTTTGAGAGAAGTAGGTGAAGGCTTTATTATCAAAGGTCCAGCTAATCGGGCCAAACCAACTTGGGTAAATAGATTCCGGAAGAAAAGTTTTGGTGTCAACATCCATTATTTTTATGGTCGATATTTCTGCGCCTGCTGCTGAATAGGAGATAACGACCTTTTTCCCGTCATAACTTGGCAAAACATTCTGAATGGAAAACTTTTTGCCTTTAATGTATGCAGTGGGATCAAACAATAATTGTTCCTGTCCATTCATGCCTTCGCGGAAATATAGTTTTGCAACATTTTCTCCCGGCATTGTTTTGCGATAAAATATTCTTCCGTTCTCATAATCTCTGCCATTAATGCGAGGTGGCTGCAACTTATCAAGCATTCTCCACTCAGCAATCAATTCGTCGCGGCCTGAAATTTTATTTAAAATAGAATTGCTGAGATCTGCTTGCTGCCTGAACCAGATCACCACGGCAGAATCTTTAAAATTCTCAAGCCAGCGATATGGATCTTTATAATTGACCCCAAAATAAGTGTTGCTGCTATCAACTATTTTCGTAGCCGGATAATTATATTGTGCAAATGAGGATAGTAAACAACAACTTGCAATTACGAGGGTGACTAACTTTCTCATGGTAGTTGAGTTTTGGTGCTCAGGTTAAAAATATATTGGGAAAGGAATTCAAGTTAAGAAATCTGCCCAGATGTCAATGGTTTATTTATGCACCTGAACTTAAAAGTGGCAGCAGAGATGGAAATTACTGCAAATCGGCTGCAGTAAATTTGATCATCAATTAAAACGGTACTCCAATATTCACATAGCCGATTACACGATGAACCTGATCGCAATACATGGCGCTTACTTCAATAGGACCTAATGCAAAATTATAAGAGAAGGTGAGTGCGTAACCCGATAAAAAATCAGGAGCATTAAAAAATGAACTGGTGGTAAAAAAATTATTGAATAGCACATTCGCTTTTGCCGTTAAAAAACTATTGTTGAAAATTTGATAGCGATAACCCAATTGCAACTCAGCTACGGAAGGTGAATAAATTGTTCCTTCACGCAAGCCGGCAAAAGTAATCTGATTATGAAATGTGTTTATTAGCCCGCCAATAACAAATTCATTCATGATATTGTTGGCGTAGTTAAAATTGATCCCTGCCTGCGAATTAGCCAGGATGCTGCTTTTGCGGCTTAACTGAATATAGCCTTCTTCATTAAATAATACCCGCTGATAACGATCGTTTGAAAATGATGAATCGGTGGTTGTTGAAAGATGGATTTTTACTTCGGGATCCTGCGGAAAAACATAATCAACTTCTGCGTCGATCTTTACACCACGTCGCGGGAAGATGACCCTGTCGAGGGTGTTATGTTTGAAGAAAATGTAACTTGTAGCAAAGCGATTGTTTCCCTGGAATTCGAGAGAGGAGGTGAGGGAAGGCTGGTAGCTGATGAATTCCGCTCTTGTTCCACCTCCGAAAGTGATATTTCTGCTTGTTGAATAATCAAATTTGCCGTCAAATTTTAAATAGTTTTCTGCATACAGTCCTGCTTCTTTATACCGGGAATAGGTCGTAATGGAAAGATTATCGAACTGGACAGAAGGAGTGAATGTGAAATTGCTTAATCTTCCAAGATATTGTAAATGTTCAGCCTTAACCCTGAAGTTATTGCCAACACTAACGGTCACCAGACTGCGTGAATTTGGTGTAAACAGATCTCTTGAGGTAACATTAAAAATGGCGGCGATGCCATTAAATTGATCATAATGAATATTGATCTTTGCATAGGTAAGTGCATTTTCAGTGACGTCAAAAATTATTTTACAGCTGCTGTCCGGTAAAGGTTGCAAAGAATAATTGACCCGGCTATAGTAGCGCGTACCGGCAGCGCGCCTCACCATATGTAATAGACTGCTCAATGAATAAAAATGATCGCGGTGAAAATCCATGGAGTGAAGAAAAAAATCTTCTGATGTTCGTTGTAATCCGGTCACTTCAACAGACGAAATTTTGATAGGCTTTTCCTCCGGAATTTCGGGTTTAATGATTTGCTGATCACCGTATATTGCATTCAATGAATCGGCCAATTTTTTGAAAACAGGATATAATCTTCTGCCTTCTGCGATGCCGATATCAATGATTTTATCGGTTTCACTGAAGCTTCCCATCGAATATTTCTCAAGATGAAACGGAATGTAAATATTGCAAAGAGGAACCTCCGCGCGTGTATCTTCGTTTTCCCGAAAAAATGCGATCTGTAATAATACCTGCAGGGCATTATTTACCTTATCTGAAGAGAGCAATTCACCGGTAACATTGCTGCCAATGGTAAAATCGGCGCCCATTTTTTTCACATCTTTTACCGGAAAATTTCTTACTACACCGCCATCAACTAATTTTTTTCCTTTATAATCAACTGCAGTAAAAATCGTGGGAATGGCCATGCTTGCCCGCACGGCGGTGATCAGCTCGCCGGAATCGAGCACCACGGCTTCTCCTGTTGAAATATCGGTAGCGATGCATTTGAATGGGATAGGAAATTGATAGAAGTTTTTTATTTTATACACGGAATGAAAAAGCTCCGCAAATTTTAACCATAATTCCTGTCCTTCTAAATAGCCGGTAGAAATACGAAACCAATTATTCACCCAGGGAAGTTCAACATCATATTTATCATATTCGCTTTTTTCTTCCATGGTGACGTTGCGGAGAGAAAGTTGATTGGACAATAAAAGATCCCAGTCAATTTTTCGTGCCAGTTTTTCAATCGAATCTGCAGAATAACCAACCGCATACATTGCTCCAATAATACCGCCCATACTGGTTCCGGTGATATAGTCCACTTTCAATCCCGCAGAATCAAGCGCTTTAAGGATCCCGATATGTGCTAATCCCTTTGCACCGCCACCACTGAGGGCTAGACCGATCTTCGGCCGTTTATGTACAGCAGAGTCCTGCGCAAAAATATTTGTGGAGAAAAGAAACGATAATGCGTAAGCAAGAAAATATTTCATGAATAAGCTGCTGTGTATTGATTCCGATAAACAAATTAATAAATCAATTCTGAACTATCATTATCAGGATGTTAAACCTTCTTCCAAAGCCACAATTTTTTCAAAAATGTTTTCATATTCTTTATTCGCGGCACTTAATTGGTCAGTGATTTTTTTATAGTCTGCTTCCGCTTGCAGGAATTTATTTTTATCTGAGTACGTTGAGGAATTTCCCAGCGATGCCTCTAACTGCGTTTTTTGTTTTGAAAGCTCAGCAATTTTTTCTTCCAGTTGTTGAAAGATGCGTTGCTGTTTTTGAAGTTCTTTTTTTTGTTCTTTATTGATGGGAGCGTTGGCAGGGGATGCCTGAGGATTGACAGGCTTTGATTTTTCTTTATTATTATTGACCGGTTTTTCTGTCGCCTGTCGTTTGTCCTCCGCCAATTGAACTTCGCGGCTTTCCATTCTCTTTTTCCATTCAACCCATTCTTCATACCCTCCTTTGAACTCTTTTATCTGGTGATCATCAATCTCCCAGATCTTGTTTGCGGTCTTTGAAATGAAATAACGGTCATGGCTAACCAATATTAAACTGCCTTCATATTTTTTTAAAGCATCAATCAGCAGATCGCAACTATGCATGTCAAGATGGTTGGTCGGTTCATCCAGCATTAAGAAATTAGCCTTGCTCACCATCGTTTTAGCTAATGCAACCCTAGCCTTTTCACCCCCACTCAAGACTTTTATTTTTTTCTCTACATCATCGCCGCTAAATAGAAAACAACCCAGTAATGTACGCAATTCAAGTTCGTTCATCTGGCTTCCGCATTCTTTCATTTCATCAATAACCGTATTATTTACATTCAGCGCTTCCAGCTGGTGCTGAGCATAAAAACTTTCTTCAACATTATGGCCCCATTTTCTTTCACCTTTGCTGAAGTTTTCCACGCCCGCAATTATGCGTAGAAGGGTAGATTTCCCTTTTCCATTGGCACCGATCAATGCAATTTTATCACCGCGGTCGATTTCAACGGAAGAGTTTTTAATGATTACATTTTCGCCAAATGCTTTTGAAACATTTTTTAATTCAACAAGCACTCTTCCTGGCGTTTTATCTACGCGAAAATTGATCTTCATATTGGGACGTTCCAGTGAAACGTCTTCAATGCGCTCGAGTTTATCTAATTTTTTCATGATGCTCTGCGCCATCGCCGCCTTACTTGCTTTTGCGCGGAAACGCTCCACGAGTCTTTCATTCTGACGAATATAATCCTGTTGGTTTTCGTAAGCTTTTTGCTGCAGATCTATTCGAATGGCCTTTTCTTTTTCATAAAAATCAAAATTGCCATTATAAACATGTAACTGTTGCTGGTATAATTCCACGATTTTGGTAACCATTCTATTTAAAAAATATTTATCATGGCTTACGATCACAACCGAGCCCTGGTAATGCTGTAAATATTTTTCGAGCCATTCGATGGAAGGCAGATCGAGGTGGTTTGTCGGTTCATCGAGCAATAATAGATCGGGTTGTTGTAAGATCATTTTCGCCAATAGCACCCGCATGCGCCATCCGCCGCTGAATTCTTTATAGGGTCTTTGCAGATCTGCATTTGAAAAACCCAGTCCCTGCAATACTTCTTCGGTTTTGTGATGAATATTATATCCGTCAAGCAATTCAAGCTCATGCAGTTTGTCGGAGTATTCATGAACGAGATTTTCATCGCCGGTTTTTTCCAATTCCTTTCCCAGGATTTCAATTTCTTTTTCCAGTTGAAGCACTTTTTCAAAAGCGCTCATCGCAACCGTAAGAATAGAATCGTTGGTGTCAAAACTCAACAGGTCCTGGTGAAGATAACCGATGGTGGTTGTTCTGCTCCGCTCAACTGTTCCGGCGGAGGGTTGGTATTCGCCAACAAATAATTTCAATAAGGTAGATTTTCCGGTTCCGTTATATCCAATTAAACCGATCCTTTCATTTGGCTGAATATGCCAGGTAGCATCTTCAACTATGATTCTTGCGCCAAATTCAAACGTAACATTTTGCAAACCCGCGAGCATAAATCCAAAAATTTTTTGTTAAATGAAGCTGTAAAAATAGTACAAACAAAATGGATGGTTTTTAAACGCTAAATTTGCACAAAAGTTAGTAATGAAAAGAACCATTTTATTGCTTATCATTATTTTGATTGCAGGAATAGCAGTATGGAAATTATTTTTTAATAAACCGGAAGTAAAGCCTGAAGTACAAAAAGATCAACCGCTGGCCATCAGCAAAAATTCGGATGCTTTTACCATGGCGTTTTCAAAATTGATGGACAGTTATTATCAATTAAAAGATGCTTTGGTTGATTGGGATACCGCCAGAGCGAACAGCGCTGCCTTGATCATTGCCCAAAATGCAGACAGCCTGCCGACAAAAGAGCTGAAAGCAGACTCTTCCATTGTACTTACCGCGCAAAATCTTGCAGGCAGTATGACCAACGAAGTAAAAGGTTTTATTGGTGAAAATACCATTGATCAAAAACGACACGCATTTAATATGATCACCGATGAATTGTACAATTTGATCAGGACTGTTCGTTACGATGGACAATTGATTTATCATGTTCGTTGTCCGATGGCTTTTGGTGAAGACCAGGAGGGATTTTGGCTGAGCAACACCAATAAAATTATTAACCCTTATCTTGGGAAAAAAGATCCGAAGTATAATGGAAAAATGGTCGGCTGTGGTGAAGTGGTTGATTCGTTGGATTTTGCGAAGAAGTAAAGGACTCAGCATACGGATGTTCGAAGCAGGATTTCGCAAATTGTATAAATTTTCTTCCAACTCCAGACTACCGGCCTTATAAACAACATGAAAAAATTTTTTCTAGCTGCTGGTTTTTGTGCAATAGGTTTTATCACTGCTGCTCAAAATAAATTCACCATTACTGGTTATGTGAAAGATTCTTTGTCTGGCGAAAGCCTCATCGGCGCCACTATTTCCATTAACGGAAAAAATAATGGGGTCGGAAGCAATCAATATGGATTTTTTTCCATCACCTTGCCCGAAGGAAAATATGCTGTTTCTTGTACTTATGTAGGATATGAATCACAACTCATCCATTTCGACCTCTCAAAAAATACGGCCTTTAATTTCTTATTGTTACCGAAGATCAGTACGAATAAGGAAATTATTATTTCTGCCGTAAAAAAAGATGCAAATGTGAAGAATGCACAAATGGGAAAGATCGATCTTTCCATGAACCAGGTAAAATCATTGCCGGTGATCTTTGGTGAAGTGGATATCTTGAAGACGCTGCAACTCTTACCTGGCGTCCAAAATGCGGGAGAAGGCAATATCGGATTGTATGTTCGGGGTGGCGGTCCGGATCAAAATCTTATTTTATTGGATGATGCTATCGTTTACAACACCGGGCATTTGTTTGGTTTCTTTTCTATTTTTAATTCAGATGCGATAAAAAATACTTCATTAATAAAAGGAGGCATGCCAGCGCAATACGGCGGACGACTTTCCTCTGTTCTTGATGTTTCGATGAAAGAGGGTAACATGAATAATCTGCAGGTTGATGGTGGTGTGGGTTTGATCGCTTCGCGGTTTTCCATTCAGGGACCGATAAAAAAAAATAAAGCATCCTTTATTGTTTCGGCCCGCAGAACTTATATTGACCTGTTAATAAAACCGCTCATTCCCAAATCGAGCAATTATTATGGCTCCGGATATTATTTCTATGATCTCAACCTGAAAATGAATTATCAGTTCTCAGAAAAAGATCGTCTATACCTCAGCGGATATTTTGGAAGGGATGTTTTTAATTTCAATAATTCGCAACGATCATTTAGAGCGAATATTCCGTGGGGTAATTCCACTGCAACCTTAAGATGGAATCATGTGTTCAACAGAAAACTTTTCGCCAATACCACATTGGTGTATAACGATTATAAATTTGGTTTTGATGCGCAGCAGCAAGCATTGGAAATCCTGCTTTCTTCCGGCATTCGCGATCTTTCAGCAAAAACGGATTTCGATTATTTTCTTAATCCAAAAAACAAAATAAAATTTGGCGCATTATTTACCTATCACACATTTTCTCCAAACATTTTAAGCGGTCGTTCGGACACAACTGTTTTTAATCCGAACAACACCAATAAAAAATATGCAAATGAAGCTGCTGTATATATTCAGGACGATTGGACGATCAGCGACAAGCTGCAAGCCAATATAGGAATGCGTTTGAGCGGTTTTTCTCAAATCGGGCCTTACACCATTTACAAAACAGATTCCAATGGGAATAAATTAGACAGTACTGTTTATAAACGCGGGCAACCCATAAAAACCTACTGTGGCTTTGAACCAAGATTCACCCTGCGCTATTCTATAAATGATGAAACATCTGTAAAAGCCTCTGTTGTTCACAATCTTCAGTATATACATTTGGTGAGCAATTCCGGAACAACATTACCAACTGATCTCTGGGTTCCGAGCACCTATTTGGTGAAGCCACAAATTGGCTGGCAATATTCAACGGGTATTTTCAAAAATTTCAATGAAAATACTTTTGAAACATCTATTGAGCTGTATTATAAGACGATGCAAAATCAAATTGAATATGCTGCAGGCTATACACCTTCTTTGAAAGATCCGGAGCAATCATTTGTATTTGGAAAGGGCTGGAGTTATGGGGCAGAATTTTACGCTAATAAATCGCGCGGAAGATTTACCGGTTGGATCGGATATACATTATCATGGTCATGGCGGCAATTTCCGCAGTTGAACAATGGAGAAAAATATCCGGCAAAATACGATCGTCGTCACGATTTGAATATTGTCGGCGCTTATGACTTAAATAAACACTGGAAAATTTCTGCCGTATTTGTTTTTGCAACGGGTAATGCAACCACATTACCGACGCAGTTTTATATTATTGACGGCATACTTACGCAGGAGTATAGCAAGATCAATCAATATCGCTTACCTGCCTATCATCGCCTGGATGTTGCGGCAACCTACACGCCAACGTATAAGCCGAATAAAAAAATTCACGGTAGTTGGGTGTTTAGCATTTATAACGTTTACGACCATCTCAATCCCTATTTTATATATTTTGATCAAACCGGGGGCGCATATAGCGGCACACTAAAAGTATCCGCGCGCCAAGTTTCTTTGTTCCCGATCATTCCATCGGTGACCTGGAATTTTCATTTTTAATAAAATATTTTATTGAACACCAGCTTCGGTCTTAGATTGGTTCATCGTGGCCTGGGAATCGCAGGAAAATGTATACGATCTTTATTTATTTGGATTCCGCTCTTGTAGCAGTGAGGGGGAGACTGCAAGTGATTTTAGCAGGAATTAATTTTATAATGAATCAGGGTATCTGCCTCATGCCTTCTATGGCAGGCAGCTGATTCTATTTTAAGTTTTATTCCCCCAATAAGCAAATCATTTTGCCTTTCATCAAACAAATTTATTTTCTACTTTTTTAAATGTGGTAACTTAAGCCTCTTAACTGTTTAAATTATCTACACATGAGAAAATTATTTCTTCTTCCACTTTTATTTATTGCGATCGGAACCTTCGCCCAGGATGAAAAACTGGACATGGATATGATCCAGAAAATACGTCATGAGGGATTGAACAATTCGCAAGTAATGGAAATCGTTTTTTATCTCACCGATGCAAGCGGGCCACGGCTCGAAGGCTCTCCCGGATTTCTTCGCGCAGCAAATTGGGCAAAAAATAAATTGGCATCATGGGGATTGGAAAATGCAAAACTCGAAGCCTGGGGCGATTGGGGCAAGAGCTGGGAGCTTCAGAAATTTTATCTCGCATTGACCGCACCTTACTATAAACCATTAATCGCTTTTCCAAAATCGTGGACTTCGGGCACAAATGGATTGCAGAATGCAGAAGTGATCTTGGTGGATGCAAAAGATTCGGCAGCGCTTGCTGTTTATAGTGGTAAACTTGCAGGGAAGATTATTATCACGCCGCGAACCGATACATTGATCCCCTCTTACAAAGCCGATGCTTCACGCTATGCAGATTCGACGCTGCAAAAAATGGCTGATTATGATCCCAAGAATGTTCCGGAAAGACAGCGTGGTAACCAGCGTGGAAACTTTCGCGCGCAACTGCAATTGACAAACCAATTAAAAGAGATGGCGAGAAAAGAAGGTGCGATCGCAGTATTGACAACAAGTCCGCGTAACGCGGAAGGAACGGTTTTTGTACAAGGCGGGGGACAATTCGCACCGAACACACCAGAAAATTTCTTGGATATAGCCGTGGCTTACGAAGATTATATGACGATACAAAGATTATTACAACATAATATCCCGGTCAAACTGGATGCAGATGTGAAATCAAAATTTATGACTGATGATCTGAAAGGTTATAATGTTGTTGCAGAAATTCCCGGTACAGACAAAAAATTAAAAGAACAATTGGTGATGATTGGCGGACACCTGGATTCTTGGCATGGAGCAACCGGCGCGACGGATAACGCAGCCGGCTGCGCAACGATGATGGAAGCGATAAGGATTTTAAAGACCCTTGGCTTCAAGCCTCGCCGCACCATTCGCATTGCATTATGGGGAGGGGAAGAAACAGGATTATTTGGTTCGCGTAATTATGTAAAAAATCATTTCACGGACACGGCCACAAAAAAATATAACGCGGAAGGAGATAAATTATCCGTGTATTTTAATCTCGATAATGGCAGTGGTAAAATTCGTGGTGTTTATTTGCAGGGGAATGATAATGTAAAATCAATATTTACCCAATGGTTGAAACCGTTCAATGATCTTGGCGCAGCAACGGTTACCCTGCAAAATACAGGCGGAACCGATCATTTATCTTTTGATGGAATCGGATTACCGGGTTTTCAGTTCATCCAGGATCCGATAGAATATGATACCCGAACGCATCACAGCAATATGGATTCATATGATCATTTGCAGGCAGATGACTTAAAACAAGCAGCAACGATCATTGCATCCTTTATTTATAATGCGGCACAACGGGATGAAAAAATTCCGAGAAAAATAATTGCACCGAAGCAATAGAGTGAGGGAAATGAGTTGTTGGCTTATTGTTTCGGGTTATAGATGAATTTCACCGATGCACTTTTTTGCTCACTCGATGAAAGATATACATCATATCTTTTTTCTCCCGCTGTAACTACCATCAATGCAGTGTTTGGAGGGATTGTGCCAAGATTGTCCGCATACATCACCAACTCATATTCTGTTCCGGGAAATGCATTGAAATAAATAGTTAGCGGTTTTTCGGTTAGGCGTTGCTGGTATAATAATAATTTATTGTTGATGAGAACGGTGATCGTGTCGCCGTCAATTTCGGCATCATCATAAAACTGAAGTTTGATACTTGATGTATCCACAACCAATGATTTGGATAGCGCGATCGCTCTTTTTTGCAGATGCAATGTTTGCTGGATGGCAGCGAGTGTATCATTCTGATCAATATCAACCGGGAAATCAGAATGCATTGCTTTTTTCAGTGAGATCTTTCCCGGAGGACATGCATTTTTTCTGTCCATGATATGCCCTTTCCATTCGCCATTAAGTGTTTCATCATTACCTTTTTTTTCATAAATAAGATCGTAGGTTTTTATACAGGGCGCACAATCAACAGGAATATTGTATTGAACAACCTTTGTTTCTATCAATACCAGGCGATGTGTTTGCGGATTATATTTTCCGGTGAAATTCAGCTTTACAAATTTTGTTGTATCGTAATAATCGTAAGCTTTTCCGGTGATGATATTATTGGCAAAATTTATTTGCAGCTCAATAAAATACTGCGGATAACAGCCGCCGGTTCCCTGCGTTAAAATGCCTTTCCAGATTCCGTTCAGATTATCGGCAACAGAGAAAAAAGGGGAGAAGAAAAATAGTATTGCAATGATAAAACGCATCCGCAATTTTAAAATGGAAGTTAGCGGTTCATATTTATAATGCGTGAGAAAATTATTTGGATGGTAGCGGGTGGAATGAATCAGGAATTCCGATTGCTCTTTATTTCTCGTACTTAAAAATGACCGTTGCATTCTTTTGTTCAGTAGAAACAATTCGGACTTCATATCTCTTATCGCCGGCTTTAACAATCATTAATGAAGTGTTTGGCGGAATCGTCCCTTCATTATCGGCAACCATCACCACTTCGTGGTAATCATTATCCTCATCAAGATGGACCTTCATCACAATTGGTTTGTCGGTTAGCATGGCATGCGAGATGACAAGTTTTTTATCGAGATAAACAGACACCGTATCATTATCTATTGTTCCATCGTCGTAAATATCCAATTCAATTTCGTTTGTATTAACGGTGATCGTTTTTACCAACTGATTTTGCCTGTTCAATAGAACTTTTGGTATAATAGCAGGAGCGGTGATCTTTCTTTCCGGTTTTACAGAATCAATCATTATCGGTTTAACCGTTTCTGAGGCAATAGCATTTTTTGAAGGATTATGCGGAACAGGTTTTTTTGCAACAGGCGTTCTGGGTTTATTAACCGAATAAGCCATTTTTTTGGATGAGCTGTCTTTTTTTATTTGAGTCCTTTTTGAAACAACCGCTGGTTTATTCGCAACAGTATTATCGGGTCTTGCCGTTGCAGATTCCCGGTCCGGTCTTTTAATGTCGGGGGACTTTTTTTCAGGTTTTTTATTTTCAGCAATTTCTTTTTCTCTTTTTTCAACGAAGGGTTCAATGTGAAAATCTGAAAAGGCTACCTTTTTTAAAAAAACAGTCCCTTTTCCGCAAAAAGATGAATCGCGTAAATTCATGCTTGTATAGGTTCCTTCCAAAAATTCGGCATCCCCGATTCTTGAATACTGCATGAAACAAGTCATTGCGCATGCATCGCCACCTACGGAACGCACTTCTACCAATTTCAATTCACGCAAGACAACCTTTTTGGTTCCAGCATTAACGGTTCCATCAGCCGTGGCTTTTCCATAAAAAATAGTGGTGAGATAGGAATAAGTTACTGCTTGAAAAGTTTTTTTGTTTTGCGCGATCTGTACTTCGAACTTGTAGCGATCATCGCCGCCAAATAATTGCTGTACTGCACCGTCGGAATGCAAGGTGCCTTGCCAAAAATGCCCACGCCAAACGCCCGTCAGGTCTTGCGTGTATGCGAATGATGTGATAAAAATTACAATAATGCAGGTTAGAGATTTCTTCATAATAAAATTCCAAGGGCAAATTAATTTTTTTTTATTTCTATGAATCATTTCGTAAATGATTATCTGGCAAGAGTTTGTTAAATTTGCAGGTGAAATAAGGGATACAGATTCGCGATACGAGACGAATTCCAAATCTCCAATCCTAAAACACTCTAAAAATCAGGATGATCAAGATCACTTTTCCCGACGGCGCAATTAGAGAATACGCTGAAGGTACAACAGCATTGGACGTTGCCAAATCAATAAGCGAGGGTTTGGCGAGAAAGGTTTTGGCTGCAGACATAAACGGGCAGGTTTGGGATGCAACACGACCGATTAATAATGACGCGCAATTAAAATTATTGACCTGGAATGATGGTGATGGCAAATCAACTTTCTGGCATTCGTCTGCGCATTTGATGGCCGAAGCCGTGGAGTCCATGTTTCCCGGGGTGAAATTTTGGGTCGGCCCGCCGGTTGAAAATGGTTTTTATTATGACATGGATTTGGGCGGAAGACAGATCACCGAAGATGACTTGCATAAGCTGGAATTAAAAATGGCTGAACTCGCCAAGAAAAATGAAGTTTATGAGCGAAAGGAAATTTCAAAATCAGATGCTGTAAGATATTTTACAGAAAAAGGGGATGAATATAAATTGGATCTGTTGCAGGGATTGAATGATGGGGAAATCACTTTTTATTCACAGGGAAATTTTACGGACCTCTGTCGCGGTCCCCATATTCCAAACACCGGGTTTATTAAAGCCATCAAGCTCACCAATATTGCCGGCGCTTATTGGAAAGGGGATGAAAAAAATAAACAGCTTACCAGAATTTACGGAGTTACTTTTCCATCGCAAAAAGAATTGGACGAATACCTGGCCATGCTTGAAGAAGCAAGGAAAAGAGATCACAGAAAACTCGGAAAAGAACTTGGCATTTTTACAATGGATGATGATGTTGGTCCCGGTTTGGCTTTATGGATGCCCAATGGGACGATCATTATTGAAGAGCTGGAAAGATTGGCAAAAGAAACGGAACAAGCTGCCGGATATAAAAGGGTGGTAACGCCGCATATCGGCAAAGAAATTCTTTACATTACCAGCGGGCATTTGCCGTTTTATCAGGATAGCATGTATCCCCCGATGGAATTGGAAGGGCAGAAATATTATCTCAAGGCAATGAACTGCCCTCATCATCATAAAATATTTGCGGCGCAGCCAAAGAGCTATAAAGATATGCCATTGCGGTTAGCCGAATACGGTACTTGTTACCGTTATGAGCAAAGCGGTGAGTTGTTTGGATTAATGCGCGTGCGTTGCCTGCACATGAATGATGCACACATTTATTGCACCAAAGAACAATTTGCCGCAGAGTTCAAGGCGGTTAATGATATGTATCTGAAGTATTTCAAGATTTTTGGAATAGACAAATACATCATGCGCTTATCGCTTCATGACCCGGAAAAATTGGGACTGAAATACATTAATGAGCCTGAGTTGTGGATCGAAACAGAAAATCTCGTCCGGCAGGTGATGATTGAAAATAAAATCCCCTTTGTTGAAGTAAAAGGCGAAGGTGCATTTTATGGTCCGAAAATTGACGTGCAGATCTGGAGTGCGATTGGTCGTGAATTTACATTGGCTACCAATCAGGTAGACTTCGCACAGGGCAGAAGATTTAAACTGGAGTTCACCAATAAGGACAATCACCCTGAAACGCCATTGATCATTCATCGCGCGCCATTGGGAACGCATGAACGCTTCATTGGTTTTTTGCTTGAACATTATGCCGGGAAATTTCCATTATGGCTTTCGCCGCTGCAGGTAAAAATTTTACCCATTAGCGATAAGTTTATGGATTATGCGCAAACTGTTTTGCAATCTCTGAAAAATGCAGATATTCGTGCAGAGATTGACGACAGGAATGAAAAGATAGGTAAGAAGATAAGAGATACTGAATTGGCAAAAGTTCCGTTTATGTTGGTGGTGGGAGAGAAAGAAATGAACGAAAATAAAGTGGCGATCAGAAAGCAGGGGAAAGGAGATTTGGGAACAAAGGACATTAATGAATTTATTGCTGAGATAGTCAAAGAAATCAAGGATAGAAAATCAGAATAATTGACGGTCAGCGGTTACCGATGATCAGCAACTGATGAATAAAGTTTCTGCTGTATAAAAGTGCGACACAACAGAAGCTGAGTTGAATAGAGTCGCCAATAAAAAAAATATTTTTCATTTAAAAATTTTGAATGGCATTTCCACCGAGACAACCACGTAGTAATTTTAATCCACGTTTTAGAAAAGAACAACAAGCAGAACATCGTATCAATCATTTAATCAGGGTGCCTCAAGTTCGGTTAGTTGGCGACAACGTTGAGGTTGGCGTTTACTCTGTGCAGGAAGCGCTTCGGATGGCGCAGGATCAGGGTCTTGACCTTGTTGAGATTTCCCCGAATGCAGATCCCCCCGTTTGTAAGATCATTGATTACAATAAATTTCTTTACGAAAAGAAGAAAAAGGAAAAAGAAATGAAGGCGAAGAGCAAAGCTTCTGAAGTGAAGGAAATTCGCTTTACGCCAAACACGGATGACCACGACTTTGATTTCAAGGCAAAACACGCTGAGAAATTTCTGAAAGATGGGAATAAGGTAAAAGCTTACGTTCAATTCAAGGGACGTGCGATACAGTTTAAGGAAAGAGGGGAGTTATTATTATTAAAATTCGCTGAAAGGCTCACCGAAACGGGCGTTTTGGAAGGGTTGCCTAAAATGGAAGGCAAACGAATGCTGGCTATTTGGGCGCCTAAGCCACAGAAGAAAAAATGATCTCCGGATAATAAAATATCTGTTTTTGATTTATTATTGCCACACTTGTTGTGGCAATTTTTTTATGTTGCCGCTTTTATGAATATGCTGATATTATCTGCTTTGTCGTTAACTTTATTTCAGAATTAAACGATTGCAAGGCTTATGAACATTCCCCAAAAACTGGTTGCCGGAATATTGATATTGTTTTCGCTGCAAGCCAGCAGTCAGGACAATCAGGTAAAAAGCCTTGATTCTTTAGCAGGACGGTTCATTAAATCTTTACGCAATAATGACCGTGAAAAAATCTTTCTGCAAACAGATAAGTGGTATTATATTGCAGGGGAGGATCTTTGGTTCAATGCATATTGCATTGGCGCATTGTCTCACAAAGTTTACAGTCACAGTAAAATTGTTTTTGCAGATTTGGTCAATGATAAGGATAGCGTGATTGAACAATTGTTATTGAATAATAAACTGCAAAAACTCGAAGGCAAAATTTCACTTTCAACATCCTTGCGCGAAGGCTATTACTGGTTAAGGTTATATACAAGAAATATGCTGAAGGATACAAATTCCATCTGCGTTCAGCCTATATATGTATTTAACAGTAAAAACCCGTCAGATGAGCTGAATTTAAGGAGCAAATCAAAAAAAATAGCCCAAAGCTCCGGCGAATCAGCAAAACCGCAACTGCGTTTTTTCCCTGAAGGCGGCGAACTGATTTCTGGTACAAATGCCGTTGTGGGGTTCCTTGCTGCAGACAATTCAGGAATGCCGATCAATATATCCGGATATGTAACAGACACTCAGGATTCCGTTGTATCGCGATTTGCAACCACCTCACCGGGAATGGGTAAAATCAGTTTTTATGTATGGAAGTCAAGGAAATATACTGTTCATGTAAAAGGGGATAACTCTGGCGAATTTACATATCCATTACCGTTAGTAAATCAGTTCGCCAGCCAGTTGTCGCTGGTTGAACAAACGGACAATTATGTACATGTCCAGGTATCGTTAGGGGATTCGATCTACAAAAAAAACAACTTGTCTTATATTTTGGCGGTGAACAGAGACAGCTTGTGTTTTGCAGCAATTGGTAATGATATGTATGATTTCACAATACCCAAGGCTAATCTTCCGGAAGGGAAAACAACGTTGCTTTTATTTAATAATAAGCAAGAATTAGTAAGTGAGCGAAGCTTTTATGTCAATTCCAACAAACCAGTGATCGATATTACAACGGACAGAGAAAAGTATGGAGCGAGGGAAAAAGTTAAAATCAATATTGCAGCTTCAAATAATGCAAAAAAACCATTGAAGGCCTTGATGTCTGTTTCTGTTGTTGATAATAATCTTGTAAAAGAGGTCAATGGACAAAACGATTTTGACGAACTAAAATATGATAATATACAATTCCCCTTTTCTTACATTCAATCTGACTCTATTCAAAATTTTTCGCCTGAAAAATGGGATCTGATCATGCTGACCCAAAAAAACGCTTTTATCGGTAAGACCTTTAAAGATGAAGCCGATCTTTCTTCTTTTAATGAAGATTATGAAGACAGCAATTTTAATAACGTCAACGGGAAAATTGTAAACAAAAAAAACGAGCTGCTTAAAAAGAAGGTCATCACGCTATTGGGTAAAGGAGACAGACCGATTTTACAGATGGACACCACTGACGATTTAGGAAGATTTCATTTCCCTTTGCCCGAATTTGGAGACACTACACAGTTTGTTCTGCAGGCATCTGATGCAAAAGGAGTGAACCGAAATGAAAAGATCATCATTGACACATTTAGTTTACCTCAATTCCAGACCCCCGAAGCATTGAAAAAAAGATTTCTGGCCCCTCAAAAATTAGTCCTGAATCAATTTAAAAGGCGTCAGTTGGATACTGTAGTGATCGGTACTGGAAAAGGTTGGCTAAAAGCCGTAACGATCAAGGGAGTCAAGAAAAAGGAAGTCACTTATGATGATAGTAAAAGAGTGAGTCAGTTTTCGCAAATAATCGAAGGCGATAAAATTCAATATGGTAGTGGAACAGTGGGTAACGCACTGCTGATGGTTCGTGGAATAACCATAAAAAATGGTTTTTTGGTTATAAGAGGCGGAGGCTACCACTCCGGACAGACCAGTGAGCCGCTTGTAATGATGGATGGGAGCGAAGTCCATATGGATATAGATACCATGGGTAATCCGGTGTCGGGAAGCAGCCCGGTCTTAAATTTTCTAAATTCACTTCCTCCGGACATCATTGATTTTATAGAAATCCTCGAGGGATCAGAAGCAGCTATCTATGGCGTTCAGTCCGGCAATGGCGTGATTTTGATCAATACGACCAGTAGACTAAGAGGAGATAATTTCACCGGCTTATTAAAATATTCGCCAAAGCATTATTATTCGGCTCCTCCTTTTGAACAGCCGGATTACGATAAAAAGGAAATCAAAAAAACGGCTGATCCCGACCTCCGTTCAACCATCTATTGGGATGCGAACTTTCTAACCGATAGCAGCGGACATGCAACACGTCATTTCTTTACAGCGGACCGTCCATCTACATATTCCGTAAACATTACCGGGATTACTGAAACAGGAGAACTGCTTTTTAAAAGGTATAGAATTCAACGACAGTAATGCATCCCCTGTCAATATGGTTTTCATAATTATTATTTCATTTTGCAGCTTTTAAAAAACAATTATCTTTCGAGCGATTATTATTGACTATAAATAAGCGACTCATGGAGATTTCGATAAGACCTTTTTCCGTTAATGGAATAGAATATAGGCCTGCAGCAAAGCCAATCGTGGTGATATGCATGGATGGTTCAGCCGATGAATATTATAATGCAGCACTTGCAAAAGACAGGATTCCGAATTTAAAAAAAATGATCACACAGGGTTACCGCGGATTGGTACGCGATGCCTTACCTTCTTTTACAAACGTTAATAATTCATCCATCGTAACCGGCGTCACTCCTGCCGTTCATGGTATCTGCGGAAATTTTTTTTATGATGAGAAAAAAGACCAGGAAGTGATGATGAACTCCGCCGAATATTTAAGGGCGGAAACCATTTTGGCCACAGCTGCAAGCGCAGGAAGAAAAGTGGCCGTAGTTACGGCGAAAGAAAAATTGCGCGATATCCTCTCTTATAAAATGAATGGCATTGCATTTTCTGCGGAAAAGGCAAATCTTGCACAAATTCAAACGCATGGAATTGATCATGTGGAAGACATAGTAGGTCATCAGACGCCCGAGATTTATAGCGCCGATGCAAGTTTGTTTGTATTTCGCGCCGGTGTTGCATTGATTGAAAAAGGTCTCGCAGATTTTTTGTACTTATCGCTTACCGATTACATGCAACATACCTATGAGCCTGAATCAGCGCAAGCGCTTTCTTTCTATGAAAATATGGACAAAGAATTCGGAAGATTATTGCAGCTTGACGCAATCATCGGGGCAGTTCCGGATCATGGAATGAATGCAAAAATTAATACAGAAGGAAAACCCAATGTGCTATTTATTGAAGATATGCTTGAAGAGAAATTTGGAAAAGGATTTCGGGTCATCTGTCCAATTACAGATCCTTACGTCAAACATCACGGAGCGCTTGGTTCTTATGTTGTGGTGCATGTCAACGATAAGTCAATCATAAATGATGTTCAAAAATGGTTGTTATCACTGCAAGGCATCACTGAAGTCTATGATAAGGAAAGCGCAATACGTAAGTTGGAGCAGCCCGGAGACAGGATCGGCGATCTTGTGGTACTTTCTGGGAGAGATGTAGTGCTTGGGCGTCGTCCGCAATATCACGATCTTTCTGCGCTTGACGGAACATTACGATCCCACGGGGGGAGGTATGAAGAGATGGTCTCGATGATCATTTCTCACCCCCTTAATAATAAATATAAAATGAAAGCATCCCGCGATCCACGAAATTTTCAGATTTTTGATTTTACCATTAACGGGACAAATTATTAATAACCATGAACAATCTGCTTAACAAAACAGGATATGTTGCGGGTTCACCTGTGCACTCTGATAATATTTTAGAAGTTAAGAATCCTTTCAATAATGCTGTTGTTGGTCGGGTGGCTATGGCAAACAAGATACATGCTCAGCAAGCCGTTGAAGCTGCAATTAATGGTGGCGAAAAATTATCTCGGTATGAGCGATATAATATTCTTGAAAAAACACGTCTGCTATTGATTGAGCGGAAGGAAGAATTTGCAAAAATGATTTCTGCAGAATCCGGACTTGCCATTCGCGAAGCCGTTTATGAAATTGGCCGAGCACATGATGTGTTGATGTTTGCTGCAATTGAGGCTTTGAAAGATGACGGACAAATATTTTCCTGCGATATCTCTCCCAATGGTAAGGCAAGAAAAATATTTACCATGCGAGAGCCTTTATCCCTGGCAGTTTGCATCACGCCATTCAATCATCCGCTTAACCAGGTTGTCCATAAGATCATTCCGGCACTTGCAGCGGGTACCCCGGTTATTTTAAAACCATCCGAGAAAACGCCGCTCACGGCAATAAAATTTGTAGAGTTATTATACGAAGCCGGACTCCCCAATTATTTTTTAAGTGTATTGTTAGGACCTACCCAGGAGGTTGCCGAATATTTGATTAAAGAACCACGCGTTGATATTGTTTCTTTTACCGGTAGTGTCGCAGTTGGCAAACGCATTGCAGCGCTGGCCGGATACAAAAAAACTGTCCTTGAATTGGGAGGCAATGATCCGATCATCATTATGGAAGATGCCGACCTGGACCTTGCTGTATACCTTGCGGCTGAAGGAGCTTACAGAAATAGCGGACAAAGATGCACTGCGGTGAAACGAATACTGGTGCATGAGAAAATTGCTGATGCTTTCACCGGGGAATTTGTAACTAAATCGAAAGAATATATATCCGGAGATCCTGCCGATCCAAAAACAATTGTAGGAACAGTGATTGATGAAGCTTCTGCCATTTATCTGGAAGAAGTTTTGGTAAAAGCAGTTGAACAAGGAGCCAGAATATTGCTGGGAGGAAAAAGGTCCGGCGCATTGATCGAACCAACGGTTATCACCGATGTTCCGCGGAACGCAGATATGGTTGTGCATGAATCTTTTGGTCCATTAGCGCCAATTCTGACTTTTAGAAATATTGATGATGCAATTGCATTATCAAATTCCACTGCTTACGGATTATCATCGGGCGTTGTTACAAAGAATATGGAGTATGCAATCCGGTTCATCAAAGAACTGAAGGTTGGTACCGTTAATATTAATGAAGTCCCGGGATATAGATTGGAAAGCTCACCATTTGGTGGAATAAAAGATTCGGGGCTGGGAGTGAAAGAAGGTGTTATTGAAGCGATGAAGTATTATACCTATGTAAAAACATTTTCATTGCCCTGGTAGATTCATAATTAAAGTTTGCTCTCTTCAAGAATATAATTCAAAACCTTTGCCGATTCATTTTCTTTATTTACCAGATCATAAAGTGTGATTTTATCAAGCAGCTGGTCCACCGTAAATTGAATCATTTGCCAGAGAGAGCGTGCAGAACAATCCACAGAATTCGTGCACAATCTTAATGCGCCGGCATGTGTTCCACAGAAAGAAGCATCGAACAATGCGCCGCCTAAGGCTTTGAGCACATCATTAATAATTATTTTCTGAGATTGCATCGCTAATACGTAGCCGCCCTTATTGCCGGGAGTGCTATTAATAAAGCCAGACATGCGGAGAATACGCGTCAGCTTCGCAATATAATGGCTGCTCAATCCTTCCGCCTCACTGAGCTGCGGGATACTCATGCCTTCATCATCTTTACAGCCTGCAATGCGAATCAAAATGCGCAAGCCATATTCTTCCTGAGCTGTGATTTTCATAAATAATAATTTTATTTTTTTACATCATCCCTAATTCTAATTGTGCGGCCTCACTCATCATGCTTTTATCCCATTTGGGAGTCCAGGTGATCGCCACGTGAACATCATTAACTCCTTCAATCTCCCTCACTTTCTGATCCACTTCAACAGGAATGGTTTGCGCTGCCGGACAACTTGGCGCAGTCAAGGTCATCACAATCTGAACATTGTTTATCGGCAGAATATTTATTTCATAGATAAGTCCAAGCTCATAGATGCTCACCGGAATTTCCGGGTCATAGATTTTTTGCAAACATTCAATCACTTTTTCTTTCAGCGCTTCTGTTTCCATTTTATACCGTAGTTGAATTTTTTATTTTGTATGCCAACGCATAATTCTTCATTTGCTTCACCATCGAAAGCAAGCCATTGGAGCGGGTTTGCGCAAGATGCGTTGTCATTCCGATCTTCTGGATGAAATCTAATTTTGCATTAATGATCTCATCAGCGGTATGCCCCGACAGCACTCTTATCAACAAACTGATCAAACCTTTCACAATCACCGCATCGCTCTCCGCTTTAAAAAAAATCTTCCCATCTTTTTCATCAGCCACCAGCCAAACGGTCGACTGGCAGCCTCTAACTCTATTCTCGTCTTTTTTATATTGCTCTTCCAAAGGCTGCAATTTTTTCCCAAGGTCAATAATATATTCGTACTTGTCATCCCAGGAATCAAACAAAGAGAACTCTTCCACAATTTCAGTTTCCTTTTCTATTATCGTTTTTTCCATGTACTGTGTTTGATCAATGATGCACGATTAAACTCAATTCCGCACCATTATTTATTCTTAATTTTTATTTATATTTTCCCAGTCACATTGCTACAATTAAACATCCTTGAGTCGCACCCTTTTATTGTTGACAGGCTATTCAACCAATATTTTTTGAATGCCATCCAGTGATCCTATTTTAATTTCAAATCAGGCCAACATCTTCACTGCCTTCTGCAATCCGATGATGAGTTCATCAATTTCCTCTTTCGTATTATATAATGAAAATGATGCTCTAACGGTGCCAGGTATCCCAAAACGGTTCATTAACGGTTGCGTACAATGGTGACCCGTTCTTACTGCAATACCACGATTATCCAATAATATCCCAATATCCTGCGGATGTGTTTTGTCAATAATAAAAGAAACCAGGCTGGTTTTTTCTTTTGCTTTTCCAATGATCTTCAGTCCCGGAATCTGCTCTAATTGTGAGGTGGCGTATTGCAACAATTCATTTTCATGCGCGCGGATTTTACTTTTTCCGGTCCTGCTTACAAAATCCAGCGCAGATTTGAATGCCACGGTGTCTGCAATGTTTGGTGTGCCTGCTTCAAACTTATAAGGCAGATCATTGAAGGTTGTTTTCTCAAATGTCACTTCTTTGATCATTTCACCGCCGCCTTGAAAAACAGGCATTGATTCCAGCAAATCTTTCTTGCCATATAAGACGCCAACGCCGGTTGGCCCGTATAATTTGTGCGCGGAGAAAGCAAAGAAATCACAATCCATTTTTTGTACGTCAATATCGAGATGAACCGTTGATTGCGCACCATCTACCATTACAACAGCGCCAACTTTATGGGCAGCATCAATGATTCGCTCCACAGGATTCACTGTTCCCAATGAATTTGACACATGAACAATAGAGACCAGTTTTGTTTTAGGGCTTAACAATCTTTCAAAATCATCCATCAACAGTTCCCCATCATCACTGATTGGAATTATTTTCAGTATCGCATTTTTCTCCTCGCACAAGACCTGCCATGGTACTATGTTTGAGTGATGCTCCATGGTCGAGATCATGATCTCGTCTCCGGCTTTTATATTTTGTCTCCCCCAGGTATAAGCAACAAGATTTATCCCTTCGGTCGTTCCCCTGGTGAAAATAATTTGTTCCCGGGTAGCAGCGTGTATGAATTGTTGGGCCGTGTCCCGTGTTTTTTCAAAAGCCGCAGTCGCCTCTTCTGCAAGTGTGTGAATGCCACGATGGATGTTTGCGTTGTGATTTGAATAATAATTTGATAATGCATCAATAACTATTTGTGGCTTTTGGGAAGTGGCTGCATTGTCAAAATAGACCAATCTCTTTCCTTTCACTTCACGATTCAGGATTGGGAACTGCTCACGAATCGCATATACATCAAAAGAATTTTGTATGGTGGCAATTTCGGTCATGTTTATCAATTTATTTTAAACACGAATTGGAGCGAATTTTCACGAAGGATATTTTTAAATCAATTCACTTCGATTCATGTAGGGTATTTAATTTTAAAGTCTTTCAGCGATCAGCTTTTCAATGTAAGCTTTAATAGGCGCAGGTTTCACATGTTCTAAAATATCGGTGGCAAATGCACGGACCAATAATGAATGTGCTGTCTTTTCACTGATCCCTCTGGATTGCAAATAGAACAATGCATCTTCATCTAACTGCCCAACGGTGCACCCATGGGAACATTTCACATCATCTGCAAATATTTCCAACTGAGGTTTTGTATTTACACTGGCATTATCTGAAAGCAGGACATTTTTGTTGGATTGATAAGCGTTCGTTTTTTGCGCCAACTGTTGCACAAATATTTTTCCGTTGAAAACGCCAGATGCTTCATCATTCATCACGCCCTTGTATAATTCATTACTAAAGCAATTCGGCTTTACATTATCGACCACTGTGTGATTATCAATATGACTTTTGCCTTTTTGAAAATACAATCCATATAAATGAGCTTCGCAGCGTTCCGCATCCAAAATAATGTTCAGATTGTTGCGAACAATTCCACCGTCCAACGAGACCGTAACGGTATGCACATAACTTTTTCCTACTTGACGGATGTGGGTTGTGCTGACCTGGTTGGCATGCGTTGCATCATTTTGAATTTTATAATATTCAACCAATGCATTTTCTTCCACCGCAATTTCCATCACCTGGTTGGTAAAACTCTCGGAGTCGCCAAGGGTGGCATACGTTTCAATGAGTTGCACTTGTGCGTTTTCCCCAACATGGATCAGGCTTCTGGGTTGAGAAAAGATATTTTCAGATCTTGCGTCAGTGATATTATAAATATAAACCGGGTGTTCTGTAATCTTTCCTTTTGATAAATGAACAAAAAGGCCGCCATTTACAAATGCCGTGTTCAGCGCATTGATACCATCTTTTAAATAATTGCTGCTATGACCGAGATGCGTGGCGACAATTTCTTTGTATTCATTAATAGCAGCTTCTTCAAGAGGCAGGGCAACCAGTTCTTTTGAAATGATCTTTGAAAGCGTGGAAGAAAACAGCCCATTTATAAAAAACAATTCATTGGCCTGTTCATGTCCCGGCAAACGAAATGCCTTAATATCATCTGTCGAAAGGGAGATATTTGCATTGATCGAGAATTTATATTCTTTATTGAATAATCCACCAATGCGGGTATATTTCCATTCTTCATGCTTGGCATTGGGTATCCCCAATTTTGTGAAAGTATTGAATGCATTTTCACGAATGGAGGTTAACCCGTTTTTTTCTCCCCTGGACTGTAATTCCTGATAATGTTCTTTATAATATTCAACTGAATTCATTGTAATTAATGCTTTTTAAAATCACCATCAAACCTCTTCTTCAACACTTACTTCATGTTTAATAAAATCATACCCTCTTTCTTCGAGCTCAAGGGCCAATTCTTTTGTACCTGATTTTACGATTCTGCCATTGTATAAAACATGCACAAAATCCGGAACGATATAATCCAATAATCTTTGATAGTGCGTTACCACCAACACCGCATTATCTTTATTTCTCAATTTATTTACTCCATTTGAAACGATTCTTATCGCGTCAATATCAAGGCCTGAGTCAGTTTCATCAAGAATCGCCAATTTTGGTTCAAGCATTGCCATCTGAAAAATTTCATTTCTCTTTTTTTCTCCGCCGGAAAACCCCTCATTCAGCGGACGGCTTAATAATGACTGATCAATATTCATCAAAGCCATTTTTTGTTTCATCATTTTCAAAAAGCTAACCGCATCCAAAGGCTCTTGTCCACGATACTTACGCACTTCATTGATTGCCGTCTTGACAAAATTTGTTGTGCTTAATCCGGGAATTTCGATCGGATATTGAAAAGCGAGAAACAAACCTTCTGCTGCTCTTGCTTCCGGAGACAACTCTAATAAATTCTTACCCAGGAAATCGACAGAGCCATCGGTTACTTCATAAATTTGTTTTCCGGCAAGCACTGATGCCAATGTGCTTTTACCAGAACCGTTCGGCCCCATGATCGCATGTACTTCCCCTGCTTTTATTTCCAGGTTAATTCCTTTTAAAATTTTCCTTCCCTCGATACCTGCTTGTAAATTGTGAATGTTCAACATGATTAATCTATATTTTGTAATTGTTCATTTTGGTGAATGGTCAATTGTTTCATTGCTGATTTTCAGCTTTTATTCTGTGGGCACATTTGCAAATCATCCTACGCTTCCTTCAAGACTGATTGCCAATAATTTTTGCGCCTCAACAGCAAATTCCATCGGCAACTGGTTCATCACTTCTTTTGCAAATCCGTTAACTATGAGCGCCACAGCGGTTTCCGTGTCGATGCCCCTTTGATTGCAATAAAAGATCTGGTCCTCACCAATCTTTGAAGTAGTTGCTTCATGCTCAACAAGTGCTGATTTGTTGCGCACTTCGATGTAAGGGAATGTATGTGCACCGCATTTATCGCCCAGTAATAATGAATCGCATTGAGAGAAATTCCTGGCATTATTTGCTTTCCTGCTCACATGGACAAGCCCACGATAACTATTATTACTAAAGCCCGCTGAAATTCCTTTTGAAACGATCCGGCTTTTGGTATTTTTCCCAAGGTGCTGCATCTTGGTTCCCGTGTCGGCTTGTTGATAATTATTCGTCACAGCGACTGAATAGAATTCTCCAACAGAATTATCGCCCTTCAAAATCACACTCGGATATTTCCATGTAATGGCAGAGCCAGTCTCCACTTGGGTCCATGAAATCTTTGAGTTCGCGCCCTGGCAAATTCCTCTTTTCGTAACGAAATTGTAAATGCCCCCAACACCATTCTTATCTCCCGGGTACCAATTTTGCACCGTTGAATATTTTATTTCGGCATTTTCCATTGCAATCAATTCAACGACAGCAGCGTGCAATTGGTTTTCATCCCGCATTGGCGCGGTGCAGCCTTCGAGATAGCTCACATAACTTCCTTCATCAGCTACGATCAATGTTCTTTCAAACTGCCCTGTATTTTCTGCGTTAATTCGGAAATAAGTGGAAAGTTCCATCGGACAACGAACGCCCTTAGGAATATAACAAAATGAACCATCGCTGAATACCGCAGCATTAAGCGCCGCAAAATAATTATCAGTAACAGGAACAACAGTGCTCAGATATTTTCTTACCAAATCGGGATGCTCCTGGATCGCTTCACTCATTGAACAAAAAATAATTCCAAGTTCTGCCAATTGTTCTTTGAAACTTGTACCTATTGAAATACTATCAATCACCGCATCCACGGCAACACCGGTCAATCTTTTTTGCTCATTTAATGAAATGCCGAGTTTTTCAAAGGTCTTTCTCAACTCCGGATCAATTTCATCAAGATTGTTTGGTTTTATTTTTTGTTTTGGCGCAGAATAATAAATGATATCCTGGTAATTGATCGGCGGGTATTTCAGGTTTGCCCATTTTGGTTCATCGCCCGACATTTTGCACCACTGGCGATAAGCTTTTAACCTCCAATCCAACATCCATTCCGGCTCGTTCTTTTTTGCAGAAATAAAACGGACAATATCTTCGTTTATTCCAACTGGCGCTTCATCAGATTCGATATCAGTTACAAATCCATATTTATAATCGCTGAGAACAGTTTTTTCAATAGTACTGATCTCATTTAGTGAATCTTTTTTTTCCCGTTTGAAAGTTTCCGTTGGCATTATGCAAAGATACGAATCTGTTTATACTAAAAAGTATAAAAAGGGCTTTGTAATTACTAAATCGGGAATTTTTTAAGAGAATTTTAGAAGAAAAGAGCAGATAAAATAGGGGAGAGATTAATCTTTTTCAGGTTTTGTGCCCGGAACAGGAATCGAACCTGCACATTGTTGCCAATACCAGATTTTGAGTCTGGCGCGTCTACCAATTCCGCCATCCGGGCTCCATAAGTTTATGTGTTTCCAAGGAGGATACAATCAAAAACGGGAAGCAATATTACGGAAATGAATGTTTTTGTCCAAAACCTGTTCATGGAATTTGCTCCTGAGGCAATTTGCATCACGCTAAACAATCAATTAAATACCAGGTAAAATATTTTAAAAAATGGGTTGATCTTGTTTGGATGATTGCTGCCATTATTAAAACTAAAATACAATATCTTGCCACCAAACTAACGATTGATGATCACCATTGGATTAATACGCGAAGGGAAAATTCCGGCTGATAACAGGGTAGCGCTTACGCCCGCGCAATGCAAATGGATACATAAGAATTCTGATGAACTTAAAATTGTTGTTCAATCATCCGTGCATCGTTGTTTTTCTGATAAAGAATATCTGCAGGCAGGCGTCGACGTAAGAGAGGATATGCATGACTGTGATATATTATTGGGCATCAAAGAAGTTCCGTCTGCATCATTGATTCCCGATAAGACCTACTTGTTCTTCTCGCACACAAAAAAAATGCAACCGCATAATCGCCAAATGTTTCAAGAAATTATTGAAAAGAGAATTACCCTAATAGACTATGAATGCATGGAACATGAAGACGGCCAGCGGATTCTTGGCTTTGGTTTTTTTGCCGGAGTTGTTGGTGCCCACAACGGCATAATGGCTTTCGGAAAAAGGACCGGAGCCTATGACCTGCAGCGTGTTTATATCCAAAATAGCTTTCGCAAACTCATTCACACTTATTTTGGATTAAAACTTCCGAATATTAAAGTTGTTGTTACTGGCTCAGGTCGAGTCGCTCACGGCGTTCTGGAAGTAATGAATCTCTTGGGAATTATTGAAGTAGAGCCGGATGAATTCCTGCAAAGAAAATTTACATACCCTGTTTTTACACAATTAAAAGGGAATGACCTGTATTCCCACAAACATACGTCAACGTATAATCGTGAGGATTTTCACCAGTTTCCGCAAAACTATGTTTGTAAATTTCTTCCTTACACAAAATGCACGGATATATTAATGAATGGAATTTATTGGGATGAACATATGCCCAGGTTATTCGAATGGAAAGATATGTTGTCGGATGAATTCAATATCAAAACGATTGCCGACATTACCGATGATAAATACGGATCTATTCCCTGTAATATCGGCGACGGAACGCTGGAAGAACCTGTCTATGGGGTTGACAGATCCACCCGGGAAAGAACTTCTCCGTATCTGGAAAATTCAATAGATATAATGGCGGTAGGCAATTTGCCCAATGAGCTGCCGCGTGATGCTTCGCGTTATTTTGGAGAACAATTAATAAAATTTGTTCTTGCTGATTTGGTAAAAGGAGATTCTGAAATTATTGAGAAAGCAACCATGGTAAAAAACGGAAAGCTCACGGCCCACTACGGTTATCTGAAAGAATATGCGGGGGATTGAACAGCATCCCGACTAAGGGTGTTAATCATTTAATCCTTTTCCATGGAGTATATGTGGCGCATATTTTTCGATCCTTGCTTCGCGGGTCCTGGATTGTTTTGGGGCAGAAAAATGTAAAAGGTATGCTCTCTGCCGCCCCGGTGTCAATGCATCAAATGCTTTTTTCAGCGCAGGCTTTTTATTTAATTTGTTTTTAAATTCTTCGGGCATGCTGAATGCTGAAGTCTTTTTTAATTGCACTTTCAATCCAGCTTTTTCTACTTCGATCGCTTCATAGATGTATGCTTTCAGTTTGGCTTCCATCCTCACTATCTCTTTCACATTGGTGAATCGTACCTGGCGCGCAGCCTGTACATTCTCCGTTTGTTGAATCAGCATTCCATCTGTGTCTTTCAATAATATCCCTTTAAAGAACAAGAGAGCACAATATCCTTTAAACACATGTATCAAAACGATATTGCTTTTCTGAAATGTGTAACATGGGCAGCCCCATTTTAATTCTTCGGTGAGTCCACAATCAAGAACGATCGTTCTCAATTGCCCAATTTCTTGCTGCCAGCTTTTGGCTTTGTCAAAATAAAAATCAACTTTGGGATTCATGATGCTGGTTTTTATTGTAAAATTTAAACGCTTAAGGAACCGCGAAAACCCCTGGCTGCATAATAAGATTCTGCACCATTGTGATATAAGAAAACCGTATTGAAGCGGCGATCGCAAAAAAGCGCGCCGCCGAGTTTTCTTATTTCAGGAGGCGTCTTTATCCAGCTCGAAGTTTTCGTGTCGAAATTTCCCAATTGCTGCAAACGCCGGTATTGCTCCTCTGTTAAAATTTCAATACCCATTTCAATTGACATATTGACTGCACTATCAGCCGGCTTGTTTTCTTTTCTTGATTCCAGCGCTTCATCATCGTAGCAAATACTTCTACGACCTTTGGGACTTTCTGAAGCACAATCATAAAAAATATATTCGCCGGTCTTTTTATCGTAATCAACAACATCCGGTTCGCCTCCGGTATTTTCCATTTCATTAAGCGACCAGAGTTTCTGTTTATTTGCTCCCAGCTTTGCTTGTACTTTGCTCCAGTCAATACCCTTATGCCGGCTCATGTTTTTTTCAAAACGTACTTTTAAGATGCCGAGTATGGCAGTACTTTGGGTCGCCGACAATTCCTTTTTCATTTTATTCACTTATAAATTAAAAAATAAAGTGAGGGTATCTCGATTCCATTTCTTTCTTATCTGATCTTAGCCGGATGTTGCCTGATTTCTGCACTTAGGACCATTTCGTAATATTGAACATCCAGCGGATGCCAAAGCGATCTTTGCAAGTACCCCAGTAACCCCAAAACTCATCGTGCGGCGGCACTCCGTCTGCTCCGCCCTCCGATAATTCTTTGTACAACTTATCGGCTTCTTCTTTGCTATCCGGACTCAAATTGATCGTAAAATTATTCCCCTCGACCAATTTATGTCCCATACTTTCCAACATATCGGTTCCCATCAATTGTATACCGGCCAGGATAGGCAAGGCCACATGTGCTATTTTGTTTTTGTCGGCCTCTGACAGTGGGGGCGCGCCGGGCTGTGTCGGCGCATCTTTGAATCGCATGAATGGGTTGGAAAATTCAGTGCCGAAAACTTTTTTGTAATGATTGAACGCTTCTTCAGTATTACCTTGAAAGTTCAAATAAATTGATACGCTGGCCATCGTTATTGTTTTTTTTGGTTAATAAAATAATTCAAATTATAATAATATTTCCGTTTGCATTTGCACTATTGTTAGCCGCGAACAGGAGCCACTTTTCTATCCTCAGGTCTGAAATACCAGGATACTGCAATCAAAATTATGTATAATAATGATGGCGCTATTTCTTTAAAGGAATCATCTCCGGAAGCGATATGTGAAAATGCCGCCCCGGTAACGGTGAAAAAAATGCCGGCATAGGCCCATTCCTTTAGTAAAGGAAATCTGGGAATAAGCAATGCAATAGCGCCCAAAATTTTCCAGGTACCCAATACTGTGAGCATATAGACCGGGTACCCCAAATGTTTAATATTATCTACGCCTCCCACGCCGGTTCCAACATTCATTTTTAAGAGCTGTACGATTCCGGTTGACAGCATACCCAATGTAAGCCAGATGGTGGCGATCCAATAGATTATTTTATTTCTCATAATGTGTTATTTTAATTTACTTAGTATTTCCTGCAATCGGTTATGCGCCCAATTGATACCTTGAGTAAAGGGCAATCGCAGCATCTGGTCTCTCTGTGCTACAGATTCGTATATTGAATGTGTAGTGATCTTGCTGGTGTCCTCAGAGAGTTTTTCAAATTCCGTTACCTCAAGCTGAACACCAAATGGAGTGTTCTCCATTTCAAAAGTTCTTGTGATCTTCTGATTTGGAATAAACGCATGAATTACGCCACTAAACCGATGGACGTTTCCTTTCGGATCAGTTGTTTCAAATTGATAACTGCCATGTTTTTTACTTTCGAGTTTTATCACTTTTGTTCCCATCCATTGCTCAATAATTTCAGGATCCGCAAAAGCTTTAAAAACCAATTCCAGCGGGAGATCAAACTTTCTTGTGATCACCAATTCCTGTCTACCTTCTTCGGCATCGATTTTTGTTTTTTGTTCCATCTTATTTGCTTTTGTATTTTTTCATTATCGTTTCTAATTTGTTGAAGCGGTCATCCCACATTTTGCGGAATGGCTCAATAAAATCTGCTATTTCCTTCATCTTTTTTGGATTTAAATGATAATAAATTTCTCTGCCGTTCTGCTCTTGTTTGATCAATTCGCACTCGGTAAGAATTTGAAGGTGTTTGGAAACGGTTGGTCTTGCCGTATCGAAATTTGAAGCGATCGCACCGGCTGTCAGGGATTGTG
>JAJPKJ010000073.1 GCA_021323755.1 Chitinophagales bacterium | reverse complement strand
CAACAAACTCTTTCGCATATTGGCTGAATGTTTATCCCTGGTTTTTGCCTGGGTTTTTCATTGACAAAAAAAACCCAAAACGATATGGATATCCTGATAAAATCTATATTAACCCAAGGGATATTTTACAAAAATATTTTCATTATGATCCGCGAAGTAACAAGGGAAAATGGCTCTTACAGATTTCGGTGCCATACTTTAATAATTTTCTGTTAAGGCCAGACAAAGAAAAAAAATATAAAATCAATAGCGGTTTTTTTGGCGCATCCCTTGGGCTTGATCACTATTACAGCAGCAAGCAATTCATCAATATTACAGCAGGCGCTGCCACTGATCTTTTATTACCGGTACCTGTTGGTGTTGATTATTTTGGGGATCATGAAATAATGAGCTCTTCATATCTGGGGATTTCAAATAATCATAAAATAAAAAATATTATTGTAGGCTACGGTCTGCATTTTTCACGAAACAATTGGTCGGTCATGCATGCCGACCCGCAAAGCAATCCAACCATTTCAAAGACGAGCAATGCTGCGGGCTTTATTATCCAATCATACTATGCAGTAAAGAAAAATTTTCATATTGGGCTCATATACCGCCCAACCATATATCAGTTTTCAAATTCATCCCGTTTCATCTACGAACATTTGATAAGCATTGACCTTGCCTGGAAAATAAAGTTAAAATGAGAGCATTGGTCTGCTAATGTCCTGTTGCTCCATCCGGAATCCTGTCACCGCTGTCTTCCATCTTTTTTTCCTTACTTTAGTGGCAATTTAAAAACGCTTGTCATGGCTGCAAAAACAGATAATTTTCAAAGTCCGGATTATTTTTTGGTAGATGAATTATTGACAGAAGAACACAAACTCATTCGCGAATCGGTAAGGAATTATGTAAAAAAAGAAATTTCGCCCATAATAGAAGATTATGCGCAGCGCGCAGCATTCCCGCAGCAAATTGTGAAGCAACTCGGTGATCTGGGTTGTTTCGGGCCGACTATCCCTGAACAATATGGCGGCGGCGGATTGGATTATATCAGCTACGGATTAATGATGCAGGAACTGGAGCGCGGCGATAGTGGCGTGCGCTCTACCGCCTCTGTGCAGGGCTCGCTGGTGATGTTCCCGATTTATGAATACGGAAGTGAGGAACAACGAAAAAAATATCTTCCCCGGTTAGCCAGCGGGGAATGGCTCGGATGTTTTGGACTGACGGAACCCAATCATGGAAGTGATCCATCAAGCATGCTCTCTAATTTCAAAGATAACGGTGATGGGTATGTGATTTTGAACGGCTCTAAAATGTGGATCAGTAATGCGCCTTATTCACAGGTGGCTGTCGTTTGGGCAAAAAATGAAAACGGTGAAATTCAGGGATTGATCGTGGAAAGAGGAATGGAAGGTTTCACTACACCAACAACTCATGGCAAATGGAGTTTACGCGCTTCTGCAACAGGCGAGCTGGTTTTTGACAATGTAAAAGTTCCTAAAGAAAATATTTTACCAAAAGTAAAAGGACTGAAAGGTCCCCTGAGTTGTTTAACAAAAGCACGCTACGGTATTGCCTGGGGGTCGATCGGCGCAGCGATGGATTGTTATGATACCGCATTGCACTATAGCAAAGAAAGAATTCAGTTTGACCGGCCGATCGGTGGATTTCAGTTGCAGCAAAAAAAATTAGCGGAGATGATCACCGAGATCACCAAAGCGCAATTATTGAATTGGCGTCTGGGTTCATTGATGAATGAAGGGAGAGCTACTCCGGCCCAGGTTTCGATGGCAAAGCGAAACGGCTGTGAAGTAGCCGCCAATATTGCCCGTGATGCCCGGCAGATCTTGGGTGGCATGGGTATCACCGGTGAATATTCCATCATGCGGCATATGATGAATATCGAAAGTGTGATCACTTATGAAGGAACACATGATGTTCACCTGTTAATAACGGGCATGGATATCACCGGATTGAATGCATTTAAATAATTTGAATATCAAATGAAAATTTTTCTGATCGGCTTTATGGGTTCGGGTAAGACTCACTGGGGTAAATTGATCGGTGAGAAATTGGCTTTGCCATTTTTTGATCTTGATTCCGTGATAACAGAAACGGAGAATAAATCCATCTCGAAGATCTTTGCAGAAAAAGGGGAAGGATTTTTTCGCTATAAAGAAAAAGAAGTACTCGAAGAAATTGTGAACGATCATAACAAATTCATTCTTTCCTGCGGCGGCGGGACTCCCTGCTTTTTTAATAATATTGAATTCATGAAAGATAATGGGATCGTCATCTGGCTCAACACTTCCATAAATATTTTAAAAGAAAGATTGTTTAAAGAACGTGCAACAAGGCCGTTGATAAAAGCCATCGGTGACGCTGAATTGAAAACCTATATTATCCGGAAATTAGGAGAAAGAAAAATGTACTATGAACAAGCCGATTTTATTATAAACGAAGAGACTGCCACCTTGAATTCAATCATTGAACTATTACATAATGAATAAGATTTTTTTAAACGTCGCGGCGATATCAGGCTGCTTGTGCGTTCTATTGGGAGCGTTTGCTGCACATAAATTAAAAGAAACACTTCCCGCAGATGCGGTAAGCGTTTTTGATACCGGGGTGCGTTACCAGTTCTATCACACATTTGCATTATTGTTCACGGCAATTCTGTTTGAGAAATTTCCAAACAAACTCATGCGGTGGTCAGGTATTTGTTTTATCGCGGGCATCATTTTATTTTCTGGTTCTTTATATGCCCTCACCGTCCTGCGCATTTATGATATAACGGGATTTGACAAGATCGGCATCATCACCCCTTTTGGCGGCACTTTTTTTATTGCCGGCTGGCTACTTATTTTTATAGGCGTGACGAAAAAATCCTGAAGGATGAATTGCATTTAAAATGCGGTGCGATGCAGCAAAAAAAAGTCACGCCCAAAAGCGTGACTTATATATTATTCATCAGTTAGCGGAGTCAATTAATCAAACTTCAAATCCAATCCCAGACCTCTTAATTCATGCACCAACACATTGAATGATTCCGGAACGCCTGCGCGTGGGATATTATCTCCCTTCACGATAGATTCGTAAGTTTTTGCACGACCGATGATATCATCAGATTTTAAGGTCAGCAATTCCTGCAAAATATTTGATGCGCCATAAGCTTCAAGCGCCCAAACTTCCATTTCACCAAAACGCTGTCCTCCAAACTGAGCCTTACCACCGAGCGGTTGCTGCGTGATCAAACTGTAAGGTCCGATACTTCTTGCGTGCATTTTATCATCGACCATATGGTGCAACTTGATGATATAGATGATACCTACGGTCGCTTTTTGGTCAAAGCGATCACCGGTTTCACCATCATATAAGTAGGTATGACCGAAACTTGGCAATCCGGCTCTTTCGATGTGTTCTGCAATTTCTTCCACGGAAGCTCCGTCAAAAATCGGCGTTGCAAATTTCAACCCTAATTTTTCACCAGCCCAGCCAAGAACTGTTTCATAGATCTGGCCGAGGTTCATACGTGAAGGCACACCAAGCGGGTTCAATACAACGTCTACCGGAGTTCCATCCTCAAGGAAAGGCATGTCTTCTGCACGAACGATCTTGGCTACGATACCTTTGTTACCATGACGACCAGCCATCTTATCTCCCACTTTCAACTTACGTTTTACGGCCAGATAAACTTTTGCCAGTTTCAACACACCAGCAGGTAATTCATCCCCGATGGAAATGTTGAATTTTTCTCTCTTGTATCTACCTAGTTCCTCGTTGTATTTGATGCTGTAGTTATGCAGCAGGACATTGATAAGTTCATCCGTTTTTGCATCACCTGTCCATCCCAGGGGATTGACATTGAGGTAATCAATACCGGTCAGGTTTTTTGCAGTGAACTTAGCGCCTTTGCCGATCAGTACTTCGCCGAAATTATTGTTAACACCAGCTGAAGTATGATCTTTTAATAATACCTGCAATTTGCTGATCAACACTTCCATCAAATCAGAAACATTCTTTTCATGAATTTTTTCTATTTTATCAAGAACTGTCTTTTCACGCACTTTTGCATTCTTATCTTTTTTCGCGCGTTGAAATAATTTCTTGCTGATCACGACACCTTCCGTTCCACTCGGTGCTTTTAAAGAGGCGTCTTTAGCATCGCCGGCTTTATCACCGAATATCGCGCGCAATAATTTTTCTTCCGGTGTTGGATCGCTCTCTCCTTTTGGGGTGATCTTTCCAATCAAAATATCGCCTTCTTTTATTTGCGCACCAACACGAATGATCCCGTTCTCATCCAGATCTTTTGTCGCTTCCTCAGAAACGTTTGGAATATCCGGAGTCAATTCTTCTTCACCCAGTTTTGTATCGCGCACTTCTAATTCGTATTCAGAAATATGCACTGAAGTGAACAGGTCTTCACGGACAACTTTTTCACTGATCACGATCGCATCTTCAAAGTTGTAACCTTTCCATGGCATGAACGCCACTTTAAGATTGCGACCCAGTGCCATCTCACCCGCTTGCACCGCATAGCCTTCGGTCAGGAAATCCCCTTCTTTAACATGCTGTCCTTTTTTTACTGCAGGTTTAAGATTAATGCAGGTCTCCTGGTTTGTTTTTATGAATTTAGTGAGCTTGTAGATCTTCAGATCTTCTTCAAAGCTTACCAATTTTTGAGTTTCGTTTCTGTCGTAACGAACATGAATTTCATTGGCGTCAACAAATTCAATTACGCCTTCACCTTCAGAGTGAATCTGAATACGCGCATCGCGTGCAGCTTTCGCTTCAAGTCCGGTCCCTACGATCGGCATTTCTGGGCGGATCAAAGGAACAGCCTGGCGTTGCATGTTTGAACCCATCAAGGCACGGTTGGCATCATCATGTTCAAGAAATGGAATCAAGGATGCACTCAATCCAACGATCTGGTTGGGCGCAACATCCATATATTCCACTTCGTTCTTGTCAAGGATCGGGAAGTCACCGGTCTGACGGGAAGTGATCTTTTCTTCTTTGAAATTGCCTTTATCGTCAAGCGGCACATTTGCCTGGGCGATCTTTGCAATGTCTTCTTCTTCTGCACTGAGGTAAGTCAATCTTTTCAAATCGACCTTTCCATCATGCACTTTATGATATGGAGTTTCGATGAAACCCATTTCATTGATTTTTGCATGAACACAAAGTGTAGAGATCAAACCGATATTGGGTCCTTCCGGTGTTTCAATTGTACACAAACGGCCGTAGTGAGAATAATGCACGTCACGTACTTCAAAACCTGCACGCTCACGGCTTAAACCACCGGGTCCGAGTGCAGAGATACGACGCTTATGTGTTATCTCACTCAATGGATTTGTCTGATCCAGGAATTGAGACAATTGGGAAGTACCGAAGAATGAGTTGATGACAGAAGACAATGTTCTGGCGTTGATCAGGTCAACGGGAGTGAATACTTCATTATCGCGAACATTCATTCTTTCACGGATCGTTCTTGCCATACGGGCAAGACCAACACCAAACTGGGCATACAATTGTTCACCCACAGTACGAACGCGACGATTACTTAAATGATCGATATCATCAATTTCTGCTTTTGCATTTGTCAAACGAACCAAATACTTAATGATCTCGATCATATCTTCTTTGGTCAGTGTTTTCTGATCCAGGGGTTGGTTCAATCCTAATTTGCGATTGATCTTATAGCGACCAACTTCACCAAGATCATATCTTTTATCGCTGAAGAATAATTTGTCAATGATGCCGCGTGCTGTTTCGTTATCCGGAGCATCAGCGCCGCGCAATTGGCGATAGATATGTTGAACGGCTTCCAATTCAGAATTGGAAGTGTCTTTATTGAGCGTGTTGTAGATGATCGCATAATCACCCCCGACATCTTCGCGTTGAATGAAAATACTTTTTATATCCATTTCAACAACCATGCTGATCGCTTCTTCATCTAAGATGGTATCGCGTTCAAGCACCACTTCGTTGCGTTCAATAGAAACCACTTCGCCGGTATCTTCGTCAACAAAATCTTCAACCCATGTTCTTAAGACACGAGCTGCTAATTTTCTTCCGATATATTTTTGTAATGTTTTTTTATCCACTTTCACTTCATCTGCCATACCAAACAACTCAAGAATATCTTTATCCGTTTCGTAGCCGATGGAACGAAGTAATGTTGTTACCGGGAATTTTTTCTTGCGATCAATATAGGCAAACATTACATTGTTAATGTCTGTGGCAAATTCCATCCACGCTCCTTTGAAAGGAATGACGCGTGCAGAATAGATTTTTGTTCCGTTTGGATGGATGGATTGACCGAAGAACACACCGGGGGAACGATGCAATTGCGAAACAACCACGCGTTCAGCGCCGTTGATCACGAATGTCCCGCGCGGGGTCATATAAGGAATATTGCCCAGGAATACATCCTGAACGATGGTTTGAAAATCCACGTGTTCTTCATCGTTACAACTCAAACGCAATTTTGCTTTGAGCGGAACAGCGTAAGTCAATCCACGTTCCATACATTCTTCAATGGTGTAACGAGGCGGGTCAATGAAATAATCAAGAAACTCCAGCATGAAAATATTTCGCGTATCCGTGATCGGAAAATTTTCTTTGAACACCCTGAACAAACCTTCGATATTGCGTTTGTCGGGCGTTGTTTCCAACTGGAAAAATTCTTTGAATGATTGAATCTGTACTTCGAGTAGATCAGGAGTTTCGGCAAGATGTTTGATTTTACCGAAATTGATCCTGTGGTGTAATTTTGTTGAAGACATATTGATTAAGACCGGTTTAATTTATTCGAACTAATGATCGTCTTTCAATCTATACAAAAAAAAGCCAGGGAACTTTTAGTACCCGGTTGATTATTCAGTAATAGTCAAGCTTTTTTAGTCATTAAGTGATTGAAGTTTTTGTAATGCGCACTTACAAAAAACGGACTGCAAAGTTAGGTAATAATGATCAATTAACAATAAAACTTATTACCCATCTGTGGAAACCGAAAAAACCCCGCGAAACGCGGGGTCAATGTATTCAGGAAAAAGCCAATTCTTATTGAATTTCAACGTCAGCGCCAGCTTCTTTCAATTTAGCCAGGATTCCTTCAGCATCAGCTTTGCTGATACCTTCTTTGATCGGTTTTGGAGCGCCGTCAACCAGGTCCTTAGCTTCTTTCAAACCTAAACCAGTCAGATCTTTTACGATCTTAACCACATTAAGTTTGTTTGCGCCGCCGCTTTTCAAAATTACGTTAAAAGCCGTTTTTTCTTCAGCAGCAGGAGCGCCAGCACCAGCAGCCGGACCAGCAGCAACAGCCACTGCAGCAGCAGCCGGTTCAATGCCGTATTCTTCTTTTAAGATTTTAGCTAATTCGTTTACTTCTTTTACAGTTAATCCTACTAACTGTTCTGCGAATGATTTTAGGTCTGCCATGTTTGTTAATTTTTCCCGCCTTCACAGTTTTTGACTCCGGCGGATAGTTTAAAAAAATTGTTTTAATGCGAAAATTCGACAATTGCCTAATTTAAAAAAAACACGGGCAATTGAATATTTTTATTCTGTTCAATTAATTTGCCGCGGCTCTTTCTTCCAGGGCCTTTATCAATCCTGCCAGTTTGTTTCCAGCATTCAGGGCACTGATCACATTTTTTGCTGGCGATTGTAACAATCCAATGATCTCTCCGATGAGGTCCTGTTTGCTCTTCAATGTGGTCAGTACTTTCAACTGATCATCACCGGCAAAAACATCGCCATCAATGAAAGCTGCTTTCAGCACAGGTTTATCCTGATTGGAATCCTTGCGGAAAGTCGTCAGGATCAACGCCGGATCTTTAGCACTCTCTGAAAATAATAAAGCGGTAACGCCATTCAACGATTCATAGACATTGGCATATTTATCACCGTTTAAACTTTCCAAAGCTTTTTTGATGAGTGTATTCTTGGCTACCCTCATTTCCACTTTCTTACTGAAGCAAATGCGTCGAAGTTTACCAACCTGTTCCACAGTTAAAGATTCTGTGTTGGTAACATAAAAGTTATTGTATTGAGAGAATTTATCTTTCAACACTTCAATCACTTCGTTTTTTTGATCTTTGGTCATAAAACTTTTTTTTGTTCGGAATCTGCATAAGCGCAGATTCTTTATTTATTAATGAACAAATGTTTTTGTATCAATGGAAATTCCAGGGCTCATGCTGCTTGCCATAAAAACACTTTTCAGATATGTGCCTTTTGCACTTGCCGGCTTTGCTTTTATGATTGCGTTGATCAGTTCCTGGCTGTTCTCTACGATCTTGTCGGGAGCAAAGCTCACCCTTCCGATCGATGCATGAATGATCCCTGCTTTATCGATCTTGAAAGCGATCTTTCCACCTTTTACTTCATTGATCGCTGCGGCAACATCATTGGTGACGGTGCCGGTCTTGGGGTTGGGCATCAGGTTTCTTGGTCCCAATACTTTACCCAGCTTACCGATCTTAGGCATAACCGAGGGAGTGGCGATGATCACATCAATATCAACCCAGCCGCCTTCGATCTTTTGGATGAATTCATCCAGACCAACAAAATCAGCGCCGGCAGCTTTTGCTTCCCCTTCTTTATCCGGTGTGCAAAGAACCAATACTTTTTTTGTTTTACCTGTTCCGTGCGGAAGACTTACCGTGCCACGAATGGACTGATCCGCTTTTTTAGGATCAACGCCAAGTCGAACATGCAGATCCACAGATGCGTCAAATTTTGTGGTGTTCACTTCTTTTACCAATGAAGATGCTTCACGAAGTGTGTACGCTTTATTATTATCAACTTTTGCAGTTGCTATCTTTCTTTTTTTAGTGATTGCCATTTCGGAAAAATTTAAGTTAGAATTAATTTGCCCATGGAGCTTTTCCATCAACCGTAATACCCATACTGCGTGCAGTACCTGCTACCATGCGCATGGCGCTTTCCACAGTAAAGCAATTCAGATCGGGCATTTTATCTTTTGCGATCTCTTCGACCTGCGCCCATGAAACTTTTCCTACTTTGTTGCGATTGGATTCTTTCGACCCGCTTTGCACCTTCGCTGCTTCCATTAACTGAACGGCAGCCGGTGGGGTCTTGATGATAAAAGTGAAAGATTTGTCGCTGAAAACAGTGATCAGGACAGGGAGAACTTTTCCCATTTTGTCCTGCGTTCTTGCATTGAACTGCTTGCAGAACTCCATAATATTGATACCCTTTGAACCTAATGCAGGTCCGATGGGTGGTGCAGGATTGGCTTGACCGCCTTTAACCTGCAACTTAACAAAACCTGAGATTTCTTTTGCCATGTTGCTTCATTTTTTGGTGATAGCGTTCCGCGTTAAGCGGAACTCCCAAATTCAGTCGAAAAAAAGAACTATTTCTTTGGGGTTGCAAAGGTAATAGAAATCTTTAGAATAAATATTTAATTACAATTGTTTTTTTTGAAGATTTTAAAGCATCTTTAAATCTTAATGCGCTGTCTTTAGATTTATCTATTCTTCATTTTAAACCATTACTTGCCATTGTTTTTTCTCAAAAAATACCTTTTTCTTCTTTGGATAGGCTTTCCCGCTCTTGCATTTGCGCAGCAGATAGAATTGAAAGGTGAGGTCCACGACTTCGACACAAAGGAAGCGATTTCCGGCGCAACAATAAGCTTTCAATTGTCCAAAAAAGGAACAGTAACCAATGAGGATGGCAAATTCAGCATTCTCTTACCCGTTGACAGATACGAGCTTATTTGCAGTTCTGCCGGTTATCAGACCACGACAAAAACAGTATATCTTTTTGATGAGAACAATGTCCATATTGAATTAAAGAAGCGCCCGCCGGCCGAGTTGCCCGAAATTGTGGTGGAATCCAGAAGGAAGGACGCCAATATCGCCGAGGCAAAAATGAGCGTGATCAATATAAACGTCGCTCAATTGAGAAAGACCCCGATGGTCTTTGGGGAAGCAGATCTTATCAAGGCGCTCACCTTGCAAAGTGGTGTCAGCACGGTCGGAGAAGGAGCAAGTGGTTTTAATGTCCGTGGTGGTAATGTAGATCAAAACCTGGTGTTGCTTGATGGCGCTCCGCTCTTTAATACCTCGCATCTGCTCGGTTTTTATTCAGTGATCAGCACAGATGCCGTTCAGAATTTCACCTTGTATAAAGGCACCATTCCTGCTTCATACGGAGGAAGGTTGTCTTCCCTGGCGGCAATAAATATAAAGCCCGGTAATGAACAAAAAACCCGATACAACACGGGCATGGGTCCGATAAGCGCTCATATTTTTGTGGATGGACCCCTGAATGATAAACTTACTTTTCTTGCCGGGGGTCGCATTGCCTATCCCCGATTCATGATGAGTTTCTTTCCCGGTTCTGTGGGCAGCAGCAATGCTTTTTTTTATGACCTGACGGGAAAATTAAATTACAAGATCAACAGTAAGAATCGCGTATCGTTATCACTTTACCGGAGTTATGATTATTTCAAATTTCCCGGCGACACAACCTATGGATGGCAGACAAATATTGCCACATTGAACTGGAGATCGGAATTAAGCAAGAAATTAGTTTTCAATCTTAATGCAAATTATAGCTTCTATATTTCCGACATCAATGGCATTGAGCCAAACTATCAATTCCGGTTACGAAACACCATTCAACATCAGCAGGCAAAAGCAAACTTTGCCTTTCAGTCCACCGATAATAATTATGTCGAATTTGGAGGAGATTTCATTAAGTATACCGTAGATCCGGGGGAACTAAATCCATCCGCGGCGAATTCAAAAATCAATAACATTGGTTTGCAAAAAGAATACGGGGATGAAATTGCCGGCTACCTGCTCGACAGGTATGAGATCAGCTCCCTGTTTTCCATCGAAGCCGGAATAAGGCATTCGACTTTTTTGTATCGTGGTGGCCACACCATCTATAATTATGCGGCGGGGCAGCCTGAATCACCCGAAACAATTACCGACAGTATTAATTATCCAAAAGGAAAAACAATTCAGTCCTATAGTGGATGGGAACCCCGATTGCTGTTAAAGATTGGATTTGACGATCAAACTTCTCTCAAATTAAGTTATGATCGCACCTACCAATATCTTCAGCTCATCTCAAATACGATTGCCATCACTCCCGTTGATTATTGGAAACTCAGTGACCCGCAGGTCAAGCCGGCGCGGGGAGATCAGTTTGCTGCCGGGATCTTCAGAAACTTCAGCAATGACATTTTTGAAACTTCTATTGAAGGCTTTTATAAAAAATCCCGCAATCTGGTCGATTATAAAAATGGCGCTAGCCTCTCCATGAACACATACATTGATGCAGATCTGCTTGAAGCAAATGGAAAATCTTATGGACTTGAATTCAATGTGCGAAAGACAAAGGGAAAAGTGACCGGGCAAATTGCTTATACCTGGTCAAGGTCTTATATCGCTGACCTGACATCCTTTGCCACCGAACAGGTAAACGGAGGCGCCTATTATCCTTCCAATTTCGACCGTCCTTCCAATCTCAGTATCACCGGAGGAATTAAATTAGGAGATGGTTGGAATCTCAACTGCAATTTTGTTTATGTCAGCGGCAGACCGGCAACTTATCCGGACGGAACCTACGTCATCAATAATACGGTAGTGACAAATTATTCCTTGAGAAATGAAGACCGCTTGCCGGATTACAACAGGTTGGATATTTCTTTTTCGCGCGATTCGCGCAGATTTCCGGAGCAGAGAAAATACACGATAATCAATTTTTCGATCTATAATGTATATGCCAGAAAAAATCCATATTCAATCTATTTTCAGCGTGATGAAAGTGGTTTGAATTCCTATGAACTTTCCGTGTTGGGAACAATTGTGCCTTCTTTTACTTTATATTATTTTTTCTAACAGTAACAGATATACGTTTTTATCAGTAAATGATAATTATGGATGTGCATTGTTCATTTCAACAATCAGGGCGGGGAAATAAAGAGGCCTTTCAATTTTAATTTTTTATACAAATGACTCATAAACCAGGGATAAAGTTTTTACTTGCATTTTTATTTTTACTCTTTGCTTTTTCGTGCGTCAGAAGAATACAACCACCTATCCGGGAGTCAACGCCGAGGCTTGTTGTAGAAGGATTATTGACCACGGACTCCACCCCCTATACGGTCAAATTAAGTTATACCGGACAATTGACCAATGCAAGCAGCAGGGTAGACTCAAACCAGAATTTTATCAATGATGCCACTGTCTTTATTAAAGATGATGCCGGTGATTCCAGTCTGTGCACCCTGATCTCTCCGGGAACCTATCAAAGCACCGATATCAGTTTCGTTGGGAAGGTGGGCAGCATTTATACACTTAATATTCGTCTCTCCAATGGCAAGACCTATGTTTCCACTCCGGAAAAAATAGATCCTGTTCCCGCCATCGATAGTATCAGCATAGTATATGACAGCACCTATGATTATGATACACGCCCGACGCAATTAATAATATCTGTAAATGCTCATGATCCCGGCAACACACAAAATTTTTACCGGTGGATGAGTCTGGGATGGGTGCCACGCAAAGCCTGGGGCAATCCTTGTGCATTCGGAAGCCCTCCTCCCACCGATCCGTTTCAAAATGCTTGCGGTGCCCTTTGCCTGCAGTATCAGGGTTACAATACTTTAAATGTATTATCGGATCAGTATATAAATGGACAAGAAATTATACAACCTGTTTTTTATTCTCCCGTTTATTGGGTGGGCAAGCATTATATAGAAGTGCAGCAATTGTCTTTGAATAAAGACATTTATGTATTTTGGCAGCAGTACCTGCAGCAAACCAACAGGACAGGAAGTATATTGGATCCCTTACCATCCTCATTGGTAGGAAATATCCATAATCTATCCGATAGCAATGATGTCGCCTTAGGATATTTCGAGGTCTCCGATGTGATGACAAAAAAAATCATCATCATTCCCCATTCCATTCCTTTATACTATATAGAAAGCACGGCCGCGCAATTCATACCATCACCTGCAGGTCCGGGAGGCGGGGATTGCCATGGCTCAATCCCCAACACCCTTGATGATAATGCTTTTCCACCGGGCTGGGAAAACGCCGAGATCATTGATTTTTATTAACCTGATTTTCCAGACAGCAAAGCAAGCTGCCAGAATAGTTTCTGCTTGCCTTTCATCCGATAGATCCCAATCAAAATTCATTAATGGCGATGGAAATGGGAAAGATGATCAGGATAAGCATCCGGACTTCTCTCTGCGATTATTTTTTTGTCGGCTCGCGTTTGTACTACGCTGGCCGGAAAGCTACACAAAGAGTGGAGATCATCAATGCAAAGAATTTATTTTTCATTTTTCCAATTAAAAAAAAACGATAAAAAAATAAGCAAGATTTTTATTTATAATTTTAAATTAGTTAAATTTCCGTATTCAAAATTCTAATCGCTTCCTTTTACTTAAAGCAAACATTAATAACTATGGCAAAGTCAAAGAAAAAAGCAGCGAAAAAAGCAGCTCCTAAAAAAGTTGCGAAAAAACCTGCAAAGAAAAAAGCAGCGAAAAAAGCTGCACCTAAAAAAGTTGCGAAAAAACCTGCAAAGAAAAAAGCGGCTCCCAAGAAAGCTGTAAAAAAAGCACCTGCAAAAAAGGCAGCTCCTAAAAAAGCAGTGAAAAAAGCACCTGCAAAAAAAGCGGCTCCTAAAAAAGCAGCTCCCAAAAAGGTTGCCCCAAAACCTGCAGCGGTTCCCCCTCCGCCACCTCCTGTTGTTGAAGCACCCGCTCCGGCAGAACCAATGGCTGACGCAGGAAGCAGTAATTAAGTGATATTGCAGTTGCATAAAAAATTTTAAACCCTTTAAAAAAGGGTTTTTATTTTTTATACAGGATCTGCGTAATTTTTCTTTTTTAAATTATACGGCGTGAGATTCGCTTTTATATTTTGCCGGAACATGATGCTCGGTTGATTTATCCAGCAGATCGAAAATATTTGCGTCGACTTCGCTATCGAATTTTCTGGCAAAATAGCAACAGGATTTATCCAGGGCCTCGAAATCATCGGAGGTCAAAATTTTCGGATTGCTTCCGCCCTGCGACCAATCGACGTACAAAAAATCATTATCGATCACGACTGATTTTTTGAATTCGGAATTCATGATGATCGTTGGAAAAATAAATTCATCAGCTCCCCAGGTGTAGTAAAAGAAATTCTTTACCCTGCGATTTTCATTTATAAAATGGATGAGGAATTGCGCACATTGGGGGGTAATGGTAAACCAGGCTGCCCTCGGCCCGCCATAAAGAACATAGCGTAGGGGAAATCTTTTTGCCGGTAAAAAAAAATTGGCAAGCAACTGCACTTTATATTTCCCCGGAAACGAAAAATTGACCATATCATATTTCTGGATCCGTTTCATCCCATGGATCCACCAGGGAGACACCAGCGATTCCAGATACAGAAAATTTTTCCCCTTGCGTTTATCAAAATAACAATAGATCTCCTGGGCTGTCTTTAGCATATAATCCTGACCACTGATCAGGGTAATAAAATCATAGCGTTGTTCATTGGAGATGATTTCTTTCATGGAGGAAAGAACCGCCTCGGTCAAGGAGAACGAGCCCCAGGAAACTTTGATCCTGTTCTTGATGAAACGAACGCCGGGGATCTTTGCAAGCGGATAATATTCTTCTATATCCGTTTTCAGGTCGAGGTGAATAAATAGATCAAATTGAGGATGACTGAGTCTTTTTATCAGTCTTTCCATTTGCGACGGATTCTTATGAGCCATGATGATGAAGGCTATCCGCATAAAAAGCTTTTGTGGTTTGGAGAATAAAAAAGGCTACTCTGTTCATAGGGTAGCCTTTATGTTTTTATCTAAAATTAAAGTTAAGCTATTTTTTCTACTTGCATGTAATTTAATTCAACCGGCGTCGAACGACCAAAGATCTTAACTGTTACTTTCAGTTTCTTCTTTTCGTCGTTGACCTCTTCAATGATACCATTAAAGTCGTTGAAAGGTCCTTCAATGATCTTGATCGTTTCGCCGATGATGAATGGCTCGCTCATACTCATACCTCCTCCGCTTTCAGCCATTTCATCCATTTTGCCAAGCATCTTGTTTACTTCTGCTTTACGCAGAGCAATGGGATTTTCCTTGCCCAAAAAATGAATGACATTGGTTGTATTTTTTACTGCATCGCGCAAGTCATCGCTTAATTTCCCGTCCTTCACCTCGATCATCACATAGCCCGGATAATAATTTCTTTCGCGCATTACCTTTTTGCCGTTCTGAACTTTGTAAACCTTTTCTACCGGAAGAAAAACCTGTTTGACGACTTCTCCCCAGCCACCACGGGTAACTTCTTTATCAAGGTATTCTTTCACTTTGCGCTCCTTGCCACTTACAACACGCAGCACATACCATTTGGTTTCTGTTTGATTTGCTGTTTCCATTATTATTTAGAAAAGAATGAATAAATAAATTTCAAGACACCACTAGCCACCAGGTCCATCATCCAAACGATCAGGGTGATCACCAGGGTAGCCACTAATACGATCACCGTGGATTGCTGGAGCTGGCTCCAATTTGGCCAGGTCACTTTCTCTAATAATTCTTTGTAAGACTCTCTGAAATATGTTGCGACTTTGTTCATACGATTAATATAAAATGTAAAAAATCAGCACGGGCACAAGGATTCGAACCCTGATCTAAGGTTTTGGAGACCTCTATTCTACCTTTGAACTATGCCCGTAAGAAAGCTAAAAGCTATCCCGCAAGGCGAGACAGCTTTTAGAACTATGTTGCAAAGATAATAATCTTTTGCAAAGCCGGTACGGCTCAGAGCTAAAAGCTCGTTGCTCGCAGCTTTATTATTTAATGATCTCCGTAACCTGTCCCGCACCTACCGTACGACCGCCTTCACGAATAGCGAATTTCAACCCTTTTTCCATCGCGATCGGCTGGATCAATTTTACAGAAAGTGATGTATTATCACCAGGCATCACCATTTCAGTTCCTGCCGGCAACTCAACTTCCCCGGTAACATCCGTTGTACGGAAATAGAATTGAGGACGATATTTATTGAAGAATGGAGTATGACGTCCACCTTCTTCTTTGCTCAATACATAAACTTCACCTTTGAATTCAGTGTGTGGAGTGATCGAACCTGGTTTGCAAAGAACCATACCGCGACGGATCTGTGTTTTTTCAATACCGCGGAGTAAAAGTCCTGCATTATCTCCAGCTTCACCTTCATCCAGCAATTTGCGGAACATCTCAACACCAGTAACAGTGGATGTCAAAGGAGCTTCCATCAATCCGACAATTTCAATTCCTTCGCCCACTTTGATGCGACCTCTTTCGATACGGCCAGTTGCTACCGTTCCGCGACCGGTGATAGAAAATACATCTTCCACAGACATCAGGAATGGCTGATCAACCGGACGAGGAGGTAATGGAATATAGCTGTCCACAGCTGCCATCAATTCATCGATCGCGCTAATCCATTTTTCGTCGCCTGCCAAAGCACCCGTTGCTGAGCCTTTAATGATCGGGGTATTGTCTCCGTCGAATCCGTAGAAAGTCAGTAATTCGCGGATCTCCATTCAACAAGTTCCAATAATTCAGGATCATCAACCAGATCGACCTTATTCATAAACACCACCATGCGGGGAACGCCAACCTGGCGAGCCAGCAAGATGTGTTCTTTTGTTTGAGGCATCGGACCATCGGTAGCAGCAACAACCAGTATTGCTCCGTCCATCTGGGCAGCACCTGTGATCATATTTTTTACGTAATCGGCGTGGCCAGGGCAGTCTACGTGCGCGTAGTGCCTGTTCGCTGTTTGATATTCGACGTGAGCAGTGTTAATGGTGATACCACGCTCTTTCTCTTCAGGAGCGGCATCAATTTCATCATATTTTTTAGCTGTAGCCAACCCTTTCTTGGAAAGAATAGTGGTAATAGCTGCAGTTAAAGTTGTTTTACCATGGTCAATGTGACCGATAGTTCCAACATTCACGTGAGGTTTGTCCCTCTTGAAGGTCTCTTTTGACATCGTTATTCTGTTTTAAATTGTAATTTTTAAATTATTCACTAACTCACCAATGGAGCATAGTTTATTTTGTTTGATCAACAGTTGATCCTTCTTTGTGTTGCCTCTCCCCCTCCAACTTTAACAAATCTGCCCGACAATCTCGAATACCCATTAACGTTAAGCGCAATTTTAATCAGTAATTCACCATTATCAATTAAAAAAGAGCCGTTGATGAGAATTGAACTCACGACCTCTTCCTTACCAAGGAAGTGCTCTACCACTGAGCTACAACGGCGTACTCAGTTAGTGGTCTTTAGCGGGCAGTTTGCAATTGCGATATCTAACCACAAACCAGAAACTACAAACTAAAGAGAGCGGAAGACGAGGTTCGAACCCGCGACCTACAGCTTGGAAGGCTGTCGCTCTACCAACTGAGCTACTTCCGCAAATCTGAATTTGCCTTGTGAAAATCAGCAAATCCGAAAATGAAAAGAACTTTACAATCTTATATCCCTACAATTCGCAAATTTTCACCTTTGCTCATTGCGCTATCCATTGATCAGTGGGCAAGGATGGATTCGAACCACCGAACTCCGAAGAGGACAGATTTACAGTCTGTTGCCGTTGGCCACTTGGCTACTTGCCCAATCAGAGCCACTTGTCGGAATCGAACCAACGACCTACTGATTACAAATCAGTTGCTCTACCAGCTGAGCTAAAGTGGCATTTTTTAAATTCATGCCTATGCCAGCAAATTTTTCTGGCAACTGATGATTTCTTATCCACAAAGAACTTTACAAAACACACATTATCACTCAATTTTTGAGGAAGGCAAAGGTAAGCGAATTTGTTAAATTCAAAAATTTTGTGTAGTTTTTTTTCCCACCGCAGTGTGGGTAACATAATGTGGGCGAATTAAACCTAAAAAATAAGGTCTTCAATTGATGAAGACCTTGAGAGATTCGGGGGTTATGCAATTTTTTTCTCTTTGTTTCGCTTCATTTGTATCACCAGCGATTCAAATGCGCAATCAAAAGATTCCTCAAAAGATTTACAGCTGTGCTTTGCAAAAAAACGGTGATGCGGAATATGTACACTGATTTCTGCAACCTTATCTTTTATAGCATGAGCTACATTATCCAGTTTCAAAAAAACGTCTATCGTAATTATTCCATCCTGAAAAGTATTTAGTTTATTTATTTTTTTAACCACATAATTTTTCAATTTAACATCTGCATTAAAATGCACGGCATGAATGTTAACCTTCATATTCTATCTCGTTTTAAACAAAAAAATAAATTAAAGAACTAAACTGCGCCCGATCAAATTCTGAGGTAATGAAGATAATAATTCCGGCGCGTTATTCCAAATAAATTATGCCCTACCATTCCCTGCTACAGGTATTTTTTTTATCGTCATTATTTGAGGCTGCCGGGACCGATGTCCGGTAGATGCTCGATATCTTTCAATAGCGTATTATAGGTTTTTACGGCATTCTGATTGCGGATATAATATCTGTCCCAGTACAATAAACGCAGGGACAGCGTAATTTTCAAAACAAGGAATAAAGAGATCAGCAAGGTCGCCTTTCTGAAAAAATATTTTTTAAAAAGATCCATGCAAACATTGATAAAAGCAATGTTCAAAAATAAAGCCCAGGAACAGAAAAGCCGTTCGTAAGGATAAACTTTTTTGTACAATGTCAAAATTAGAAATGACAGGACTGTAGCAATAAAGTAGATCGCAGACAAATCATAAAAATTTCCTTTCAGGCGATCGGTGAAATATAAAAAGAGCGAAGCAATGATCAGCCCGAAGCCGATAAAGATACCAGCCCGGCTTAGGTTAAAAACATAATTCATACCATATTGAAAATAGGAAAAGCTGTTGAAGAATTCCGTCCAGTCCTTTCCGCCGCTCACATATTCATTATGCATGAAGGCATCCCAGCTGCTGGCAATTATCAAAGGCAGGTAAAGCAATAGCACCATTGCAAATATGATCAGAACAGCTCTTGCAAAAATGAGGATATGCTGATAGTCCTTTCTTTTGAACAGCACAAAAAATGCCATCAGCAATAATGCAAAGAATTGATAGGCGAAAGTGGGATTGATGTAAAAACCTAAAATGGACGAACAAATGAATAATGGATACCCGAATTGCTGCCGCAGCCCGTTTGAAAGAAAATAGCTCCAGCAAGCAATGACAGAAACCAGCGTACAGACCTCCTGCCACTGGTAGCCGCGACCCTGTGTGGCATAGAATGAAAGCATAAAACAAAATGCGGTTCCCGCGACGACTGCAAATGCGCGTTGAAAATTTCCAAAACGTTTGAACAGACAGAAGACGGCCCAAAAAAGAAAAAGGTCGCCGATCATACTTGGCAGTCGCATGACCAGCATGGGAGTAAAAAAAGGAAGCCGGTTTATTAAAGAACAAACCAAATTGTAGAGGACATGATTGTTGGTTGTGGGATAACTTACTGCAGATAAAAAAAATCCCTGTCTGGCGAAATACAGATAAGAAAAGGATTCATCGTTCAGCGGAGGATAGGAAAGAAAAAAATATACCCGGTAACCAATGATGCAACCAAAGAGAATGAGGATGAATATCCTCTCCCTAAAACCGCAGTCTGTAAAAGTCCTGACCATGAAACGCAGTGACCTTTTTATTTCCTGTAAGAGCGCCGTGAAAAAGGTCCATATTTTTTTTGCGTAGAAAATATAAACCAGCAATACAAATGATACCAGTACCATCAATAACAAATGATGTGCTGTTATCCACTGGTACCACGCAGGGGTAAAACATTTTTGTGCTATCGTCTCCCTGTCGACGGCATTTGGCCAGTGCTCACTGTACCAATCCAGGATATTATTCCAGCTATGCGTGGATATAAGCCACAACATCATTATGGAACAAAGCAAATATGCAAGCGGGATCATGAACAGGAAAGAACATAATATCATTGGAATACCTGCAAAAAAATATTCGCTGCGTTTATGGAACATTCCTTTAGGCTTTGGGGTGAGCTTTTTTATAAACGTCTTTTAATTTCTCAATGGTATTGTGTGTATAGATCTGCGTTGCTGCCAAACTTGAATGCCCAAGCAATTCCTTCACAGAATTCAGATCAGCTCCGTTATTGGTAAGATGTGTGGCAAAAGTGTGGCGAAGTACATGCGGGCTTTTTTTATCAATGGTGGTAACGCTAAGCAAATATTTTTTTACGGCGAGATAAACATATTTAGCATAAAGTTTTTTCCCCTTTCCGTTAACCAGCAAATAAACATGGTCAAAACTCTCCAGTTCCTTTCTCTTATTCTGAAGATACTCTTTTACGGCGTTCTTTAGTTCTGTGCTGATCGGGATTATTCTTTCTTTATTTCCTTTTCCCAAAACTTTTATGGTGTTGCTGATAAGATCAATATGACTTTCACGCAAATTCACCAATTCACTGAGGCGCATTCCCGTATTATAAAAAATGGATAATAATAATCTATCGGTTTGTCCTCTCCAATCATCTCCAAATTCAATTTGCGAAAACAAAGTGCTGATGTCTTTTTGTTCAACAAAAACGGGTAATCGCCTTTTATTTTTTGGTAAAACAATATTCAAGACCGGAGTGATGTCCAGAACCCCTGTTCGCAATTGATATTTAAAAAAAGATTTCAAAACCGAAATTTTTCTGTTGATGGATTTTGAAGAAAGATCATTATTCTTCAAAGACGCAAGCCAGCTTCTGATAAAAGAGGAATTGATCTGTTTTAAAGAGAGTTCTCCAAAATCATTCTGCAGGAACTGGAAGAATTGATTAAGATCGTCCTCGTATCCGCGAACGGTATGCTGGGAGTATCTTTTTTCAAATTTCAGGTAATCAATAAAGGGTTGAACAGCAGGATTCAAAATTAACGGGTTATGTTCTGCCAAAATTATCGAAATTAATTTGCTCGCCTGCCTATTATTAAAAAGAAAAAGCTGCAGTAAATGCAGCTCTTAAAATATATATCTGGAAGAATTGGTCTTAATCAATTTTGCCACTGGCAATTTGCTGGCGATAAACAGCCTTCAAAACCTCTCCCCTGCGTTTTACAGAAGGTTTTGTATAAGACTGGCGCTCTCTTAATTGGATAAGCACTTTTGCTTTCTCAAATTTTTTCTTATACTTTTTAAGCGCTTTATCAATATTTTCGCAGTCTTTTGAATCAATAATCAACATAAATTAATCCTTTGTTTTAATAAGGAGCCGCAAAGTTAAAACGAAAATCCGAAATTAGAAAATGGAATTTTAAACTCAATTTTAAGCATGTTTACCGGTATTATTGAAGATATGGGCTTGATAAAAGAGGTGTTGGTCGACAATGAGAATAAGACCTTCTGGATAGAATCCACCATTTCAAAGGACCTAAAAGTCGATCAAAGCCTTTCCCATAGCGGAGTCTGCCTTACCATTGAAGAAATAAGGGACAATCAGCACCGGGTGACCGCCATCCAGGAAACCCTAAAAAAAACCAATCTTGACCAATGGAAACCAGGCGAATACGTCAACCTGGAGCGCTGTTTACCCATGAACGGGCGGTTGGATGGTCATCTGGTACAGGGCCATGCCGACGCAACGGCGATCTGTAAGGATAGAAAAGAAACCCATGGCAGTTGGGAATTCAGTTTTGATTTCCCCAAAAAATTCAGTCACCTGGTGATAGAAAAAGGATCCGTAAGTCTCAATGGGATCAGCCTCACCCTTTTTAATGTGAAGAAAAGATCGTTCAGCGTCGCCATTATTCCGTACACATTTGAACACACCAATATCAAAAACGTTTTGCCCGGTGACAAAGTGAATCTTGAATTTGATATGATCGGCAAATACATTTCCCGTTTCCTGGAACTGAAATAGTCAAAGCATTTGAATCTATGATCTCAAAATACTTTATCAATAAATACAAATCCTTGCGCAAACAATCCTATTTAAATAAAATAGTCAGTTACCAGTATAAATATGCTTTTATAGGTGCCGGCTCACACAGCATCGCTAACCTGTATCCATGCATAAAATATCTCAACGTTCCATTAAAATATATCTGCACCAGGAATAAAAAAAATGCAGTCGCCATGGCTGCTGGTTTTATTGGCTGCAGCGGAACAGATGACATGAATTCCATTTTAAATGATGAGGAGATAAAAGGCGTTTTTATTTGCACGCAAGCTTCCTCGCATTATGAGCTTACCAAAAAATGTTTACAGGCCAATAAAAATGTTTTTGTAGAAAAGCCAATTTGTTTTTCTTTAGAAGAGCTAAAAGACCTGATCAAAATCCAGGCAAATAATATTTGCATGACCGGACTGCAAAGACGTTTTTCGGTCATTAATCGATCATTGGTTGATCAAAAATTACAAACGCAACACTACCATTACCGATACCTCACCGGGGCATATCCTGATGGCGACCTTGCCTATGAATTATTCATCCATCCCATTGATAACGTCGTTCAATTATTTGGGAATGCGGTGGTATCACAGATCACCAAAATAAAGGCGGGCGATAATGCGACCTATTTCATCCATCTGTTGCATAACCATAAGATCATGGGTGCGCTGGAATTATCAACCAACTATACATGGTCATCGGCTGCTGAATTTTTGGAGATCAATACTGAAAAAGAAATTTTTCAATGCCATTATCCCAATAGATTGACCGGCATAAAAAAAACGCAGACCCTGCTGAATATTCCGGTTGAAAAAATATTTCATAAACCGATCACGCAAAATATTTATTTCGACAACAGCGGTTTTTCTCCGATCCTGAATAACAATAATCTTTTTGTACAGGGATTCTATGGAGAGATAGAGCATTTTGTAGCCAGCACGGAAGAAAATAAAAAAGACGAGTTCACTCATTTGAACAGCCTGCTCAATACATATGCTGTTCTTGACCAGATCAAGTCCGCGAAATAAGCAGGGTTATTTTTTGAGTTCGATGTTCTCAAAATATTGTTTGTAAGTGACGCGGGCATCTTTTTCCCACTGGTAATATCCGAACATTTTGGAAGTAATATTTTTCCCGAAGAATTTTTCAAAACTGCGATACAGGATCACATCATATTTCCGGTGAAAGTTAAGCCAGCATTGATTGCAATTGTGTACATAGTTTTTTTGCAGTTCCTGTGTTTCTTTGCTATTAAAGATCTCGTCAAGATTTTTCCGGAAGACATTCCCAATTTTAAGATCCAGGTTTTGACAGATCGGAACATCGCCATTGGGTAATATCACCAGGCTGTCCAATATACTGTAGCATCGCATCTTCAGATCATTTTGCCGCCACTCGTTATACAAAACCAAGAAGTCGTAGTTCTCTTTGAATTCTTTGATGATGGAAGGGATCTCGGGGGTGAAATTCTTATACTGCTTAAAAAGATCATGTTTGGGCAGAGAAATATCGCCGCTGATCTCAGATTCTTTCAAGGCCTTTGTCTTTTCAAAGACACCTTCTTTCACCAGTTGTTTTACGTCACCAAACTGCAAAGGCTCTTCATTTTTGTGACTGCCGATCTCCGTTTCATGCGCTTTATCGATCGTATCAAAAAAAGCAATATCATTATAGATACCCACACGCATATCTATCCCATATTTCTTGCAGACTTCCGCCACATGCTGCATGTCTGCGAAATTATTGTAAGGCGACAGGGTGAACATCACCGAGATCGGTACAATATCTTTTAGGTCTTCGATGACTTTTATCACGCTGTCATAGCCTGGTTTGCCCCGCATGTACAAATATGTTTCGGCGGTACCGTCCAATGATACCAATAATCTTTTTGGAGGGAATTTTTTCACGGCTTCGATCAAACCCTCTGGTTTAAGACAATTGGAGAGCAGGTCATAATTCGGATGATTATGATAAAACCATTCCATTATCTTTTCGGCATCCGGATGCAGCATGAATTCGCCGCCTTCCAGACCAATATTGGTTGTCTTGGTAATGCATTTGCTCTTCATTATCTCCACGATCTTGTCGAAGGAGAGAAAATTTACCGGGCGTTTTGCCCAGATCAGACAATGTTTACACGCCGAATCGCACAAATCCGTTGCATAGATCATCAGGGTGGATAGTTTCTTATTGCCGGGGAAGAACTGATTATTTAAAAAAGTAAGTCCCCGGCTTATATAAGTTTCAGCTTTGTACATTCAGTTTCAAATTTCTATTACCGCAACAATTTCATTTGCTGTTTATTCCAGTATAATATTACACTTTCTTTGGCATTAGCCTCATACAGGCGATCACCGGCAGTTAAAGTCAATGAGTCATTCCTGCTTATGGTAATATTGACCATGGGCGAAATAAAGATCCGGTCATCTGTTCTTTGGGGAACGATGATCTCCGGCAGTGGCAACATTTCATCCCGCATCAGGTGATTAACAATCTTCACCCGCTCCCTGTTCATTCCATTTATCTGCAGGGCCTCATCAAATCCGGTTCTGAAAATAAAGGCGCCATCTGATTCATCGGGAAGGTTGATGATAAAAATATTTTTCCCATCCTGGTTTGCCGCAACCTGGGTCAGAATATCATGACTAGTGTCTGATGCTTTTATCCAATTGAAATTATTTTTTTCCAAAAAGAAAATATTATAGACGATCAAAATTGATGTCACCGCGAAAAAGACAAATTTGTTTTCCAATAAATTCACCAACAGGAAAGCGATCGCTGAACAAAGAAAAAAGGAGGGAAAATAAAGGAACCTGTCGCTCTCGGAAGTCTTGGTGCTCACAGAAAAAAGAACAGGGATCACCGCAGTGATCAAAATCAAACCAAGCAATTTCAAAAAAAATATCCTCCGCGGGTCAGCAAGCCTGATCTTTTTAAAAAAGAAGATCAGCGCAATGATGATCAGCGCTACCACCAACGCAAATAACAGGATCAATAGATCTGCGTTTTGAACAGGAGGAAGAAAAAATCGACCGGTGACTTTAAAAATATTGACCGAATAATGAATTATTTTTTGTGTGAAGAACGACCTGCCATAGGTTCCAAAAAAACCACCTGTCATGTAGATGCGTACAGCAAGATGCAATACAAATGTTGCAGTCAATGCAAGGATCCAGTAACCATTTCTTTTGATGATCCCCCGACGCTTATCATCATTGATCAGGAGAACCATCACCGGTAAAAAAAATATTGATTCGTAGGATGCCAAGCCAATGAACCAGCACAAACAAACCAAAAATATTCTGAGGGGCTGAGCAATCCCGCTCACCAGGATTACCAAGGCCAGTATCCCGAAAGTCGCTGCCAGCAAGGATGCGCGACCAAGCATCCAGACCACGGATTCATTATGAAAGGGATAGGTCAAAAAAAGTAGACCAGCTACAAATGCAAATAGCTGTTGTCTGGCCATATTTTCCGTCCATTTCCATTGCAGGCAAAACCGAAAAAGTAAAAAGCTGTTAATGCCGTGAATTAAAATATTGAATACATAATATCCTTTGGCATTGAATCCGCCGAGTAAATAATTAAAATAAATGGCGATGTCTGAAAGTGGCCGAAAAAAATCCGGGATCCAAAGTGTCTTGTCCACAACAACTCTCTTCAACACGATATAATCGTCACAAACAAATCCGCGATTGATGGTTACAAAATAAAATAGAAATGAAAGTCCGCAAAAAAACAATACTTGTATCCAGGGTTTTTTCATTTTCAGATTTGCATTATCAAAATTATGGTAAGATGATCTCACCAGGGATGCTCAAAGTCTTTCTTTGTGTATTCGTGATCGCGTTCAATAAAATAGGTTTCTTTTCCTCCTTCCAACTTCATATTGATCCGCTTTCTTCTTTTTGCAAAAAAAGCAGTTGGGATCACGATCAGGACAAAAACAATGGTCAGCAATATTTTTCCGGAAATAAATCCCAGGATCTCGGCAAGCTTCATCCACCAGAAATATAATTTTTCTCTGAACCATTTCCATGAAAAGCCCAGCAAGGCAATAAGTCCGGAGAGATATACATCATTCCATGACCTGCTGATACGACCCAGCAGCAATAGAAAAACACAGATCACGATGATGGTTTCAACATGTTTTCTTTTCATCCGTTATCAAAATAAAGTGTAAATGAATGGAGCAATCGCAGAACTTCCCGCAAACACGATCAGCAACCCGATTATCAATAAGACAACGATCAATGGTGCAAGCCACCATTTCTTTCTTTCTTTCAGAAAATTCCAGAGATCTTTTAAAAATTCCATACGGGTTTCAAAACTTGATAATTTCAACTGCAAGATACTTTATTTGTCCTGCGCCAGCTTTTGAAAAAGATAATTTCCCATCACCAAAAAATCCATATCTGTTTTTTGGAAACAACGATAAGCATCTTCTGGCGTATTTACTATCGGTTCATCGCGCACATTAAAACTGGTGTTCACTAAAACAGCACAACCGGTAATTCTTTTGAAAGCCTGCAGCAAATTCCATAATCGCAAATTGGTATGGCGATCCACGGTCTGCAGGCGCGCTGAATAATCAATATGGGTAACTGCCGGAATATCGCTGCGAACAAAATTTAATTTCTCCTCCATCGTCCAGGATTCATAATCTGCCGGTTTGGAAATACAGCGCTCCTTTTTTATTTTTTGAACCAGGAGCATATATGGGGATGATCCCGAGAATTCAAAATATTCTCCGACATCTTCCGCCAAAACAACGGGTGCAAAGGGCCGGAAACCTTCTCTGAATTTGATTTTCAAGTTTAGCTTTTTTTGCATTTCGGGGTTTCGCGCGTCTGCCAAGATACTTCTTGCACCCAATGCCCGCGGACCGAATTCCATTCTTCCCTGGTGCCAGCCAACAACATTCCCCACTGCGATCAACGATGCCACTTTTTCTAATAACTCATTTTCGTTTTGATAATAGGTATGCCCAGCATTATTTTTTTTTATTAAGGAAGAAATGTCCGCATCAAAAAATCCTGTCCCCAAAAAGCTTCCTTTCATTTTATCAGGCTCGTCTCCCATTTCCCTTTCTTTGGAAAAATAAATATAATAGGTCGCCAAAGCCGCTCCCAGTGAGCCTCCTGCGTCACCTGCCGCCGGTTGAATAAAAATGTCTTTAAACAATTTTAAGTCGTGCAGTTTTCCATTGGCCACGCAATTCAACGCAACGCCGCCTGCGAGGCAAAGAAAATCAGCGCCGGTGATTCGCTTTGCCTCCATAGCCATATTAATGACGATTTCTTCGGTCACCTCTTGGATCGCCAGGGCGAGATTACAATGCGATGGTGTGATCATATCGCCCGGTTTTCTTCTCGTAATGCCGAAAAGTTTTTCCCATTGATGATCATTAACCATTCGCAAACCTGTCGCGTAGCTAAAATATTTTTGATTTAAAAAAACCGAGCCATCTTTTTTTATTTCCGTTAATTCGTTTTTAATGATATGCATCATTCTTTTTGTCTCTTCGCCATTAATATTTCCATAAGGCGCTAGTCCCATTAGTTTATATTCACCGGCATTGACCTCAAATCCGCAATAATAAGTAAATGCAGAATACAGCAGGCCCACCGAATGGGGGAAGTGTAATTCCTTTAAAACGGTGATTCCATTTTTTTCTCCTGAACTAATGGAAGCGGTTGACCACTCCCCGACCCCATCAATGGTTAAGATCGCAGCTTTATCAAATGAAGATGGAAAGAATGCGCTTGCGGCATGTGATAAATGATGCTCCGGGAAAAGCAAGAGCGTTTTTTTTCTGTCGAATTTTCCGATCTTCTTTAATGCATCGTAAATGATCTTTTTTAGAAATAATTTTTCTTTGATCCAGACCGGCATCGCCGTTAAAAAAGAGAGCAGGCCTTTTGGGGCGAACGCATAATATGTTTCCAGCAAGCGTTCGAATTTCAATAAAGGTTTATCATAAAATGCGATGGCATCCAGATCATTTATGGAACATGCTGCAAATTCAAGACAAAACCGGATCGCATTTTCAGGGAATGAGGGATCATTTTTTTTCCCGCTAAACCTTTCTTCCTGCGCTGCGGCAATTATTTCTCCATCCCGGATTATAGCTGCAGCAGAATCATGATAAAATGCAGAGATGCCAAGAATTGTCATTAAGCCGAAATTAAATCTTTTCCCGTGAAATTTATTGTGGTGATGCGTTCAACGAATAAGATGGAAAATCTTTTTCCAAAATATTCTTCAATTGCTGAGCGATGATATCGGCCACTTTTTGCGCGCCTGCATTGGTAAAATGCGAAGCATCATAAAAATAAATACTGTTCTTGGGCATCAGGTGAGCGAGATCGATGAGGGGTATATTTTTTTGTGCACAAACTTTCCTGGTAACATCATTATATTCTTCCAGGATCTTCCATAATAATCTTCCGCTCAGCCCCGGTTCGACTTTAAATGTTTCAAGGTTAACACCAGATGCACTGTCAGTGCCAATGCCAAATAAATTGGGTTGCGTGATCAATACCGGTTCAATGCCATGTTTAATGCAAGTGTCCATTAACTGCTCAATTCTTTTTTGATAATTGGGCAGATATTTATTTTGATCATTCAATCTTTGCTGGTAAACAGAATCCGGCAATACAATATCGTTGTCTTTTTTCAGCACGAGCAATTTTTGCGTGGTGTTATTTAATTTTTGCGCGCGCCATCCGCGTGAAAAATTAATTACCAGGTTGATCACTTCACTGTTTTCTGCAATAAAATGTTTGAGATCCGGATAAGCTCCTTTGGTATTTAATTTATCATGAAAGGAAGGCTGATCGCTTTCGACATCATTTATTCCCACTAAGAAGGTGACTATTTTGGGATGCAGTCTAATGATATAATCATTCAGCAAGACCTGGTGCCCAAATGTAGAATGTCCATCGAGCCCCGCATTGTTGAGCCAGATATTCTTGAAGCCATGGCCTAGCGCTACACCCAGTAAAAAAGGCCAGGTCTTATTGTCATTTAGAAATTTACATTCAGTGGTGCTCCCGCCAACAGTGATAATGGAAAGATGATCTTCAAAATTTAGCGGTTTATCAGGACCGCGGAATCCCAGTGCATTTCTTGTATTGACAATGATTGAATCGAGTTTGGGATTGATCGAATTATAGATCGTGGTTTTTTGATCTACCGGTAAAATGATCCTATCGCCTTTCAATCGAAAATGAAAGGGATTGTAAAGACGCAGAAATATTTCCAGGGCAATGAAAACGAACCCAAAAAAATAAAGTATGTACAGCAATTTTCTGACATACTTTACTATTTTCTTTTCAGCTTTCTTATTATTGTTGGTCATTACATGGTATGCGACAACAAAAATAACGTGTTTAAAATTTATTTACCCATCAGATACATTTTACCGTATCCATTTACAAAATATTGGGCAGTATTATCCCCTGTAGCCGTGTATTTATCAAGCGATTTACCATTTAGGTTCGTCACCACACGATAGATGTAAACGCCATTTGCCAAGCGTTGTCCATAGCCGTCGGTTCCATTCCATTTGAATTCGGTGATATTCCTTCCGATATGCAATGGACCCAATTCATCTTCGGTGATTTCACGTACAACCTTACCCGTTATGGTCAAAATTTCAATCTTGATATTCTGCGGCACCTGGCTTCCGGTTATCGTGAATACAAATGCTGTTGATGTGGTGAATGGATTTGGATAATTGAGCATGTTCGAGATCATGGGCTTGGTGATGATGGTGAAGGCGACTTCAAATTGTATGGCGCCTGCCGGGTTACCATAAGCATTCTTACCCGTAACGATCAATTCATAAACATCCCCCTGGGGATTGTATTGTTTGGTGAATGCTGGCGTGAAATCGACTGTTGCCGTATTATCAGCGCTGCTCGCTGCCGGTGTAAATCGCAGCGTATCTGTCCCGTAATTGAAGGCATGCAGTGATCCATCCGGGTATCGCAGCTGTACGTTCACCTCGGAAGTATCCGTTAATAATAAATATTGAGACTGATCTTTTAACTTGATGAGAATATGCGGTTTTGCGGAAACGATATCCTGGTTGAGGATATGTACGCCATCGAATGTCACATCGAGCAAAGGATTTGAATTTTCCGATCGCACATAGAAATTCCTATACACAAAATTATTGAAGAAATATTCTTCGGGTTGTGTGTGCGGATTGACATTCAGATAGATCGTATTCAATCCCGGATAAGCTTTTGTGTCGATCGTATAGGTGATCATTAAGGTATCCCCGCTTATCAGTGGTTTTCTTTTTGGCAATGGGATGACATGGGTGACATTATTGTGATCAATAATGGACATGCTTACCGTCATGCTGTCAAATGCCGTGATGCTGACATTTTTAAAGGCAATTCCAAATTGAAATTGTTGTCCCTGGCTGACGGTATCCTTGGATACAAAAAATAGATTAGGCGCGATCGCTCCTTCCGGAACAGGATCGTAATTAAGACGCCAATATTGCAATTGATAAGGTGTGGCATGCACCGAGTCAATAGCCGTGAGTTTTAATTGTACATAAGGGTATTGAACTGCGCTGATCGCAGAAATATCAAAATCCTGGTTTGCGAGATTCAGATTATAAAGCGGATTTGCGTTTCCTAAAGTATCAATGCCGATGACCTGCAGACCGACTGAGTCTGTGGAAGGGCTTTCAAGGCTATATCCGCGCCAATGAACCTGCTTCCATGCTTTGGCCGGCCCGAATTTTGGAGACACCACATAACCCAACAGATCCGGGGACGGGCAATTGGCTGACACTACTATCCTGTCGTAAATACTGGCGGTAAATGCCTGCTGGGGAACAAAACTCGGATCTCCTTTTTTATACACAAGCGCCCATGCCCTGGGTTGATTGATTGAATCAATTTGTGTAAACCCTGCCTGCAATAATCTACTATATAAAGAATTGTTAGAACCGTATAACGTGGTATCACCTTCCCATGTACTTGAAAAAGAATTGTTGTAATCATAGTCAAAACTTCTTACAACGACCCAGTATCCGGCGGGAATGGAATCCATAAAATTCATGATGGTCTTTCTGCTCGCCGGTGTCATATATGAAAACTCAAAATTGTTTTGTCTGCCGCCACCACAACTTGCGCTGGCACTGCCGTACAGATACAGACTGTTTCCATTGGCATCAACATTGCTCCAGGGTTGAAAGGTGATCGGATTGAATACATTAAATACAAGAGACTGACCAAGACAGGCACTTTCAATACTCATGTTGTTATTTACCGTCACAGAAAAATCCTGTGCTTCGTTACCACCATAACCATACATCGTTTGTCGTATGTACAGGTTATTGATCTGGGTTCCGAAATGCCATTGACGATCTGTTAATAAAGAAATACTGTCTCCTACAGATTGCAGGTGCTGATAATAATGTGATTGATTAAATCCGGGAACACTGGCGTTGATATAGATAAAAGAAAATTCATTCCAAAGGTATTGACCGCCCTGAGCCGGAACTATGGAAACTCTCCAGTAATAAACGGTACTGTCATGATAGGAGATTCCTGGATCGAATTCCAGCACGCCACCAACCTGCGTCAGGAATTTTGAGATCAGTAATGGAGAATTAAACGCCTCGGTGGTATCGATCTCCATCACGTATTGTGTTGAAAGCGCAAATGGATTTGCGGTAGAAGCATACAACTTCTGTGTTGAATTGCTTACAATTGCATAATTGTAAGGATAGATCGGAGTAGCTTCATCCTGATAAATGAATACATTGGTTGTCGCGGAATTATTTTGATAAGTGATCTCAGGAACCACATTGGGAATATTAACGGAAACGGTGATGGCATTTTGTCCCTTGTCCCTGGTAGCCACGATCGGCAATACAACCTGTATGGAATCATTATAAAGAATGCCGGCGATTTTTTTATTGTAAACTACGGCCTTGCTTCCGTCAGGATAGGTGCGCGTGATCGTAACAATAATAGAATCCGAAACCGCTTTCCCCAGATTATATATCGTGGCATTAACCGTGAAACTATTATTGGAGACAGAAACAAAGGCAGGCGAAACAGAGACCTGCGCAGATTCTACATCATAATCCGGCAAGAGCTCCTGATTCAGTTTTAATGCAGGATCACCATGGAGTGTCATCTCTTCTGCGTGCAGCCTTGCGTAATAATCTGTTGGCGCTACATTAATAAGATTCTGCACTGCGTCTGCCTGGATCTTACCCATTGATTTTCCATAATCGGTTATGCCGATATAATTATATAAACCATTTAAAAGAATGTTGAGGTAATTTACGATTCCAAAATGCGTGCTCGCTACAAAGGCTATTGCGCCTTTCTCTTTTGCCAACACCCATGTTTCTGATAAGGTCTTGCTTCCCCCCAGGATCCTTCCCTGGTCAAAAATGAAAAAATCTCCGGCATTACATCCATTCACATAGAATGCAGGATATTTCCCCTGCGAAGTAGCATAGTTTGCGGGATCGTCAAGATTATCTTGTAATGTGGATGCGGAAGAGTGCCCAAAATAATTGAGTATACTGATCCCGCTGGAAAATAGATTTGCCAGCTGTGTGTTTGAAAAATTGCTCACCTGAACGTTACCGTTACAAAAAGTGGAAACGGTGGCGCCGAATAAAGTATCCTGAATAATCTGCTGATAGCTGGCCATGTAATTACACAATACAGCGCCAAGATAAGGATCACTGGCACCGGTCACATGCACCACATTTTTCATCCAGGCTCTGCCTGCAATGGTATTTGGAGAAGTTTGCTGAAGCAGCTCATATTCCTGAACTTTTGCAAGATATGTTTCAACCTCGATGCCACTTATGGCAGATAGTCTCCCGATGGGCGTCAATGGCATTGTCTGAACAGCATCCAGGGAACTCAGTTTATTATCAGATGCGGGATAACCAAAAGTAGGTACGAGTTCGAGCTGTTGAAGAAGGGGACTATTTTCATTACCCCTGCACTCATCATAAGTTACGCCGTGACCAATCAAGAAAACAAATTGAGGTTTTACTGCAAAAGTATTTCTGGCATAATTCAAAAAGTTCTTTATAGACGAAGGATGAAATTTTATGCCAAATGAAAATTGATCCAGCAGCTCGTTGATGTCCACAACCGTCGCACTGAATCCTCCGCCGGCTGCTGAACTTCTATAATTTTTGTATTCAACGATCGGGTTACCGTTCGCGCCTGTATATAGCAATGGATTGCTGATAATAATATAATTGCCCTGGTTTGCGCTGTTGGCGAAGTTCACAAATGTTTTTGGGGTCAGCGAGGTAACCGTACTGATGTTCGAGGCATCTTCGCTCACCATCACAAAATTTCTCGTGGAAGCAGATGCTGGCAATTCGAAATAAAATATATTACCTGCAGCAACAATTGCTGCATATCTGGCGCCTGTCGTCATATCATACAATACCGGAGTGCTGGCAGAATTGAACCCGGTGATCTTTAAAAGATATCCGGTTCCTCTCCCTGGTAACTGGAAAGGAAAATTTGCTGCACCGTTGAAATTAAAAAACCGCGGGTAGGTAAGCTCGAAAAAAGAACTGACTATCCAGTCATTCGGATTGGTGCAATTATTTTGAAACTGAACACTGGCATTACCGGAAGAAAGATTACTGAGCGGAACATTTTCTGTAGTAAGCAGATCACTGAAATTATCCATTTCCGTATCCACCAGTACAAAATTATTTATGCTTGCCTGCACGGTCCTCAAATTGGATGCATCTCCAACAAGTCCGAATTTCAGTGAAGCGTTGGGACCACCCGGATACACATTGAGGTTGGTCAATGTATTATCAGTAACAGAGGAGGTGCCGTTGATATTACCACCAGCCCAGAATTCACCAATATCATAGGAGGACGAATAAACATATTCCCCTACATCCGCTGCATAACCAGGATTTATCTGGTATTTATTATAAACCCCTGCCGTGTACATCAGATAAGGTTCTACCGGCAATACATTTCCGGTGGTATCATTGGTCGCATTTAAATAATGAAATGGTGTAACGGTGGTATTGACAGTTAAAAAATAAACTGCTGTATCTGTCTCTAAACTCCATTGTGTTGTATGCTGGGATGTTGGACTTCTGTACAAAGCTTTGTCCGGCTTTCCATCGTTCATTTGTCCCCAAAACTCGATATAGTCTGTAGGTCCCATCAGTCCGCTTGCCACAGACGTGTAAATAGGAACTTCCTGCCCGTTCCTGAATAATTGAAAGGACTGTGCCTGCACATTTGCCAGTCCCGCACCCGATAATACGGATTCAGGAATTCTGTAGACTCCGTTTGTCGCAACTTTAAATTTAAAATATTGCTTGCTGAAATCTATCCACTCATTGTTGTAAGGTTGCGCCTCGACAACGAAGGCAGCAAGTAACAATAATATGGTAAAAATTTTCTTCATAATATTTTGGCTTCGTTCCAAAGGGTAAACGATTATTTTTTAATTGTTCTGCTCCTCAGATCAACTTTCAATGAAAACACATGTGTATACAATGGATTTGATTGATTGGCCAGGTTCGTGAACGCATAATCGATTTGCACGTCTCCGATCTTAAATCCTGCGCCGACACTTGGCTGATAGATCCATATCTTTTTTTGATTTGTCGTGTCCTTGTCGTCAAGCACTTTTTGAAAATTATCCATACCGGCGCGCACAAAAAAAACATTGTTGTAAGATAATTCCAAACCAATCCTGGGATCGATACTCACGGGGTTGGAACTCACTACTTCATTTCTTGGTCCGTCAAAAGTGATGTCCAGGTCTGCTTCTGCCAATAAATTAAGTTTCTTACTCAGTTTGAAATTATAGGAACCCCCCAGCACCAATTGCGGCGCAGTTAATTCTGTCGATTTGATCGGTATATCGTTATTGGTCACATAGAACACTTCACGCATCTGCTCGTCGATACTATAACTCCACGCGTTGAATGTGGTGGTAACGTCCTTTGCCATGATCCCCAACTTCCAGCGACTTCCGCTGAACAGGGCGCCGGCATCGAATCCAAAACCCCAGGCAGAAGCAAAATTCCCGGCAATGCGATGGATTACCTTTGCATTGATGCCAAAGCTGATATTGGTGCTGCCAGACGATTTTATTTGTTGCGCCAGAGAAAGAAGAAAAGCATAGTCAGCAGAAGAAAAAGTAGTGATATTGCTGAAGTTGATGCTTCCATCGGGCTGCACAAGAAAAACAGTATTGGGAATATCGTCAACAGCAAAACGCAATAAGGTAAGCGCTAAAACTCTTTTATTGTCTTTTAAAGGAAGAACAAGATTTGCAAAATCGTATTTGCCGATGCCTGCAAAATATTCGGAGTGCATCAAATTTAGTTGCGGTTGATCTTTTACAAAGGTCAACGCCGCAGGATTCCAATACCCGGCAGTTCCATCAGTAACCGAAGCTACCTGGGCATTGCCCATCGACATACCGCGGGCACCCGCGCCTATATTGAGAAATTCATTGGAATATTTTTCGAATTGTGCAGATGCAGCAAAGCACAGCATGACGCCGGTAAGGGTTAAAAAGAGGTAAAGTTTTTTCATCCGGTTTATATTTACTCGCTCAACTGCCAGATGAAACGAATCGCTTGTTTGGAACATGCCGCATCAATTTAAACATAAGCTTTTTTGTTTTCAAACGGTACAGCGTTCATTTCATCATAGAATTCTGGTAATGTCTATGATATTTTTTTGCATTTTATAATACGTGAAAAAACACATTTTTGTTGCTATTTCAACGTCATATGCTAATTTTCTCTAACGGTCTTTTAGTCAGAATATTGCGCATATTAACAAAGTACATGCTAATACTTTATTTTTGCACAAATTGATGAACAACGAGTTATGAATCTGATCGAAGAATTACGCTGGCGCGGCATGATACAGGATATTATGCCGGGTACCGAAGAACAATTAAATAAGGAGATCACCACCGCTTATATCGGCTTTGACCCCACTGCAGAAAGTCTGCATATTGGCAGCTTGGTTCCTATCTTATTACTGGTGCATTTGCAAAAGGCAGGTCACAAACCGATCGCGCTTGTCGGCGGGGCAACCGGAATGGTCGGCGATCCGAGCGGCAAAAGCGAAGAAAGAAATTTACTGGACGAGGATACCCTGAACAGAAATCTTGCAGGCGTAAAAAAACAATTGGAAAAATATCTTGATTTCGATCCTTCAAAAAAAAATGCTGCAGAAATTGCCAACAACTATGACTGGTTCAAAGAGATGAGCTTTCTTCATTTCATCCGTGATGTCGGCAAACACATTACCGTGAATTACATGACTGCAAAAGACAGCGTCAAAAAAAGACTGGAGAGTGAAAATGGAATGAGCTTCACGGAATTCACTTATCAGCTGGTGCAGGGTTATGATTTTTATTGGCTCTATAAAAATAAAAATTGCAAACTGCAGATGGGCGGCAGCGATCAATGGGGAAATATCACAACCGGAACAGAATTGATAAGAAGAAAAGATGGCGGTGAAGCATTCGCGTTCACCTGTCCGCTTATCACCAAAGCAGACGGAGGAAAATTCGGCAAAACAGAAAAAGGAAATGTCTGGCTTGATAAAGAAAAAACATCCCCCTATCAGTTCTTTCAATTTTGGCTCAATGCAAGCGATGCAGATGCGCAAAAGTGGATAAAGATCTTTAGTTTTCTTAAAAAGGAGGAGATCGATACCTTAATAGCAAAACATCAGGAAAACCTTGCTGCACGGGAATTACAGAAGGCGCTGGCAAAAGCCGTGACCGTTTTTGTACATGGTGAAGAAGAATATTTAAATGCGATCAAAACAACAGAGAAACTTTTTGCAAATCAATCTGCTCCCGCCGAATCATTAAGCGAAGAGGATCTGATGAATCTTGAAGGCCTTGTACAATGCGATTATTCTTCCGAGAAAATAAATGCGGGTGTCGACATCATCAGTTTTCTCGCAGAGACAAATATTTTATCAAGCAAGGGGGAAGCAAGAAAAATAATCCAGGGTGGCGGAATCAGCATCAACAGAAAAAAGATCGAGAACCTGCAATTGATGGTTGATCGTTCATTATTACTCCACAACAAATATCTGCTTGTTCAAAAAGGAAAGAAGAATTATTATCTGGTGAAAACAGTTTAAAAAAAATGATGCGCTGCCAAATTTGATACAGTGGATCCCGGCAGGATCGCATTCTGGAGAAATCTGCCATCGATTCATCCTGGGATCTGCAATAAGATCAGCCCAGCAGGTGCTTTTTTTCTCTATAGATCTTCAGCACAAATTCTCCAAACAAGGTATTTGCCCAGGCAAACCATTTGCGCGTAAATTTAGTGGGGTCGTCCTTAAAAAAACTCTCGTGCATAAAACCAGTGCCGGCATGTGTTCTCTGCAACATGCTCAAACAGCTTTTTATTTCTTTATCATCAATGCTGGTTAATCCACGCATGATAATGCTCAGCGGCCAGATCATATCTTTACCCGCATGTGGTCCGCCGGTTCCTTCACCAGCGGCGCCGCTAAAGAAAAATGGATTATCTGCTGATAAAACAAATTGACGCGTATTCCGATAAACAGGATCTGTGCTCGCCGCAAAATGTAAATAGGAAAGAGATAATAAGCTTGGCACATTGGCATCATCCATTAAATTATGACTACCGAGGCCATTTGTCTCATACACATACATCGTTCCATATTGCGGATGATTTATGATCCCATAATTACTGATCGCCTCTCCAAGCGCATAATATAGACTTTGCGATTGCTTGTAGATCTCATTATTCTTCATTACCTCTTTTGCGATCTCGCTGAGATAGTTCAGGGCAACCATCGCAAAACAATTCGAGGGAATTAAAAATGGAAATATGGTCGCATCATCACTCGGACGAAACATCGAATGAATCAATCCGACTTTTTTTGTGGGATAACCATAGCCTCCCAGCGGAACACCGTCGGTGGCCCAACTTGTCGTTCTTTCAAAGTGATAAGGTCCCTCATTCTCCAATCTTTGCTGCTCTTTGAAGGTTTTCAATACTGATCGCATCGCCTCTTTCCAGTCATCATCAAAAACAGAAACATCACTGGTGATCTTCCAATAGAAATAACTCAAGCGGATCGGATAACACAGACTGTCTATCTCCCACTTACGTTCATGTATACCGGCTTTCATATCTGTAATGTCCGTTTTCTTCCATTCACTGATCTTGCTTGCATCTTTATAAAAAGCATTTGCGTATGGATCAAGCAAAATACATTTCACCTGGCGATTGATAACACCTTTTATCAACTGCCGCAGATCCTTATCCGCATTACAAAATGGCAGATAAGGAAAGACCTGTGCGCTGCTATCGCGAAGCCACATGGCATCGATATCGCCGGTGATGACATAGGTATCCGGTTTGCCATCCACAGTATCAAAATCAACAGTGGTGTCTAATGTATTGGGGAAACAGTTTTCAAAAAGCCAGGCAATTTCTTTATTGCCGATATTGTTTTTTACTTCATCAATTGTTTTTTCAATCACGGGGCTTTTGAACCTGCGCTGCGATTCAGGGATTCGGACGAGCGGAAAATCTTTTGAAAAACCCAATGGATATCTGGCGACAAAAAAACCTGCTGATGCCAAGGAACTTTGATGAATAAATTTTCTGCGCTGCATAATGGTTAATGGTCGGTGCTGAATGGTGAATGACAATTGCGCAAACTTACACATTCTGGTGCTTGAGGTCTCCCCTATTCTACATCAACTTGTTTGCGAATAAGTGCTCCGTCTTTGGCTTCCATCAAAAATTTTCTTTCTGCGATATCATAACCATTTCCTTTTTCACAAAAATGCACCCTCAGGTTTTCGATGCTGATGGGATTGCCGTCGGGGATATCAGCGATATTGGAATGAAGAATATTATGCCCGTCAATGATAATGATAAGACCGCTGCCAATCGCTTCCAAACGATTGCCATTGGTGAGCAACATGCCCGTGTCCTCGCTTAATCCGATACCAATGCATGATGGATTTGTGGCCACTGCCTGCGCCAAACGATTAAACCTTCCGCGTTTTTCAAAATGAGAATCGATGATGACGGTATCAATAAAACCCAACCCGGTCGTGATCTTGACCTCTCCTTTCAAATGTGCCCTTGCTGCATTGCCTTCATAGATCATCGTGTTGCTCATGGCCATGGCACCAGCAGAAGTCCCCGCGATCACAAAACTTTCCCTGCGGTAACGATCATGCAGGGTTTTTAAAAAATCGGTGCCGCCGAAGGTTGCACTCAGCCGTAACTGGTTACCGCCGCTGAACATAACACCATTGCATACACGTATTCTTTCGAGATATTCTTCTTTCATCGCATCTTCGCGGTTGCGGATATGCATCACGCCGATATTGGTGCAGCCGATCTTTCCAAAAGCATTGAGGTAATTGTTGCCCACTTCGTAAGGGATGGTCGATGCTGTAGTAATGACCTCTATCTGTGAAAGCGGACCACCAGCTTCTTCAACAATCCGGCGCAGGATTCCCAATTCAAAAAAATTGAGATTGCTTCTGTGCACATCCCCATTCTCATCAGAGCCCTTATCTTCCGCACCGCCAATAGCAATCAACTTTCCAACAGGTAAAGACATGCGATTTAATGTTTAGTATCAAACAAAAATAACGGAAATGAGCTATTAAGAATTGTTTTAAGAGCATTATTTATGAAGTCAGCTGATTGGAATTATTGAATTTCATCACACCAAACTTTATTTTGTTTTATCAGTCAAAAAATCTTCTATCGTTTCTTCCCATTTTTCAGGTTCATTTTCATAAAGATTTTCATGACCGCTTTTTTCATAAACCACTAATTTTTTTGCAGAGGGTATGTTTTTATATATTTCTTGGATTTCAGTTTCGGTGACGCCTTTGTCTTTTTTGCCCCACTGCAAAAGAACGGAGCATTTAATTTTTTTTACATACTCTTTTGGCTCTATGTTAAATGCCCAAAAACCATTGATAGCTCCTCCCCAAAAGGTTAACAGACCACCTAGTGGCTCTGAAGGGAAACCTGCCATTCTCATTTTGCCTTCAACGGTTGCCGGTAAAGAAGCAAAAGGCATTTCCAGGATTATTTTCTGAGGATTTAAATCATAATCGGCAATGGCTTTTGTAATGGTCGCAGCGCCTAAAGAAATTCCATAAAGGATTATCGTTCTTTCTCCGTTATTCTTTAAATAGTCAAAAGCAGCCTTTACATCTTTAGCTTCGCGGTATCCAATCGTACAGGTATTGCCCTGACTTTGGCCGTGTGCACGAAAATCGACCAAGAGCGTCGAGTAACCCATTTCATTAAAAAAATTACTTTGCGAGAGATTTGATGATTTCTCACCGCCGTGTCCATGAAACAAAGCAACGGTACCTTTCGCATTGGGAACACGGATAAGCCATGCATCTAAAATCAATTCGTCGTCTGTTTTTAACTTGAAGTGCGTAAATGCAGAATCAGGGGTAGCGCCGTTTAATTTTTCCAGCTTAAACCCCAACAAAGCCACTTTTATTTTCCCAAAAAAACCTGCTGTTTGCTCTGACAATGGTTTCACGGTACCATGCTCATAAAAATGAGTGAGATGATATGCTTGATTAATTACAATGATATTAATCAAAACGAAAAGCGACAGTACAATTAGGTAAAATTTCCTGAAACGTTTAGGCTTTTTATTTTTCATTCGGATAAATATGCGTGATTTTAAAAGTCACACGGATAGCAAGGTCAAAGATCGAACAAATTATTTTCCTATCAGACACTTCACATCATTCAACCTATATTCTAAAAGCGCCGGGGATTTCAATCTGCACCTAAACAAGTTATTTTGCCAGTCGTAATGTCAACGCTTGCAAAGTCGTGCTTTCCATACACCACAGATATTTTGTCATGTTCAAGTTTAAGATAGCGGATTGAAGGATTTCCAACAAATGGTGTACCACAGGTCTTAATTATGTCAGCTCTCCATTTTACTTGTCCATTTTGTAATGCGATCAATGTTTGCATATTTTCATCTACATAAAAAATTTCTTTGGTGCTGCTTTCAATTCCTCGCATGCTCGTTTTGTAGAAATTCACTTCAGTGTCTTTGGAAATTTTTGTAGAGTCAACCGTAATGGTGGTTTGTCCACATACATTAATTGTAGTCAAACTAAAAGCAACAATACAAATGATCAGTTTTGTCATAATAATTATGAAGCGCTCAGGTTCAATTGTCATCAACAATCTGATTTATGACAATAGATATCCTGGTACAAAAAATATAATTATTCAAAATCAAAAATTAAAATTTGCCACATTCAATTTTCATAGCACTAATACAATATTTAAAATTGTTATCGATAAGCAGATGGTAAAATACAATAATTTTTATTGCGGATATCTTGTATTTTCTTCAAATTATAAAACTGAAGTTCGAATACTGGCTACTCATTCCGGCAATCGGATTGAAATGAAAATCCTGAATAGAAATTCGGCTCATCGCTTAATAAGAAAGCCATTCTTTTGTTAACGTATTATTATTTGTTTCAAAATTCTTGAAATTTGCCAATAGTCGGTGCAACGCTTGGTGATGTATCAATGTCAGAGATTAACAATATGAAACAAGAAACTTTATGAAAAAGATAATCAGTGTATGCGTTTTGATTTCAACCATGATCATTTTTATTGCATCATGCAACAAAAATAACAGTACAACAAGTAAATCAGGCTTGACCTTATCAAATGCTACCGTAAAAAAAGGGCAGCCACTTGTTGTTACTTCAAATGTTTCGGGCGGATTTGTTAAATGGACGGTCAACCCTTCCTCTGCGGGCACCTGGGTAAATGCTTCTGGAAATAAATCGGTGATATTGTTTTCAAATGCAGGCTCATATACGATTACCGCAAATTATTTTACAGATTCAGTTGCGCCTGTGCCATACGACAGCAGTTCTTCCGGGGTTGTTGTCACCGACAGCATTTACAACGATTCATCCGGACAATGGGCGCATTGTGATGCATTGGAGCAGGTTCCTATAGCGAATAATGACCAAATATTTTTAACGCCCATTTCCTATTCTGATACCGGTCTGGTATTATTGGCCCATACCTTACAAACCTATGGGAATTATTATCCAACACTCGGCTTTCCGCAGATAACGGATAGTGCGGATGGCACATATATTTTTGGATTTGGCGAGGTCACAGAATCGCCATGCAATAATTCTACAAGCACCCCTACACCGGCAGCAGGCACGCTATCGCTTGCGGGATTGACCAACGGTGTTCATAATTTTACGCTTACCCTTAATAATGCAATTTATCAGGGCACATTAACTGTGACAGATACTGAATGCACTTTCATTTGGAATTATACTTCCGGGATAATAATATCACCATTGACCATAACAAAACAATAATTATCCGAACCATTAAAAAAAAGTGAGCGTCGATACGGCTCACTTTTTTATTTTCATCCCTGTTTGCTGAATTATTTTCCCGGTATTGAGGGTCTCACTTCTATTTTACTCGGTAATGTTCGTGGAGGCATTTTTAAGAGATCAGCAACGATCTGACCGATATCTTCCGGTTGTATTTTCCAGGTATCCATCTCCGTTACTGTGTGATTATTAAAATTGGTGGCCACAGATCCGGGCATAATGGTAGTGACCTTAATTCCATACTGCCGCAGGTCGAGCATGATCGCCTGGCTGAATCCAACCAATCCGAATTTACTGGCATTATACGCAGAACCATTTGCGAAAAAATTAGCGCCCGCAAGGCTGGCAATGGTAATTATATATCCCTTTGATTCTTTCAGCGCATTAATACTTGCTTTTACACTATTAAAAACTCCGGTAAGATTGGTATCCATGGTTTCTTTCCATTGCGCTGCAGATAGATTTTCAATGGAGGCAAGATGACCAACCCCCGCATTAGCCACAAGCACATCCAGCTGTCCAAAATGACTGATAACAGATTCAACGGATCTTATTTCAGATTCGAGGGAACTGACGTCTGATGCCAGAGCCAGTATTCTGGAAGGATCTTTGCTTAATGATTCAGCGGCTTTCTTTGCAGACTGCAAACTGCGGCTGGTGATGGCCACTCTCATCCCATTGTTGATCAGGACCTGAGCAATACCTAGTCCTATTCCTTTGGAGCCTCCGGTTATATAGGCAACTTTATTATTGATGTCGTTCATAACACTATTTTTTATTGATGAATTTGAATACGAATTTATCCTGTTCTGTTAATTTAACCGGTAAAATAATTCCTCAGTTCCGAAACCTCTTTGCGAAATAAAAAATAATGACTCCTACAGAAATAAATACCAATGCAAATATGGAAGCAAACCCTGTAGAAAGGAAAATCCAAATCCACATGCTGATGGAAACGATCACCGGCAAGGGATAAAGCCACATTTTGAAAGGAAGATCTTTAGATCCATATTTTTTTCGCAATAGCACAACGCCAATTGCCTGCGCAACAAACTGAAGCAAAATTCGCATGGCTAAAATGCCGTCAATGGCATATTTCATTTTAAATAATAAACTGAACAAGAAAGCAATGGCGCCCAAAAAGAGTAGTGAGACATAAGGGAAATTTTTTGTCGGATGCAGTTTGGCAAATTCCGGGAAGAATGCGCCATCTTTTGCAGCAGCATAAGGAACGCGGCTGTAGCCCAGTGTTGAAGAGAATAAAGAGGCGAAAGCTACAAATAAGATCACTCCTGTTGCAATGCCTGCTGCTTTGCCGCCCGAAATATTTCTGATGAATTCACTCACCACAAATTTATTTTTCATCGCATCCTGCCAGGGGATTACGCTGGTCACGCTCATATTCATCAATAGATAAAGTATGGTGATGCCAAAAACAGAGATGAGCATGCTGCGTGGAATATTTTTTTGGGGATTTATTATTTCTCCTCCAAGGTGACAGACATTATAATATCCGAGAAAAGAATAAATGGTCTTTACGGATGCTTGTCCCAGTGCGACAAAGAATAGTTGGTTCAGTGCAATGTTATCATTAATATGCTTGAGTGGTTCCAATATCTTTCCGTGTGCAATGCCACCGGCAATGATCCAGGTAAATATAACGATGATGCCTATCCACAAAACAATACTCAGCTTTCCGATCTGTTCAATTTTTCGATATAATAAAATAATCACAAAAACGATGACGGCTCCGGAAATCGCTTTTTCTTCAAAAGAACTAAGGGGAACAAAAAAACTTAGGTATTCCGAAAATCCAATTGCTGCAGAAGCCATTACCAGCGGGGCCTGTATCAGGGTTTGCCACACGTACAAGAAAGAAAATAATTTACCCCATTTATGTTCGCCGTATGCCACTTTCAAAAAATTATAACTGCCTCCGGCTAATGGATAGGCAGCACCAAGCTCGCTCCATATCAATGCGTCAGCAAAAGATAAAAATGCGCCGACAAACCACGCATACAAAAAACCGGGCCCTTTTGAGATTTGAATGACCAGGTATAAGACGACGAACGGACCGATACCCACCATATCGATCATGTTGATGGCCGTAGCCTGAAGGAGGGTTATTTTTCGACTGAGAGACTGAGACAAATTGATTATTGATTTATTTTTCAGTAAACAGCAAACGGCGAGCAGTAAACAAATCGTAGTTTATATATCGTACTTTATCCTTGTTTTGCAAATTTTTCAATCGCTTCCACCAGCAGGTCCAGGTTTTTTGTTGTTGTATAAACATTTGGAGTCACACGCACTCCGTGAATATTTTCCCATTCAATCCCGACCGCATGAATCTTGTATTTATCAAACAAAAATGAATCGAGTTCGCCCGGCTTTTTACCTTCAACATTAACGATTCCGATGGCGCAGCTAAATCCTGGTTTTAACGATGTTCCGATTTTCACTTTCGGGATATCTTTCACTTTACTCATCCAGTAATTCTTCAGATAAAACAATCGTTTTTCTTTTCTTTCCGGTCCGATCATGTCGAAGAATTCAATGGCCTTTCCCGTTGCCTCTTCGATAAAAAACGGTCTTGTTCCGAGATTCTCAAACTTGCGTATGTTATCACTTTTGGGTTCGCCGCCGGCAAACAAGGGATACAAATTTTTTATTTTTTCTTTCTTTACAAAAAGCAAACCGGTGCCAATGCAGGCTGCAAGCCATTTGTGAAGACTCGTTCCAAAATAATCGCAGCCCAGGTCAGGAATGGTAAATTGAAAATGGGCGAAGCTATGCGCGCCGTCAACGAGCACTTCAATTCCGCGCTGATGCGCGGCATCGGCAATTTTTCGCACCGGCATTATTTGTCCGTTCCAGTTTATGATGTGCGTAATATGAACAATCTTTGTTTTTGAGTTAAAGGCGTTGATGTATTGATTGGCGAGATAATCGTTGTCTTCACTGGGTAATTCCAAATTCAGCCAGACCAATTTTATTCCATCGCGCAGTTCGCGTTGTTTCCATGCGTTGATCATGTTGGGGTAATCCTGTTTGGTCAGCACCACTTCATCTCCTGCTTTTAGGTCCAGACCAAAAATCACTGTCTCCAGTGCTTCTGATGCATTTCTTTGCATGGCAATTTCTTCGTTGGAGCAGCCTGCAAGCTTCGCTAAATTCTGCCGCAGTGGTTCGCGCCCCTGATCAAGGATTCTCCACATATAATAACTCGGACCTTCATTGGAAAGATCAAAATATTTTTTCATCGCATCCTGGACAATCTTTGGCGAGGGAGAAACGCCTCCGTTGTTGAGGTAAATAAGATTCGGAGAAACGGTGAAAGATTCCTGCACATAATACCAAAAATCTTCATCGCCCGCGAGCTCTTGCGCGGACCGGTTTTCTGCGCTCATTATTGTTTTTTGCAGATTACGGCTCCATGCAGGTTGTGTCAGTGAACTAAGAAATGCCGAAGCTGATAATGTACCAAATGTGTTGAGAAAAGAACGGCGATTATAGTCTCTCATGTAAGTGGGTTTGAAGAAATAAATATAAGAATAAGCGGTGAGCTATGAGCATCGGGCAAACAGAAGACCAAGAGCTCATCGTTGAGATCAGGCAAAGCGTGTGAGGTGATGACGCTGAATCAGGAACAAAAGTTGGTAACAAAAAAGAAAAAAACTAAATTACCTATCCAACTAATTTTTTATGAAGATTATTGAAATCAAAGTATTGAAAGGCCCGAATTATTGGAGCATTCGCCGTCCTAAACTTATCCAGATGAAACTCGATCTTGAGGAAATGGAACAACGCCCAACGAATTCCATTGCAGAATTCAGAGAAAGGTTGGAGAAATTATTCCCTTCCATGTATGCACATCGTTGCAGTGTTGGCGAGCCTGGTGGTTTTTTTCAACGTGTAGAGGAAGGAACCTGGATGGGACATGTTATCGAGCATATTGCACTGGAATTGCAAACGCTTGCCGGAATGGACACAGGTTTTGGCCGCACCCGCGGGACAGGCAAAGAAGGGGAATATTATGTGGTGTTTAGTTATATGGAAGAAGATGCGGGCGTTTATGCTGCTCGCGCTGCCGTGAGGATCTCACAAGCGCTCGCTGATAATATAGATTATGATCTGCAGGAAGATATTCAGCAGTTGCGTGAAATTCGCGAGGACACCAGACTGGGTCCATCTACCGCCTGCATTGTTGATGAAGCCGTGAAGCGCGGCATTCCCTTTATTCGACTGAATAAGCAATCGCTGGTGCAATTGGGTTATGGCGTGAATCAAAAAAGAATTCGTGCAACGATTGCCAGCACTACCTCTTCTATTGCTGTGGATATCGCCTGCGATAAAGAGGAAACAAAAAATCTCCTGGAAGCAGCCGAGATCCCTGTACCCCGCGGCACGATAATAAGAAATGAAGAAGGGTTGAAAGATGCCATTGACAGAATCAGTTACCCCATCGTCTTAAAGCCGATCGATGGTAACCATGGGAAAGGCGCTACCACAAATATCATGAATTGGGAGCAAGCTGTGACCGCGCTTGCCGCCGCACAAAAATATTCACGTAGTGTTATCTGCGAAAAATTCATTACCGGTTTTGATTTTCGTGTACTGGTGATCAACTCCAAATTTATTTGCGCGGCATTGAGAACACCGGCATCAGTAGTTGGAGACGGGGTTCACGATATTCAATGGCTGGTTGATGAAACAAATAAAGACCCGCGCCGCGGTTATGGTCATGAAAAAGTACTAACGCAAATAAAAATCGATGAGTTCACCCAAAAGATGCTGGTTGATAAAGGATATACATTGCAAACAATTCCTGCAAAAAATGAATTGGTATTATTAAAACCGACAGCCAATCTCAGCACCGGCGGCACTTCCACGGATGTAACGGATGAAGTTCACCCGGTGAATATTTTTATGGCAGAAAGAATCGCCAGGATTATCGGGCTGGATATCTGTGGGATCGATATCATGGCACCGGACTTACGGTTACCCATAACCGAAAATGGCGGCGCCGTGCTGGAAGTGAATGCAGCCCCCGGTTTCCGCATGCATATTGAACCCTCAGAAGGGCTGCCCAGAAATGTCGCGGAACCGGTTGTTGACATGCTTTATCCAAAAGGGACAAATGGCAGGATCCCGATCATCGCCATTACCGGAACAAATGGAAAAACGACGACAGCGAGGTTAACGGCGCATATTGTGAAAACGGCAGGATACAAGGTTGGTTATACGACCTCCGATGGTGTATATATTCAAAATCAAATGATGATGAAAGGTGATTGTACGGGCCCATTAAGTTCTTTGTTTGTATTGAAGGATCCCACGGTTGATTTCGCCGTGCTGGAATGCGCGCGTGGCGGGATATTAAAATCAGGCCTGGCATTTTCAAATTGTGATATAGCGGTTGTCACCAACGTAACTGCCGATCATCTCGGCCTCGGCGGCATTGATAATCTGGAACAAATGGCGAAAGTAAAAAGTGTTGTTCCCGAAACGGTCTATAAACATGGCTTTGCCATTTTAAATGCTGATGATGATCTGGTTTATGCAATGAAGGATAATGTAGAATGTAATATCGCATTGTTCAGTATGGATGAAAACAATCCGCGCATAAAAAAACATTGTGGCGATGGTGGTATCGCAGCGGTCTACGAAAATGGATATATATCGCTTTTAAAAGGAACATGGAAAATCCGTATCGAAAAAGTATCAGAAATTCCTTTGACCTTCGGCGGCAAGGCGATCCATAATGTGATGAACACATTGCCTTCGGTCCTTTCTACCTATCTTTTTAGAAATATTAAAGTAGAGGACATTCGGTTGGCGCTGCAAACTTTTATTCCTTCGCCGGTGCAGACTCCGGGGAGACTGAATTTATTTCAGTTCAAACATTTTCAGTTTCTGGTTGACTTTGCGCATAATCCTGCCGGACTTGAACTGCTCTGTGATTTTGTGAGCAAGATGGATGGCGCTCCGAAGATCGGCATCATCAGCGGTACGGGTGACAGGCGCGATGATGATATTCGGGAACTCGGAAGGATCTCCGCAAGACATTTTGATGAGATAATAATCCGTCAGGATAAAAACTTACGGGGACGCACAGCCGAAGAGATCGTATCCTTATTGGTTGAAGGAATAAATGAGACAAAGCAGAAAGAAATTCCCTTAACGATCATTCACAAGGAAAAAGATGCGATCATCCATGCTTATAAAAATGCAATACCCGGATCATTAATCACCATCATGTGTGATGTCGTTCCTGATGCACTTGAATTCATTAAAAATTTAAAAGAAGAAGAAGATACAAGATCAGCTCAACAACCATCGGTCAACGGGCAGCAGCTAGTGCACGATAAAGCATAACCAGCGCTTTGACTTATCAAACTTTCCTTAGATTCTTTTGGAACATGGCTCGCCAAATCCTAATTTTGCAATCCATTTTAAGGATTGCCCGATAGTATAATGGTAGTACGACAGATTTTGGTTCTGTTTGTCGAGGTTCGAATCCTCGTCGGGCAACGATGATTACAAGCAAACTATTGTAATACAACATTTTACAATAGTTTTTTATTTTAGGGGACAAGCAAGAAGGGACCGTTTAGTTCGATGTTACAAAAAATCTAGATAATCTTGTCGCGGCTAACACTGAGATTAGTGGGTGATATTATAATTACGGAAGTAAGATTGACAGGAACACAGTTTTTTTGCATTTCATTCATGGCAGGGTGCTCCAAATTTTTATGTGCCGGAATATTGTCCAGGAGCGGAGACTTTTAATTTTTGAAGCCAACAGCCTACTATATTGGTTAATTAGTTGGAGGTATTTGGCGATTAGTTCCACTATTTAATCCGATAAATTTTCTCCAAAAGTTTCCCTAAGTCAGTTGAGCCTTTAAGTATTATTATTTGATTTAGGCCAATGTTCTCATTTTGTTTCATAAGATTTCTGGCAGATTGCGCAATAAAGTTTTGGTGAGAATGATCCATCATCGTTTTGCGATGAGATATTAATCAGAGGACTACCACAGGTGGGACAGTTACTTTTGAATGTAGGCAAAAAATTTGCTGAAAGTCCTGGATGAAATTCTGAAGAATAAATTGTGTAGGGCTCTGGAGAATAGCCTGTAGAAGCGCTGTTCTGGTTGGCAATGCCGTATATATCGAAGCCAGTGGATCCGATGTATCCGCTGTACCCACTGTAACCACTACCACGGGGAGAAAGTGTAAATATATCATTGCTGAATGGGTACTTCTTTGGGATATTAGTTTCTTCATTTTTGATTTTCGTTAACTCTGTCGCGTTGGGCAAGGATGCTACTGCTTCGGAATTATTGAATGAGCTCAATCCAGAAGACAATGTATTGTAACATTCAACAATAATGGATGGATTATTTTTTTTTAATTCTTCGAGCAAAAACGTATTTAAGTAGCATTTTTCTTTAAATTGAAACATATAATCTTTGTCGTTAGCAATGATCCATAAATGCTTAATTGTTTTCGTTTCTTCGAGTAATTGTTCCCAATTCAGTTGGTCACCGATAGGATCGTTTTTTTTCCCCGGTGGATTACCTAAACCTTTCCGATTCTTGGCACGAGACACTTGTTCTTCAGTAGGCGGCAGAGCTTTCGCAAAAATTTTATGAAGAGTTTTAGAAACTTTATCTGTAGAATTGCTTATTTTGTCAATGAGATGTGTGGTAATGTGTTGCAATGTTTGTTGCTGTTGAGAAATTTGTGTGTTCAATGTTTTCGTTTTTTTGTTCCACTGTTTAATTGTTGGATTAGTATCAGTATTTAAATGTTCCGGCAACTGAACGTTTAAGGTTTTAATTTGTCCAGTATAATTGGCAAATGATGCACGAAAAACATCCAATTTATTTCTTGTAACCTCATTTTTTATTTGGTCAGTTATAAAAATGTATGACTTTATTTCTTTCACTGATTTAAGAAGTTTTTTGAATTCTTGGGAATTAGTATCGAAAAACCTCAAATAAATATTAGCGTCTATGAAAATCAATTTTAATTTTTGCGGAAAGGGTTTGTTTTTTGGAGCAACCATATTAAATCGCGGAGATTTTTTTAAATTCAAATTTACAAAGTCTTCTCCTTTAGATTTTTAATTATATAATCAGATACTTCTTTTGCCAGACTTAGTGACCAAGCGGCAGGCGCAGACACTTCAGAAACAAACAACTTATCATCGGATGCAAGCCCTGCCATTAAGAAATTTCTAACCGACACAACATCAGCAATTGTCCAAATCATACAAGAGTTATTTGTGATAAAAGCGTAAGTACCATATCTTCTAATCAAATCCTTGAATTGGATTGTCTTTTGATTGTTTATAAGCTTAAATTCAAAAACTATAATTATTTGCTTCATCTTGTTTGTATCATTTTGTGAATTTCAGATGAAATAAGTTTGACAAGTTTAATGCAATCCTCTGCATCCTTGACCGATATTTTATTCTCTTTTGGTTCCGTTTGAGTAAGATCGTGGTCCCCACAGTGTACAATGGAATGTCTCATATTGGTAAACCTTTCTAAATCACTTTGAAGATTATCAGGACTTATATTAGCACTCCTTGAAATCTTCTTGAAAATCTGATCAAATCCTGCAAGCTTCATATGTTTGTCTATAGATTTTTGTCCTTGAAAAGATTTTTTTTCAAAATCTTCATCAAATTTTGCAATTATTATCTCAATAAAATTTGATTCAAAAATAACTTGATAAAGAGAATCTTTGTCCTTATTATACAAATCTTCCTTAATATATGCCTTTAATTCTACGGATAAATTCCTTTCTGTAAGTCTCTGTTTTATTTCAACTGTTAAAAATGTTTTTACATAAGCATCTAATGCTGAAATGGACAAAACTATTACAGCACGATAAGAGTCAAGAATCTTGTTTTCAGGAATTGCTAGAAGCTTTCCATCCTTATCAATATTTATAGACAATAAGTTCTCCGCCCGCCTAATACTACTATTAAAAAATTTAAAGGCTCTTTCTGATTTTTCCAAATCCTTAGATTCAGGTACATTATTTTGTGCTTCAATTGAGCTTAATAATGAAATATTTACGTTATCGGAGTTTTTATTTTCTTCCATTTCTATTTGTTCAAAGTATTTTCAAGATATATAAAAATTATATTAAACCAATTCATTTCATAATTAAGGAGCAATTATTCAGAAATTTATTAAGGGTTTGCATTTAGCAAAATGATATTAATAGAAATATTGTAAGCTCCCCTTATTTTCGTGCCAATCAAAATTAGAGTTTTCTAGTTTTTAGTAATTCTAGGGAAACTGATTATTTATATTCAGTCAGTGGTACAAAACCGAGCGATGGATGTGGTCTTGAAAAGTTGTAAACATGTCTCCAATCCTCAGCCATCTCTCTTACTTCTGCGAGACTAAAAAACAAATAAGCATCGAGCAACTCTTTTCTCATCGATCCATTGTTTCTTTCAATAAAAGCATTTTGCACTGGTTTTCCTAGGTGGATAAATTGCAAATGGATTTGTTGATCATCGCACCATAGTTGCAATTTGTCGCTGATAAATTCAGTCCCATTATCCACTCTGATAGATTTGGGTTTTCCTCTCGTTTCAACAATTTGTTGCAATACTCAGATCACTCTGAGCAATGGCAGTGAAGTATCTATTTCAATACGCAAAGACTCCCGGTTATGGCCATCAATGATATTCATATTGAAGTTGGGCTTAGATCTCCAAGATCCAATCTGGAGGTGGGTCAATTTGGTGCGCAATCTCTGGCTCATATTCGAGCGCAATTAGTGGGTCAACATCAGCGTTTTTTCCGGCTGCAGCGGGCTTTTTCATTCTTTGGCTTTTGTTGGATTTCCTTGGTCTATGGAAATTCATTTACATCTTCATTTACACTTAAGTTTACATTTTTTTGGTAAGTTCTTTTTATGTATTTCCCTTGTATAAACCCCTGTGGAATTTGCCCGTCAAATAAAATCAAAATGGACTTTATCCAAGTCTACAATGTCCTTTGGAATGAAAATGATTATTGCCCACAGTAATGGATAATATCTCGCGTAAAGTATCCATTTTTCCCGATTTTGCTTTCTAAAGAGCCTAACGTTAATGATTATGTGAAGTTTGGATCGGCAATTGCGGCAGGCGGCCTAAAATAATTGCACTATGCTCATTTGTGACCGAGTTCCTGCGCTAATCCGATCAGGAGCCCCTCGGTTCCGCGGATATAGCATAGCTTATATGAGTTTTCGAATTGGACCACTTCGCCAACGAGCTGGGCGCCATGTTTGCTGAGCCTGGATACCATTTCATCAATGTCTTCAACGGTAAACATGACCCTCAGGTAACCCAGTGAGTTCACCGGAGCGGTCCGGTGATCGGCGATAATAGAAGGCGTTAGAAATTGGGAGATCTCGAGACGGCTGTGACCATCGGGAGTGATCATCATCGCGATCTCTGCGCAATGGGAGGCGATCCCGGTAATCTTACCAACCCATTCTCCTTCGACCCTGGTCCGCCCTTCGAGTTTCAGACCTATCACCTCAAAAAAAGAGATGGCTTCATCGAGGGATTCAACAACGATGCCGACATTGTCCATGCGTAGTAGCCTATTTTTTGCCACAATTTTGCTTATTTATTAGTATTCATGATTGCCTCCCAGCAGCTATATGCCTATCAATCTCTATAATTTAATGCAGGCTTTCTGTCACCGAGTAATGCTTTGTATTGGTAATCCCCTTTTGATGCAGTGAATTCGGCTTTTGCTTTTTGAATAAGGCTGGGCGTTAAAAATAGATCGATGGCAGTAAAGGTCATTGTTTTTGCCGCGACGATCATTCCTTTTATACCGATATCTCCGCCACTGCAGGCTACTGCTTGCCAGCTGTGTGCAGATGTTCCCGGTACCCAGGTAGCCGTTTGAACCCCCACGGTGGGGACAGCATAACTGACGTCTCCCACATCGGTAGACGCGAGGGCATTTGATATATACAAAGGCTTGATGGTAGCTGCTGATTCTACAGAAGCTGT
>JAJPKJ010000039.1 GCA_021323755.1 Chitinophagales bacterium | reverse complement strand
CTCAAGTGTTTAATTATCATTAATTCGTTTTCACGCTGACCTTTTTCTGTAACAAGACTTTTTTATAATCTCTTGGAAATACTTTCACAAAATTCTTTAATTGATTCTCAAAATCATCCAACACAAATTTTGCGACCGTGCTGCCCGTATAAGCATAATGCCTTTGTATCATGTCTTTCAGCTCCAGTCCATCTTCTTCATCAACAGCGTCGAGGTCAACCATCTCTTTATTGCATAATGCGGCAAATTGCGCATTGACATCATATACATAGGCAATTCCGCCACTCATTCCCGCCGCAAAATTTCTTCCCGTATCACCCAGAATCACCACTCTTCCGCCGGTCATGTATTCGCAGCCGTGATCGCCGACGCCTTCCACCACTGCCTTTGCGCCGGAGTTACGCACACAAAAACGCTCGCCCGCTTTTCCCCTTATAAACGCCTCACCGCTTGTTGCACCATAAAATGCCACATTACCAATGATGATATTTTCTTCAGGCACGAATCCGGCATCCTGCGAAGGATAAATGATCAATCTTGCCCCTGATAGTCCTTTTCCAAAATAATCGTTGGCATCACCTTCAAGCTCAAGGGTAACCCCTTTTGTATTGAACGCTGCAAAACTTTGTCCGGCTGTCCCGGTTAATTTAAAATGAATCGTGTCTTCCGGCAGTCCGTTCGATTTATATTTTTTTGAAATCTCGTTTGATAAAATTGCGCCGATGGTCCTGTCTGTATTTTTTACATTGAATGCTGCGAAGACTTTTTGCTGATGTTCAAGTGCGGGTTTTGCAGCCACCAGTAATTTCCAGTCAAGCACATCTGCTAGTCCGTGATCTTGTTCTTCCTGTTTGTATAAGCCAGTATATAATGATGTTGGTTCTTTGTATAAAATAGGGGTAAGATCAAGTTTGCTGTATTTCCAATGATCAATATCCTCTCTCATGTCCAAACAATCTACTTGTCCGACCATTTCTTCAATCGTACGAAAACCAAGCTCAGCCATTATTTCACGCAATTCTTGTGTAAGGAATTTGAAGAGATTCACGACGTGATCTGGATTCCCGGTAAATCTTTTCCTTAATTCAGGATCTTGCGTTGCAACGCCAACCGGGCAAGTGTTCAAATGACATTTGCGCATCATGATGCAACCTTCCGTTACCAATGCGGCTGTTGCAACACCCCATTCTTCTGCGCCTAATAATGTTGCAATGGCAATATCGCGACCGGTCTTTAATTGCCCGTCAGTTTGCAGAACAACTCTGCTTCGTAATTTATTTTTTACGAGTGTTTGATGAGATTCTGCAAGACCCAATTCCCAAGGTAAGCCGGCATGTTTGATGGAACTGATCGGGGAGGCGCCTGTGCCGCCATCAAAACCGGAGATCAATATCACATCTGATTTTGCTTTGGCAACGCCTGCGGCGATTGTGCCAACACCCGCTTTTGAAACTAGCTTCACACTTATGCGGGCATCGCGATTTGAATTCTTCAAATCAAATATCAATTGTGCCAGATCTTCAATGGAATAAATATCGTGATGGGGTGGGGGAGAAATCAAACCTACACCCGGAGTTGCATGACGAACTCTACCAATCCAATCATCAACTTTATGTCCTGGCAATTGCCCGCCCTCACCGGGTTTGGCGCCTTGCGCCATTTTAATTTGCAACTCTTTTGCCATGGTCAGATAATAACTCGTAACACCAAAGCGTGCCGAGGCAACTTGTTTGATCGCAGAGTTCATTGAATCTCCGTTCGCCAGTTTTTCGTAACGCATTTCATCTTCACCGCCTTCGCCGGTATTGCTTTTTCCACCGAGGCGATTCATGGCAATGGCTAATGTTGAATGTGCTTCATGCGAAATCGAACCAAAACTCATAGCACCAGTAGCAAAACGTTTGTAGATATTTTCAGCTGGCTCAACTTCATCAATTGAAATCGAATTCCGCAAGTGCTTAAATGTGAAAAGACTTCTTAATGTCGCCGCTTTTTCTCCCTGCTCATTGATAAGTTTTGAATATTTTTTGAAAGTATTGTAATCATTCATTCTTGTTGAATATTGCAACAAGTGAATGGTTTGCGGATTGAATAAATGAAATTCCCCTTTGCGCCTCCATTGGTAAATACCACCGACACTTAATCGATCAACAGGAATATCTTTTTTGCTAAAAGCATAAAAATGTTTTGCCAGGGTTTCTTTGGCAATTTCATCCAAACCCATTCCTTCTATACGTGAGGTGGCGCCGGTAAAATATTTATCGACTACCGATTTATTCAAACCGATGATCTCAAATATCTGCGCCCCCTGGTAAGATTGCAGCGTGGAAATTCCCATCTTCGAAAAGACTTTAAGCAATCCATCATTGACGGCTTTGATGTAATTCTTTTTTAGATATTCCACATCCAATTCTGTTTCTAATTTCCCGCTCAACTTCATGTCGCGGATAGTAGACAAGGAGAGATATGGATTGATCGCTGTTGCCCCAAAGCCAATGAGACAGGCAAAATGATGTACTTCCCAGATATCGCCGGCTTCAACAATAATGCCTACCTGACCGCGATAGCCTTTGCGAATAAGATGGTGATGAACGGCTGCAGTTGCGAGCAATGAAGGAATAGGAGCGTGGTCGCTGTCAATGGCGCGGTCGGTCAGTATCAGGACCTCAAATCCATCTTCAACCGCATCAACAGCATACCGACAAAGTCTGTCCAGCCCTTTTTGCAGTGAACCCTTTTGTCCATCTGCGCGAAAATATGTCTGCAGGGTTTTTGCCTGGAAAATTCCGGTATCTATACTTCTTATCTTTTCCAATTCATGATTGCCAAGCACGGGATGTTTCAAGGCGATACTGTGGCACGCGAGCGAATCTTCAACCAGCAGATTTCCATTATTGCCGGCGAAAGTTGACAAAGACATTACCAGTCTTTCGCGTATCGGATCAATGGGCGGATTGGTGACCTGCGCAAATAATTGTTTGAAATAACTGCTGAGATGTTGTGGTTGATCGCTGAGTACCGCAAGCGGAACATCACTACCCATCGAGCCTACAGGTTCTTTTGCATCCAAAGCCATTGGTGCAATGATCGTTTCCAGATCTTCTGTAGAGTATCCAAATGCTTTCTGATATTTGAATATCTGGTCGTGCTCAAGATGCGTGAACATGACGCGGGGTTCGGGCAGTTCTTCCAGGCGGATTTTATATTTATTCAGCCATTCTTCATATGGCTTTTGAGAACAGATATCTTTTTTCAGTTCATCATCGCTGATGATTCTTCCCTGTTCCAGGTCAACGATGAACATTTTCCCTGGTTGTAATCTTCCTTTTTCTTTTATCAATTTCGGATCGACGGGAAGCACACCTGTTTCTGATGCCATGATCACTCTGTCATCTTCGGTTACGCAATACCGTGAGGGACGCAAACCATTTCTGTCAAGCGTAGCCCCGATTATTTTTCCATCCGTAAAGGAAATAGAAGCAGGTCCGTCCCAGGGCTCCATGAATGCTGCATGAAATTCATAGAATGCCTTTTTTACCGGATCCATCTGCTCATTGCCATCCCATGCTTCGGGGATGAGCATCATCATCACATGTGGTAAACTTCTTCCGCATAAGGTGAGCAGCTCGATCATATTATCCAGACAGGCAGAATCCGATTGTCCCTCAGTTACGATCGGCAATAGCATTTCCATCTCTTCATCAGTGAAATAGGGAGATGTGAAACCCTTTTCGCTTGTACGGAGCCAATTCAGATTTCCCTGGAGTGTATTGATCTCTCCATTGTGTGCGATGTAGCGAAATGGCTGCGCCAATTTCCAGGAAGGAAAAGTATTTGTTGCAAAACGAGAATGTATCAAACCGAATGCGGAAACAACGCGCTTATTACTCAGGTCTGGAAAATAATTACGGACCTGCATGCTCGTCAGCTGTCCTTTATACACCACTGTTTTGTAAGAGAGGGAGGCGAAATAAAAACCGATCGCGTCTTTTTTTACCGTGCTGTTGATGAGATGAGTTGAATAATTGCGCAGCACAAAGAGTTTGCGTTCAAAATTTTCCGGATTATTGATGTGATCCGGACATGCAATGAAGACCTGTTCAATTTCAGGCTCAACAGATAATGCGGTTGGTCCGATTCCATCTGGATTGACCGGCACTTTGCGATAGCCCAGGATTTCCAATCCTAATTTCTCCGTTGATCTGTTAAAAATGTCACGACATTCTTCTTTCAACCGGATATCTCTGGGGAAAAAAATCATGCCCACTCCATACTTTCCATAAGAAGGCAAATGAATTCCCAGCTTCACACATTCATCAAAGAAGAATTCGTGCGGTGTTTGAATCATTATGCCTGCACCGTCGCCGGTATTATTTTCACAACCACATGCACCGCGATGTTCCATGTTCTCCAAAATCGTGAGCGCATCAGAAACGATCTGGTGCGATTTGTTGCTTTTGATGTTAGCAACAAAGCCGATACCACAGGCATCACGCTCGAATTCCGGAGAATATAAGCCTAATTCACTCATGTTCTTTTAATTATTGAATATTATCTAATAAAAATGAAAATAAATACAGATTTTTTCAAAATAGCAGCAACGATTCAATTGAAATTACGAAATAAATATGAATTATTGAACAATTTTGCAATTCTAATTTTCCACAAAAAAGGTGGACTTATTAAGCTATGGCAGTATGGTTTCCCGGGCAACGAGATCGACAATTTTAAGGAGTGTCGAAGCGTCTGGATTCTTTGCTGGTTATGCTACCGGATGCTTCATTTTCAGATCTCAAATTCCTATTTTTTTTCTTTGGTTTTCTGGTCGAAACCCATGGCTCGCAGGATTTACACCACGTAGCCAAACATGTTGTCATCCTTTTTCAATTCTGTAAAATTAATATTGAACTTCTTTAGGTTCTGCATCAATGCATGGTAATCTTCTTTCGATTTCAATTCAATCCCGACAAGCGCGGGTCCGGTTTCTTTATTATGTTTCTGCATATATTCAAACCGGGTAATATCATCGTTTGCACCCAGCACATGGTTCACAAATTCTTTCAATGCGCCGGGTCTCTGTGCAAAGCGAATCAAAAAATAATGTTTTAATCCTTCATATTGCAGCGAGCGTTCTTTTATTTCCTGCATTCTGTCAATATCATTATTGCTTCCGCTCACGATACACACAATATTTTTACCTTTTATTTCATTTGCATAATCATCCAGACAGGCAATTGACATTGCTCCTGCAGGTTCAACAACGATCGCATCTTCATTATATAATTTCAAAATCGTCGAACAAATTTTCCCTTCCGGTACAAGATGCAGATCATCCAACACTTCTTTGCAAATGGAAAAAGTGATATCGCCGGTTCGTTTTACCGAAGCGCCGTCAACAAACCGCTCAATTGTATCCAAGGTTACCGGGTGACCGATTTTTAGCGCTTCATACATAGAGGGTGCGCCTTCTGGTTCCAGCCCGATAATCTTTGTTTTGGGGGAATATGTTTTGAAATAGGTGCCCACGCCGGCAGCAAGTCCGCCACCACCGACAGGTACGAACACATAATCGACATCGGATAATTGCTCCAATATTTCAACAGCAACAGTTCCCTGCCCTTCGATGATGCGATAGTCATCAAATGGCGGTATAAAAGTCATTCCATTTTCTTCCGTAAATTTTTTTGCTGCCACAGCGCAATCATCGAAAGTATCGCCAACCAGTTTTATCTCGATATTATCTTCACCGAACATTTTCGTTTGGTTAACTTTTTGATTTGGCGTAATAACGGGCATGAACACAACACCTTTCACTCCAAGTTTCTTGCAAGAATAAGCAAATCCCTGCGCGTGATTGCCGGCACTTGCAGTAGTAACCCCATTTCTCAGTTTTTCTTCCGACAAACTACTCATCATGTTATATGCTCCGCGCAATTTGTATGACCGAACCACTTGCAAATCCTCCCTTTTCAAATAAACATTGGCGTTATACTTAGCCGATAAGCTTCTGTTTAGTTGTAGCGGCGATTTGATAACTACTTTACTCAATCTTTCTTTTGCTTTTGCAAAATCCAACTGATATGTTGTTTTTTCTTTTACGTTCATTTCAAAAATGTTTTCAATAATTGCTTAATGCATCAATGGCAACCTGATATTTTCTTAATAATGAGGGGACCCTGTCAACAGCCCACCCGTGATAATTATCACGCATCAATATCAAAGTAGTTCTTGCGTTTTCCGGTTTACGTGATTCGAATGATAATAATACTTTTCCGATCTCATCTTCTGTTTTTGTGATTCGCTGTTGATGATTGTAGATATCGGTGAACAGACCAAAAGTTTTGAGATCTATTTTTGAAAGAATATTATTTTGTTTGGCAATCTGCCATGCCACATCATTTAAGTCTTCTTCCAGCACCCCATCCGGTGCCAGAAGGTATAAATGCACCCTTCCGCTATCTATAAATTTTTTAAGAAATTTATCATCATGCAAAGCCGAGTCTATATTCTTTAAAACCTGCAAATGATATTTATACTGTATTTCCTCGGCCTTTTTATTTGCGAGCAACTCTTCGCGTAACTGATGCAATACCTCATGGGTTTGGTTGCTTTCATGGATTTTGTTGATGACTTCTGTCAGGATCAATGCGAGCACCACGCTGAAAACGATCAGCAAAGATTCACCGACGTATTCTTTCCAGGTGCGAAGCGCCACGACTTCCGGAACATGATTTTTTGGATTGGCCATGATTCTATTTTATTACTGGTGTTGTAGCATGTCTTCCATTAACAGCCATTCGCTGATTGTCTGCAGCTACCCTTATTTCTGATTTTCCGGTCTTAAACTTCTCACTGTTTTTCCTGCCTGCCACATTTCGCTATCACGCAGTTCTTTCAATTCAACTTCTAATTTTTCACGGTAATCCGGTTGTGAGTTGGAATCGATCGAACGCTGTGATTCTTTTCCGGCAGCAACGCTTTCATATAGTTCAGTGAACACCGGTAGCGTAGCGTCACGAAATTTTTTCCACCAGTCCAATGCGCCACGTTGTGCCGTGGTGCTGCAATTGGCGTACATCCAATCCATCCCGTTCTCAGCAACGAGCGGCATCAATGATTGAGTCAATTCCTCAACAGTCTCGTTAAATGCCTCGCTTGGGGAATGTCCCTTCTTGCGCAACACTTCATATTGCGCCGCGAAAATTCCCTGTATCGCACCCATTAATGTTCCGCGTTCGCCGGTGAGATCGCTGTACACTTCTTTTTTGAAATCTGTTTCAAATAAATATCCGCTTCCAACTGCGATGCCAAGTGCGGTCACTCTTTCTTTAGCCTTTCCGGTTGCGTCCTGAAAAATGGCATATGAACTATTCAATCCGCGTCCTTGCAAAAACATTCTGCGCAATGATGTGCCGCTTCCTTTTGGTGCGACTAAAAATACATCCACATCTTTGGGTGGAATGATATGTGTTTGATGATTGAATGTGATCCCGAAGCCATGTGAAAAATATAACGCTTTACCGGGTGTTAAATATTTTTGAACTGTTGGCCACAACGCAATTTGTGCAGCGTCGCTCAGTAAATAGCAAATGATCGTTCCGCGTTTCAAAGCTTCCTCAATTTCAAAAAGTGTTTCTCCGGGGACAAAACCATCACGAACGGCTTTATCCCATGTCTTTGAACTTTTGCGTTGGCCCACAATGACATTTATACCATTATCTTTTTGATTGAGTGCCTGTCCGGGACCCTGCACGCCATATCCAATTACTGCAATGGTTTCATTTTTTAAAACTTCCTGTGCTTTGCTTAGTGGGAACTCTTCGCGGGTGATTACATTTTCTTCTACGCCGCCGAAATTTAATTTTGCCATGTTAGATTTTGATTTACGATTTTAAATTGGTGATGTACGTTTTTTTTAGCCCGCACTCTCATTATTAATTTTTAATTGTCTGCTTCGGGAATTTTTTCATTGAAAATTATTTTATTATTGAACGGGTCATTGGCTGTAAATGCCAGTGCTCCGTAAAATGTTTTTTCCAGTCCCGGTCTGTTGTACTTATATTTTTTTGCGATCAGTTCTCTGTGGTATTCCTCAACCCCTTTGCACCAAATAAAAACATGACTTCCTGGTGTACCATCTCCGTGATGTTCGCTCAAATGAAAGGTGATTCCATCTTTTTCAATTTCCATATATATCGGCGCATTCTCTTCAAATCTGGCTTCCCAAACGATCTTAAATCCAAGCCAATCGATATAAAATTCAATTGCTTTGTTGTAATCAAAAATGCGCAATGTAGGTATGACTTTTTCAACGATCATAAAATTTTTTTTACATGGAGAATACCTCATCCTGCTTATCTAAAAATTCATTTTCGATAACATTTGCCCCGGGCTCTTCTGATTCAAATTCTTTTAGTTTTTCATGAAAGCCCATGCTGTCTTTGATAATGGCAACTCTCGCGCTGCGCACAAATTCAATCAGACCATAAGGTTCGAGGGCTTTTATCAATGCTTCAATTTCTTCGCGGTGACCTGAGGTCTCAAAAACAATATAATCTTTGCGAATGGCAACTGCACGGGCGCCATATTCGCGAAGTAAACGTTCGACTTTAACTTTTTCAGCGATAACATCTGTCGGCACTTTATACAATGCCAGTTCCTGCCAAATGATTTCATCATTATTATTAAAATATGCTTTTAATACATCAACCTGTTTTTCAATTTGCCGGCAAAGTTTTCTTACTACGTCTTCGGTCTCATTGATAACAATGGTGAAGCGATGAACGCTGTCGATCTCAGAAGGAGATGTATTTAGACTTTCGATATTGATCTTTCGTCTGGAAAAAATAATAGCAATACGATTCAGCAAACCTATCTGGTTTTCTGTGTAAACGGTTATGGTGAATTCTGGTTTCATAATATTATTGTTTAATGGCTACAACTCTTAATCTTTTATAATCGGCATACCATTTTTCATTTCTGAAATTTGTAGGTCTTAATGATTCCTGAATTTCCGAGAGCATTTTATCGGCGACAGATTCATCCATGTTTTTTAAGAAAGAACTGCCGAACATTTTTATCCAGTCTTTTATTCCGTTCGCAGGGTCTTTTAATTCCGTTTCCCTGTCATAATGGGTAGCGTAGGTGACCCGAAAACCCCTTGCTTCTAACAGTGAAGTGTACTCGCTGAGTGACGGATAATACCAAATCTTAAAAGATGAGGCACTTTCCGGCAAATATTTTGACGCATATTTTTGAATTGCATTCATGATGCTTTGCACATTATTTTTGCCGCCCATTTCAATTACCAGTCTTCCATTTGTTTTCAAATTTTCATACATGCAATCAATCGCTTTTTCTTTCTCCAAAACCCAGTGCAGTACGGCGTTAGAAAAGATGGCATCGAATTTTGAATCAAAATGAAAATCAGTAGCTGAAAATTTTTCAAAATCGATTTTTGGATATTCGCTTTTTGCTTTGGCGATCATATCCGCTGAATTGTCTATGCCGATCACTTTTGCTCCGGACTCTGCAATAATATTAGTGAGATAACCGGTCCCGCAACCCAGATCGAGGATTCGCTCCCCTGGTTTTGGATTCAGTAAATGCACAAGGTCTTCACCATATTTAAAAACAAAGGAATGTTTGTCATCATAAAGACTTGCGTTCCATTTTGTATTTTCTGTTGTCGTGTTCAATTTATTTTTTTTATTCTTTGAGATCTTATCTGTTCAATTTATCGTTGCCTTGCATGGTTGCGACTTGCCTGCGGCAGCAGGTGCAAAGCGGCTTGCTGGTAATTCAGTCTCTCAGGGTGCACGCTATTTCAATCTTATTTCTGCCACACTGCAGCCTTGCGGTACCATCGGAAACACATTATTTTCTTTCCCCACCATCACTTCCAGCAAGAACGCACCTTTATGATTGAGCATGGTTGACAATGCATTCATGAGATCTTCTCTTTTTGAAACTTTTTGTCCTTCGATGTGGTAACCTTTTGCTACAGTCACAAAATCAGGACTGGTGATGTCAACAAAAGAATATCTTTTTTCATGAAATAACTGCTGCCACTGGCGAACCATACCGAGGAAATTATTATTAAGAATAATGATCTTAACATCCACATTGCTTTGCATTATCGTTCCCAGTTCCTGCAGTGTCATTTGAAAACCGCCATCTCCGATAATGGCGACGACCACCCGGTCTGCTGCGCCAAACTTTGCACCGATTGCCGCGGGTAATGCAAACCCCATCGTCCCCAGTCCTCCGCTCGTAACATTGCTTCTTGACTGGTTGTATTTTGCATAGCGGCAAGCGACCATTTGATGTTGACCAACATCCGTTACGATCACTGCTTCCCCTTTTGTCAGCTCGTTCAATAATTTTATTACTTCGCCCATGGTGAGCACATCGCTTGTTGGATTTAATTCGGGGATGATGCAGGTTTCTTCTTCTTCTTTTTGAAATTCTTTAAAGCGTTCTAACCACTGCGGATAGGTTTTTTTCTCAATCGATTCCGTGAGCAGGGGTAAAGTTTCTTTGCAATCGCCCCAAACCGATACCGTTGCTTTTACATTCTTGTCAATTTCTGCCGGATCGATATCAAGATGAATCACTTTCGCCTGCTTTGCATACTTATCAAGTCTTCCCGTAACGCGATCATCGAAACGCATACCAATTGCGATCAGCACATCACATTCATTGGTCAAAACATTTGGTCCGTAATTTCCATGCATTCCCAACATGCCCACAGCAAGGGGATGATCTGTTGGAATGGCACTCATGCCCAGAATTGTCCAGGCAGCGGGAATACCTGATTTTTCAATAAACTTTTTAAATTCTTTTTCTGCTTTTCCCAGAATAACTCCTTGTCCGAAAATCACAAAGGGTTTTTCAGCAGCATTAATCAATGCTGCAGCTTGTTCCACATATTTTTTTCTGACAATGGGCTTGGGGCGGTAACTACGTATATGCGTACAGGGTGTATATCCACTGTAATCGAATTTTTGCAGTTGCGCATTTTTGGTAATATCAATCAGGACCGGTCCGGGTCTGCCACTCTTTGCGATATAAAATGCTTTTGCAAGAACGGCCGGAATCTCATTTGCATCAGTGACCTGGTAATTCCATTTTGTCACCGGGGTCGTGATATTGATAACATCGGTTTCCTGAAATGCATCGGTACCTAATAAATGAGCGAATACTTGCCCGGTAACACAAACAACAGGTGTGCTGTCAATCATTGCGTCCGCAAGACCGGTAACCAGGTTTGTTGCACCCGGCCCACTTGTAGCGAAGACGACGCCTGTTTTACCCGAAGTACGGGCAAAGCCTTGTGCAGCATGAATTGCGCCTTGTTCGTGCCGAACTAAAATATGTTGTAATCTATCCTGATAATCATACAAAGCATCGTAGATCGGCATGATCGCCCCGCCAGGATAACCGAAAATAGTCTCGACATTTTCAGCAATCAGGGCCTTCAGAACTGCTTCGCTGCCACTTATGTTCTCTGTTTTTTTTGCAGAAACTTTTTCTGCGGTCAATTCGAGTGTGCTCATACTAATTTAATTTTTTATAAGAAACATTACCGGCTGCCTTTTAGATCAACAGCAGCTTTTCATAAATAAGATCTACTCTTCATCTGTCACACATCCTTCCGCTGCGTTCTTCACATACTTTGCATATTTATACAAAATGCCGTTTGTAGCCTTTAATGCAGGTTGTTTCCATGCTGCTTTACGTTTTGCAATTTCTTCTTCACTTATTTTTAAATTGATGGTATTTTTCAGCGCATCAATTTCAATAATGTCATCATCTTTTACAATGCCTAATAAACCTCCATCGTGTGCTTCGGGAGTGATATGACCCACCACAAAACCATGTGTGCCGCCGCTGAATCTTCCGTCTGTGATCAAAGCAACGGATTTGCCCAAACCGGCACCAATAATAGCTCCGGTTGGTTTCAGCATTTCAGGCATTCCCGGTGCGCCTTTCGGGCCGATATTTCTTATTACCACCACATCGCCAGCATGCACTCTTTTACTTTGAATTCCTTTTATCAAATCGTGTTCGCCGTCAAATACTCTGGCAGTTCCTTCAAAACGATTTCCTTCTTTACCGGAAATTTTTGCAACACTTCCACCTGTTGCAAGATTGCCATATAATATTTGGAGATGGCCTGTTGCTTTAATTGGATCTTCGAAAGGATGAATGACATCTTGTTTTTCAAAATCCAGATCTAGAGCTGTCTGCAGGTTTTCTGCAACTGTTTTTCCGGTTACCGTCAAACAGTCGCCATGCAAAAAACCCTTGCTCAATAAATATTTCATTACCGCAGGTACCCCGCCATATTGGTGCAGATCTTCCATCAGATATTTTCCGCTTGGCTTAAAATCAGCCAGTACGGGCGTTTTGTTGCTGATGGTTTGAAAATCATCCTGGGTTAATTTCACTCCAACACTTTTTGCTATCGCGATAAGATGCAGTACTGCATTTGTACTCCCACCAAGGACCATCACAACCGTAATTGCATTTTCAAATGCTTTTCTGGTCATGATATCTTTGGGCTTTATATCTTTTTCTAATAACAATCTTATTGCTTTACCGATTGCTTGACACTCTTTTTGTTTATCTCCGCTCAATGCAGGATTTGATGATGAATATGGCAAACTCATTCCCAAAGCTTCAATAGCGCTCGCCATCGTATTTGCCGTGTACATGCCTCCGCAGGCGCCTGCTCCCGGACAAGCATTACGTACGATTCCTTTGAAATCGGCTTCATCTAAATTGCCGGCAATTTTGTTTCCCAGCGCTTCAAATGCAGACACAATATTTAGATCTTCTCCTTTATAATGTCCCGGCGCAATCGTCCCACCGTATAACATTATTGAGGGGCGATTCAATCTTCCCATTGCCATAATTGAGCCAGGCATATTTTTATCGCAACCCGGAATGGCGACCAGTGCATCATAATATTGTGCGCCGGCATTTGTTTCAATACTGTCTGCAATCAAATCCCGGCTCACTAAACTATAGCGCATGCCATCTGTTCCCATGCTCATGCCATCACTTACCCCGATTGTATAAAACCTGAGTCCGATAAGGTTTTCAGCGTTTACGCTGTCACGCACCACGGTTGCCAGGTCATTGAGATGCATGTTGCAGGGATTGCCATCCCAACCCATGCTGGCAATGCCAACCTGTGCCTTTTTAAAATCTTCATCTTTAAAACCGATCGCATAAAGCATTGCCTGCGCGCCAGGTTGGGTTTCATCCTGCGTTAATGTTTTGGAATATTTGTTCAGTTCAGACATTTGTATATTCGATTTACTTTGTTAGATGTACAATCCCAGATTGCATTGGATCGCCTTTTCATTATTGGTTTCTATTTCCTTAATTCTGATTTCCGATTTATCATTTCAAAGGTCTTGTTTATGCAAATTCTGGCTTAAACTCTTTTTCAATCACCCTTGCTTTATATGCATCCTGGATCACTTTGCTCACCGTATCATTCCAATCTTTTTTCATCTTGATATCATCGAGACTTTCCCATCCAATTACTTCTGCCGCTGTTCCGCAAAAAAATGCTGCATCTGCATGCTCCTTCACTTCTTCAGTGGTGAAAAGTCTTTCTTCAACCGCAATATCGAGCTCATGACAAATTTCTATTACGGTTGCTCTGGTGATTCCCGGCAAAATATTTCCAAGTGATGGGGTAAATAATTTTCCATCTTTTTCATAAAACATGTTGGCGCCGGGGGCTTCCGCCACAAAACCATTTATATCATTTAATAATGCTTCGTCATAACCTTTTGCTTTTGCATCCTGGCTTGCCACGATTGAATTCACATAATGGCCGGTTGCTTTTGCTTCTATTTTGAAAGCCTTTGGATTTGGGCGTTCGAAAGGAGAGCTCATTACTTTTATCAGTTTATCACCCAAAAATCTTCCCATCTCCCAAACCTCAATGGCAATAAATGATTCCGTATTCTGAGTGAAACTCATATTTGCGGGAGCGAAAACCAAGGGTCTTATATATGCGTTCTGTAAATTGTTTCTTTTCAGCACTTCGTACGTAGCATCGATCAGTTCTCCGGTTGAATAGGGATAATAAATATTAATCGCCTCGGCAGATCTCTTTAATCTTTCAAAATGCTCCAGTTCCTTGAAGATCTTTGTTTCGCCAGCAAGGGTCTTGTATGCCCGAATCCCTTCGAACACTGCATAACCATAATGGAGCGATTGGCTATATAGATCAATTTTTGCTTCAGATGCTTTCACAAATTCCCCGTTCAAATAAAGAATCGTGTTTTCGTTGTAATAAGTTGCCATACTATTTATGATTTGAATTTTCCATTGCCATAATAAAAAAACCCGCCTTTTTGGAGGCGGGTTTTTTAGTATTTTAATTTTTATGTTTATACTTTAACAGCCCCCTCCAGTTGTTGCAGGAATAATAATGACAACCACAATAATAATTGCGGTGAGAAGACCAATAACATTATTTATTCTGCTGTTCAACATGAAAGAAACGTTGTAATGCGAATATACGAACCGCCTTTTTAAAAACAAAGAACTTTTTAAGCTTTGAGCCCTTAGCGTCGAGCGGATCCCCGCCGCTCGCGGCTCATGGCTTACCGCTAAATGATCGTCGACTTCCTCAATTCAATATTTTCTTTATTTACATCAACCGGAATCTTGTTTGAAACAAAATCGCTGATCAATTCACCAATTGTTGAAGTGAAATAAAAATTCACCGGGTCAATATCTTTTGTTACGAATCCATTATCCAATGTCCACATCACAGCAGTTCTGATGAGCTGTGCTTCTTTGTGCAAACCAAAATGATCGAGCAGCATGGCTGCTGACAATATCGAGCCGATAGGATTTGCAATATCTTTTCCCGCAGCTTGCGGGTAGGAGCCATGTATCGGTTCAAACAATGCAGAGCCGCTTCCGATCGATGCTGATGGCAATAGTCCCAGGGAACCGCTGATGACACTCGCTTCATCGCTGATAATATCTCCAAACATATTTTCTGTAAGAACCACATCGAATTGTTTTGGATTGAGGATGATCTGCATCGCTGCATTGTCAACAAATAAAAAATCGAGTGTTACATCTGCATATTGCGTGGCTATTTCTTTTACTATTTTTCTCCAAAGCCTTGAAGTTTCAAGAACATTCGCTTTATCCACCAGCGTAAGTTTTTTTCTTCTTTGCTGGGCTTGTTTAAATGCAAGATGCGCAATGCGTTCTATTTCTTCTTTTGAGTAAATGCAATCATCAAATGCAATCGTGCCTTCAGCGTTGGTTTCTTTTTTGCCGAAATAAATTCCGCCCGTTAATTCGCGATAGATGATGAAATCCACATCTTCGATATTTTTGGTTTTCAACGGTGACAAATGATGCAAAGAAGGATAACTATTGATCGGGCGAATGTTTGCAAAGAGTTGTAATGATTTTCTTAGTTTAAGCAGCCCTTGTTCCGGCCGGACTTTCGCGGTGGGGTCATTATCATATTTTGGATGACCGATCGCGCCAAATAAAATAGCATCACTGTTCAAGGCAGCTTCGATGGTCTCATCAGGCAATGGGTTGCCGGTCTTATCAATGGCATCTGCACCCATTAGACAATAACGATAATCAAATTCGTGACCGAACTGTTCGGCAATTGCATTCAACACTTTTATTGATTGTCGCGTTACTTCCGGCCCGATTCCATCTCCTTCGATTACTACAATATTTTTATTCATAGCGGTTTCAAGATTTAATTTGTTGAGGTTTCAAATTTTTCAATTTCATTTTTGATGCTGAGCAGATAATCAATGTCATCATATCCGTTTAATAAACAGGTCTTTTTATAGTTGTTGATGTCAAACCTATCCTGTTCACCCGTTTCCGGTATTGAGATGGTTTGTTTTTCAAGGCTGACTTCAATTTCCGTTTCAGGGTTTTTTTCGACAGCAGAAAAAATCTTCTGTAAAAAATCATCACCAACAGTTACGGGCAGCAGAAAATTATTAAGCGCGTTGTTTTTAAAGATGTCTGCAAAAAAACTGCTCACCACAACATCAAATCCAAAATCCTTGATCGCCCAGGCAGCATGCTCACGGCTAGAGCCGCAACCAAAATTCTTTGCAGCTACTAAAATTTTTCCATGATAGGTTGGGTTGTTCAGGATAAAATCTTTTTTCGGTTGTCCATCACTGTTATAACGCCAGTCGCGAAAGAGATTTTCTCCGAAACCTTCCCTGGTTGTGGCTTTCAGGAAACGTGCCGGAATGATCTGGTCAGTGTCCACATTTTCGATATTAACCGGAACGGCTGTTGATTTTATGATGTTAATGCTTTTGCTCATTTTATCGTTTATAATACATTACCAATGTTGCTTTTTCGATGGTGTTTGAAAAAAGATTGAAACCCACAAAAGCCGGAGTCGCGTTCTTGTCCAGTCCGAGTTTGTCCACTTTCAAAGCATATATGGTGATGCGATATTCATGAAAACCATGACCCGGTGGTGGGCAGGGCCCGCCATAGCCGGCCTGGCCAAAATCGGTATTGCTTTGAATAGCACTGGCAGGCATCAATCCTTTGGCAATATTTCCGGCACCTGTTTTTAATTCGGTCGTGTTTGCCGGGATATCAAAAACCACCCAATGCCAGAAACCACTTCCGGTTGGCGCATCAGGATCATACATGGTGACAGCAAAACTTTTTGTTCCTGCGGGAACATTTTCCCAATACAATTCGGGAGAGAGATTTTCGCCGGTGCAACCAAAACCATTATACACTTGCTTGTCGGTTGCTTGCCCGCCAATGTCTTTGCTCTTCAATGTAAAAGTTTGTGCCTTGCCGGTGAAGGCCAATGATAAAATGATAAGGGATACAATAATTCTTCTCATGTTGAAATATTTTTCATTATTATTCGGTCATATTAATTCTCTTACGTCGGTAACTTCACCAGTAATGGCGGCGGCGGCGGCGGTTAATGGACTGGCTAACATTGTTCTTGCATTCGGTCCCTGCCTGCCTTCAAAATTTCTGTTTGAAGTGGAGATGCAATATTTACCTGCCGGAATTTTATCTTCGTTCATTCCCAAACAGGCACTGCAACCAGGTTGGCGAAGATTGAATCCTGCTTCTTCAAATATTTTATTAATACCTTCTTCGATCGCCTGCTTTTCTACCTGCTTGCTTCCGGGTACCACCCACACCTCAACATTATCTGCCTTCTTTTTTCCTTTGACAAATGAGGCTACCATTCTCAAATCTTCAATGCGGCTATTCGTACAACTGCCGATAAAAACATAGTCCACTTTTTTGCCTTTTATATTTGTTCCGGGTTGAAGGCCCATATACAGAAGTGATTTCTCAAATGAAGGTTTTTCCTTTTCATTGATTTCACTGAGTTCTGGAACATGACCGCTGACGCCAATACCCATTCCCGGATTTGTTCCGTAAGTGATCATGGGTTCGATATCAGCAGCATTAATGTTTATTTCTTTATCAAATTTTGCGGCTTCGTCACTATATAGCGTCGACCAGTATGCGATTTTTTCATCAAAATTTATTCCCTGGGGCGCGAACAACCTTCCTTTCAAATAATGGAATGTAGTTTCATCAGGAGCGATCATACCACAACGTGCGCCCATTTCGATGCTCATGTTGCAAATGGTCATTCTTGCTTCCATGGATAGGGCGCGAATGGCTGAACCAGCAAATTCAACCGCAAAACCGGTTGCTCCCGCTGCTGAAATTTGAGCAATGATATAAAGGATAATATCTTTTGAAACGACACCATTGTTCAATTTGCCTTCCACATTAATGCGCATCAACTTTGGTTTGGTCTGCAGCAAGCATTGCGTTGCCATCACCATTTCCACTTCGCTGGTGCCGATCCCGAACGCAATTGAACCGAAAGCGCCGTGAGTGGAAGTGTGGCTGTCTCCGCATACAATCGTCATTCCGGGTTGCGTGATGCCGAGTTCGGGGCCGATCACATGGACTATTCCCTGGAACGGATGACCAAGACCATATAGTTCAATTCCAAACTCCGCACAATTTTTTTTCAACGTATCAACCTGTAATCGGGATAGTTCCTCTTTAATAGGGAGTTCCTGATGAATGGTTGGCACATTATGATCGGCGGTGGCGACAATTTGTTTCGGGCGAAAAACGCTGATCCCTCTTTTCTTCAATCCTGCGAAAGCCTGCGGGCTGGTCACTTCATGAATAAAATGCTTATCGATATAAAGAACAGCAGGACCACCATCGATGGTTTTAACAACATGTGTGTCCCAGATTTTTTCGAAAAGTGTTTTTGCCATCATTATTTTTTATGCAATCTCTTCAATGGGTTTGTAGGTCTTTGCCATTTCATGCAAATCATTTTCAACAACTTCTTTTTTTGTATCGGCAAGTTTTAAGAACCTTTCGTACAAAACATCAATATCATTTCGCGTGAATTCATAGCCTATCTTGCGAAACCTGTGCGCGAGTGCGCTTCTTCCACTTCTTGCCGTTAATACAATTTTTGATTCACCTGCACCCACTTCTTCAGGATTAATGATTTCGTAGGTCAATGAGTCTTTCAAAAATCCATCCTGGTGAATTCCGGAAGAATGCGAAAAAGCGTTTGAACCAACAATTGCCTTATTCGGCTGAACAGGCATGCGCATGATGTCGGAAACCAGCCTGCTGACGGGGTTCAGCATTTCGGTTTTTATATCGGTGTAAAATCCAAGATGTTTATGTTGCTTGATGACCATCACACATTCTTCCATGGAAGTATTTCCTGCCCGTTCGCCCAAACCATTGATGGTGCATTCTATTTGTCTTGCACCGGCGATCACCCCTGCTATTGTATTGGCAGTTGCTAACCCCAGATCATTGTGGCAATGACAAGAGATAATTGCTTTGTCAATATTTTTTACGTTATTGATCAGGTAAGCAATTTTATCTCCATATTGGTAAGGCAGGCAATAACCGGTGGTATCGGGAATGTTTACAACCGTTGCACCAACTGCAATCACGGCCTCAATAACTTTTGCCAGATACTCATTGTCGGTTCTGCCGGCATCTTCGGCATAAAATTCAACATCATCAACAAAATTCTTTGCCCACTTAACGGACTGCACTGCTCTTTGTAAAATTTCTTCGCGGGTTGAATTGAATTTGCTTTTGATGTGATAGTCAGAAGTTCCGATGCCGGTGTGGATGCGTGGACGCTTGGCATATTTCAAAGCTGCTGCGGCTGCTTCGATATCTTTTTGAACAGCACGCGAAAGACCGCATACCGTGGAGTTTTTAATGATCTTTGAAATTTCCTCCACAGAATGAAAATCGCCGGGACTCGAGATGGGGAAACCGGCTTCAATAATATCAACACCGAGTTCTTCAAGCTTAAGTGCAAGCTCAAGCTTTTCGGATGTATTTAATTTACAGCCCGGAACCTGTTCTCCATCGCGAAGCGTTGTGTCGAAGATGTGAATTTTTTTATCAGGCATAATTTTCATTAAAGTATTGGTAAAGAGATAAAAACAACCTTTTCGAAGTTATCTTTGTTTAATCAGGAAGGGAAATCAAAAAGAATACTGTTTTACATAATGCAAGCAGTTAAAATTTGATTAAAACCCTTACTGCTAAAGCGTTTTAAAGATTTCTAATTACAATGCCCAACCGATCTTCAGATACTTTATTTCAATTGATTAAGTCGCTTAAGAAGTCAGAAAAGCGCAATTTCAAGCTTTATGTAACGAGAAATTCGGCTGCAGAAGACCTAAAGATCATTCAATTGTTTGATGCTTTGGACAATATGGACACATACGACGAAGTGATCTTGTTGAAACGAAATAAGAAGATTGCCAAGCAGCAATTATCGAACATAAAAGCGCATTTGTACCGAGAAATATTATCAAGTCTTCGGTTGATAAAGAATGACGATAATATTGACATTCAACTACACGAACAACTGGATTTCGCGCGCATACTCTACAATAAAGGGTTGTACCTGCAAAGCCTGAAAACACTGGATAAGATAAAAACAATTGCGCAGGAAAATAATCAGCTTACTTTTTTATTACAGATCTTATTTTTTGAAAAAAAGATCGAAGCACTTCACATTACCCGCAGCATGCAAGATCGGGCAGAGCAATTGACTTCGGAAGTTGACAATACCAATCAACGGCTCCAGCTGATCGGCAATTTATCGAATCTTTCCTTGCAATTATACAGTTGGTATATTAAGAACGGGCATGCCAGAAACAAGGCGGATGAAGATGCCGTGCAGCATTTTTTTGAAGAAGGGATTCCTGCAAATACCGAGCACTGCAATGGATTTTATGAAAGATTGTATTTGTATCAAAGCTATTGCTGGTATGCCTTTATACGACAGGATTTTTTATTGTATTATCGCTATGCACAAAAATGGGTGGATCTTTTTGAGAAGGAAAAATTCATGATCGAAATCGAGACCGTGCATTATATAAAAGGCATGCACAATTTGCTCGGTGCACATTTCGATCTACAGAATTATACAAAATTCTTAGAGACGCTTCAGGAGTTTGAAAAATTCTCACAATCAAAAATTGTTTTGCAGAATGACAACAATTTAATTCAAACATTTATTTACCTGAGCATCTCACGCATTAATAGACATTTTATTGAAGGGACATTTACTGAAGGGAAACAAATCGTTCCTGAGATTTTGCAAAAGTTAGGTGAATACCAGCTATTCATTGACAGACATCGCGTATTCGTTTTTTATTACAAATTCGCTTCGCTCTATTTTGGGAGCGCAGATTACGAAACCACGATCGATTATCTGAATAAGATCATTAACTGGAAAGTTGACCTGAGAACGGACCTGCAATGTTATTCGCGGTTGCTTCATTTGATCGCTCATTATGAGTTGGAGAATTACCAGTTGCTCGAATATCTTATCAAATCTGTTTATCGCTTTATGGCAAAAATGGAAAACCTGGGCGTTGTTGAAGAAGAGATATTTAACTTTTTACGACGTTCATTCCGCCTATCTCCAAAACAGCTAAAACCGGAATTTGAAGCCTTGTTGGATAAACTCAAAAAACTTGAAAAAAACCCATTTGCAACACGCGCATTTTCTTATCTCGATATTATTTCCTGGCTCGAAAGCAAAATAAAGGGCGTGCCTGTTCAGGATGTGATCAGGGAAAAGTTTTTAGAAAAATACAATCATTGAAACAACGGAAATGTTTAGTAAGCCATCAAAAGAATTTTTCGTAATACTTGCCGCCTTTATATTCTTCTCAGTTGTTTTATTGCCTTTCTTTCAATACCATATCAATCCGGATGGCATTTGTTATTTGCGTATCGCCCGCTATTATGCGCAGGGGAATTTCAATGCTGCAGTAAACGGTTGCTGGTCTCCACTAATAAGCTGGTTGCTTGCTCCTTTATTTAAGATTGGTCTCCCTGAATTGGTCGCTTTCCGATTGCTGAACATCATCATTGCTTGTGTTGCATTGCAGAAGATCAATATTATTGTCAGTAAATTTTTTAATGATATTCCCTATTTATTTCGGTTATGCATTGTTGTTAGTTGTGCGTTGGAATTATTAATTCTTCATTTTAATACCATCACTCCGGACCTGCTCACATTATGCCTGCTTTTGTATCTGCTGGATATTTATTTGTCGGGTGATATCCTTTCAAAACCCTTTACCGTTGGCGTTCTAGGCGCTCTGCTCTATTTTACAAAAGCATATTCTTTCTATTTTTTTGGTGTATTTATCAGCGCCTGCTTTCTTCAAAAATTGCTTCAAAAAAAACGCTTAAAAAAAGAATTTCAACGATCGTTACTGACGCTTTTTATTTTTCTTGCGTTGAGCGGTTGCTGGATTTTGGCATTGCATTCAAAATACAAAGAATGGACCATTTCCACAGCATCTGGTTATGTATTTTCCATTTTGGATGAGCAAGGCGTCGTTCATCATCCTTTCCAGTCGCAACACACGCTTCGGCAATTGCCCTATCCTGAAGCCTATTTTAGTTGGGAGGATATGCCGTTGATCTATAAACAATCTACGGTGCATACCAAGTACCATAAGGATATTTTCACTTATCTGAAACTCATTTTCATCAACAGTAAAAAACTTGTCGGGATGTTTTTAGGAAAATATTTTTTGCTCTCACTTTTTTTAGTTCCGCTTGTTTTATTTTTTGTGTGGAAGAATAAAAACACGGTCCGCTTTCTTAAAAACGCTTTGATTTATAAGATCATTTTTTTTGTGGCTTTGTATATTTCCGGTTATTTTTTAATAAGCGTCGAGCCGCGATACATCTGGATATTATTGATAACGGCAACCATGCTTTTGTTTCAGTTGGTTTATTATTTGATTTGCAATATCACTAAAAAAGCGCGTATGATCATGGTGCTGATCATGATGATCCCCTTTTTTTACACAACGATCACTTATTTGGCAACGCGGATAAATGTTAATAAAGATGATTATGATTCAGCGACAGAGATTGTCCGGCATATTCCTGCCGGCAGTCATATTGCCGGATTTTACAGTGAAGATTTGTGGAATCATCTTTTTTTATTCGACCTGCACAACTATGGCGGGATCGCGTCGTACCCGGATGATGCCTCACTAATGAGCGATGTCAATAAATATTCGATCAACTATATCGTTTTGCATTCGGAGGATTATTATCAAAACCTGTCGAAAACGCTAAGATCAAAACTGCCGGTTTATTATAAAAATGACGCCTGGGTAATCCTTAAAACCGAGTAAATTAGGGGGTCTTCTTTAATTATTCACACTGTTAATATTTTATGGTTTTTTAGACATTAGTACGTACCTTTGCCGTCCTTAATTTAGGAATGTTGTCATTTTTCCATTTAATTTTTGCATTAAAACATTGATGTTCAATAGACTTAATTCAGTTGAAGAGTGCGAAGCACCCAATGCTCAATCGCTTAACTGAACTTAGGTCAATAATTTTTTTAAAATAATCCAGTAATATGGCTATTAAAAAAGAAAATCGTCCAAGAGCAGCTTTTTCAAAAATTACTATCGGGTTGGCTTCTCCTGATTCTATTCTTGAAAGATCGTATGGAGAAGTATTGAAGCCGGAAACCATCAACTACAGAACCTATAAACCTGAAAGAGATGGTTTGTTTTGTGAGCGCATTTTTGGGCCGGTAAAAGATTATGAATGTGCCTGCGGAAAATACAAGCGCATTCGTTACAAAGGTATTGTGTGTGACCGTTGCGGTGTTGAGGTAACGGAAAAGAAAGTTCGCCGCGAGCGCATGGGTCATATTAAATTAGTAGTGCCTGTCGTACATATCTGGTACTTCAAGAGTTTGCCGAACAAGATTGGTTACCTGCTTGGAATCAGCTCCAAAAAAATGGAAACCATTGTTTATTACGAAAGATATGTAGTCATTCAACCGGGTATTCGGGTTGATAAAGGACAGAATCTTGGTGACCTTTTAACTGAAGAAGAATACTTGGATATTCTGGATACCCTTCCAAAGGATAATCAGTATTTGCCTGATGATGACCCCAATAAATTCATCGCTAAAATGGGTGCTGAAGCGATTCATGATCTGTTGGCAAGAATTGATCTTGACCAATTGTCTTTTGATTTGCGTAATGCGGCAGCCAATGAGACTTCACAACAACGTAAAGCAGATGCGTTGAAAAGACTGAGTGTTGTGGAAGCTTTTAGAGATGCTAATGGAAGAATCACCAATCGTCCGGAATGGATGGTAATGCAATATATCCCTGTCATTCCACCGGAATTACGTCCACTTGTTCCTTTGGACGGAGGTCGCTTCGCTTCCTCTGATTTGAATGATCTTTACCGCCGTGTTATTATTCGTAATAATCGTTTGAAAAGATTATTGGAGATCAAAGCGCCTGAAGTCATTCTTCGTAATGAAAAAAGAATGTTACAGGAAGCCATTGACAGCTTATTCGATAACTCAAGAAAATCAAACGCCGTAAAAGCAGAAGGTGGCCGTGCGTTGAAATCACTAAGCGATGTGTTGAAAGGAAAACAAGGACGTTTCCGTCAGAACTTATTGGGGAAGCGCGTGGATTACTCAGGTCGTTCGGTAATCGTTGTTGGACCGGAATTGAAATTACATGAATGTGGTTTGCCTAAAGATATGGCTGCGGAATTGTTCAAACCTTTTATTATCCGCAAACTCATTGAAAGAGGAATTGTTAAAACAGTAAAATCTGCCCGCAAGCTCGTTGATCGCAAAGAAGCAATTGTCTGGGATATTCTTGAAAATATTTTGAAAGGACATCCGGTAATGCTTAACCGTGCGCCAACATTGCATAGATTATCAATTCAGGCTTTCCAGCCAAAATTGATCGAAGGGAAAGCGATCCAATTGCATCCATTAGTGACCACGGCGTTCAACGCCGATTTTGATGGTGATCAGATGGCTGTTCACGTACCGCTGAGTACTGCCGCTATTTTAGAGGCACAGTTATTAATGTTATCGTCGCATAACATTTTGAATCCCCAAAACGGAACACCGATCACCCTTCCTTCACAGGACATGGTACTTGGACTTTATTATATTACCAAAGGAAAGAAATCAACGGATAAAGAAAAAGTTCGGGGCGAAGGAAAATCTTTCTATAGTACCGAAGAAGTGATCATTGCTTATAATGAAGGTCAGATCGATCTGCATGCATACATTAAAGTGAAGACCAATGTCAGAAGTGATAACGGCGAGGTGCAGAAAAAAATGATCGAAACAACAGTTGGTCGTGTATTATTCAATCAGCATGTTCCGTTGGAAGTTGGATTCATCAATGCATTGCTTACCAAGAAATCTTTGCGTGAAATTATTGGTGATATCATCAAATGGACGAATGTTCCCAAGACCGCAAAGTTTTTGGATGATATCAAACAATTAGGATTCCGCATGGCTTTCCGCGGGGGATTGTCATTCAACATTAATGATCTTATCATTCCGGATACAAAAGAAGAATTACTTGACAATGCAAAAGTCGAGGTCGATGAAGTATGGGATAATTACAACATGGGATTGATAACGAATAATGAAAGATATAACCAAATAGTTGATATCTGGAGCCGTGTAGACACGCGTATAACGGAAACGCTTATCCGTGAATTGAGTACAGATAAACAAGGATTCAATTCTGTTTATATGATGCTCGACTCTGGCGCTCGTGGATCTAAACAACAGATCAAACAGCTTGCTGGTATCAGAGGGCTGATGGCTAAACCAAGAAAATCAGGTTCAACCGGAAGTGAGATCATTGAAAACCCGATTCTCTCCAACTTCAAAGGCGGATTGAACGTGTTGGATTATTTCATCTCGACTCACGGTGCGCGCAAAGGTCTTGCCGATACCGCTTTGAAAACAGCCGATGCCGGTTATCTTACCCGTCGTCTTGTTGACGTTGCGCAGGATGTTGTTATCACAGAAGAAGATTGCGGAACATTAAGAGGTATTGCCACATCGGCGCTTAAAGATAATGAGGATGTTGTTGAGCCATTATACGATAGAATACTTGGACGTACTTCATTGCATAATGTCTACGACTTGCAGCATGATGCATTAATTGTATCTGCCGGCGAAGAAATCACGGAAGAGATTGCAAAGAAAATTGAAGAGAGCGGAATCGAAACTATCGAAATCCGTTCTGTATTGACCTGCGAAAGCAAGCGTGGGGTTTGCGTAAGATGTTATGGAAAAAATCTTGCCACAGGTTACACCGCGCAGAGAGGTGATGCAGTGGGTATCATTGCTGCGCAGTCAATCGGTGAGCCTGGTACACAGTTGACATTGCGTACATTCCACGTGGGTGGTGTTGCAGGTTCGGCATCGGTTGAATCTACATTGGCAGCGAAATTCGATGGAACAGTCCAGTTCGACGGATTAAGAACGGTGACCACAGAAACCAATGATGGTAAAGCACATGTTGTAATCGGCCGCACTGGTGAAGTGCGTATCATGGATGTAAAAAATGATCGCTTATTGATCACCAACAACGTTCCTTATGGTGCAACGCTAAATGTGAAGGATGGTCAGAAAGTGATCAAAGGAGATGTGATCTGCACCTGGGATCCATTTAATAATGTTGTGATCTCAGAAATTGCCGGAATTGTAAAATTCGACAGTGTTATAGAAGGCATCACTTATCGCGAAGAAGCTGATGAACAAACAGGTCACCGCGAAAAAGTGGTTATTGAGACAAAGGATAAAACAAAGATCCCTTCGATTATTATCGAAGGTTCTAAAGAAGTAAAAACATATAACCTTCCGGTTGGATCGCACATTGTTGTTGAAGGGGGGGATGATGTAAAAGCCGGTCAGGTAATTGTGAAGATCCCACGCGTGTTAGGAAAATTGCGAGACATAACGGGTGGTCTGCCACGCGTACAGGAATTGTTCGAAGCGCGAAGCCCGGTAAATCCTGCAATCGTTTCAGAAATTGATGGTGTGGTTTCTTTCGGTAATATCAAGCGTGGTAACCGCGAAATAATTGTTGAAGCAAGAGATGGTGTGGTAAGAAAATATCTGGTTCCTTTAACTAGGCAAATTCTTGCACAGGATGGTGATTTCGTTAAAGCGGGTGCTCAGCTTAGTGATGGTCAAACTGCCCCTTCAGATATTCTTTCCATCAAAGGACCTTTTGCAGTTCAGGAATATGTTGTCAATGAAATACAGGAAGTTTATCGTCTGCAGGGTGTTAAGATCAATGATAAGCACATTGAAGTTATCGTTCGCCAGATGATGCGCAAACTCACTATCGTTGATCCGGGTGATACAAGATTTTTGGAGGAAGATACAGTTGATAAATTTGAATTCCTTGATGAAAATGATTGGATATTCGATAAGAAAGTAGTTACCGATCCGGGCGATTCAGGAAAACTGAGAGCAGGACAAATTGTGAGTCTCCGTGAAGTTAGAGAAGAAAATTCCATCTTAAGACGCAGTGATAAAAAACTGGCTGAATTCAGAGATGCAAATTCTGCTACTTCTGCACCGCTGCTGCTGGGTATAACCAAGGCATCGCTTGGTACGCAAAGCTGGATATCAGCGGCATCATTCCAAGAAACTACCAAGGTATTGTCATCTGCTGCCATACAAGGGAAAACAGATGATATGCTTGGATTGAAAGAGAATGTGATCACCGGTCATCCGATACCTGCAGGTACTGGTTTGCGTGAATTTGAAAACATGATCGTGGGCAGCAAAGAAGAATATGAATTGTTGCAAACAACACGCGAAGCAATGCAGTTTGACGAAGAAGAATAGTTTTTTGAACTTATAATCATAAGACCTGCCGGTTTAAAAACCCAGCAGGTCTTTTTTATTGGGGCTAACGCTCATCAGTAACCGACAGCAGGTTTTTTGATCATCATCACCGATTTCATTACAAAGCAGGCAGCTTATTTATTGAAAGGTTTTCAAAAGTTCCCTCAATTCCTCATCTTCCCGGGCAAGTAAATCAAAGGGCGTATTTCCATCTATATTTGGAATTGTTTTATCAGCGCCGGCTTCAATTAAAGTTCTTACACATGCAATATAATCTTGCCCTTCGGTAATATGTCCATTTTTTAAACCATGAACCGCCCAGAAAAGTGGAGTAGCTTTAAAATCTATGCATAGCTTATTAATTTCTGCGCCTTCCTGTACCAGTCTTGCAACGACTTTATTTCTCCCGCACCATGCCGCCCAATGCAATGCGGTTCCGCCATGACATCCTGCATGACCAAGTGCAGCGCCATTATCCAAATAAAAAATGGCAAGGCCGTCCGCAAAAAGACTGGCTGCGGCGATAAGCGGCGTGTCTTGTTTTAATATCAGCTCACCGCCATTAATATTTGCGCCATGTTCCAAAAAGAGCTTTGCCATTTTTATGCTCTCTTCCTCTGTATATTTTTTTGAAAACACACCATCACAAAGCCGGTGCAAAGGATGGGCTTTTGTCGTATTCACTTCATCATAAGGGATGCCTTCATTGGCAAGAGCAGGATGATCAGAGAGCGCCTGCTGGATACCTTGGTAATCTTTATTATCAATAAGGCTTTTGATCTGCATATCTGAAGATTTGTATGACGCGCAATTTATGATATCTGGACAACTCAGCATTCCATATTTATACCACTCGTTACCGGAATGATTCTATTAATAAAAAAAGGATCACCTGTTTTTCGGTAACCCTTTTAAGTATCTAGATATGATCAATTGGTTTTTAGAGATGTATCGCCTCACCATATGCTACTTCGATCGCATCTTTTACACTTTCACTGATGGTTGGATGCGGGTGGATGCTGTTGAGCACTTCCTGATAAGTTGTTTCGAGTTTTCTGCCGACAACCGTTTCGATGATGATTTCAGTTACGTTATAACCGATCATGTGCGTGCCAAGCCACTCGCCGTATTTCGCATCGAACACCACTTTAATGAAACCTTCTGTATGTCCGGCAGCGGAAGCTTTTCCGGATGCGCTCAACGGGAACTTGCCAACTTTCACTTCATAGCCGGCATCTCGTGCCTGTTTTTCTGTGAAGCCAACCGATGCGATTTCGGGCGTGCAGTATGTACAGCCCGGGACATTGTTATAATCAATGGGCTCAGGCTGATGCGCATATTTTTTTTCGTTGTAACCGATATTTTCAACACAAATAATCCCTTCCTTGGAAGCGACGTGTGCGAGCGCTTGTCCGGGAGCGCAATCACCGATGGAATAAATTCCGGGAACATTTGTCTGATAGAATTTGTCAACGGCAATTTTCCCTTTATCTGTTTTCACGCCAAGTGTTTCCAAACCGATGTTCTCAATGTTTGCGGTAACGCCGACGGCGCTTAATAGAACATCAGCTTCGAGTGTGATCTCGCCGGTTTGCGTTTTCACTTTTGCTTTCACGCCAGCCCCGCTTGTATCAACACTGGTCACTTCACTGTTGGTTAATATATCAATGCCCAGTTTTTTATAATTTTTTTCGAGTTCTTTTGAGATCTCTTCATCTTCTACGGGAACGATTCTTGGTAAGAATTCAACAATGGTGACTTTTGCGCCCATGCTGAAATAAAAATAAGCGAACTCAACACCAATTGCGCCACTCCCGACAACGATGATGCTTTTGGGATTTTGCGGAAGCACCATTGCTTCGCGATAGCCGATCACTTTTTTGCCATCTTGTTTCAGGTTTGGTAATTCTTTACTGCGTGCACCCGTTGCGACAATAATATGTTTCCCTTCCACAATTTGTGTTTTCCCATCAGCGCCCGTAACTTCAAGCTGGCCTTTTGCCTTCAGTTTCCCATTGCCCATTACCACATCAATTTTATTTTTGCGCATTAGGAATTGAACACCTTTGCTCATCTTGTCTGCAACACCGCGGCTGCGTTTGATTACTGCAGGAAAATCAGGCGTACCACTGGCTTCAATGCCGAAATCTTTTGCATGCAGGATATCCTGGAAAACCTGTGCACTTTTTAATAATGCTTTGGTAGGAATGCAACCCCAATTAAGGCAAATGCCTCCGAGGCTTTCCCTTTCCACAATAGCTGTCTTAAATCCTAACTGAGCTGCACGGATTGCTGCAACATACCCGCCGGGGCCACTGCCGAGAACAACTACATCGTATGCCATAAAGTTGATTTAGTGAATGATTAAAGAGGTGCGAATTTAAGGAATAATGTCTCAATGTGAAAATTGCTCCCTACATTAATGACTCAATCTGGCAATGTGAAAATGATTCGATGCTTTTTTTGGGATGACAATACATTTTCACATTAGATTTACAGCATGAAATTAGATATTCTCGCAATAGCTGTTCATCCCGATGATGCCGAATTATGTTGTTCCGGCACATTAATGATGGAAAAAGAGCATGGAAAAAAAGTTGGGGTGGTCGATCTTACCCGCGGTGAATTGGGCACAAGAGGAAGCGCTGAATTGCGTGCTGTGGAATCTGAAAAAGCGGCTTCGATCATGCAATTGGATGTTCGCGAAAATTTAGGGATGGCCGATGGATTTTTTAAGAATGATGAGCAACATCAACGATTATTGATACGGGCGATCCGGAAATATCAACCGGAAATTGTTTTGGCCAGCGCTTTGGCAGATCGTCATCCCGATCATGGCAGAGCAGGCAACCTTATAGCCGATGCTTGTTTTTTAAGTGGGTTAAGAAAAATTGAAACTGTAGATAATGATGGAATTGATCAGCAAAGCTGGAGACCGAAATATGTATTTCATTTTATACAGGACAGGTTTTATAATCCATCTTTTGTATACGATATTTCCAATGTTTTTGAAAGAAAATTAGAATCGATCAAAGCATATTCTTCGCAATTTTTTTCAACTGAGTATAAAGAAAATGAACCGCAGACTTATATTTCTTCTCCGGAATTTCTGAATTCTATTATCGGTCGTCATCAGATGTTTGGTAAAATGATCGGCGTTCCTTATGCAGAAGGTTTTATTGCTGAAAAGATGATCGGCATCCGGAATTTCGATTCATTTGTTCAACTCGACACCTGAGTGTTAAATAAATCAGAAAACCTCACCATTATTTAATATTGCCCAGCAACTTTTTTTCAGGAATTTGCGTTTATGGGCTATGTTGCATGCTCTTATTTGTTGTTTGCCTGTAAAAACACCAATAATTAACCCTAATGAATAATTAAACTTTCGCGAAGCCGTTCTTGTCAAACACCTTTAATTTATTTTATGTAATCCCTGCCGATGCGGTGATGCATTAAATAAAATTTATTAGCTCAGCAAAACCCGCATATAATTTGAAATTCTACGCAAAAATAGTTTTACTGATTTTTTCTTTTGCCTTATCTATTTCGCTATGCGCGCAAGATTCATCAGATCTATCAAGATCAAAACTATTATTGGACTCCATCCGGGATGAAAACTATGCGGACACGCAATGGAACTCTCAATTGGACCTCATCGATCTTTACAGAAGGATAATAAAAAAAGATACCGTATTAAGACCGGATGATAAAGCTGAACATCTCTCCGCACTTCCCTTTGTCGGTTATTCTTTGCAAACGGGTTTTGCGGGAGTGCTCAGCGCGAACCTCGGTTTTTATACGGCAAAACACAAGCATAAGACGGAAAAAATATCCAGCTTATTAACCAGTGTTACTTATTCCCAATATCATCAAATCATTTTTCCCATTCAGACTGACATCTGGATCAATAATGACAAATACAATATCATTACTGACTGGCGATACATGAAATATCCCTCAACCACTTTTGGCTTGGGTGGACATTCAAATATCAATAACGGCTATACCATTGATTTTAATTATGCAAAGATTCACCAGACTTTAATGAGGAAAGTGCTGAAAGATTTTTATTTGGGTGTCGGCTTTTTCTATGATTATTTTTGGAATGTAAAGGAAGTAAATCCGCCAACCGGAGTGGTTACGGATTTTGAAAGATATGGGTTGACCAACACGGTCACTGCTGCAGGCGTCGCTTTTCGATTATTGGTTGACACGAGAAAAAATCAAATAACGCCGGATGCAGGATGGTATATTAATATCGTTGATCGCCCGAATTTCACTTTTTTGGGGAGTAATAATAATTGGCAATCGCTGTTGCTTGAATTTAGGCGGTATTTTAATCTTCCCGGCAACTCAAAAAATGTATTGGCATTTTGGAGTTACAATTGGCTGACTATAAGAGGAAAACCTCCTTATCTTTTACTCCCTAGTACAGGTTGGGATGATTTTTATAATACGGCGCGCGGTTATATTCAAGGGCGTTATCGTGGTCAGGATATGATTTACCTGGAATCGGAATATCGGTTTCAGTTGACGCATAATGGTCTTTTAGGCGGGGTGATTTTTGCCAACGCACAGTCGTTTTCAAAAGAATTATCAAAACAATTTCAGATCATTGCTCCGGGTGTGGGTACGGGGATTCGCATACGACTCAATAAATTCTCAGGGGCAAATCTTTGTGTTGACTATGGTTGGGGTTTGAACGGATCGCAAGGAATCGCCGTGAACCTGGGAGAAGTTTTTTAAATAGATTTGCTGCGGATTCATCAAGCAAAAGGAATTTTATTGGCAGTATCTGCGGTTAAAATATCTATTATGAAGATTCAGTTATTGTCGGTCGGAAAACCTCATGATGCAGATCTAAAAAATGCGATCGAAGATTTTACCACGCGCATCACCAAATATTTCCCTGTCCATTGGACGATAATCTCTCCATTTAAGAATTTTGTTTCTGCCTCAGCAATGATAATAAAAAGCAAAGAAGCAGAATCAATTCTTTCTACCTTAAAAAAAGATGATTACCTGATTGCCCTGGATGAAAAAGGAAAACAGTTCTCCTCCGAACAGCTTTCGCAATTCATTCAATTGCGCGCAAATGAGAGTAAAAAAAACCTCGTATTCGTGATTGGTGGGACTTATGGTTTGGGAGACGCTATTCTGGATCGCGCAGATTTTAAATGGTCACTTTCTTCTTTGACATTTCCGCATCAACTGGTTCGATTAATATTGGCAGAACAGATCTACCGGGCATGCACCATAATGCGAAACGAAAAATATCATCATTCCTGATTAAGACCTATCTTTAAAATAAAAATCAATGTTCGGTTACGCAACGATTACCATAACTATCATTATCATTACCTGTTTAATTTCTGTTGCGGGTTTCAGCAATCCAAAGATCATCAATGAACTTATTTTTTGGCCGCCTGTAATCGCCAAAAGAAAACAATATTACCGATTTGTTACATGCGGTTTTGTACATGCTAATTTCATGCATCTTGCTTTTAACATGTTCACCTTATATTTTTTTGGACGGGTAATGGAAGTCTATTACATGGGAAGGCTTGGGTTGCAGCATTATTATTTTCTTGTCTTGTATATCGGCGCTTTGATCGTTTCTGTTCTGCCAACATATTTCAAACAAAAAAATAATTATAACTATCGTAGCCTTGGCGCCTCTGGCGCGGTATGCGCCGTCTTGTTCGCTTTTATTCTATTAGAACCCTGGCAAACTATCTACATTTTTTTTATTCCTGTTCCGGCAATTATTTATGCGGTGTTGTTTTTGGTCTATTCAATGTATATGTCAAGAAAAGGAGGCGATTATATCAATCATGACGCGCATTTCTACGGTGCTTTATTTGGCATTGTGCTGACTATTGTTCTTCGTCCGCAAGTGATTGATATCTTCTTGAATCAACTAAGTCATCCGCACTTCGATTTTTAAAACATCCTTTGTTTGGGGTGTGATTTTAAAACGATCATCAATTCTAAGCCCCAGGATCCAAACAATTTTTTTGTTCATCTCCAAGACCCGGATCTTTTCTTTTTCTGTTTTTGATAATTTATTGTCAATAAAAAAACGCCCGAGTTTTTTCTTCTTTTTCATTCCCAGCGGATAGAAATAATCGCCTTGCTTCCATTTACGGAGGATCAACGGGAAGGGGACCTTGTCCGCATCAATATCTGCCGAAAAATTTGCGGTTTGTAATTGGTGGTTAATGGCGGGCAGCTTTTGAATGCTCAATTCGCCATCCGCAAATAACCATCTGCCAACACCATCAATGATGATATTTTCCGCCTGTAGATGATCGTTCGGGGCAATAATAAGCCAGTTGCGGTTCTTAATGATACGGTGTGTTGGCGAATGAATGTATTTTCCGGATTCACTCTCCAATAAACTGATCACTTCCTCCACCTGCGGAGACGAAAAGCCATGATCTTTTATTATTTCATAAACGATCGTTTGTAAAGGACTTGTTTTTTTTAATTTCAGAATTGGAATATGAATTTCATTTCCTTTTTTTTCAATAAGGTCTTTTTTATGTTGTTCGATCGATTGCTGGTACAAAATTTCAATATCTCTAAATCGGGAAATATTATCAGCAAGATTATTAATGGCATCAGGATAAATTTCGCTGATGGCCGGAATTATTTTATGCCGAATATAATTGCGCGCATATTTATCTGCTTCGTTTGAACTGTCTTCAACCCAATGCAGGTCATTTTCTTCAGCGAATTGTTTCAGTTCTTCTTTTTTGGCGAATAATAAGGGACGGATAATCTTCCCCTGGTGAGGCAACATTGCACGCAATCCCTTTATCCCTGTGCCTTTGAAAAAATTCATCAATAAGGTTTCGATATTGTCATCAAGATGATGCGCTGTGAGAATCTGGTGTTTGCTATTGACCATTGACGATCGGTCATTCACGAGTTCATTGAACCATATATAACGCAATTCTCTTGCCGCGACCTGGATGGAGACTTTATTTTCAGCAGCATATTTTTCTGTTTCAAATTTTTTGATAAGAATTTCTTTTTGATATTTTTCAGCAAGACTCTTTACAAAAATTTCATCGCGCACACTTTCTTTTCCACGCAACTGAAAATTGCAATGAGCGATGATAAAATCAAAACCTGATCGAAAACACAATTCGCATAAAACGACAGAATCTACGCCACCGCTTACGGCAAGCAATAATTTATCCTTTGGGGAAAAGAGATATTCTTCTTCGATAAATTCTTTAAATCTTTCTGCTATACTTTTCATTCGTATTCAATATAGTGCAAAAGCTGAAGTATGCGACCCAAGGATCCTGATAAGCAATAAAGCGCCGGACAACTTTAATAGATCAATTCTTCGTAAGCAGCATGTAGTTCATTGTATGCCCGATTATCACCTGCCTTTTTTGCCGCAGCCATTCCTTTTTCATACCATTCGGTCGCTAGTTTTATTTCATTGTTTCGCTCCAGCAATTTTGCCAAATGATAATAGGAGCCAACATAATCCGGATTAT
>JAJPKJ010000054.1 GCA_021323755.1 Chitinophagales bacterium | reverse complement strand
CCGAGGGTGTTCACCTCTTCCCATACCGAACAGAGAAGTTAAGCCCCTCATGGCCGATGGTACTGCACCACAATGCGGGAGAGTAGGTAGCTGCCATATTTATTTAGAAGCCCCGGATTTTTCCGGGGCTTTTTTTTGCCCCTGCTCGATCCTTCGATTTTCTTATTTTCATTGGGCACACAAGATTCCAGGAACAATTATTCAATAACTGCCGTTTGCGATCATGGAAAGCTTTATTTCAGACTATTTTTCTTTCCGTTTCAGTAGATTTGTTTTGAAATATCGCAACATGAAAAAATCGCTCCTCTGTATTTTAGTGCTTTCAGCAATAACTAACGGTGATCTCTATTCACAAACGGGATGGATTAATCTTTTCGATGGTAAAACCCTTAACGGCTGGAAAAAACTTGCCGGCAACGCAGATTATAAGGTAGAAAAAGGGAATATTGTCGGAATAACCGTTGTCAATTCTAACAACACATTCTTAGTCACGGAAAAAGAATTCAGCGATTTTGTTTTAGAAATGGATGTGAAGATCGACGACACTTCGGCTAATTCCGGAATTCAACTGCGCAGTCATTATAATCCTGATGGTCATGAAGGAAAAGGATTGGTCTATGGGTACCAGTTTGAAATTGATCCGTCCTCAAGGCGATGGTCAGGGGGAATATATGATGAAGGAAGAAGAGATTGGTTATATCCTGCATCGCTGAATGAAAGGTCACAAAGCGCTTTTAAGGTTGGAAAATATAATCACCTCAAAGTTGAATGTATCGGTCATGAAATCAAAACATGGATCAATAATGTGGCCGTAGCCTACGTTGTGGACACATTGGATGAGAGTGGTTTTATCGGATTGCAGGTTCATGGCATTGGCGATAATGCAAAATTTGCCGGAGAAAAAGTTTATTTTAAGAATATTTGGATCAAGACAGCTGATATCAAACCGACGCCATTCCCAGCCGGGGTGTATGTATTGAATAATATTCCGAATACGCTTAACCGTTATGAGCTTGATAATGGATGGAAACTTTTATTTAATGGGAGAACCACTGCCGGCTGGCGCGGCGCCTATAAATCAGGTTTCCCGGAAAAAGGCTGGACAATAAATGATGGCGTACTTACAGTTCTTGCATCCGAAGGTAAGGAAGGGGGTAATGGCGGTGATATCGTAACAACGGATGAATACGCAGCATTCGATCTTTCATTTGAATTCAAGCTGACTCCGGGCGCGAACAGCGGCGTAAAATATTTCGTAACGCTATCCGAACATAATGAGGGCTCGGCGATCGGATTAGAATACCAGTTGCTCGATGATTCACTTCATCCTGATGCAAAACTTGGCAGAGAGGGCGACAGAACGCTTGCATCATTGTACGATTTGATAAAAGCGAACAAACAAAAACGTTTTATTCATCCGATTGGTCAATGGAACTCTGGAAGAATCATCGTGTATCCGAATAATCATGTCGAACACTATCTCAACGGAGTGAAAGTTTTGGAATACGGGCGCGGTTCAAAAGAATTCCGCGACCTGGTAGCGATCAGTAAATATAAGATCTGGCAAAACTTCGGCGAAGCAAAACAAGGTCATATCTTATTGCAGGATCACGGTAATGAGGCCAGTTTCCGGAGTATTAAGATCAGGGAACTAAAATAATTTCAAACAATGGTGATCAGGCGGCCATGAGATGCGTGCAGTTTGCCTCTGCGGGTATCATCTTTTCTGGTAATTCAAAATTTAAGCTGCAGCGATTATTCTCGAAAAATCATACATTTAGTTCACCAAAACCAACAGGAATGCCAAATCTAACGGTAACGCTTAAACGCTTTATTTCAATTACCATTATCTTTTTTTTATTTGTCCAGACAGATGCGCAAAAAAAACCTGCGGATAATCCTTCAACTTATAATGAGGTGTTCAGCAAAAAAATGTTTTCAGCATTGAAATGGCGTTGCATTGGACCTTATCGTGCAGGCAGAAGCCTTGCTGTAAGCGGGGTTGCTGGTCAGCCAACGATTTATTATGCAGGACAAACCGGCGGCGGTGTTTGGAAATCAGTTGATGCAGGCAACACCTGGCTTTGTGTTTCTGATTCCAATTTTAAATCCTCATCAGTGGGGGCAATCGCTGTTTCGAAATCAAATCCAAATATTGTTTATGCAGGCATGGGTGAAGTAGAGATGCGTAACAATATTTCCTTTGGCGATGGCGTGTACAAAACAACAGATGCCGGTAAGACATGGAAGCATGTTGGGCTTGAAAAATCTTATGCTATCGGCACCATTGCCGTCGATCCTCAAAACCCGGATATAGTTTATGCTGCAGCGATGGGGAAAATTTTTGGCGCAAATAAAGAAAGAGGATTATACCGGTCAAAAGACGGGGGCGCATCCTGGCAGCAGGTATTGAGCTTTGATGATAGCACAGGATGCGCAGATGTTAAGATCGATCCGAATAATCCCCTGATAATTTATGCATCCATGTGGAGAGCGCACCGCACCCCATATTCATTGAGTAGCGGGGGAACAGGAAGTGGATTATATAAATCATTGGATGGGGGTAACACCTGGAAATTAATTTCTGAAAAACCTGGTATGCCCAAAGGATTGATGGGGAAAATTATTTGCTCAGTTTCCCCGGTTAATTCTTTGCGTATTTATGCAATTGTTGAAAATGAGCATGGCGGCGTATTCCGGTCAGATGATGGAGGCGAGAACTGGTCATTGGTAAGTACACAGAATGATCTTACTCAACGCCCCTGGTATTTCAGTCAGGTTTTTGCAGATACAAAAAATGAAAATGTAGTTTATATTCTGAATGTTGAATTTTGGAGATCAATTGATGGGGGGACCAGCTGGACAAAAATGGCGAACCACCACGGTGATAATCATGATATGTGGATCAATCCAGATGATTCGAAAAATTGGATTATGGCAGATGACGGAGGTCCGGAAGTGACATTTGATGCAGGAAAAAACTTTAGCGATATAGATCTGCCTACAGCACAATTCTATCATGTAAATCTGGACAACGATTTTCCTTATAACGTCTATGGTGCGCAGCAGGACAACAGCAGTATTCGAATCGCCAGTCGCACAAACGGGTATACCATTGGTGAACGTGAATGGTACTCCGTCGCAGGTGGCGAAGCCGGCTATATTGTTCCGGATCCGACAAATCCTGATATTACCTATGGCGGGGAATACGATGGACAGCTAAGCACCTTTAACAAAAAAACAAATCAGTATCGCACGATTTCTCCTGATGCCGAATTGCACCAGGGGTCAGGCGCCGAAGATTATAAATTGCGTTTTAACTGGACATTCCCGATCGCTGTTTCTCCCCATAATAATAAAATGATTTACGCCGGCGCTAATTATGTTGTAAGAAGTATTGACGCGGGGCAATCGTGGAAAATCATCAGCCCCGATCTAACCCGTCATGATCCGAAAACATTAAAGCCTAGTGGTGGTCCGATAACATTGGACAACACAGGCGCGGAAGTATATGCAGATGTTTTTGCTCTTGCAGAATCTCCAGTAAAGCAGGGTGTGATTTGGACCGGCTCCGATGACGGATTGGTGTTTGTTACCGTTGATGATGGGAAAAATTGGACGAACGTTACGCCGAAATCTTTGCCGGACTGGGCTTTGATTAGTTATGTGGAGCCATCACATTTTGATGCCGCAACTTGTTATGTTTCTGCAACAAGATATAAAAGTGATGACACGAAGCCTTATATTTTCAAAACAAATGATTATGGAAAAACATGGTCGCTCATCACAAATGGACTTCCTGAAAATATTTATAATCGTTGTGTCAGAGAAGATCCGAATAAAAAGGGGATCTTGTATTGCGGACTTGAAACCGGAATTTATATTTCATTTGATGATGGCGCCCACTGGCAGAGTCTGCAGTTGAATTTACCAAATACCCCTGTACACGACATTCAGGTGCAGGTAAGGGATAAAGAATTGGTGATCGCCACCCATGGGCGCTCCTTCTGGATTCTCGATGATGTCACTACGCTTTATCAAATGAGTGATGAGATATCAAAATCAACTGCATGGCTTTATAAACCACGCGATTCTTACCGCATGCATGGCGGATACATTGAAGACCCTAATGTGCAGGAGGGACAAAATGCACCGAATGGCGTCATTCTCCGGTATTACTTGAAATCAAAGCCATATAAAGAGCTAAAGTTGAAATTTTATACTGCAACGGGTGACAGCATCATCACCTATTCAAACATAAAAGACAATAAAGGGGAAGTGGTGAAAATTTCTAAAGATTATTATGAAAGCAAGGCAAAACGCCCCGGTTTATTAAGTGTTGACAGCGGCATGAACGCTTTTGTGTGGGACCTTCATTATCCTGCGGCGAAGGGGGACAGCAATGCAGCATTTGAGGGAACATTTGCCGGACCACTTGCAGTACCCGGCACCTACCAGGCAAAACTATATATTGGAGATTCATTAATGCAAATGCAAAATTTTGTAGTCCTGAATGATCCCCGCAGCAGCTTCACTACTGCCGATTTGAATGAACAGCATAACCTGGCAATAAAGGTTCACAATAAAATGAACGAACTCGGCAAAGCAACAAAACAAATACGCAATCTGCGCGACCAGTTGAATGGGTTTGTGGGGGCCATCGAAGATTCCGCAGAAGCAAAGCCATTTAAGAATTTATCAAAACCAATTATCGATTCTCTCAGCGCCATTGATGATTCATTGCACAACAGCAAAATAAAAGCGGGTGAAGATGATCTTCGCTTTCCGATGCGTCTTGAAGAAAAATTAACTGCTTTAAATGGAACCATTATTGGTGAAGATGCCAAGCCCACCAATGCTATGATTGACTCATACAACTCGCTTGCAGCGCGGGTAGACAGACAATTGCTGAAATTGAAAGTTATCGTTGACAAGCAAATTCCGGCATTCAACGATGCTGCTAAAGCAAGACAAAAAGCAGCCATTGATATAAAAGTAAAGGATTAGTTGGTAGGAAGAGGAGTTGATTGGTCTGCAAATGCCAGTCAACTTCTCAACTTATTTTTGGTCCCCAGCCATTTTCATATTCCCGTCTCCACAGTTTCATTGCGTCATCGTCATTGTTAATATGTCCATTTCGGGGGTCACAATGCAATGTTCTCCCGCTCCGCTGCGCGATATTTGCGAGATGACAAAGCAGCACACTTTTCGATGCTTCATCAACCGGGGAATTTAATGTCGCTTCGCCACGAATGGTTTTTACAAAATTTTCGAAATGATATAGATCCAAGTTTCCTGTTGCGCTGATTGGATTGGTCGGGTCCGCAGCAGTTTCAGGTTTCACTTCTTTCACCAATTTACTCTTCTCATCAAAAATCTTATAATCTCCACCACCCAGATTTACTAATGAACCTTTGTCGCCGTAAATAATAAACCCTCTGCCTGCACCTTCGACCGGAAAAATATTACAGCTTCTGCTCTCCCAGGAGATGGATTTGGTGTCTCCAAATTCAAAACTCGCAACCTGGGTATCCGGCGTTTGCCAGTCATCTTTAAATGCATATCTACCGCCGGCAGAAACGACTTTCGTTGGGTAGTCAGCACCCAGAAACCAGCGACAGCAGTCAATTTCATGTGTTCCATTATTGCAGGCTTCGCCTGTTCCCCAATGCCAGAACCAATGCCAATTGTAGTGAACCAAATTATCCTGGTAATCCTTTCGCGGCGCGGGACCCTGCCATAATTCAAAATCTAATGTTGGGGGTACCGCGATTTTTTTTCCTATACCGATCGATTTGCGATTATTCGTGTACCATGCTTTTGCAAAATATGGATTACCGAGAGCGCCATCACGAACCTGCTTTACTGCTTCAATTAATGTCGGCATCGAACGACGCTGATTCCCCATTTGAATATGTTTTCCATATTTGTGCAAGGCCTCTGCCAGCAATTCCCCTTCATATGGATTTTGACCGCATGGTTTTTCCACATATACATGCTTGTTATGTTGAACGCCCATAATAGCGGCAGGTGCATGCCAATGATCGGGAGCAGCAATGATCAACGCGTCAAAATCCTTTTGCTCCAACAATTTGCGGATATCCTTATAGACCTGTGGTTTTCGCGGAGCATCTTTCAATGCATCCAATCCATTTTGAATCGCCTTATCTTCTACGTCGCAGATATATGCTACCTCAACGTTTGGTAATTGGGAATAACATTTTGCCAGGTATGAACCGCGGCTGTTGACTCCCATCACAGCAACAACTACTTTATTGCTTGGCGCATTCTTGCCAAACAATGGAAAATTGATGATGGTCAATCCCGCCGAAGCAAGAGATGTGCTCTTAATAAAATTTCTGCGTTGCATAAATTTTTCTTTAAAGATAAAGAACAAAATGCCAGGAGCTGTAAGACGCCGGGATTGAACATTTTTTGGTTTGCAGCTCAGGTCTCCATGCCCAAAGCTTCTTGATACCCAACACATCGCTCATGCCGATCATATCAAAAAAATAATGGACTTTCTCAGGAAATAATTTCTTTTTTTATTACATTCAGGTAGATTTTCATTTTCTACACTCCAAAACTTAATTTATGCGCTCCAAATTCCTTTTTACGATTTTATTGATAACCTCCAGTTGCATTGCCGCTGCGCAAACCCTGCAACAGTGGACCTGGGAAACTTATAGAATAAAATTTAAAGCTCCCGATAACCTGGTGGTGAAAAAGAATGATGCAACAGTTTATGAAGCGGGGAATAGCGCAATGTATATAGATATTTATCCGCGGAAAGGAGAAAACCTTACTTATGATGGTATGAAGAATGCGTTGGTGAAATGGGCAAACAGTACCGGGCTTAGTTATGATGATCAAAATTCAGAAGGAAACGCGCAGCCTATCTATCTGGAAAACCTGAATGGATATTGGGGTTGCGCTATTGACGGCAAGAGCAATAATGGATTACCGGCGACAATAATGCTTATCGTTCATCCTGATCATTCCGATATCAGTTTCTATGTTTGGATAAATTATGCCAAGGAATATTATCACGATGCAGTAGCCGTGTTAAAAAGTTTTACGCCCATGTAAAGGCTTATGGCATTTAATAGAGATGTCTTACTGCTGATTATGGATAACGAGATTTACAGGATTCCTGGTGGAGGGCGTTTTTTTATAAAGGGAGGCAAGGCATTATATCCCAGATATTCTATTTGCTCAGATAGACTTCTTTTCCGTTAACGATTGTTCGCAGCACTTTTATATCACGGATCTTTTCCGGGGCGATCTCTAGAATATTATCGGATAATATCACGAAATCCGCCAGCATTCCCGCCTTTAGCCTGCCCAATTTATTTTCCTGAAAACAGGCGTAGGCATTATTAGTAGTATAACATCTTAATGCCTGCTCAACAGATATCTTTTCATCGGGGAACCAGCCGTTCGGGTTTTTATCATCAAGTGTTCGCCGGGTAACGGCGGCATAAATGCCGGCGATTGGATCAAGTGGCGCGACAGTCCAGTCGGAGCCAAATGTCACATTTGCACCTTCAGCCAATAAAGTTCTGAAAGCATAAGTGCCTTTTAGTCTTGCACTGTCCAAACGCTTAAAAGCCCATTTGCCATCATCAATTGCATGATAAGGCTGCATGGAAGGAATAACATGCAGGGATGCAAATTTCCGGATAGCCGTTGCCGTTAGATGTTGCGCATGTTCTACGCGAAAGCGATGATCTTTGTCGGGATTTCTTTTTTCTGCTTCCTCATATACGCCCAAGATAAAATCATTCGCCCTGTCACCGATCGCATGGGTTGCACAATGTAGTCCGGCGGAGTCAGCGCTTAATACCCATTGGCGTAATAATGTAGTATCTGTTACCTGCAATCCTGTTTTGGTAGGAGCATCCAAATATGGCTTGTAGAACCATGCAGTTGTTGAGCCGAGCGAACCATCAACGAATCCTTTTAATCCGCCCCAATGCAAAACATCATCGCCCCAGCCTTCCTTCTTTACAAAAGAATCGAGCTTTGCCCAGGTACGTAAAGGAACAAAAGAATAAATACGCAAATCCAATTTATTATTTGCATGCGCTTTTCGATAAGTCGCTAAATCAGGCCAACCACCATAGGTGCTCATATCGCATATCTGCGTGACACCATGCTCAAATGCCTCTTTTACTGCGCTTGCCAGGTATTCATCAAGTTCCTCTTGTGAGGGCGGCGGGATCACTTTAAAGACCAGATTGGTTGCTTCATCTTTTAAAACGCCGGTAGGTTCACCTGTCTTTGGATCTTTTACAATTTCTCCACCAGGAGGATTTGGCGTGTTTTTATCAACACCCGCAAGTTTTAATGCTATTGAATTAGCAAGAGACATATGTCCATCGTATCGTTCGATAAATACAGGATGTTTTCCTGTTATACTGTCGATCCAGTTTCTTGTTGGCAAATTGCCGCCCCAGGCTTCATGATCCCAGTCGCCACCTTGTATCCAACGGTCATCATTATGCGTGATAGCATATTCTTTTAATGTTGAAATAAAATCCTGCTGCGTTTTTGCATTGCGCAGGTTTACGCTTGATAGCTGATAACCGCCGCCAAGAAAATGGGTGTGATTATCTATAAAGCCCGGCACCATCATTTTTCCATTAACATCAATAACGGCTGTGCCGCTTCCTTTGAATTCGGTGTAGTCATTGCCCACATAGATGATCAGGTTGTCCTTTATGGCAATGGCAGTTGCTCTGTCATTGACGGAATCACCGGTCCAGATTTTTGCATTCACGTAAATTTTATCTGCAGATTGCTTTTGTGAGCAGGAAAAAAGAAATGCGCTTGCGATGAAAGCTAATACGGTTCTTCTCATAATGAATAAATTGTTGCTGTTTGAACTTGAATAAAGTTATAGAATCTGGATTGGTTACAAACAGAATTTTCTTTCTGTAAAAATTCTTTGTAATGTTGATTTGAAATTGTTGCCATTGCATAATCATCAGGACAATGATAAAATAATTGCTATTGTTTGCAATAAGCGGGCTGGCAAAGGCAATGCGATTGCCGTTCTGGCTCATCTGCAAGAAAAATTATTGCAGATAAACATTTCTCATTCCGTTTTCGATAATGACCTTCCGGAAAATTTTGATCGGTTTTCTGCAGTCTGGCTGGTTGGTGGCGATGGAACTGTAAATTTCTTCATAAATAGATTCCCGCACACGCGTATTCCAATAGCGTTATTTAAAGGGGGCACGGGTAATGATTTTGCCTGGAAATTATATGCTGATAAAACGATTGATGAATATTTAGAAATTGTATTACATACATCTGCTAAAAAAGTCGATGGCGGAATTTGCAATGGCAGGTATTTTATCAATGGCGTTGGTATCGGCTTTGATGGCGAAGTGGTAAAAGCGATGGGTGCAAACCGGATCTTAAGCGGACATATTGCTTACTTATTAACAGTTTTAAAAAAGATCTTCTTTTACCGGGAAAAAGAAATGATTATTCAAACTGACAAAAGATCATGGAATGAAAAATTATTTATGCTAACAGTGGCCAATGGTTGCCGTTATGGTGGTGGATTCCTGGTGGCGCCTCAGGCAAATATCAATGATGGTGAATTGGATATTGTTTTGATAAAAAAGATCTCTCGTTTGCTGCGTTTGTTTTATTTGCCAAAGGTGGAAAAGGGGAAACATACCCATTTGTCTATTGTTGAAATTGACCGGGCAAAGCGTATTGAAATAAGATCACCAGAAATACTATACGGGCATTTAGATGGAGAGCTGATGCAGGCAGATGAATTCATGATTGAGATTCTTCCCCAAAAATTTCTATTTCTTTATTGAGTTTTAGGACAATTGCAGTCTTAGCCAGAAGGTCTAGAAGCAAAAAATCCTTCTCGTACAGAAAAGGATTTCAAAAGAGATATATTGATTGATAAGATTAATAATCCCTGTCGTAGCCGCCACCACCGCCACCGCGATTGTAGCCACCTTTTTTGTATCCACCGCCTCCGCCACCGCCGCCGAAGCTTCTCTTTTTGTAACCACCGCCTCCACCACCTTGTGGTTTTGGTTGTGATTCATTAACGATGATTTTGCGTCCCATCACTTCACTGTCATAAAGACTGGTAATAGCTTGTTGAGCTTCATTAGCGTCTTCCATTTCAACAAAGCCAAAACCTTTACTGCGTCCTGAAACTTTGTCTTTAACAATTTTAGCAGATGCAACGGCACCGTGTTGTTCAAAAAGATTTCTGAGATCTTCGTCGGTCATTTGCCAGGAGAGATTTCCTACATAGATGTTCATTGTTCAAAAAAATTAAAATTAAAAAAACAAACTCTTACTATTTCCTGATTAAAATACAATGAACTGAGGAAACTAACGAACGTGAGCTAACAACAGAACACAGTAAAGCATTAAACAGAAGAGCTTCTAATGTAAAGATAGGGTTTTTATTAAAATAGAAAAGTTTTTAAATGGATGCCTGTTACTGGTTTACAGCAGCTGGCATCCGGTACCTTTACTTATTCTGCTACTACTTCAAATTCAGTTTCAGTGTCGTTTCCGTTACCGAAATCTATTTTGGCTTTATAAGTTCCCAGCTCTTTCACTTCATCAAGAATGTGAATGCGACGACGGTCAATTTCATAACCTTTCTGATCGCGGATGGCGCGTGCGAGTTGCACCGCTGTTACGCTTCCAAAGATCTTGCCGCTGGTGCCTGTTTTTGCTCCGATCTTTAAAGGAGATTCCTTCAGCACTTCGATCACTTTATTGATCTCAGCCATCATTTTTTCTTCCTTCTTCTGAACCTGTTTGAGCCTTTCATTCAACTGCTTCAAGTTGCTGGGATTGGCTTCTACGGCCAGTTTTTTAGGAATCAGGTAGTTGCGCGCATAACCATGTTTTACCTTTACTTTTTCGTGAGCCGCACCAAGATTATCAACGTCTTGTATTAATATTACTTCCATGATGTCCTCCTTACTTTAAAAGATCGGTTACGTACGGCAATATTGCCATCTGGCGAGCTTTTTTCACAGCTTCTGACACTTTACGCTGGTATTTCAGCGAATTGCCGGTAATTCTGCGAGGTAATAGTTTGCCCTGCTCGTTCAGAAATTTCTTTAAAAATTCACCGTCCTTATAGTCGATATATTTGATACCATACTTTTTAAAACGGCAGAATTTTTTAGCTCTCTTTTCGGTCTTAATGGCCGTGAGATACTTGATTTCATTAGCTTTTGCCATAAGTTAAGCCTCCACTTTTTCGGTTGCATTTGGTACACCACTTCTCTTTCGGGCATTGTACTCGACGGCGTATTTATCGAGTCTGGTAGCCTTAAAGCGCAGGACATGTTCGTCGCGCAGAAGCTGAATTTTCAGCTTCTCATTGAAGTCGGATGGCGCACTGTACTCCAGAACCCAGTACAAGCCTGTGGTTTTCTTCTGGATGGGATACGCCAGTGATTTTAGTCCCCAGGGATTTTCGTGCACTATTTTTCCGCCATTTTCTTTAACGAAGGCAGAAAATTTCTTCTGAGAAGCTTTATAGTCTTCTTCAGACAGCACAGGGGTAAAAATCACCATCAATTCATAATTGTTCATTTCCCTGATTTTTGTTTGTTTATAAATTTTAAAATGGGCTGCAAAAGTAGTTGTTTTAAAGGAAAAGACAAAAAGAAAAGCGAATAGCCATTCGCCAAAAGCCATATGCTTTTTTTGGTCATATCACCTGTTTTCATGGCATCTCCCACGGGTTGGGATCCACACTTCTGCGCTGGTCCCGTTAAATTTCAGGTTTAAAATTCGTTTCCGGACCTCATAAGACTTCTTGTCAGCAAACTTTTAAATGGCATTTTGTTTGATGAACAGCTGACCGTAGCATGAATTAGAACTAATTTCACCAATCAGGAAAAAATCCCCCTTGGAGTAATTGGTAACAATTTGTGTAATGAAATTTCATAAAGGCCTTGGTATAAAAATTAAATCATGCAAAAAGGAAACATCCGCGTTCAAACAGAAAATATTTTTCCGATCATTAAAAAATTTCTTTACAGCGATCATGAGATCTTTATCCGTGAACTAATCAGTAATGCTGTTGATGCAACACAAAAACTAAAAACGCTTTCGTCGATCGGAGAAGCAAAAGGAGAGCTTGGTGATCTATCCATTACCGTTACCCTGGATGCTGCCAATAAAACGATCTCCATTTCCGATAAAGGAATTGGAATGACGGGAGATGAGGTTGATAAATATATCAACCAGGTTGCCCTTTCCGGCGCCGAAGAGTTTGTAAATAAATACAAAGGACAGAATGAAAATAATATTATCGGGAAATTTGGGCTTGGTTTTTATTCTGCGTTTATGGTGAGTGAAAAAGTGGAAGTAATAACAAAAAGCTATAAGGAGAACGCCAATGGGGTACGATGGGAGTGTGATGGAAGCCCTGAATACAGTTTGGAAGAAACGCAAAAAGAAGGTCGTGGAACGGATATCATTCTTCACCTTAATGAAGACAGCAAAGAGTTTTTAGATGCGTATCGCATTAAATCCATCCTCGAAAAATTCTGCAAGTTTTTGCCTGTACCGATTTATTTTAATGATGTCGCAGAAGAAAAAAAGACGGATGAAGAAGTAAAACCGATCAATAATACAGTTCCGATCTGGATCAAAAAGCCAAGCGAACTCACTAAAGAAGATTACGAAAAGTTTTATAAAGAACTTTATCCCTTTGGCGAAGCTCCTTTATTTTGGATCCACCTTAATGTTGATTATCCTTTTAATCTCACGGGTATTTTATATTTCCCAAAAATCAAACAGAGCTACGAGATACAAAAAGATAAGATTCAGCTGTACAGCAACCAGGTCTTTGTAACAGACGAGGTGAAAGATATCGTTCCGGAATTTTTAATGTTGTTGCATGGAGTCATTGACAGTCCAGACATCCCCTTAAATGTTAGTCGCAGTTATTTACAAGGCGATCCAAATGTAAAAAAGATCAATAATCACATCACCAAAAAAGTGGCTGATAAACTGGAAGAAATTTTTAATAAAGAAAGAAAAGAGTTTGAAGAAAAATGGGAGAGCCTGGGTTTGTTTGTGAAATATGGAATGATGACCGACGACAAGTTTTTAGAAAAGGCAAATAAGTTTCACATCATGGAAGATGCGGCCGGGGAGAAATTTTATACGCTTGAAGAATATCGCAAGGCAAATGAAGCGCTTCAAAAGAATAAGGATGGGAAACTGGTTATTCTTTATACGACGAATCCTATTCAGCAAGATAGCTATATCCAACAGGCAAAAGCAAAGGGATATATTGTTGTGAAATTAGAGACCCTGGTGGATGCGGGTTTCATCAATCAAATGGAAATGAAATGGGAAGGTGTTCATTTCACAAGAGTGGACAGCGATATTGCAGATAATCTGATTGATAAACAAGAAACTGCTGAAAGTGTTTTAAGCAAAGACGACGAAGAAAGACTTAGAAAATTATTTGGCATCGAAATGCCCTCACTTCATATTACGGTTGAAGTGAAAGGATTAAGTCCGGAGGCTTTGCCTGTCGTCGCCACGCGCCCGGAGTTCATGCGCCGCATGAAAGATATGGCTGCGATGCAAGGACCAATGGGAAGTTTTTATGCAAATATGCCCGATGAGGTCACCTTAACAGTGAACGGTAATCATCCGATCTTTCAAAAAGTATTGGAAGAAGAAGATGATGAGAAGCAAAGCAAGGTCGTTCATAATCTTGCTGATCTCGCTTTGCTATCCCAGGGATTATTGAAAGGAAACAATCTGACGGAGTTCATTAACCGAAGTGTTGAACTAATTGAAGGAAAACAAAAAAGCAAAATTATTGTGTAATATATTCTGGAAAGGACTTAAAGACCGCTGACTAAATCATTCGCGGTTTTTTTATTGTTCATGCAATCTCAGATCAATCACTTTCAATTGAAGGTTTTTTTGATCGTTCCATTCATTTTCATCGATCGTAAAAACGATGTCAATCGGTTCTTTTGTTTGGAGCAATGGAAATTTATCAGCCATATTAAAGCCAATTCCCGTGATCGGTACATTATCCTGTTTAAGCGAAAAGCGGATGTGCTGTTCTTTCACGATCTTTGAAAAGCCCGAGTCCATGACATTTTTAGCGATGAAGACGGGTCGCATATTTTCCGGTCCAAACGGCTCCATCTGGCAAAGAATATTGTAAAAGGAAGCATTAATGTCGTTGAATCTTATTTCTGCATCAATAATAATTTCCGGGATCAATGAATCGGGGTGGATGGTGGCAGATACGATCTCTTCAAATTTTTCACTGAAGGCAGCGACCTGTTCTGGCAAAAGTGTCATTCCTGCAGCAGCAAAATGCCCGCCATAGCCAAGCAAATATTCACGACATGCATGGACGGCTTCATACAAATTAAAACCATTCACACTTCTGGCGCTGCCGGCCAGGACATCCCCACTTTTTGTAAGCACAACGGTTGGGCGATAATATTTTTCGATCAAGCGGGAAGCAACAATTCCCACCACTCCTTTATGCCAGTGCGGTTGAAAGACAACAGTTGATTTTCTATTCAGGAGCATTTGATCGGCTTCAATAATCGCCAGGGCTTCTTCCGTGATATTCAAATCAGCTTCTTTGCGGTCCGTGTTGTCGGAATGAAGCATTTGGGCATAATGCATTGCTTCATTGAAATCCGGGGCAATGAACATTTGTACAGCCTTCCTTGCATCATCCATCCTTCCGGCGGCATTGACACGCGGCGCGATCATAAAAACAAGATTATTGATGCTCAATTCTTTTTTTAAGCTGCTTAAATTGATCAGGGCTTTAATGCCGGGGTTGGGATTTTCGTTTACTTTTTTCAATCCGTAATAAGCAAGAATTCTGTTCTCACCTGTCATCGGGACTATGTCGGCTGCAATTGCTGTGGCCACCAAATCAAGGTAATTGAAAACTTCCATATCATCCATGGTAAAGTGTTGCGCAAGGGCAGTAATCAATTTAAAACCTACACCACAACCACACAGCTCCTTATATGGATAATGGCAATCTTTTTGTTTTGGATTGAGAATAGCAACAGCTGGCGGCAATATTTCATCGGGCAGATGGTGATCGCAGACGATAAATTCTATTCCTAACGTCGATGCATAACCGATCAGGTCAGCAGATTTGATCCCGCAGTCCAGGGAAATGATCAAACTGAAACTGTTTTCTTTGGCATAATCGATCCCCATCCTGGATATGCCATATCCTTCGCGATACCGGTTGGGAATATAGAATTCAAGAAATTCAGGTAAATAGATTTTTTGCAGGAACATGAACAAACTGGCCACCGCCGTAGTTCCATCTACATCATAGTCTCCATAAACCAGTATTTTTTCATTGTTTTCAAAAGCAAGAAGGATTCTGTCAACTGCTTTGTGCATGTCTTTCATCAGCCAGGGGTCATGCAATTCATCAAGTTGCGGACGAAAATATTTTTTTGCATCTTCGTAATTTTCATATCCCCGTTCAACCAGGACCTGGCATAGGGCCGGATTTATTTTTAATGCTGATTGTAAGGATCGGACCTTTTGTTCATCCCTTTGCAGTATGTTCCATCTTTTTCGCATAGCCATTCAGGTTATATCTTGTTATGGCATTAATATTTTCTGTCCGTGGTGAACCTGACCAGGTCTTCCAGGGTTTTTCGCACTTCATTATCTTCAAATTCAAGCAAAATATTGAATGCTTCCTCTCGGTAAGCGTTCATTTTTTGGATTGCATAATCAATCCCCCCATTTTCAATTACTTTGTCAATCACGTACTGCACTTTTTGCCGGTCCTTGTTTTGATTCTTTATGATATAGATCAATTGCTTTCGGGTTGCTTTATCAATCTTGTTAAGAGTATAGATCAATGGCAGTGTAAGCTTTTTTTCTTTGATATCATTGCCGGTTGGTTTACCGATCGATTCGCTCCCGTAATCGAACAGGTCGTCCTTTATCTGAAAAGCAATTCCAACTTTTTCTCCAAACAACCTCATCTTTTCTGTGAGGAATTCATTCTTGCTTGTCGTGAATGCGCCGGCGGCGCATGCAGAAGCCAGCAACGATGCGGTTTTGTAACGAATGATTTCCAGATAAACATTCTCATCAAGATTTAAGGATCGTGATTTTTCCATTTGGGATAATTCGCCCTCGCTCATTTGCCTGACGGCCCCGGAAAGAATCTGTAATATTCGGAAATCGTCGTTATCGAGGGAAAGCAACATGCCTTTGGCAAAAAGATAGTCTCCCACCAGCACAGAGATCTTGGTTTTCCAAAGGGCATAGGTTGAAAAAAAGCCTCTTCTTTCCAGAGATTCATCAACCACATCATCATGAACAAGGCTTGCTGTGTGCAGCAATTCAACGAGAGAAGCTGCTCGGTAAGTGGAGTCGTTGATTTGACCGCAAAGTTTTGCAGACAATAAGACAAACATCGGGCGAAGCTGTTTGCCTTTGCGATTTACGATAAAGCGCATTATTCTGTCTAACAGAGGCGTGTCGCTTTTGACGGCTTCTTTGAATTTCTTTTCAAAAATGGAAAGTTCCTCCGATATTATTTTGGGTGTGTTCATTAACAAATAGAGGGCAAATTACTATTTTGATGTATTTTTAAGCCAAGCATCAAATTTTAATTTTTATTTGTCTGCATCATTTGTGGTGTTCTGGAGGAAAAAAATTTGGTTATTCCTCATCAATTGATATTTTTGCAAATAATCTTCGGACTGTTAAATCATTCATTCACAATAAACTTCAGTTATGGCAAGCAAAAAGTATGTGTTATTAGGTTTATTATTTTGTCTGTTTGCATCGGCGTCTTTTGCTCAGGTAAGCGCAAGCAGCTATGACATTCGAGACTCCTCTCTCATTCCTGCGAAAAGATTACCACAGCATAATGAGTTTTTACAGAATGCATATCCTTTCCCTGCAATGCCCCGCAATCAGTGGGAAATAGGCATTAAGGGCGGGTTACCATTTGGATCAACCGATGTTAGATATTGGGGACCTACTGGTGGTTTAGGTATTCATGTTCGTAAAGCTTTGGGTTATGTGTTTTCACTGCGTGGTGAATTTGATTGGTTGCGTGTAAAAGGGTTGAATTTTGAACCTTCTGGTGATTATGCCAATAATCCCGCATGGAAAAGTCAAGGATATACGCCTGGAGTCGACCATGTTTTTTATAACTACAGATCTACCATTAATGAATTGACCATTCAAGGCGTTGTAACGCTGAATAACATACGTTTTCATAAAGCAAAGACCGGATTTAATGTTTATGGATTGGCTGGTATTGGATTGTCCAGATACAATACATTTATCAACACACATAATAGCAGCGGGAATTATGCTGCTGCATTTGATGCCATCTATAATCAGTACAATAACGGGGGCTTTACTTACAGCAATAGAAAAGCAATCAAGAAAGCTGTAAAAGCCGCAATGACTGGAAAATTTGACACACCGGCAGAGCAGGATCAGGGACAACCCAAACTGGGCGGATGGCCTGTTTATCCTGTTATCGTGTTGGGTGTTGGTGGTGAATACAAATTGAATAATAAATTTAATCTCGCTCTTGAATACAAACATACTTTCATAAAAACTGATCTATTGGATGGACAACAATGGCAGGAAAATGGTCTTACTCAAACAGCACAGACCAGGGATTTTGATTCCTATGGTTTCCTGAGTGTTGGTTTGAACTATAATATAGGCAGCAAAGCTGTTGAACCTTTATGGTGGCTCAATCCATTGGATTATGCCTACAGCGAAATCAATGCTCCACGCCACATGAAACTGCCAAAACCAGTATTGGATGATTCCGATGGTGATGGTGTAACTGATCAGTTCGATTTGGAGCCGAATACGCCAAAAGGATGCCCGGTTGATACTCATGGTGTAAGCCGCGATACTGATGGTGATGGCGTTCCTGATTGTAAGGATAAAGAACTTATCACGCCAACCATTTGTCAGCCAGTGGATGCCGACGGCGTTGGAAAATGTCCTGAACCACAATGCTGCAAGGATATTAAAGCAATGCTGGATTCTGGCAACTATGGAGGTCCGAAATCTAAATGCAGTATTGGAGATCTGCCAAGCATTACCTTCAAGGGAAGAGCCGTTACTTTGAGCAAGGATGGAAAAGCTTTGTTGGCAAGTGTTGCTGAAAAAATGCGCAATAATCCAAATTGTAAGGTAGCCGTGGTCGGTTATGGTGAATCAAGCAAAGCTGCACAGCAATTGAGCTGGGATCGCGTTAATGAAGTAATTAAATACCTGGTTGAAAAAGAAGGCATCAGTGCAGACAGGTTTATCTTCAGATATGGTCAAAATGGTGGTGAAGAAAACACCATTGATCTGAAAGATGGAACAGGAGAAGAAGGTCCAAACACCGTTCCTGCTCCACATCCAAACCTGAGGAAGAAAAAGTAAAATTGATCTATTTCAATAATCGAAAACCCTCCATAATTCATGGAGGGTTTTTTATCTTATCCTTAACGCATTATTTTTGGGCTCAATGGCAAATAGTTCCACTTTTGTCCAAAAAGCTTAACTTTGCACCCTTTTATGAGATTATTTTTCGCATTAGTATTGGCATCCCTGGCTTTTTCATCGTGTACCTTATTATCAAATACAGGAAAAAGCCTTGCGTTCTGGAATCATAAGAAGAATGTTCGGTTTACTAAAGTGATGAAGAGTAAGGATAACGATTATAAGTTGAGGATGGCAGAATATTACTACGTAAAGAAAGATTACGATCACGCGCAGCAATTATATGAGGAGCTTTTTCCTATTTTTAAAGCCAGCGCTCAATTCGAGGATCTCTATTATAAATTTGCTTATTGTTCGTATTATTTGAAAGATTACACCAATGCAGAAAACCTTTTTAAAGGTTTTGTAGAAGTTTTTCCGAATAGCCAGCGTGCAGAAGAAATGGAATACATGCGGGCTTTTGTTTTTTATAAGCAGTCGCCCAAGGCAGAATTGGACCAGACCAATACAACCAAAACAATTGGGTTTATGCAGGCATTCATCAACACCCACCCCGGCTCGGCACGTATCAAGGATGCCACGGAGATCATTGATAAGTGTCGTGCTAAATTGGAGTTGAAAGATTTTGAGAGCGCGCAATTATATTTTGACATAGAGCAATATAAGGCTGCCTCATTAACGTTTAATCTGTTATTAAATAGTTACCCTGATTCTGAAAAAGGGGATTTGTATAAATTGTTTGTCATAAAATCCGACTATCAGATCGCGGTAATGAGTATTGAAGAAAAAAAAGAAGATCGTTTTCAACAAGTAGTTACTGATTGTAACGATTTTATGGATCGATTTCCGGAAAGCAAACTTGGTAAACAAGTTCAGGTATTTTTGAATTCATCTCAAAACACAATAAAATCTTTAAAAAATGAGCAGGTTAAGAAGACAAGTTAGTCCAAATACTTCCAACGTAGTGGAAACAAAGAATCTTACAGATATCAAAGGTAAAACGGGTAATCTGTATGAATCAATAGCCATTATTTCAAAAAGAGCAAACCAAATCAATCTCTCATTAAAAGAGGAATTGCACAATAAGCTGGAAGAGTTTGCCAGTCATACTGATAATCTTGAAGAAATTCATGAAAACAAAGAACAGATAGAAATTTCCAAAGCATATGAAAGAATGCCTAATCCGGCATTGTTGGCGACGCAGGAATTCATGGAAGACAAGATCTATTACCGCAAAAACGATGATGATCTTTTCAGCTAAAATTATTTTGATTCATTTGCGTTAAATATGCGATAGCTTACAAGCTGTCGCATTTTACTTTTAAAACAACATGATCACGGCATAAATAAAAGCTATAATTTTATTTACATGTTGCAGGGAAAAAAAATATTATTGGGTGTCACCGGAAGCATTGCTGCTTATAAGTCCATTTTATTGGTCAGGCAATTGGTAAAAGCAGGAGCTGAAGTAAAAGTGATCATGACTTCAGCAGCCAAAGATTTTGTCACTCCTCTTTCACTGGCAACAATTTCAAAAAACGAAGTACTTGTCGATCTATTTGAAGAAGACTCCTGGAATAATCATGTAATGCTCGGGCGCTGGGCCGATGTTATGATCATTGCTCCTTTAAGTTGTAATACGCTGGCTAAAATGGCGCAGGGCTTATGCGATAATTTATTACTCGCAACATATCTATCCGCTGTTTGTCCTGTAATTGTTGCGCCCGCCATGGATGAAGACATGTGGAAACATCCATCAACAAAGAATAATCTTGAAAAGATAAAATCGTTTGGCAACAAAATAATCCCTGTGGAGAGCGGCGAATTGGCCAGCGGGTTATTTGGGGAAGGAAGGATGGCTGAACCGGAGACGATAATAAAATTTTTAGAGGATATTTTTTTTTTGAAAAAGGAACTTGACTCAAAAAAAATATTGGTCACTGCCGGACCAACTTATGAAGCGATTGATCCGGTTCGTTTTATCGGTAATCGTTCTTCCGGAAAAATGGGAATTGCTATTGCAGAAGAACTGGCTCTTCGCGGGGCAAAAGTTGAACTCGTTTTAGGACCCACTTCGATCCCTGTAAATAATCTATCCATCAAGGTTCATCGGGTGGAATCTGCTGCGCAAATGTATGAGTCAAGTGTTCAAATTTTTGCGCATGCAGATGCAGCGATAATGTCCGCGGCAGTAGCCGATTACACTTCTGCCCATCAATTGAAAGAGAAAATAAAAAAAACAGATAATGTTTTTAATATCGAGCTTACAAAAACAAAAGACATATTGATGACGCTTGGCCAGCAAAAGAAAGCCGGTCAGATATTGGTAGGATTTGCCCTGGAAAATAAGAACGAAAAAGAATACGCGATAGGAAAATTAAAGGCAAAAAATGCAGATATGATCGTGTTGAATTCATTGAACGATGAAGGCGCTGGTTTTGGATATGACACCAATAAAATAACCATTTTTGAAAAAGACGGATCCGAATTCAATTATGAAAGAAAATCAAAACAACAAGTTGCTAAAGATATCGTTGATAGAATGATAAAACTAATGTATGCGAAATAAGATATTCATTTCTTTTTTCTTTGTGTTGGTGATGGTCTCAAATACAGAAGCGCAGGAATTGCAGGCATCGGTCTCTATAATAGCCAACCGCGTCCCCAGTTCAGTCGATCACAAAATTTTTACAACACTTCAACTGGCATTGAATAATTTTATTAACGGGAAAAAATGGTCCAGCGAAGCATTTCAGGGTAATGAAAAAATCGTTTGCACCTTTGTGTTGAACATAAGTCAGGCGCTTCAAAATAATGAATTTTCCGCAACGCTTACCGTGCAAGCCGCGCGACCAATTTATAATTCATCGTATCAAAGTCCCTTAATAAATTATATTGACGAAAACGTTGTATTCCGATATGTTGAATTTCAAACCTTAGATTTTAGCGACACACGTGTTCAGGGAAATGAGCCCGTTGCAGCCAATCTTACTGCAGTCTTTGCTTTTTATGCTTATACGATTTTAGGGCTTGATTTTGATTCATTCTCTTTGCGTGGTGGTGATCCCTATTTTCAAAAAGCAGAGAATATTGTAAATAATTCTCCCGATGCCAGTGAAGTTTTAGGATGGAAACCTTTCGATGGATTGCGGAATAGATATTGGCTGATGGAAAATTTAACGGATAATAAATATGCCCTCGTGCATGATGCTTTTTATAATTATTATCGTTTGGGTTTAGATCAGATGTATGATAAAGAAGATGATGCACGCAATGCAATTCTTAATTCATTGAATCAGTTAAGCACTGTAAATTCCGAATCTCCGGGTTCAATGATCCTTCAATTCTTTTTTCAGGGGAAGGGAATTGAGTTGGCAAATATTTTTAAGAAAGCCCCGCCTGATGAAAAGGGACGGGCATTGGATGTTCTTTCCAAACTTGATATTGGTAATGCAAATCAGTATAAACAATCGCTGCAATGAGAATTTTTGGGTGTATAATAGGTATTTTGCTGATTGCCTCCTGTGTCAATAAAGACAATGCGCCATCGGGAATCTTGTCGCGCGATTCCATGAAAAACATCATGTGGGATATGATTCAGGCAGATCAGTACTCCAAACAGTTTCTCCAGAAAGATTCGGCAAAAATTAATGTGAGACAGGAAACATTAAAATTATATCAGCAGATCTTCGATCTTCATCACGTTACCAAAGATGAATTCAATAAAAGTTATCAGTATTATCTTACTCGTCCAGATTTGAATAAGATGATTTTCGACAGTCTTTCAGCCGAAATTGTCAGAGAGCGCCACCAATCCTATATTTCTCCAAAAGCAAAGCCGATATTAAAGCAGATAAAATAGCTGCCCTTTCTGGTAACATTCTTAATTGTATTTTTATGGAATTAAAGTAAATGCATGAATAAGGTATTTAAGAATGCAGATGATGCGATCAATGATATTTTCGATGGGGCGACGATAATGCTCGGCGGTTTTGGATTATGCGGTATTCCTGAAAATTGTATCGATGCATTGGTGAGAAAAAAAATCAAGAATCTTACCTGTATTTCCAATAATGCTGGCGTTGATGATTTTGGATTGGGTCTGCTGCTGCAAACGCGTCAAATAAAAAAAATGATCAGCTCCTATGTCGGGGAGAATGCGGAGTTTGAACGACAGTTATTAAGCGGAGAACTTGAAGTGGATCTGGTTCCTCAGGGAACTCTAGCAACACGAATTCAAATGGCAGGAATGGGAATTCCGGCCTTTTTTACGCCCGCAGGTTATGGAACAGAGATCGCAAAGAATAAGGAAGTAAGAGAATTCAATAACAAGATGTATTTGATGGAGCACGCGCTGCGCGCGGATTTTGCGATAGTAAAAGCATGGAAGGGGGATGAGTTTGGTAATCTTGTGTTTAGAAAGACCACTCGTAATTTTTCAACTTCTATGGCAAGGGCAGGCAATATAACGATCGCTGAAGTGGAAGATCTGGTAAAACCGGGCGAATTGGATCCGGATCAGGTTCATGTCCCGGGCATTTATGTCCATCGTTTATTTTCCGGTAATAATTACCAAAAAAGAATTGAACGAAAAACGGTGAAGATCAATTAGTAATTAATAAAGCTGAACAGTGTCTAACAGTTATGGATGTACGCAATCTAATAAATCAGCTCCCAAATCATAAATCTGAAATTGTTTTATGGCCTTAGATAAATTTGGTATTGCAAAACGCATTGCCCTTGAATTGAAAGATGGGATGTATGTAAATCTGGGCATTGGCATTCCTACGCTTGTAGCGAATTATATTCCGGGAAATATCTCTATAATGCTGCAATCAGAAAATGGAATTTTAGGAATGGGCCCTTATCCAACCGAAGAGGACATCGATGCGGACCTGATCAATGCGGGAAAGGAAACGGTCACGGTTTTGCCTGGCGGCGCTTTTTTTGATAGTGCAGAAAGTTTTGGTATGATACGGGCGGGCAAAGTCGATCTTACTGTATTGGGAGCGATGGAAGTTTCTGAAACCGGCGATATTGCCAACTGGAAGATCCCGGGTAAAATGGTAAAAGGAATGGGCGGCGCAATGGATCTGGTCGCAAGTGCAAAAAATATTATTGTTGCCATGCAGCATACAAATCCAAAAGGCGAGTCAAAATTATTACAAACTTGTTCCTTGCCTTTGACTGGAGTTAGGTGTGTGAAAAAAATAGTTTCTGATTTGGCGGTGATCGATATCACGCCCAATGGGTTTAAATTAATAGAAAGAGCGCCCGGGGTATCCGTTGAAGAAATAAAAAATAAAACCATCGGGAAATTGATTGTTGAAGGAGAAATTCCCGAAATGAATATTTAATCTTCCCATAATTTTTTTTCTGCATTAATATCCCTGTAAAATAGAACCGCCAGCGCAAATAAAATAAATCGGATCAGGTTTGCTGTGTTTGATAAGATTATTTTCTCCGGACCAATATCCGTCTGCGACGTTGTATCATTTGTGCCACTGATATTTATTATGACCGCAACTGTAAAATAAAACAAACTGCCGGTAGCGATCAAGAACGCAGGATGATTAAACGTGAATAAGCTATCATCACTGATCAATTCAAAAAGAACGACTATAATAACGATAATGATCGCAGCATTTTGAATTATTTCAATTCCCATTCTTCTTTCATTGAGTCCTTTTAGTGAATAAAAAGTGATGACTGTTGCCAGGAACGAGATCATGAAAAAATTTATCAGGTGTTTTAGTTTTGGCGGCAATGTTAATTTAAATAGCAGCAGCATGATCATTAATTCAATCACAGAAAAGAGATTTATAATGATATTTTGATTGTTCAATGTAAACTGGGGGATTCCCAGCAAAATATTTTGGATAAAATACAGCAGGCATAATATCATCAAAAAAATAAGGGTTTCTTCTTTATATTTTTTTTGAATAATAATTATGCTCACCGGAAGAAGCGGTAAAAAAATAATAATGAATGAGAACACATCAATAAATATGTTTCCGGTTTTTGACATAACAGGTTGTTTCGGTCAAACCGGTTCTTCATAGAGGATGCTAATTTCAAGCGTGGTTTAGAAGAAAGGATACAAGAGGGAAATCAATCAATGAGATTATTTTTTACAGCGAAAAATACAAGTCCTGCTGTATTCTTCGCGCCAAAGCGTTCCATCAGCCGATCTTTAATGGCTTCGACTGTTCTGGGACTTAAATCTAATTTTTGCGCAATTTCCTGTGCAGTAAATTCCATGCAAATATATTTTACCACATCTCTTTCACGATCATTCAAGGTAATTTCTGTATTAAGATTAGGAATAACTTTTGTGCGTGCATGCGATTTTTTAAGCAGGATGCGGTTCACAAAATTATTCAGGTAATAACCTTTTGTTGCGACTTCAACTATTGCTTTTTTTATTTCAGCCGGATCCGCACTCTTGAGCAAATAGCCATTGGCGCCAATTTCCATCATATGACTTACAAAACGCTCATCTTCGTACATGGTCAATGCAATGATATGGATATGCGGAAATTGCTTGGCGACGATCTTGGTGGTTTCGATGCCATCCTTCGTGGGCATTCTTAGATCCATCAATATGACATCGGGCTCTGAAGCAGCCAAACCGTCCAGTAATTCCTGTCCATTTTCCGCCTCCTGCACAAATTTTATGTTCGAGTAGGGACGCAAAGACAGGATCACTCCTTTCCGGAATATTTTGTGGTCGTCAGCGATGGCAACTTTAATAGCACTCATGGGTTAATGTGCGATAACAGTTTAAAGATACACATTAAATTTACTACTCTGTCTATGCCGCTGCATCTTCTTCTTTAGGAATTTCGATGGTTACTTTATAATAGGTCTGCGACATATCTTTTTCGAAAAATATTTTTCCATGCAAAACTTTCAGGCGGCTTTGAATATTCTTTAGTCCCAATCCCACATTGCTCTTGTTCAGCTTTTCAAAATCAGCCTGGGTCAGCCCTCTTCCATCATGATGCAGGCGAATAAAAAATTTATTACCGCTGGTATTTTGTGTTAAATGAATAAAGCTTGAATTACTGTGTTTAAGAATATTATTTACCAATTCCTGTATCACCCTGAAAATAATCAATTCTGTTTCTGTTTGCAAGCGTTCGCGATAATCATGGAATCGGGAACTGGCATTCATACTTCCGGAGCCACTAATTTTCTGAAAAAGATCATTCACTGCTGATTCAAGACCGAAATTTTTTAATGTGGGCGGTAAGAGGCTGTGAGATATATTACGGATAAGTTGAATGGTGTCATCAATAATTTGCTTGGCACTATAGATACTTTGGAGTTGCGTGGTCTTATCCAGGTTGACCAGGTTCTCATTAAGATACAGACGGGCGGTTGCCAGAAGCGGACCTGCATCATCGTGCAAGTCGGCAGCAATGCGCTGGCGCTCTTCTTCCTGCATGCGGATAGAAGCGTTTAACAGCATCTTCTGCTGGTTTTGTTCCAGCTTTTGCAGTCTGGTTTGGTAACGAATGACCTTTCTTTGGTGAAAAATGATAAAAACAATTAACCCTATTGTAAGCGCAAGCATGCCAATAGTGCCAAAAAAAAGCACAGTAGAGACTCTATCCGTAGCAGCTATTTGTAAGAATATCATGTAAATTTCTTCAAGGGTTAGGGTTGAATATATTTAAAACGGTTTTTCGAACATATTCGTATCATCAAGATCGCTGGTGATTATATTTTGTTTATTGTTCTGGGCTACAATGAAGGCTATAGAAAAGCAAATGTTTTTAATGATTTCAAATGCAATATTTATGTCCCATAAGATATTATGGACTTTATCTTCCATATTGGAGGTATAAAGAAAGACGAACAGAGTTCCAGACAGGTAAACGATGCAGCCAACGATTATCCAGAATTTATAAGACTGATAAATCAATAAGGTTTCGGGAGAATTGACTTGCTCAAAGAAATAAAAGATCGAAAAAATGAGAATTAGGATCGTATTGTTCAGCGTCGCCCAAAAATCAAAATTATTACTGTGGAAAAAGAAAATACTTAATTCGAAAAGTAGATTGAGAAAAGAAACAATTGTAATGAGATTCTTATATTTCTTGTTTTGGACACTACAAATAAGAATGATAGCGAAAAAGATGAATTCAAGTATTGCAGAGATGCTAAGAATTGATGCCCCGTAAGTTTTTGCAGAACTGCTAAATGTTAATGCGAATATGGATATTAAGGATAATAGAGCATAAAAAAAAATCACCTTTAACTCTATCAGTTTATTTATTTTTTTATAATAAACGAAAAATAAAATTAAAGGTGCTGCTTGGGCCGCCAATGCTATAATTCTGATTAAGAGTTTCAATTGATGTTTAATATTAACTCAAATATAAAACAATCAATTTTAATGAGAGCATTCGTCCTCAATTTCTCAAGTAGAACAAAGGCTGAATTATTTTTGCCCAATTCAATTACCTAAAAACTCCAAGGTAAAAATCCATTCCGTGTTGAAGAGTTTCTTTTAGTTGTCATGACAATAAGCTTTTGATTGTTTACAATATTGTTTCAAGCGTGTAAATAACACCCCAAAAAAATATTTACAAACTGTGCCTTAGTATGATAAAATGTGGTAAATTGCCTGTAACTAATTATTTACTAGGTGTTTTACGATTTCAAAGTTAGGATAATTACGTTAAAAAATAAAGTAAACACACTAGTTTTAATTAGTATTTTTACTATCCATATTACAAGTAAAATAACTATGAAAATGTACGATTTGTAGAAAAATATGCACATTGTTGAATAAAATGTGCATAAGTGTTAAGGAAGATTACTGTGTTTTTGCTACACAATGTGCTGATGAAACGATTTTATTGCAATTTAATAGTGGACTATTGCGTTTTAATTGCTAAGCTATTTTGATTTTAATTTTTAAAGGAGCTTTTTGAAATAGGAAGAAGAAGAAAGTTGATTGACTTAGATTTTGTAGCATGTTTTAAAGGTTACGGAATTCTTTGGACGTTATGGACAAAATGGTTTTAGGATACTATCCAATCAATCAACTTTCGGTACAAAAATATTAGTGAATGGCATTCCAAACAAGAGCACAATTGCCCTTTTCCTGCAATTCATTAATTACTTTTTTGCAAGTATATCTGCGAATTTCGAATGATGTATTTACGGTATTATGAAAAAAATTATACCATTGCAGCCAGGAATAATTCGTAGTAATAATAATCGATTAATTTAAAAAATACGATAACCTGACACCAATTTTACTAACCCTTAATCAATGCAACCGAACATGGCTGAAGAATTAATAATAAAAGTATGCATTGCCGATGACCATAAAATATTCCGTGATGGAATTAAGATGGCTTTGAAGAATAAAGAATATCTCAAAATTCTTTGGGAAGCCGAGGATGGAAAAGATCTCATGCACAAAATGAAATTAAAACAGCCGGATGTTTTACTGATGGACATTCGTATGCCGGAAATTGACGGCATTAATGCTATTGGATTGCTTCGCAAAGAATATGAGGAATTAAAAATTATCGTGCTTACAATGTATGATGATCAGGAAATGATTTCCAAAATGATGGAAATGGGCGCCAATGCATATCTTACAAAAACGACGGATCCAGAAGAAATTTATCAGGCTATTCTGACCTGCATGAATGATGATTTTTATTTTAATGACCTGGTGAATAAAGCCGTGCTTTCAAAATTACAAACCAAAAGACAGGTGCGCCAGTTTTATCCTAATCCGATCAAATTCTCCGAAAAAGAAGTTCGCATCTTAAAGTTACTCGCTGAAGATAAGACCACAGAAGAAATCTCGAAAGAAGTTTTTTTAAGTCCACGCACTATTGAAACCATTCGTCAGAATATGAAAACAAAAGTGGGCGCCAAGACTATTGCCGGCCTTATAATGTACGGGATGAGGAATAAATTGATCAATTGAATTATTCCTGGTGAGTAATGGTTCCGTTTTTAATGGCATACATCGCTAATCCAACTCAACTTTTTTACCTTTAATTATTATCATCCTAAATGGTTTGCTCTGTAATACTATTTTAGGACCATACTTAATGTCAATCGGCGCTTGTACTATGATGTCAATTACTAAAATACTAAATACTATATCCTCAAATTTTCGGTTTTTAATATTCTTACCTGTTTTCATCACAACTACCGCATTTGGACAAAATAATCAAACGCTTTTATTAAACATCGGTGACCCCGCTCCGTCACTGCATGTGCGCGAATGGTTAAAAGGCGAGCCGGTTGAAAAATTTGAAAAGGGCAAAGTATATTTAGTGGAGTTTTGGGCAACATGGTGCGGACCATGCAGAGCAGCAATACCACGACTCTCTAAGTTAGCCCGTAAATACAAAAATAAAGTAGTTGTTATTGGAATTGATGCATATGAAAAGAAAACCACCTCTATAGAAGAAATAAAAAAGTTTGTAGACAGCATGGGACATCGGATGAATTATCGGGTGGCATTTGAAGATAGCAATTTTATGGAGACCGGTTGGTTGGATGCATCCTGGGAAAAATATATCCCTACTGCTTTTGTGATTAATACAGATGGAAGAGTAGCCTTCATCGGGCATCCCCCCCTTCTTCATGAAGTTTTGCGCCATATCCTTAATAATAAGTGGAACATAAATGAAGCATCTGCCGAGCGAAATTCAAATAAGCATCTTGAAAAACTTGATGATTCATTAGACATAGACTTAAGTAAGTATAGCGGTAATAATAAAAACCCATATGGAGAACCGGATTCAATCCTTTTTTTGATTGATGGTGCTGTGAGTAAAGAACCTCAGCTCAAGTATGCACCTTCGATCGCCTATTATACCTTTTATGCATTACTTGCAACGGAACCGCACAAGGCTTATGAATATGGCAGAAAAGTACTGGAAACATCGACATATGGGCCCCCTGCAAATAATTCCATTATTAGTGTTATAGAATGGTATCTAGATAAAATGACTCTTCCCCATGAAATTTATGAGTTAGGCGCCGATGCTTACCAGGGGAAAATTAATGTATTTTCATATCCGGAACTCTTAGAGCAGTATGACCTCTTTAAGTATTATAACAAAATGGCACTGTGGTATTGGCGTGCGGGCGATAAATCAAAAGCTTTATACGCTCAGAAGAAAGCTACCAAAGCTTTGAAAAAAATGAAATAGCCGGACAATCGCTTCCTTTTTTCAAAAACAATTTTTCCTAATATCAGTAAGGTACTAATGCCAACATTATTCTGCACAAATCTCCACTCCTTGAAATATATATTCCTAAAATTAAAAAAGCGCATCTCGAAGTATGCGCTTTTTTGTTGCATTCTCTTTTCTTGTGCAATGTAACACAAAGCAGGTTGAATGTTTTGTTGTGGTACGAGTTAAAAGTAAGCTCAGTTTATCAAGGG
>JAJPKJ010000004.1 GCA_021323755.1 Chitinophagales bacterium | reverse complement strand
GAGCTGAAGCAACAAACAGAAATGGCAAAATCATCGATTTTTGTTTTAGTATTTCAAGAAAAAGGCATTTTGAAACAGCGAAATTTTTTTAACTCACGAGATATCTCATTTCTTATTTAAAAATTTTAAATGCTGTTCAATAGAAAAAATAATTATTTTTGCTCGCATTTGTTAAAGTCACTATAAATTAATTTTTTAACTAAAACCTGTTTTCTATGCACATGAAGAAACTTTGCTTGCTATTTTGTTTTTCACTGTTTGCGTTAATTACTTTTGCGCAGGATGGTGACAATCCTCAAACAAAAAAAGGCAGTTTGATTGGGTTCAGTATTAACTTAACTGATTTCACCCAGCCTTTAGCTATTAAAAATTCGTTTAAAAGTCAAAATGCGAACGGAGGCTTTTCAATCATGTATTGGAAAGGGTTAATTGACTATATCGATTTATCCATTCGCTACAATGGTATTTTCACAGACTACACAAAAGTATCCGGATCCACTACCAGTGGATATGCAAATGAGTTTGAGGCTTCTTTGCATGGAAGAGTTTTAACTGATAATCATTTATTAAATCCATTTGTTACTGCCGGTATCGGAGCTGGTAACTATGGCGGCAAGTGGGCTCCCTATTCTCCTTTAGGTGGCGGTCTCCAACTTAATTTCAGCAGCATTACCTATGTATTTCTGCAATTGAATTACCGGTTGAGCTATAGCAAAACAAAACTCGACAATAATTTATTCTATTCTTTGGGAATAGCTGAAGCCTTGTCTAAACCAAAACCTCCGCCTCCTCCAAAAGTAGTTGAAATACCCGCTGTTCAGCCGCCAAAAGATACAGATGGCGATGGTATTGTGGATAGTCTGGATGCTTGTCCGACTGTTGCGGGACTCGCTAAATTCCAGGGCTGCCCGGATACGGATGGTGATGGAATTCCTGATAAAGATGACAAGTGTCCAACCGTTGCGGGTGTTGCAAAATATAATGGCTGTCCGATTCCAGATACTGATGGCGATGGTATAAATGATGAGCTGGACAAATGTCCTACCGTTGCTGGTGTCGCAAAATACAATGGTTGCCCGATTCCCGATACTGACGGAGATGGTATCAATGATGAGGAAGACAGATGTCCAAATCTGCCTGGGGTAAAAGAAAATCAGGGATGTCCATTGGTTAAAGAAGAAATTATTAAGAAAGTGGTTTATGATGCAAAGAATATTTTCTTCGCAACAGGTAGTTTTAAATTATTGCCTAAATCATATAAATCATTAAATGAAGTAGCTAAGATTCTCAAAGACGATCCGAATTTAAAATTGAATATTTCTGGTCATACCGATAACGTGGGCAAGCCGGAAAAAAATCAATTGCTCAGCGAAAACCGCGCAAAAGCAGTGTTGACTTACTTAACGGAAAAAGGTGGAGTTGATGCAAGTAAACTTGCTGCTGCCGGATACGGAGATACAAAACCTATTGCCAGTAATAAAACTGCAGCAGGCAAAGCTAAAAACCGTAGGGTTGAACTGGATCTTAAATATTAGTATTGAAAGATGATTTCATGATAAAAAACTCCTGCAAATAGCGGGAGTTTTTTTATGCTTATTATTTTTTGATAACATTTTAAAAACATTTAAAAACGAAATCATTACGAGTAAGTATTAAATTTGCCGCATGGCCTTGGAGTTTGAAAATACAATCATGCAAGAGCAATTTCTTGAAATTGTTAAGAGCGAAGACAAAGAAGCGCTTAAAGAATTTCTTGACGATCAAAACATCAGCGATGTAGCGCATCTTATTGATGAATATCCGGAATACGAGCATGAGATCATTGATCATCTCAGTATTCATCGTGCGGCCAGCACATTTAAGATACTGGATCTGCCAACCCAAAAAAGGGTAATGCGCGATCTGCCTCCAGAAAAGATCGCTGAACTATTGAATGCATTATCTCCCGATGACAGAACTGATTTCCTGGAAGGTCTTCCCAGCAGTATCGTTCGTGAGTTGATAAAATTATTGAACCCTGAAGAAAGAAAAATCACCTTATCGCTATTTGGTTATCCGGAGAACAGCGTCGGCAGATTAATGACGCCCGATTATATTTATGTTTTCGAAAATAATACCATTGCTGAAGTGATGGAGAACATTCGTAAGAATGGAAAGAATAGCGAAACCATCGATGTTATCTATGTGATCAATGATAAAGGAGAATTGCTTGATGATATCAGGATAAGAGAATTTCTTTTAAATCCCCCCGACAAAAAGGTTTCTGAAATTATGGACCGGCGAATAATTTCGCTGAATGCCTACCAGGATCAGGAAGAAGCGTATAAAGCTTTTAAAATGAATAATCGTGTAGCCTTGCCGGTCGTCAGCAACAGCAATAAATTACTCGGCATTGTTACCGTTGATGACGTGTTGTGGGTCGCCACTGAAGAGTTCAGTGAAGACATTCAAAAGATCGGTGGTGCCGAAGCACTGGATGAACCATACCTTGAAATTGGTTTTGTAAAACTTATTAAAAAGAGAGTGGGCTGGCTGATCATTTTATTCTTCAGCGAAATGCTTACGACGACAGCCATGCAATATTTTAATGTAGAATTGGGGAAAGCGTTGGTGCTGGGCATCTTTATCCCGTTAACCATCAGTGCAGGTGGTAACAGCGGATCGCAGGCATCAACACTGATCATACGGGCAATGGCTTTGGGCGAGATCACGCTCCGCGATTGGTGGCGCATTCTTCGACGCGAAATTTTATCTGGTCTCACACTCGGCATCATCTTAGGTTGTGTAGGTTTTCTTCGTGTTGGGCTTTGGCAGGTTTTACATTTTTACGATTACGGAAAATATTATTTGCGCATCAGTGCCACCATTCTTTTTTCACTCATCGGAATAGTGTTGTGGGGCAGCGTTATGGGTTCTATGTTGCCGATCATCCTCAAAAGATGTAAACTCGATCCCGCCACTTCTTCAGCGCCCTTTGTCGCTACCCTTGTTGACGTTACTGGAATAGTAATTTATTTCAGCGTTGCCTATTTTATGTTGAAGGGATATTTATTGTGATTTTTTTCCTTACTTTTCTGATTGCTTTTTATCACCCGAATATTTTTATATTGCGTAAATCGATTTCATTTAAACAGGTTTACCTGATCTGATAAAACGAATTCATGAGAATATTTTTCTTAACCATGTTATTGTTAATTGCATTTCGATCCAATGCTCAGAATAATCATCTTGATACAGCAAATGGAAGGCTGGCAGAACTTAGACGTACCATGGATAGTGCCACGCTCAATAAGGTTGAATTGGAATCCGAGTTCCCGGGTGGTGACGCTGCATGGAATCGATTTTTATTGCAGAATATGCGCTATCCTTCTGATGCTGTAAAAAACAATATTGAAGGGACCGTAGTAATTCAGTTCATTGTTGACAAAGATGGAGCAGTAAGTAATATTCAGGCTGTGAAAGGACCGGAAGACGGAGGTTTACGCGAAGAAGCGATAAGGATCATCAGAAAAAGTGGCAAATGGCTTCCTGCAATCCAATACGGCAGGTATGTTAAATCATATAAAAGACAGCCTTTTTTATTTAAGCTGAGTAATGGATAATTTTGTTTCGAAAAATTTCAATATTGATTTTCTTAAAATAATTTACTGAGCATGAAAAGAATTCTTTTCTTTATTTCATTCGTCATCGTCGGTTTTCAAGATCTTGCGCAGACAAGTTTATCACCATTAACGGTTGAAAAGATAATGCGCGATCCCAAATGGATCGGCACATCCCCGTCAAATATTAATTGGAGCAGCGACGGGAAATATTTATTCTTCAACTGGAATCCGGAAAAAGCCATCAGCGATTCCTTATATTATATCACTAAGGAAAATGCAGTGCCAGCCAAGGCAGATATCCAGATCAAACAAACTTTCTTATCTGCCAGAAACGTTGTTTACAATCACTCCCGGACTGCTTTTACATATAGTAAGGATGGAGACATTTTTTTTACCGATGTAAAAACAAAAAATACAAAACGCATAACACAAACAGCGGATTATGAAAGCAACCCTTTCTTTTGTTTTAATGAAACGAAGATCGTTTACAACAGCTCGCAAAATTTATTTTCTTGGGATATTGCAACTGGAGAAACTGTTCAGCTGACTAATTTTCAAAAAGGCTCAAACCCCTTGCCTGAAGCGGTTTCACAAAATCCACGCAGACGACAAACAAAAACCGCCGAAGAGAAAAAAGACAATGTTAGCGCCCAGGAGAAATGGCTACAAAATGATCAATTGGAATTATTTGATGTGTTGCGGGAAAGAAAACAAAAAAGGGACCTTGCTGATTCGCTGAAAAAGAATTCTCCCAGAGAAAAAGTACTAAGAACGATTTATACTGACGATAAAAATGCATTCAACATTGAACTAAGTCCTGATGGAAGATTTGTGAGTTATGATCTATACAAGAATGCAGCCGATGCAAAGAATACGGTTGTTCCGAATTATGTAACAGAAAGCGGCTTCACGCAGGATATTCCCGGAAGGGAAAAAGTTGGTGTTGCGCAGGGCAGTTATGAATTTTTTGTTTTTGATAAACAAAATGATACCGTGATGGCAGTAAAAACGCAACAGATTCCAGGAATTAATGATCAGCCCGATTATATAAAATATTATCCGTCTAAAGATACGGCCCAGAAAAAGCAACCGCGCGGGGTTATTGTTTATGGTCCTTATTGGTCAGCAAATGGAACACATGCAGTGGTGGATATATACTCCCAAGATAATAAGGACCGTTGGCTCATGTTACTCGATGCACCCACCGGTAAATTAAAACTGCTCGACCGCCAACGCGATGAAGCATGGATTGATGGGCCTGGTCTCCGTGATCTTGGCTGGATCGATGAAAATACTTTTTGGTTTCAGAGTGAAGCGAGTGGATATTCTCATTTGTATTCGGCAAATGTTGTAAGCGGGGAAAAAAAACAATTGACGAACGGAAAATATGAAGTGCAAAAGGCGCAGTTGTCGAACGACAAAAAATATTTTTACATAATCACCAACGAGGCAAATCCGGGGGAACAGCAATTTTATCGGTTATCCATTGCCGGTAGTAAAGCGGAAAGAATTACCACGATGACCGGTGCAAACGAAGTGACGATTTCTCCCGACGAAAAACAGATTGCTATTTTATATTCTTACAGCAATAAGCCATGGGAATTGTTCTTGCAGGAAAACAAACCCGGAACTACTGCAAAACAAATTACATCCCTTGCTCAAACTCAGGAATTCAAATCATATCATTGGCGCGACCCGGAAATAATCACTTTCGTTGCGCGTGATGGAGCTACTGTTTATGCAAGATTATATCGTTCCGCAATGGAGGATGCATCAAAGCCCGCTGTAATTTTTGTGCATGGCGCAGGTTATTTACAAAATGCTCACAAATGGTGGAGTTATTATTATCACGAGTTTATGTTCAACAATTTATTGGCTGATAATGGGTATACTGTTCTGGATATTGATTATCGCGGCAGCGCTGGCTATGGCCGGGATTGGCGAACGGCAATTTATCGGCACATGGGCGGCAAGGATCTGGATGATCAGGTCGATGGTGCGAAATATTTGATTGAAAAATTCGGTGTTAACCCAAAGCATATTGGAATTTATGGTGGTTCTTACGGAGGCTTCATCACCTTAATGGCCATGTTCACAACCCCAGATGTTTTTGCCGCCGGCGCTGGTTTGCGGTCAGTTACTGATTGGGCGCATTATAATCATGGCTATACATCAAATATCTTGAATGAACCTTTTAATGATAGTATAGCATATAAACAAAGCTCTCCGATCTATTTTGCATCCGGATTAAAAGGTCATCTATTAATGTGTCATGGCATGGTCGATGAGAATGTTCATTTTCAGGATATCGTTCGACTTTCGCAACGATTGATCGAACTCGGAAAGAACAATTGGGAACTCGCTGTCTATCCCGTGGAAGATCATGGATTTGTTGAGCCAAGCAGCTGGACGGATGAGTATAAACGAATTTTTAAATTGTTTGAGACTTATTTGAAATAAATAAATCGTTGGTTAACATTTGTTAATTTAAACCTTCTCGTTTTTTTACTGTCACAAATTGCTTACCTGCAATTGTTAATCATGTTTCTATTCATCGAAATAATAATTAACTTTAAAACAAGCAACTAAAATATTCTGAACACGTAGATCATAAAATTAAAATTACACACTATGAAACGTCTATTTTTAATAACTTCTTTGCTCCTGCTTATCATGACAGCAGGTACTGCGCAAAGATTCAGAGGTGGTGGTTTTCGCGGAGGTTATTCTTATCATGGCGGTGGTTATCGCGGAGGATTTGGTTATGGCGGTTATCGTGGAGGATTTGGTTATGGCGGTTATCGTGGTTATGGATATTATGGCGGCGGCGCGTATTTCGGACTAGGTCTTGGACTGGGCCTGGGATATTATTATAGTCCGTGGAATTATTATGGCTACCCATATTATTACGGTTACCCGTCTTATCCTTATTATTATTCTTATCCACCAGCATATCAGGAGGCGCCTTCGCAGCAGCAAAATCCTCCTCCAAATTCATACAATGAAAAAGAAAATGGCGGGTATTATAATAATGACACCATCTATTCTCAAAAACCACAAACACCGGGTCCCGGACCGTCAACAAATGGGACAGCATCGCGTGTTTGGGTTCCCGCTCACTGGAAACATACTGACGAAGGATGGATATGGATTGATGGTTATTGGAAAAATCAACAGTAAGAAAAATGCTCCCGAAACGGGAGCATTTTTGGTCTCTACAGATTCTTGTTGAATTAGAATTTCTTTTCTGTATTCGGACTTTTCCAGCACGAGCGGGAAAACAAAATTAAAACGCGCTTTTCGCTCCAAACCTAAAATGTAACTGTTGCACTTATCTTCTGACTTCTGTCTTCTAACTTATATTCTATCTTCGCAGGGATTAAAATAAGAAATCATTATGTGTGGAATTGTCGCTTACATCGGACCCAAAGAAGCCTATCCCATTATCCTGAAAGGATTAAAACGTTTGGAATATCGCGGTTATGATAGCTCGGGTGTAGCCTTGCTCAATGACGGATTGAAAGTGTATAAGAAAAAAGGAAGGGTTGCTGATTTAGAAGAAAGTTTGATCGGTAAGGACTTACATGCGCATGCAGGAATTGGTCACACACGCTGGGCAACACACGGCGAGCCAAGCGACCGCAATGCCCATCCGCACAGTTCAGCGAGTGGAAGATTAGCGATGATCCATAATGGCATTATCGAAAATTATACGCAGCTAAAAAACGAACTGATCAAAAAAGGCTACACATTCACAAGCGACACAGATACGGAAGTATTGCTCAATTTCATTGAGGATATTCAAACCAATAATAATTGCGAATTGGAAGAAGCCATTCGCATTGCATTAAAAAGAGTTGTTGGCGCTTATGTTATTGTTTTGCTCGATCGCGATCATCCCGACACGATAATCGCTGCACGCAAAGGAAGTCCTTTGGTTATCGGCATTGGAAAAGGCGAACATTTTCTTGCATCGGACGCGTCGCCGATCATTGAATACACGAAAGAAGTGGTTTATGTGAACGATTATGAATTGGCGATCATTAAAAAGGATGAGCTCGTTTTAAAAAATCTTGGTAATGAAAAAATAACGCCCTTCGTTCAAAAATTGGACCTGGAATTAGCGGCGCTTGAAAAAGGGGGCTACGATCATTTCATGCTAAAGGAAATTTTTGAGCAGCCCGATACCATTTTCGATTGTCTGCGCGGGCGCCTGGACCTTGGTAATGCAACGATTACCATGGCTGGCGTTCAAAATAATATTGAGCAACTCCGCAATGCACAACGCATTATTATGATCGCCTGCGGAACAAGCTGGCACGCCGGATTAGTGGCTGAATATGTTTTTGAAGAATTATGCCGCATTCCTGTAGAAGTGGAATACGCTTCAGAATTCCGGTACCGCAATCCGGTAGTAAATAAAGGAGATGTGATCTTTGCCATTTCTCAAAGTGGCGAAACAGCGGATACGATCGTTGCCATTGAAAAAGCAAAAGACCAGGGCGCTTTTATTTTTGGCGTGGTGAATGTGGTAGGCTCTTCCATAGCACGAATTTCTCAAGCGGGCGCTTATTCTCATGCTGGTCCTGAGATTGGCGTGGCAAGTACAAAGGCCTTCACCGGGCAACTGGTGGTGCTGATAATGATCGCATTAAAAATTGCATTTGAAAAAAAGACAATTGATGAATCACGATATGTGCATTTATTGAATGAACTGCATGCAGTTCCTGAAAAAGTGAAAGAAATTTTACTGCTTGATGAACACATAAAAAAACTTGCAAAAAAATATGCCGATGCAAAGGACGCGCTATATCTTGGTCGTGGATATAATTTTCCGATTGCACTGGAAGGTTCATTAAAGCTCAAAGAGATCTCTTACATACCTGCTGCAGGCTACCCTGCCGGAGAAATGAAACACGGGCCAATTGCATTGGTTGATGAAAGTTTGCCGGTTATTTTTGTTGCAACAAAAGGCACTCATCATGAAAAAATTATCAGCAATATCCAGGAAATAAAAGCAAGAAAAGGTAAAGTGATCGCTGTTATCAGCGAGGGTGACGATGTTATTCAAAACTTGGCGGACGATGTTATTAAAATGCCTGAAGCTGATGAATTAATCTCTCCGATATTAAACGTTATTCCCTTGCAGTTGCTTGCCTATTATATTGGGATTGCAAAAGGTTATGATGTTGATAAACCGCGAAACCTGGCGAAGAGTGTAACGGTAGAATAGTTTGAAGTTTTGATCTTCAGTAAACGGGCAACGAAGCACTCTCTAAACTCAATGGTAGTTATGAAAAAAATGCTATTTTCTATTTTCATGATCTTTCTTTCAACTGCTTTGCTGGCGCAGCAAAAAAGATATTCGATCAATATCTCTTCCATTCCTTCACAACATAAGGTAATTGTGCTGGCAGATAATAAACCATTCACGGAGTTTATTTATCCTGATTCTTTAGAAAAACCTGTTCTTTATCCTATTTATGCTTCCGATGGAAATATTATTACGCGCGGCTTTCCGCTACAGTCCCGCGCAGGTGAACCGACTGATCATCCGCATCATATCGGTTTATGGTTAAATTATGAAAATGTAAATGGGTTGGATTTTTGGAATAATTCTTTTGCAATCCCTGCAGACAAAAAGCATTTATACGGATGGATAAGAACGAACGGTATCGGACAAATAAAAAGCGGTGAGCAAGGTATTCTTGAATATAACGCCGATTGGACGGATCAGCAGAAAGATATTTTGTTGAAAGAAGCCACCACTTTTATTTTCAGCGCAGATGATGAAGAAAGAATAATAGATCGCATTACCATATTGACCGCGCAGCGCGATATCTTGTTTAAAGATGCAAAAGACGGATTGCTTGGATTGCGCGTAGCGCACGAGTTGGAATTGCCTTCCAAAGATGCGCGGCAATTTGTAGACGACAAAGGAAATATCACCACTGTTGCCGCCAATGATAACTCAGGGGTAACGGGCAACTATTTAACCAGTGAAGGCAAACAGGGTGATAGTGCCTGGAGTACAAGGGCAAATTGGTGCATGTTATATGGAAAAGAAAAAAATGAGACCATTAGTATTGTCATTATAGACAATCCAAGGAATCCAGGCTATCCAACTTACTGGCATGCCCGTGGCTATGGATTGTTTGCCGCAAACCCCCTAGGACAAAAGATCTTCAGTAATGGCAAACAGGAAATGAATTTTCAATTGAAAAAAAACGAGTCGGTAACTTTTCGTTATCGGATTGTAATTGCTTCGGGGAAAAATAGATTATCGGCTGAAAAGATTGACAAGCTGAGCAAGGATTTTGCACATTAGTCCGCCCGGGTTTAACGGTCATGAAAACCGCTCATAGCCAACTGTTAATGGGATGCGCCAAGCTGTTAATATTAAAACTGAATAAAATTTTATTTAACAAATTTCAAAATGGATTGTTTATTCTTGTATGCTGCCCATCATAAAATTGCGGGCAGATAAAATTTATTTACAACAATGGCAAAAATGCTAATTTAGCCTGTTAACCTAAACGTAAAAAATATGCAAACGAAAAATCTCTCCTTAATAATCATCCTTGTTTTAGTCGTCATTTTTGGTTTTTGGGGTTGTAGCGGATATAACAAACTGGCAACTGCAGACCAGGATGTAAAAGGCAAATGGAGCGCAGTTGAGGCGCAATACGAACGTAAAAAGAATTTATATGAGAATGTGGTGAATACCATTAAAGGTTCTGCAAAAAATGAAGACACTACATTAATAAAGATCATTCAAATGCGTTCACGCATCCCGGCAATCGATCCGAATAATCCACAAACATTGAATGATGCCAATCACCAGTTGGATCAGATGAAACAGTCCATCATTAATATTAACGTTGAAGCATATCCCACAATTCAAACGACCCAGGCCTTCCGCGATTTCCAGGCGCAGATTGAAGGAACTGAAAATCGCGTAACCGTTGCCATTAGAGATTGGTCACAATCCGTGCAGGAGTTTAACACGATGGTTGTTCGTTTCCCGGGTAGAATTCTGGCTTCACTTTTTGGTTATAAAGAAAAACCATATTTCAAAGCCGACGAAGGCGCGAAAGACACAAAGGTTGATTTCGGAAGCTAACGGTGAAGGTCGGGTGGTTAATGATGAGATTCGAAAGCCTCACTATTCACCAATCGCCAATCACGATTGATCATCATTATGAATTTATTTCCTTTTTTAAAAAAGAAAGATTTTTTTACTGCCGATGAAAAACATCGGATAGTTGAGGCTATTGGACAAGCAGAAAAACAAACGAGTGGAGAAATTCGGGTGTATGTGGAAAGCCGTTGCCGTTTTGTTGATCCGCTGGACAGAGCCGCAGAAGTTTTTTTTGGATTGAAAATGAATGAAACCGAACAACGCAATGCTGTGCTGGTTTATGTGGCGATGAAAGATCGCCAGCTTGCATTAATGGGCGATAAAGGAATTCATGAAAAAGTGGGCGATGTTTTTTGGGATGAAAAAGTAAAAATCATTTTATCGCATTTCGGAAAAGAAAATTATGCAGATGGAATAGTGAGAATTATTACCGAAATAAGTGAAGCGCTCCGCGTCCATTTTCCTTATGATGGCGATACTGATAAAAACGAATTACCAGATGATATTGTGTTTGGAAGATAAATCAACAGATTAATGAAGAAACTTTTATCATTATTATTTATTTTCTCCTTCATTATTGGTTTCGGGCAGAATATCCCGCCAAAGCCAAACCCGCCGCGGTTAGTGAATGATATTGCTCATGCCATGACCGCAGACCAGGTTGAGCAGCTTGAACAAAAACTAGTGGCTTATGATGACACAACATCCATCCAAATTGCTGTTGTTACTGTTCAATCAACCGGTGACTATGCTATTGAAGATTATGCTTTGAAAATATTACGCGACTGGGGGGTTGGAAATAAAAAAACAAACAATGGTCTGGTTATTCTTGCCGCTATTAATGATCACAAAGTTTATATTGCAACAGGATACGGAATGGAAGGCGCTGTGCCGGATATAACGGCAAAAGAGATCATAGACAACGAAATTGTTCCCAATTTTAAAAATCAGAATTATTATCGCGGTCTTGATGCGGCTGCTGATGCCATCATCCTGGCTTCTCGCGGAGAATACAAAGCACCGGAAGGGTATAACCGGCACAGTAATGGTCCAACAGGCGGAAACATCATCGGCATAATTATCTTCATCATTATTATTCTCGTTTTGATCTCGCGCCGAGGTGGTGGGGGAGGTGGATTATTCAGAGGAGGCGGGTTTCTTCCATGGATATTTCTTTCTATGTTAAATAATAATAGCAGAGGAAGCGGTGGATGGGGCGGTGGCGGTGGATTTGGAGGCGGAGGTGGGGGCGGCTTCGGAGGATTTGGAGGCGGAAGTGGAGGCGGAGGCGGAGCGGGCGGAAGTTGGTAAAACCGGCATATGGGTTATTGTAAAGTCAAGACACATATTCACCTTTCATTCCCTAAATATATTCCCGAATATTATTAACTGCTGTGAACTTTGTAGTTGATATAATTAAATCTTCTCAAACACAATTCGAATTTAGCAGTAATGAAACATTCGGTGCACAGGATGTTTATCCTGCTGTTAAAAATGTTATTATTGACTAAAAAATATCCTCACGGCAATGCAGATAGTATATAAGGCCACTTGCAGTCCATTCCAATTCTTACAAAACGGTAAATGATAAATGATTCGGTAAATATTGTAAAAATTATTGCTCCGAGTAATCAATGCTAATTGGTGGCAATTCTATTGGGTATGATAAAGAGGTTGGAATAGATAAAAAATTTACACACCGTATTATTTTTTTATTTTAATATTACTTCCTTGCCGGAGCTTTTTTTTGATTCCAAAAACTTACTGATTTTTGTTTCTCAAAGACTTCTTGTATTCTCTAATTAATACATCTAACCAATATACAAACACAATTGCAAGTATGTTAAAACTAATTTCCAGTTTTTCAGGTTCTGCGTTTATGCTAATATCTGTTCCCAAGATGCTTATTTTTTCAGTTATTGCAACGGAATCTGACAAGTCTAATATCAGGGAAGTTCGCACGCCATTGTCATAAATGAATACAAATCCGAATACGGCAAAACCGAATACTTGAAGCAGTTGATTTATAAGTGAATATTTTAACGCATCAAGAGAGGGCTTAAGACAAAGATTCCCACAATAAATTGAATAACAGAAAAGCCCAATAATAGAAAAGAAAAATACAAAAAGACGAACATTCAAAAATATTGCGAAATGAAAATTTAGGAAGAAGTACGCCAGATAAATCGTAGCGCCGATTATTTGGTAAATACCAAATATTCTTAAGTAATATTGATTACGGCGCGAAATCAATTCATTCATAAAACAGCAGGAAAATAATTTGATGAAAATTACCGATTTTTACGTTGATCAAAATCAATTAATTTCCTTCCATTTTGGATTACTATTTGACTTTACTTAAATCAATTTCTTTTCTTGTGTGGTGAGTACATATAATCTGGCATAGACTGAAAGTTTGAAACCTTGCAAAGATTTGCACGGATATTTCACGTACTTATTACTCTTATAAACAAAAAAGCAATCAGTAAAATGCTGATTGCTTTTCTATAAATCAATTCTGCAGATTTACATCAAAACCCTTTTTTGGTGTCTGCCATTTTGGTTTTTATATAGTCAGCCTGGTCTGTTAAACCTGCGGATTCTTTCTTTGTTGCCAGACCTTTTAAGATCACATTATTGATGTAAGGATCTGTATTGTCGCGTGCTTGCGCTGGTATTGCATCACGGAACTTTACGATTTCATCAACACCTCTTTTTAAATTATTAGTGTTCTTAACTTTCGAAAGCAAATTGCTATAGTTCTGAAGAAAATTAAATTTTGTCTGGCTCACCGGCATTTTGCTGAAATTATCAGTAATGATATCAAAATCACTTTCATCGCCATATTTAATAAGCACCGCAGCGATCGAATTGTTTAATTTTCCATGTGCAGGAGATTTCGATAACCTTTTTGCATCATTAAATGCCTCGTTACTGTCAACTGTAGCCAAAGCTTCCAATGCATTTCCGGCAACGGCATAGGATGAGTCATTAACCGCTTTTTCAAATAAAGATTTGTATTCCGTCTTTTTGTATTTACCTAATGCAGAAATTGCCGAAGCTCGAACTACGGTCCTTTCATCATGCGCTGCAATATCCGCCAACACAGGCTCTACAGCTTGTTTCACAGCGTCTTTTTTCAGATCTGCTTTTTCGATGGCATATCTTCTTAGTTGAAAGAATTTATCTTTCATTGCTGTCTTCAATAATTCAACTGCTTTGGGATCATCCTGGTTTTTCGCGCAAAAATCAATTGCCTCACGGCGGTCTAAATATAAACCGGCGTACTTGTATTGATAAATAAAATTGTCGAGTGTTTTATTATCTTTCTTTTCGCATAGTGTTATCTTATCTCCATCCACGTTCACTAATTCTGGTTTTGAATTGTAAGCAAAAGTGAACGTGTCCGCTCTGTCTTCAACCCAAACTTTATGACGTTCTTTTTTTGTACCATTATAAATATCAATCGCCATGGGTAATTTGAAAATATTATTACTGTCTTGTGTTTGATTGATAATAACTTTTACATTTTTTGCATTATCATCATACACGTAATCGATATTTAATTTCGGATAACCTTTATTATAATACCATTGATTCCAATACCAGTTCAAATCTTGGCCCGTAACATCTTCAAAAGCCAATCTTAATTGTTGCGCTTCGCCGTTCTTGAATTTGTTTGTTGTGAGATATAAATTAAGCGCTTTAAAAAAGGCACTGTCGCCAACATAATTGCGAAGCATATTTAAGATCCTTCCCCCTTTTTGATAGGTAACTCCGTCAAAAACATCTTCGCGACTGGCATAATGAAACCGAACAAGATCATAATCGTCACCTTCTTTTGCACCCCCAATAAAGGCATCCATTGCTTTGTAACTGTGATCATCTGCGGCATCCTTTCCATATTTATGTTCCGCCCATAGCATTTCGCTGAAATCGGCAAAAGACTCATTAACGGTAAGATTGCTCCAGGATTCGCAAGTAACCAGATCACCAAACCACTGGTGAAATAATTCGTGCGCAATAACATCTTCATCAAAATCATAAGTGTCATCTAAAAGATCACGATTGGTCTTATTTAAGAATTCACCGTGTAAGGTGGCCGTGGTATTTTCCATGGCTCCGGAAACATAATCGCGAACAACGATCTGTGAATATTTTGGCCACGGATATTCAACGCCCAAGGTTTTTGAATAGAAGCCGATCATTTCAGGGGTGTTGCCGAAAATTTTTTGAGCATAGGGAGCGTAGGCTTTTTCAACGTAATAATTAACCGGCTTGTCTTTATAATGATCCTTGATGATGGCAAAATCACCCACGGCCATCATAAATAAATAGGGCGAATGTGGCAGATCCATTTTCCAGTAATCGGTGCGTGTTCCGTCATTGTTTTTTTTCTGAGTGATCAGCATCCCGTTTGATAAGGTTACATATTTATCAGGTACTGTCATATAGATTTCGTCAGTGGTCTTTTGATCGGGCTTGTCAATGGTCGGGAACCATGCAGAATTTGATTCAGTTTCTCCCTGCGTCCAAATTTCAGTTGGCTTGTCTTTTTCCTCACCTTTTGGATTAATAAAATATAAACCTTTTGCATCGGTGATTGCGGCGCTGCCTTCAGCCTTCAATTCATTGGGTTTTGAGGTGTAATCAATATAGATGGTATATTTTTCATCTTTTTTATAAGTCTTATCCAGGTGTATATTGATCAGCATTCCATCATAATCATATTTGAGCGGAGCATTATTTCCATTTTTTACAACTGCCAGTTTGTGGATGTCCATTCCTTTTGCATCCAGCATCAATGAATCGGTATCATAAAAATGAGGTTTCAATGTCACCCATTCTTTTCCGTACAAGTATGATTTGTCGTAATCAAATCTTACTTCCAGTTTTGTATGTACCAGATCGTTGATCTTTGTAGCAGAACCTCGGTAAATCTTTTTCCAGGACTCATCTTTTTCCTGCGCAGGCTGGGCGACCAAGGCTGCGCTTGCAAGCAAACAAACTAATAGTAACTGAGTTTTTTTCATATAAATTTATTGTGAGGCGTAAAGATAATAGTTGACTTGGTTAACAGGTATAAAAATTGTATAAAAGGTCAAACACACTAGACAATTAATTAGATTTGCTGATAGAGAAATGAATATTATGCTGAAATTCAGGGTTGTTGCTTTCTTATTAATGCTTGTAACGAATGTGTGCGCGCAAAAAAATCATTTTATTGCCATTCAGTCTGAAAACAAACAACCTTATTATGTAAAGGTGGCAACAGGTGTTTTCAATTCTTCTCCGACCGGTCATATCATTATTCCAAAATTTGCAGACAGCACATATATTATCACCATCGGTTTTTCCAAAAGCGCAGTTGCAGAGCAACAATTTTCGATCTCCATTACAAAAGACATAGGCTTTATTTTAAGAATTGGAAAAGACAACAGGTTGTTTTTATCGAATTCACAAACAGCCCAGGTGATTGCACCGGTAAAACAGCAACTCTATTTTGTTTCTTCCGATTCTCCAACGACAACTACCGGTGTTCCTGTGGTCAGAAAAACCAACGAAAGTTTTTCAAAACTGATGTCGCAGGTCGTTAATGATTCAGGAGTGATGGAAAATATGAATATCGAAGAGCCCAAAAAAGAAGTTGCCAGAACGGAACCGGTAAAAATCAGCAACAAAGATTCATCTATGGTTGCCATAAATAATAAAAAGAAAAAAGATGATAGTTTGAGAAGCAAAAGAATGGTTACGCCTGAATCTAATAAACCAGTAATAAAAAATGATTCTTCCTCAATTGCGCTAGCAACCAAGAAAAGGGAAGATAGTATCCAAAATAAACAAGGTTCGCCAGCTATTATAAAGCCGGATTTGAAGAATGATTCATCCGCGGTTGCTGCAGCAGCAAAGAAAAAAAATGATCAGCAAAAAAAATCATCAGTAGTTAAAGCGGCCGGAAATAAGGAGATCAATGCGCGGACGGTTGTAAAAAAACTAGCCGAACAAAAAAGCGATACATCATTGCAGTTAAGTTACGAGGATATCGCAAAAGATGGAAAGAAAGATACGATCAATATTATTATCCCGCTTGATTCGATAATCATTTCACCGCCTCTGCAACCGGTTGTAATAAAGGACAATAGCGGTCATAAAGAAATAACATCAACGACTGATAAAAGAAATAAAGAGAATATTTCTGCCAACGCGAATTCATCAAAAGATTCTGCCGCTATTGATACGACAAAGGTGCAAACCATTCAAAAAGCACCGCTTTTCAGACCAATTACCCAGAATAATAATTGCAAGATCATGGCAACAGATTATGACGTTGATAAGTTGCGCGTGAAAATGCTGGCCATTGAAGATGAAGATGATAAGATCTCTACCGCTAAAAAGGTTTTCAAAGTAAAATGCTTTACGACAAATCAAATAAAGGCGCTCAGCGAGGTCTTTGATAAAGACGCGGGTAAATACAAATTATTTGATGCTGCCTATTCATATGTTTCTGATCCGGGAAATTTTAGTGAGTTGCAAAGCTTACTGAAAGATGACTATTATGTCAATCGATTCAAAGCAATGATAAAATAAGTTTGTAGTTGTCAATAACAATCCACTAACTACAAACTCCAAACCATATTATGCCAAGATATTTTATCGAAGTTTTTTACAAAGGCAATAATTACAGCGGTTTTCAAAAACAGGATAACGCCAATTCCATTCAATCTGAAATAGAAAAAGCATTTGGAATTTTTTTTCGTTCAAGTTTTGAAATGACCTGTTCTTCACGAACAGATACATCCGTTCATGCTTTACAAAATTTTTTGCATTTTGATTTTGAGGGAGACATCAGCCAGAATTCTTTATATCATATTAATGCAATTCTTCCACCGGATATTGCCTTGAAAAATATTTATCTTGTTGAAAGTGATGCCCATTGCAGGTTTGAGGCAATAAGCAGGGAATACAAATATTTCATTTACAGGAAAAAAGAACCATTTCTGACAGACAGGGCATATTATTATCCATACACGCTGGATTTGGAAAAATTAAATCTGGCGGCGGCGGCCATCTTAAAATATTCCGATTTTACCAGTTTTTCAAAACGCAGAACGCAGGTGAAAACCTTTGAATGTTCCATATTAAAAAGCGAATGGATAAAGGAAAATGGCTGCGATGTTTATTATGTCCAGGCGAACCGGTTCTTGAGGGGCATGGTAAGGGGATTGGTGGGCACAATGCTTCACGTGGGGAGGGGGAAATATAGCATTCCTGAATTTGAAAAGATCATTCAAAGCAAGGATCCTGCTCAGGTTGATTTTTCTGTTCCCGGTCATGGATTATTTTTAGTTGCAGTAAATTACCCTGAAAATTACTTCAAGAAATGATTCAATTTGGTCAACCCCGAACCAATCCTTGCCTTGTCTTTGATTTTCCGAATCTTTAAAGGAAAATTTATTATACCCCGCTGTTGCGTACCGCATGGGAAAATTATCAGCAGGAGTTGCCGGAGAACAAGCTGTAAAATGATTTTTTATGCGGACTATACTACGCTGATACAATCATTCATCTGGATGATATATTGATTTGCATTTTGTGAAGAAGGTTCCAAAGATCTCTTTTTAAATTTTTTATTTTCTGAAAGTATCGCCTGATCCATGTTTCAGGGGAATGTTAAAGTTCATTTCAAAAAAATATTTGGAAAGGATTTGTTGCTGCATATCTTGCGCCCCGATCAAAACAAAAGCTCTTTATTTAAGTGAATATCTGGTATTGTAATGTGGATTAAAAATGGAAAATAAATATTTGCGGAGAGCTACCAACGTTGTATATTTGCAGCCCGCTTTAAAAAAGCAAGTAGTTCTTCTAAAATAAATCAGGGTTTTCGAGAAAAACTTCGAAATATTTATCAGAAAAATTTTGGCGAATGTATAAAGGCTCTTACCTTTGCACTCCCAAAAAAATCTAAACGTAACCGTTGAAATGAAAATGGGAGGCTTTAAAAGCCTAAAAGATCTTTGAAAGTTTGAAAGCAACAGCATTCCAATTCAATTTGGAACAAGGTAATGTTAGCGTAATTAATTCGATTAGACGTTAATTTCCAAAAGAGATTAAAGTCAGAGCATCAAAACTCATTTACAATGGAGAGTTTGATCCTGGCTCAGGATGAACGCTAGCGGCAGGCTTAATACATGCAAGTCGTGGGGCAG